>NZ_JACBZJ010000001.1:1824777-2433036 GCF_013409305.1 Cellulomonas soli | reverse complement strand
GGCCCCCGCGCGGTCGGTCGAGCGGTGCGGGGCCGTCGCTATCCGGGCGGCACCCTGGACGGACCTGCTGCCGGGACGGTTGCCGCAGCCTGCCGCCGGAGCCCTCAGCCCTGCGCGAGACGGTCGAGGGCGAGCGCGGCGAGCACCGCCGGGCCGACCGCGAGCGCCTCGTCGGCGAACCTGGCCTGCGCCGAGTGGTTGTAAGGGGCGGTCGCCGGGTCGGCACCGACCGGGGTCGCCCCCACGGCGAGGTACGCGCCCGGCACCTGCTGCAGGACGTACGAGAAGTCCTCGGCACCGGAGATCGGCTGCGGTGACTCGCGGTAGGCCTGCTCCCCGAACAGCCCGGTGGCCAGGCGCGCGACACGGCGGACCTCCTCGGGGCGGTTGACGGTGACCGGGTAGCCGCGCACGTGCTCGACGGTCACGCTCATGCCGTGCGCGGCGGCGATGCCCTCGCAGACCCGGGTGATCCGCCCCGGCGCGACCGCGTGCACCGCCTCGGAGAAGGTGCGGACCGTCGCGTCGAGGTGCGCGGTGGCCGGGATGACGTTGTCGGTGGTGCCGGCCGCGATCCGACCGACCGTCACGACGACGGGGTCGAACACGTCGAACTGGCGGGTGACCATCGCCTGCAGGGCGAGCACGATCTCGGCGGCGACGGGCACCGGGTCCTGCGCGAGGTGCGGCATCGAACCGTGACCGCCGGCCCCGTGGACCGTGACGTGCACCTGGTCGGCGGCAGCGAGCAGTGTGCCGGGACGCGAGGTGACCAGGCCGGTCGGCAGCGTCGAGGACATCACGTGCAGCCCGTAGGCAGCCACGACCCGTTCGCCCGCGGCGTCGAGCACGCCCTCCTCGATCATCAGGCGTGCCCCGTGGTCACCCTCCTCGCCCGGCTGGAACATCAGGACGACCGACCCCGCGATCTGCGCGCGACGTGCGGCGAGCAGCCGGGCCGCGCCGACCAGCCCGGCGACGTGCAGGTCGTGGCCGCACGCGTGCATCACGCCCTCGTGCTGCGAGGAGAACGGCTCGCCCGACCGCTCGGTGACGGGCAGCGCGTCCATGTCCCCGCGCAGCAGCACCGCCGGGCCGGGGCGCGCGCCGCGCAGGACCGCCACCACCGAGGAGAGCCCGGTGCCCGTGCGCACCTCGAGGTCGAGTCCGTCGAGCGCGGCGAGCACGAGCGCCTGCGTGGCCGGCAGGGCGAGACCGATCTCCGGTGTGCGGTGCAGCGCGTGCCGCAGCGCGACGACGTCCGGCAGCTGGGCCTCGGCGTCGGCGCGCAGCCCGGCGAGCGTGGCGGGGTCGAGCGCGGGCAGGTCGGTCGGGGCGTCGCTGGTCACATCGGTCCTCGGCGGTGAGCAGGGGTGCACGGGCACCCCGACGCTATCGCCGCAGGTCAGTCGAGCGGCAGCGGAACCGGCGCCAGGACCCCGTTGAGCACCTCGCGCGCCTCGCGCACACCGGCCAGGTACGCCATCGAGACGGCGAACATGTCCTGCGACATCTCCTCGTCCGGCTCGGTGTCGTGCTCGACCGCCGCCAGGTACGCGTCCAGGACGTCGCACGCCTCCTGCACGTCGTGCGTGGGGACGGTGCGATGGATCGAGGTGCCGAGCTCGTCGACCGTCATGTGCAGCATCTCGGCGACCATCCGCACGAGCGTCTCGGTCGAGGCGGCGAGCGGGTCCTGCGGGACGAGGATCTCGGCGGCGCTGGCACGCGCGAGCGAGCGCAGCGCGATCTCGTCGTCCCGGTGACCGGAGATCGCCAGCACCTCGAGCACGAGCATCGACCGGAACCGGTAGCGGCCCAGCAGCACGAGCGCCTGGTGCAGGTTGCGCACCCGCTGGCCCGCGCCCGCCACCGAGTTGACGACGCGGAACACCTTGAGGGTGATCGCCGGGTCTGCCGCGGTCAGCCGGGCGAGCACGCGGTACGAGACCTGCGGGTCGCCCAGCCGGACGAGCAGGCGGGAGGCGACCAGGGCGTGGTGCACGAGCGCCGGCCGGGACAGCACGACCGGACGGCGCAGGTGGTAGCCCTGGAACAGGTCGAACCCGACGTCGACGGCCAGCGTGAAGTCGTCCGCGGTCTCCACCCGTTCGGCGACGAGACGGGCACGCGGGGCGCGGCGCCGCACGTGCGCGACCAGGCCCGCGAGCTCCTCGGCCGGCACGTCGCCGAGATCGATCTTGACGTACTCGCACAGCGGGAGCATCTCCTCGCGGTGGTCGCCCGGTGCGTAGTCGTCGAGCGCGAGGGCGAACCCGCGGCGGTGCAACCGGTGCAGGCCCGCCATGACCTCCTCGTCCGGCCCGACGCGCTCGAGCACCTCGAGCACGACCCGGCGCGGGTCCAGCGGCACCGGCAGCTCGTCGACGACGAACGAGCGCGGCAGGTTGACGAACAGCTGGCCGTCGCCCGCGAGGTCGCGCGTGCCGAACTCGGTGGTCGTCGCGACGATCACCGACGCGGTCGCCTCGTCGTCCCCGGTGACCCGCACACCTTCCGGCGCGGGGCCGACGCCGACACCCGAGGTCTCGGCCGACCGGCTGGGCCGGAACAGCAGCTCGTGACCGACGGCACGGCCGAGCACGTCGTGGATGGCCTGCCTGCCCACGCAGATCTCGCGGACCGAGGGAGGGAGCACACCGAGGGACGTCGCGCGCACGCCACCGCCTTCCGTCGTCCGTGGTCGGGTCGTGCCCCTGGACCGGGTGACCTCCCCTCCTCATCGACGGACGGGAGCGGGCCCTGAGGAACCGGCGGGAAACAGCGCGTGAGAGTTCGATGAGGGGCCCCCACGTATCGTGGTGCGGATGGCCACGTTCACGGGGTACCTGCGCTCGCGCGGCGACGACATGCTCGTCGAGCTGCTGCGACGGCGCCCCGACCTGGCCACGCCCTCGCCCGCGACCCTGACGTCGTTGGCAGCCCGGGCGACGAACCGGACAGGTCTGGACCGCGCGCTCGCCCAGGTCGACGCCCAGGTCCTGCAGGTGCTCGAGGCGGTCGTCGCCCTGGGACCCGTGCCGCGCGACCGCGTCGTGCAGGCCGTCGGGGCCGACGGGCGCGCCGACGTGGCTGCGGTCGGCCGGGCGCTCGACGAGGCCGTCGCGCTCGCGCTGCTCTGGCCCGAGGACGACGCACCCGACGCCGCCCTGCACGCCGGGCCCGGGCTGGCCGAGGTGCTCGGCCCGTTCCCCGCCGGGCTCGCACCGGCCGACGGGGGCGAGGCCGACGGCTCCTCCGCCCGCTCTGCCGGCCATGTTGCTGCGGGCTCCGCCGGCCATGCCGCTGCCCGCTCCGCCGGCCATTCCGCCGACGCGATCGACACCCTGCTCGGCGACGCACCGCCCGGGGCCCGCCCGGTGCTCGACGCTCTCACCTGGGGACCGCCGGTCGGCGTGGCCCCCGCGGCCGGCTCGCCCGCGGGGGCCGCCGTCGGCTGGCTGCTGCAGAACGGGCTCCTCGAGCGCGGCGACGCCCGCCACGTCGTGCTGCCCCGCACGGTCGCCCTGGCCCTGCGCGGCGGCCGCACGCACCGGGAACCGGCCCGCACGCCCGAGGCGTGGTCGGGTGCGGCCGCGCGGCCCGCCGAGCTCGTGGCCACCGAGTCGACCGCAGCGGCCGAACGGGTCGTGCGCCTCGTCGCGCACCTCGTGCGGCTGTGGGGCAGGACGCCTCCGCCGGTGCTGCGCGCCGGGGGCCTCGGGGTGCGCGACCTGCGCCGGACGGCCGGGCTGCTCGAGGTGGACGACGGCGAGGCCGCGTTCGTCGTCGAGCTGGCCGGTGCCGCCGGGCTGGTCAGCGACGACGGCGAGGAGTCCCCGTCGTTCGTGCCGACCGTCCTGGCCGACGAGTGGGCCGCGGCCTCGCTGCCGGACCGCTGGGCCCGGCTGTCCGCGACCTGGCTGACCACGAACCGCACGCCGTGGCTGGTCGGCGGCCGCGACGAGCGCGGCTCCGTGGTCGCGGCGCTCGACCCCGAGCTGCACCGCCCGTGGGCGCCGCGTCTGCGCCGCTCGGTGCTCGAGGTGCTGGCCGGTGCGCCGCACGGCCTCGCGCCGACTGCCGACCAGGTCGTCGCGACCCTGCGCTGGCGTGCACCGCGCGCGGTCCCGCCGGTCGCCTCGGTCGCCGCCGTGCTCCTCGAGGCGTCGCGGATCGGGATGACCGGCGCCGGCGCCCTCTCGGACGCCGGGCGTGCCCTGCTGGCCGGGCCCGGCGGCGACGCAGGGTCGGCCGAGGGCGCGGGTTCGGCCGAGAGCGCGGCGTCGGCGGCGCTCGCCACGACCCTGCCCGAGCCGGTGGACGAGGTGCTGCTGCAGGGCGACCTGACCGGCATCGTGCCCGGCAGACCGAGCCCGGAGCTGGAGGACCTGCTCGACCGGGCGGCCGTCGTCGAGTCGCGCGGAGGTGCGCTCACCGTGCGGTTCACGCCGACGTCGGTGCGCGGCGCCCTCGACGCGGGCAGCACCGCGGACGACCTGCTCGCCGAGCTGGACGCACGGGCGCGCGGCGGCGTGCCCCAGCCGCTGGAATACCTGGTCAGGGACGCCGCCCGCCGTCACGGCCGGCTGCGCGCGGGCGTCGCGTCGAGCTACGTGCGCGCCGACGACCCGGCGCTGCTGGCCGGTCTGGTCGACGACCCCCGGCTGTCGCGGCTCGGGCTGGTCCAGCTCGCGCCGACCGTGCTCGCCGCGCAGGCCCCGACGGCCGAGCTGCTCGACGCGCTGCGCGAGCACGGGCTGGCCCCCGTCGCGGAGTCGCCCGACGGGCAGGTGCTGCACACGGCACCGACGGTCCACCGCGTGCGCGGACGTGCGGCGGACCGGGTGCGTCGACGCACGCTCGACGGCGCCCCGCCGCCGGCCGGGGACACGACGGCCCGGCTCGGCTCCCTCGTGCGGCGGCTGCGTACGGCCGAGCGGCACCAGGCCGACGACGGTACGAGCTCGGCACCCGTGGCCGGCGCCCCGTCGCACGGCCCGACGTCCGAGCCCGGTGGAACAGCCGAGCCCGCCGAGGCGTTGGTGCTCCTGCGTGAGGCGGCAGCCGAGCGCGCGCAGGTGTGGGTCGAGCTGGTCGGCTCGCACGGCGTTCCGCAACGCCGCCTGCTGCGTCCGGTGCTCGTCGAGGGCGGTCGGCTGCGCGCGGTGGACACCGAGCGGGAGGCCGAGCTGACCGTCGCCGTGCACCGCATCGCCTCGGTGCGACGCGCCTGAGGCAGCGCACGACCTGTTCGCACCGCACGTCCGCACCACGTCCGCACCACCAGCGAGAACCGATCGGTCACCGATCCCGAAGCCCAGGAGGCGCGCGTGCCCGACGGCCCGCTCATCGTGCAGAGCGACAAGACGCTGCTGCTCGAGGTCGACCACGACCAGGCCGAGGCCTGCCGGCGCGCCATCGCGCCGTTCGCCGAGCTCGAGCGTGCGCCCGAGCACGTGCACACCTACCGGCTGACGCCGCTGGGCCTGTGGAACGCCCGCGCCGCCGGGCACGACGCCGAGCAGGTCGTGGACGTGCTGCTGGAGTACTCGCGCTACCCGGTGCCGCACGCGCTGCTGGTCGACGTCGCCGAGACGATGTCCCGGTACGGCCGCCTGCAGCTGGTGCAGGACCCGGTGCACGGCCTGGTGCTGCACGCCCTGGACCCGGCGGTGCTCGCCGAGGTCACCCGTTCCAGGCGCACCGCCGGTCTGCTGGGGGCGCGGATCGACGAGACCGACGTTATCGTGCACCCCTCGGAGCGCGGCCACCTGAAGCAGGTGCTGCTGAAGATCGGCTGGCCGGCGGAGGACCTGGCCGGGTACGTCGACGGCGAGGCACACCCGATCGAGCTGCGCCAGGACGGATGGTCCCTGCGGCCGTACCAGCAGCAGGCCGTCGACGGCTTCTTCCACGGCGGGTCCGGCGTCGTCGTACTCCCATGTGGTGCCGGCAAGACGCTGGTCGGGGCCGGCGCGATGGCCCGGTCCGGCACGACGACGCTGATCCTGGTGACGAACACCGTCTCGGCCCGGCAGTGGCGCGACGAGCTGGTCAAGCGCACGTCGCTGACCGAGGACGAGATCGGCGAGTACTCCGGTGCCCGCAAGGAGATCCGCCCCGTCACGATCGCGACGTACCAGGTGCTGACCACGAAGCGGAAGGGCGTGTACACGCACCTCGAGCTGCTCGACGCGCGCGACTGGGGCCTGGTGGTCTACGACGAGGTGCACCTGCTGCCCGCGCCGATCTTCCGTATGACGGCCGACCTGCAGGCTCGCCGGCGCCTGGGCCTGACGGCCACGCTCGTGCGCGAGGACGGTCGCGAGGACGAGGTGTTCAGCCTGATCGGGCCCAAGCGGTTCGACGCGCCGTGGAAGGACATCGAGGCGCAGGGCTACATCGCCCCGGCCGACTGCGTCGAGGTGCGCCTGACACTGCCCGACGCGGAGCGCATGACGTACGCGACCGCCGAGCCCGAGGACAAGTACCGGCTGGCGGCGACCGCCTCGGGCAAGAACAAGGTCGTCGAGCAGATCGTCGCCGCGCACGAGGGTGCCCCGACGCTCGTCATCGGCCAGTACCTCGACCAGCTCCACGAGCTCGCCGAGCACATCGGTGCCGACCTCATCACCGGGGAGACGACCGTGCGGGAGCGTCAGCGGCTGTTCGACGCGTTCCGCGCGGGCGAGATCACCAAGCTGGTCGTCTCGAAGGTCGCGAACTTCTCGATCGACCTGCCCGAGGCGTCCGTCGCGGTGCAGGTCTCGGGCTCGTTCGGGTCCCGGCAGGAGGAGGCCCAGCGGCTCGGGCGGCTGCTGCGACCCAAGGGCGATGGGCGCACGGCGCACTTCTACACGGTCGTCGCGCGCGACACCGTCGACCAGGAGTTCGCCGCCCACCGGCAGCGCTTCCTGGCCGAGCAGGGCTACGCGTACACGATCCTCGACGCGGAGGACCTGGAGGCGGGCCGGGGCTGAGGCCCGGCTCCACCCGCTCGCGGCGAGCGGGGCGTGGCGGGGGCGTGGCGGGGACGTGGCGGGAACCCAGGCCTGTGGATGAGCGTTGCGCGGGGTGCAAGCCTGAGAAAGGATCGAACCCGTGCCTCCCCTTCGTCGTCGCAGGTCCATGCCGTCCGGCGCTCGGCGGTGGTCCGTGGCCGCTGCGCTGGTCGCGGGGCTCGCCCTGTCGACCGCCTCACCCGCCACCGCTCTCGTCCTGCCCGCGGCCGACCCGCTGACCCTGACCTCGGAGATCACCGACCAGGTGGGCGCGCTGGACGGCAGCACCGCGCAGGTGCAGGACGCGCTGGACCAGCTGGCGACCGAGACCCCGTACCAGCTGTACGTGGTCTACGTCTCCGACTTCGGCGGCGCGACACCCGAGGCGTGGACGCAGCAGACCGCCCAGAGCTCGGGCCTCGGCTCGAACGACCTCCTGCTCGCGGTCGCGGTGGACGCCCGGAAGTACTTCCTCGCCCCCTCGAGCGTGGACGGGATCACCGAAGGCGAGCTGACCGCCGTCTCGGCCCAGACCGAGGACGCGCTGCGGGACGAGGACTGGGCCGGCGCCGCGATCACGACCGCCGACGGGATCCGCGAGGCGGCGACCGGCTCCTCGGGCGGCTCCGGCTTCGTCTGGGTGCTGCTCATCGGGCTCGTCGTCATCGGGGCCGCCGTGGCGTACTCCGCCGCGTCCGCCCGGCGCCGCAAGGGCAGCGGTCCGGTGATCACCGGACCCGGCGCCCCGGGCGAGCGCCCCGCCGGTGACGGGCTCGACGCGCTGCCGACCGAGGAGCTCGACCGCCGCTCCGCCTCCGCACTGGTCTCCCTCGACGACGCGCTGCGCACGTCCGAGCAGGAGCTGGGCTTCGCGCACGCGCAGTTCGGGGACCAGGCCGTGGCCGAGTTCGACGCGACCCTCGCCCGGGCGAAGACGCAGGTCACCGAGGCCTTCCGGCTCCGGCAGACGCTCGACGACGACATCCCCGACACCGAGCAGCAGGTCCGCGGCACGGCGCTGGCGATCATCCGCCTGTGCGCCCAGATCGCCTCCGAGCTCGACGCGCAGACCGAGGCGTTCGACGCGCTGCGCGACCTGCAGGCCACCGTCGCCGACGCGCTCGACACCCACGAGCGGACCGCGACCGCGCTGCACGCCCGGATCGACACGGCCCGGGCGGCGCTCGCCACCCTCACCGCGACGTACCCGGCCCAGGCCCTGGAGTCCGTGACGCACAACCCCGACCAGGCCCGGCTGCTGCTCGAGCAGGTGACCGCGACGATCGGGCAGGGTCGGGACGCCGTCACGCGGGGCGAGCGGGGCACGGCCGTCGGCTACGCGCGTGCCGCCGGCGAGGCCCTCGGCCAGGTCACCACCCTGCTCGACGCGGTCGACCACGCCGGGCAGGACCTGGCGGCGGCCGGCGTGCGCCTCGCGGCCGCGATCGAGTCGATCAGCGCCGACCTGGCCGACGTGGACCGTCTCGCCGCGGGCAGCCCCGAGGTCGGCCCGCTCACGCAGGACGCGCGCACCGCGATCGAGCAGGCGCGCTCCGCACGCGACGGCGGTGGTGACCCGCTCGCGGCGCTGCGCCGGATCACCGACGCCGAGGCCGCGCTCGACGCCGCGCTCGCCTCCCGCAGGCAGGCCGAGGAGCTGGGCCGACGCGCGCAGTCGCAGCTCGCCGAGGCCCTGGGTCGGCTCGACTCGGCCCTGCGGGCCACCACCGACTACGTCGACACGCGGCGCGGAGCGATCGGACCCGAGGCGCGCACCCGGCTGGCCGAGGGCGCACGCCTGCGTCAGGCGGCGATCGACCAGCGCACGACCGACCCCGCGGCCGCCCTCGACGCGGCACGCCGGGCCGAACAGCTCGTCGTGGAGGCGCAGCGGCTCGCGCAGGCCGACGTCGCCCGGGCGGACCAGGACCGCGACGGCTGGGACGGTCGCGGAGGCCGCGGCGGCGGCGGTCCGTTCAACGGGGTCGGCGGCATGGTCCTCGGGGGCATCCTCATCGACTCGATCCTGCGCGGCGGTGGTGGTGGCGGCTTCGGCGGCGGCCACCACGGTGGCGGCAGCGGCGGCGGGTTCGGCGGCGGGGGCAACGGCGGCGGGTTCGGCGGCGGAGGCAACGGCGGCGGGTTCTGACCCCTCAGGTCACGAGCCGCAGGGCAGCAAGGACGCAGGTGTTCCAACGACGAAAGGCACGACCGATGACCGAGAAGCAGTCCATCTTCGGACGCATCACCCAGCTCGCCCGGGCGAACATCAACGCGCTGATCGACAGCGCCGAGGACCCGCAGAAGATGCTGGACCAGCTCGTGCGCGACTACACGAACTCGATCGCGGACGCCGAGAAGGCGATCGCCCAGACGATCGGCAACCTGCGCCTGGCCGAGCAGGACTACAACGAGGACGTGCGCGCCTCGGGCGAGTGGGGCCAGAAGGCGCTGGCCGCCTCGGCCCGCGCCGACCAGTACCGCGCGACCGGTGACGCGCTGAACGCGGACAAGTTCGACAACCTCGCCAAGGTCGCGCTCGGCAAGCAGATCACCGCCGAGCAGGAGGTCCGCGACGCCGAGCCGATCATCGCCCAGCAGCGCGAGACGGTCGAGAAGCTCAAGTCCGGGCTGGCGATGATGAAGGACAAGCTCGGCCAGCTCAAGCAGCGTCGCGACACCCTCGTCGCCCGGCAGAAGTCGGCGCAGGCGCAGCAGACGGTGCAGACCGCGATCTCCTCGATCAACGTGCTGGACCCGACGAGCGAGCTGTCCCGCTTCGAGGACAAGGTGCGCCGCGAGGAGGCGCTCGCCATGGGCCAGGCGGAGATCGCCGCCTCGAGCCTGGACTCGCAGTTCGCCGAGCTGGAGCAGTCGACCGCCTCGCTCGAGATCGAGGCCCGTCTCGCGCAGCTGAAGTCCGGCGGCTCGGCACCGCAGATCGCACCGACCCCGGTGACCCCGGCGATCGAGGCCCCCTGACCCGACCGGTGCCGTCCCCCTGCGCAGCCGCGCGGGCGGACGGCACCGGCCCGTCGTGGCCACGTCGTGGCAGCGTTCCCAGAACGTGACCAGGACGTGACCTGGGCGGCTGCAGTCGTGGGACGAGTCGGGGGTACCGTGCATGCTCGTGAGTCCCCAGCACACCCCCCTCGTCACCGTCGTGCAGCTCGATGCCGGCGTCCCGCTCGACCGCTTCGCCCACTGGCTGGACGGCGTCGAGACCCGCACGGTGCACGCCTACCGCGGCGAGCACCTCGACCTGGCAGACGTCGGTGACGGCCTGCTCGTGCTCGGCGGCCAGATGTCCGCGCTCGACGTGGACGCCCCCGGCATCACGGCGACCCGTACGCTGCTCGCCGATGCCGTCGCGTCCGGCGTGCCGACCCTCGGCATCTGCCTGGGCGCCCAGCTGCTCGCCGTCGCGACCGGCGGCCGCGTGCAGGTGGCGGCCCCTCCCGGGCCCGAGGCCGGCGTGATCGAGGTCCGGTGGCGCCCCGAGGCCCTCACGGACGCCCTCGTCGGCCCGCTGCTCGACCCGGGCACGCCCGAGGACCACCGAGCGACCCCCATGCCGTCGATGCACGCCGACGCCGTCGTGGACCTGCCCCGCGGGGCCGTCTGGCTGGCGCACTCCCGGCAGTACCCGTACCAGGCGTTCCGGGTCGGCGCCTCGGCGTGGGGCCTGCAGTTCCACCCGGAGGCGTCCCCCGCGACGCTGCACGCCTGGGCCTCGCTGCACGAGGACATCGACACCGACGCGGTCGACGCGGCCGTCGCGCAGCACGACGCGTCGATCGCCGCCCACGGTGCCCTGCTGGCCCGCACGTTCGCCTCGGTGGTCCGCGAGCGGACCGAGGACGCCGTCCTCGTCTGACCGTCACGGGCGTTCCCGGCGCGTCGAGCCAGCTCCCAGGCGACGCCCAGGAACGCCCGGCAGACTGGGCCCATGACCGCCCCGTCGTCCGCGCCCGAGGCGCGTCTGCTCGTCGTCGACGACGAGCCGAACATCCGCGAGCTGCTCGCCACGTCGCTGCGGTTCGCGGGGTTCGAGGTGCACGCCGCGGCGGACGGCGGGCAGGCCCTCAAGCTGGCCCGTGAGGTCGAGCCCGACCTGGTCGTGCTGGACGTCATGCTCCCCGACATGGACGGGTTCACCGTCACGCGCCGACTGCGGGAGAAGGGCCAGCACGTGCCCGTGCTGTTCCTCACCGCGCGCGACGACACGTCCGACAAGGTCCAGGGGCTCACGGTCGGCGGCGACGACTACGTCACCAAGCCGTTCAGCCTCGAGGAGGTCGTCGCGCGCATCCGGGCGATCCTGCGCCGCACCCAGCCCGGCGAGACCGACGACGCGAGCGTGCTGCGCTACGCCGACCTCGAGCTCGACGACGACTCACACGAGGTCCGCCGCGCCGGTCACGACGTCGAGCTGTCCCCCACCGAGTTCAAGCTGCTGCGCTACCTCATGCTCAACCCGGGCCGGGTGCTGTCGAAGGCACAGATCCTCGATCACGTGTGGCAGTACGACTGGGTCGGCGACGCGAACATCGTCGAGTCCTACATCTCCTACCTGCGCCGCAAGATCGACCAGCTCGACGACGCCGAGGGGCACCGCCTGCCTCCGCTGATCCACACCAAGCGGGGCGTCGGGTACCTGCTGCGCGAGCAGCCGTGAGCCCCAGCCGGCTGCGGGTCCGGTGGGCCGGGGTGTCGTTGCGCTCCCGGCTCGTCGCGATCATCGCCGTGCTGCTGGGAGCCGGGCTGATCCTGGCAGGGGCGGCCGCGGCCACCCTGCTGCGCAGCACGTTGCTGGACCAGGTCGACGCCAAGCTCCAGTCCGAGGCGGTCGACCAGACCGACATCTCCCGGCGGTCGGACTCGTCGAGCAACAGCTACGCGCCGAGCGACTACTTCGTGCGCCAGCAGGTCGCGGGAGTCGAGTCGACGTACCAGTCCCCTGCTGCGGCGGAGCACTACGGTCAGCCAGAGATCCCCGACCTGACGGCGGACGAGGCTGCGGCGATCGCAGGCGTGCCCTTCACCGTCCCGTCCACCACGGGTGGCTCGAGCTGGCGGGTCGTGGCATTCCCCGGGCGGACACCGCTCGGGCAGCTCGGCTCGGTCGCCGTCGCCCTGCCGCTGATGGACGTCGACCGCACAGTGGAGAAGATGGTCCTCACGCTCGTCCTGAGCGGCCTGGGCATCGTGCTGCTCGGCGTCGTCGCGGGCGGGTGGGCCGTGCAGCGCTCGCTGCGCCCGTTGCAGGAGATCGAGACCACGGCTGCGGCGATCGCCGACGGCGACCTGTCCCAGCGCGTGCCGCCCGCCCCGGAGTCCACCGAGGTCGGTCGGCTGTCCGCCGCGCTCAACGGCATGCTGACCCAGATCGAGCAGGCCTTCGACGCCCGCACGGCCTCCGAGGAGCGGATGCGCCGGTTCGTCGCCGACGCCTCGCACGAGCTGCGCACCCCGCTGGCGACGATCCGCGGCTACGCCGAGCTGTACCGCATGGGTGCCCTGACCGAGCGCGACCAGGTCGACGACACGATGCGCCGCGTCGAGCAGTCCGCCACGCGCATGGGCGCGCTGGTGCAGGACCTGCTCGCGCTGGCCCGGCTCGACGAGCGCCGTCCGATGAGCGCCGTCCCTGTCGACCTGACCGTGCTCGCGGGCGACGCGCTGAGCGACCTGCACGCCCTGGACCCCGGCCGCTCCGCGCGTCTCGAGCCGCTGGGTGCCGGGGGCGCGATCGGACCCTGCGTGGTCACCGGCGACGAGGCGCGGCTGCGGCAGGTCGTGGCGAACCTCGTCGGCAACGTGGTGCAGCACACGCCGGCAGGGTCGCCGGTCGAGCTCGCGGTCGGCGTCCGTGACGGCGCCGGGGTGCTGGAGGTCCGCGACCACGGGCCGGGCATCGACCCCGTGCACGCCGCCCGCGTGTTCGAGCGCTTCTACCGTGTGGACGCCTCACGGACCCGTGAGTCCGGTGGTGCTGGCCTCGGCATGGCGATCGTCGCGGCGATCGTCGACGCGCACGGCGGCGCGGTGGACCTGCGGGCGACCGTGGGTGGCGGGACCACGGTGAGCGTCCGGATCCCGCTCGGCGGCGCGGCGTCCGTCTCGTCCGAGAGCGTCACGGATCGTCCTGTGCACAGCCCGGACATTTCCTGAACCGGCGGGGCTACGATGACGGGTCCGAGACATGTTCGCCGTCACGTGAGGCTTGTTCATGGGCGTCATCGACGCACCGCAGTGGTTGTTGTCCGCGTACCAGCGCAGCGCAGGGGAGGCCGGCGCGACCGCCTCTCCGGGCGAGCTGCACGACAGGGCCGAGGCCCTCGTGGCACGGTGGAGCGCACCCGGCCGGGAGTTCCACAACCTGCGACACCTGGTCGACGTCCTGCAGCGGGTCGACGAGCTCGCGGAGGAGACGCACGAGCCGGCTCTGGTCCGCCTCGCCGCCTGGTACCACGGGGCGGTCTTCGACGCCGCCGACCGCAAGGCGTACGCCAACAAGGGCGGTGAGGACGAGGTCGCCAGCAGCGACCTGGCCTACACCGAGCTGACCGCCCTCGGGGTGCCGGAGGACCGTGCCCTGCGGGTCCGGGACCTCGTGGTGGCCCTCGTGCGGCACTCGCCCGACCCGAGCGACTTCGACTGCGCGGTGCTGTGCGACGCCGACCTGGCGATGCTGGCCGCCGAGCCGCAGCGCTACAAGGCCTACCTGCACGACGTGCGCGCCGAGTACTCGCACCTGCCGGTCGAGGACTACGTGCGGGCCCGCGTGCGGATCCTGCACAAGCTGCTGGAGCGGGAGTCGCTGTTCGTCAGCCCGCTCGGCGCGGCGTGGGAGGAGCCGGCCCGGCAGAACCTGTCGGCCGAGCTCCAGCGCCTGGAGAAGGAGCAGAGCCGTCTGGCCGAGGAGGCCGCGGCACGGCAGGCGGCCGAGCAGTCGGACGTCGACTCCTGATCGCACCCCGGGCGTGCTCCCACCGAGCCGCCCACAGCCCCGCACGCTGCTGATGTCACGAGCGCCGGCCGGACCTCCCCGCAAGGGCTCCGGCCGGCGCTCGTAGCGTCGGGACCTCCACCGCCGGACCACGGCCGCACCCTCCCGGGTACCGGTCGTCCGGCCACCCGGGAGGTTCATCCATGAGCAGGTACGAGGTCGACAGCGCACAGCTCGCGACGTCCGCCGCCGCCGTCCAGGCCCGCGCCGCCACCATCCGCACCGAGGTCGCGGCCATGCACCGCCAGCTCGCCGAGCTGCAGGCCGGCTGGAAGGGCGCGGCGGCCGGGGCGTTCGCCGGGGTCATGGCCGACTGGTCGAGCACCGAGACCCGCGTCGACGCCTCGCTCGAGCAGATCGTGACCGCGATGAACACGGCGGCACGCACCTACGCCGAGGCCGAGTCCCAGGCGAGCCGGTTGTTCGTGCGCTGACGCGACGTACGCTCGGCCGGTGACCGTGCTCGTCGACCCGCCGCTGTGGCCCAACCACGGGCGGTCGTGGGGGCACCTCGTCTCGGACGAGTCGCTGGCCGAGCTGCACGCGTTCGCGGCACGTGCGGGCCTTCCCGAGCGGGCGTTCGACCTGGACCACTACGACGTGCCGGACGTCCGCTACGACGACCTGGTGGCGCTCGGCGCGGTCCCCGTCTCGGCGCACGAGCTCATCCGGCGGCTGCGCGCCTCCGGCCTGCGGGTCCCGGCGAAGGACCGCACCCGGCACCGCTGAGGGTGCAAGGATCGCCGCATGCGCATCGCAGTCACCGGAGGGTCAGGCAAGCTCGGACGGACGGTGGTGCGTGAGCTGTCCGCCGCGGGTCACGCCGTCGTCAACCTCGACAGGGACGGCACCCGTGGGCCGGGCTTCGTCCGGGTCGACCTCACCGACTACGGGCAGGTCGTCGACTCGCTGACCGCCGTGGGCGACCAGCACGAGGGCGTCGACGCGGTCGTGCACCTGGCCGCGGTGCCCGCCCCGGGGATCGTGCCGGACGTGACGACGTTCCACCACAACATGGCGGCCACGTTCAACGTCCTGTGGGCCGCGACCCGCCTCGGGGTGCGACGGATCGTGCACGCGTCCAGCGAGACCGTCCTCGGCCTGCCGTTCGAGACCCCTCCGCCCTACGTCCCCGTCGACGAGGAGTACCCGGCCCGGCCCGAGTCGACGTACTCCCTGGGCAAGCACCTGGAGGAGACGCTCGCGATCGAGCTCGTCCGGTGGAACCCGGAGCTGGCGATCACCTCGCTGCGGTTCTCCAACGTGATGGACCCCGAGGACTACGCGCAGTTCCCGTCGTTCGACGCCGACGCACGGCAGCGTCGCTGGAACCTGTGGGGTTACATCGACGGTCGGGACGGTGCCCAGGCCGTGCTGCGGGCGCTCGAGACCGCACCCGCCGGCTACGACCGCTTCATCATCGCCGCCGCCGACACCGTCATGGGTCGGCCGAACGCCGAGCTGCTCGCGGAGCAGTTCCCCGGCGTGCCGGTGCGGGGCGACGTCGGGGTGCACGACACGCTGCTCTCGATCGACAAGGCCCGTCGCCTGCTCGGGTACGAGCCGCGGCACAGCTGGCGCGACCATGCCGAGGGGGCCTGACCGTTGGTCCCGGCAATCGGGGAGCCCGCCGACGCCGCGCCCGCACCAACGCCCCTGGCCGTGCCCGTGCCCGTGCCCGTTGCCGCGTCCGGCACGCAGCCGGATCACCTGGACGCCGTCGTCGTCCGCCTGCGTGCCGCGGGCTGCGTCTTCGCCGAGGACGAGGCGACCCTGCTGCTCGAGGCCGCGACCGGCGCCGACGGCGTCCCGGACCTCCCGGAGCTCGAACGGCTGGTGGAGCGCCGCGTCGAGGGCCTGCCGCTCGAGCACCTGCTCGGCTGGGCGCAGTTCTCCGGACTGCGCGTGGGGGTCGCTGCCGGGGTGTTCGTGCCCCGACGCCGGACCGAGCTGCTCGTCCGGGAGGCGCTCGCGCTCCTCCCCGGGCCCGGTGGCATGCCTGCGAGGGACGGCGGCGGACCGGTGGTGGTCGACCTGTGCTGCGGCTCGGGCGCGATCGGGTTGGCCGTGGTGACCGCACGGCCGGACGTGAGGCTCGTCGCGGCGGACGTCGACGACGCCGCCGTCGCCTGCGCGCGTCGCAACCTGGCCCCGCACGGCGTGCTCGTCCTGCAGGGCGACCTCGACGCGCCGCTGCCCGCCGACCTGCGCGGGCGGGTCGACGTGCTGACCGCGAACACCCCGTACGTCCCGACGGGCGCGGTCGCGCTGATGCCGCCCGAGGCCCGGCTGCACGAGCACGCCGTGGCGCTCGACGGCGGGCCCGACGGGCTCGACCTGCAGCGCCGGCTCGCCGCGGTGGCCGCCCGGTGGCTGGCCCCCGGCGGGCACGTCCTGGTCGAGACGAGCGAACGGCAGGCACCCGCCGCCGTGGCCGTGATGGCCGAGCACGGCCTGCACGCCCGTGTCGTGTCCGACGACGACCTGGACGCCACCGTCGTCGTGGGCACGCGCGCACCGACACCCGGGCGACCACGGTCCGACCTGGGAGGGGACGGCACGCGACGGGACTAGTCTCGAACCATGCCGCTGCGTCCCCTCGACCAGTCCGCCAAGCTGCGCCACGTGCTGTACGAGATCCGCGGCAAGACGCTCGACGAGGCGGCACGCCTGGAGGCCGAGGGGCACACCGTCCTCAAGCTGAACACCGGCAACCCGGCGGCCTTCGGCTTCGACGCACCGCACCAGATCGTGCGGGACGTCATCGCCGCGATCCCCCTGGCGCACGGCTACTCCGAGTCGCGCGGCATCCTGTCGGCCCGCCGGGCGATCGTCACCCGGTACGAGACCACGCCGGGCTTCCCGTCGATCGACGTCGACGACGTGTTCGTCGGCAACGGCGTCTCGGAACTCATCACGATGGTCTGCCAGGCGTTGCTCGACGAGGGCGACGAGGTGCTCGTCCCCTCCCCCGACTACCCGCTGTGGACCGCGATGACGAGCCTGTCCGGCGGGCTCCCGGTGCACTACCGGTGCGACGAGACCGCGGGCTGGGAGCCCGACCTGGAGCACCTGGAGTCCCTGGTCACCCCGCGGACCAAGGCGCTGGTCGTCATCAACCCGAACAACCCGACGGGTGCCGTCTACTCGCGCGAGATCCTCGAGGGCATCGTGGCGATCGCGCGGCGGCACAGCCTGCTGCTCCTGGCGGACGAGATCTACGACCGCATCCTGTACGACGGTGCGCAGCACGTCCCGCTCGCTTCGCTCGCCCCCGACCTGCTCTGCCTGACGTTCAACGGGCTGTCCAAGACGTACCGCGTCGCCGGGTACCGGGCCGGCTGGCTGGCGATCACCGGACCACGCGACCACGCGCGCGGGTTCCTCGAGGGCATCACGCTGCTGGCGTCCACGCGTCTGTGCCCGAACGTGCCGGCGCAGCACGCGATCCAGGCGGCGCTCGGCGGCGTGCAGTCCATCGACGCGCTCATCGCGCCCGGAGGCCGGCTGCACGTGCAGCGCGACGTCGCGTGGCGGGGGCTGACCTCGATCCCGGGCGTCGACTGCGTCCGTCCGGACGGGGCACTGTACCTGTTCCCGCGGCTCGACCCCGAGGTGCACGAGATCCGTGACGACGGCCGGCTCGTCTACGACCTGCTGGTCAGCGAGCACATCCTGCTGGTGCAGGGCACGGGCTTCAACTGGCCGACGCCCGACCACCTGCGCGTCGTCACGCTGCCCGAGGCCCGGGTGCTGTCCGAGGCCGTGGAGCGCATCGGCAACTTCCTGTCGAGCTACCACCAGTAGCCGCGGCCCGCGGCGACCTCGCACGCAGGCCGCACGGGCCTCGCCGGACCTTCCGCGGTGCCGCGGGAACGCCGGAGGGCCGGCCACCCGTAGGTGACCGGCCCTCCGTCCGTGCTGCCGGCGGATCATCGCCGGCGGTGGTTCAGCGGATCAGAAACCGCCGCCGAAGTCCTCGCCGCCACCGGGGCCGGCCGGGGCGGCCTTCTCCGGCTTGTCGGCCACGACGGCCTCGGTGGTGAGGAACAGCGCAGCGATGGACGCGGCGTTCTGCAGCGCGGAGCGCGTGACCTTGACCGGGTCGTTGACGCCGGCGGCCAGCAGGTCCTCGTAGGTGTTCGTCGCGGCGTTCAGGCCGTGACCCGTCGGGAGGTTGCGGACCTTCTCGGCCACGACGCCGCCCTCGAGACCGGCGTTGATCGCGATCTGCTTGAGCGGGGCCTCGATGGCGAGCTTGACGATCGCGGCACCGGTGGCCTCGTCACCCTCGAGAACCAGGTTCGCGAACGCGACCTTGCCGGCCTGGATGAGCGCAACGCCACCACCGGCGACGATGCCCTCCTCGACCGCGGCCTTGGCGTTGCGGACGGCGTCCTCGATGCGGTGCTTGCGCTCCTTGAGCTCGACCTCGGTCGCCGCACCGGCCTTGATGACGGCCACGCCGCCGGCCAGCTTGGCGAGGCGCTCCTGCAGCTTCTCGCGGTCGTAGTCCGAGTCCGAGTTCTCGATCTCGGCACGGATCTGGTTCACGCGACCGGCGATGAGCGCGGCGTCGCCGGCACCCTCGACGATCGTGGTCTCGTCCTTGGTGACGACGATCTTGCGCGCCGTGCCGAGGACCTCGAGGCCCACCGTGTCCAGCTTGAGGCCGACGGTCTCCGAGACGACCTGACCACCGGTGAGGATGGCCATGTCCTGCAGCATCGCCTTGCGGCGGTCGCCGAAGCCGGGGGCCTTGACGGAGACCGACTTGAACGTGCCACGGATCTTGTTGACGACGAGCGTGGCCAGGGCCTCGCCCTCGACGTCCTCGGCGACGATGAACAGCGGCTTGCCGGACTGGATGACCTTCTCCAGCAGGGGCAGCAGGTCCTTGACGTTCGAGATCTTCGACTCGACGAGCAGGACGTACGCGTCCTCGAGGACGGCCTCCTGACGCTCGGGGTCGGTCACGAAGTACGCCGACAGGAAGCCCTTGTCGAAGCGCATGCCCTCGGTGAGCTCGAGCTCCAGGCCCAGGGCGCTGGACTCCTCGACCGTGATGACGCCCTCCTTGCCGACCTTGTCGAGCGCCTCGGCGATGAGCTCGCCGATCGCGACGTCGCCGGCGGAGATGGCGGCGGTGGCGGCGATCTCCTCCTTGGACTCGACCTCCTTGGCCTGCTCCAGGAGCGCAGCCGTGACGGCCTCGACGGCCTTCTCGATGCCCTTCTTCAGGGCGATCGGGTTGGCGCCGGCGGCGACGTTGCGCAGACCCTCGCGCACGAGCGCCTGGGCGAGCACGGTGGCGGTGGTGGTGCCGTCACCCGCGACGTCGTCGGTCTTCTTGGCGACCTCCTTGACGAGCTCGGCGCCGATCTTCTCGAAGGGGTCCTCGAGGTCGATCTCCTTGGCGATGGAGACACCGTCGTTGGTGATCGTGGGGGCGCCCCACTTCTTGTCCAGGACGACGTTGCGGCCCTTCGGGCCGAGGGTCACCTTGACGGTGTCGGCGAGGACGTTGAGCCCGCGCTCGATGCCGCGCCGGGCCTCCTCGTTGAAGGCAATGATCTTGGCCATGGGGCTGTGATCCTTCACTCGGTTCGTGGGTCGGCCGCAAGGTGCCCGCGACGGACGGGTCGCCGTGCGCGGTCATGTCCCGCACCCGACGGCCCTCACCGGACGGCCGTGGTGATTCTGTCACTCTCCACCGGAGAGTGCTAAGTCCAATGGTTAGCACTCGACCCCGGTGAGTGCAAGGTCGTCCGCCCTCGGCGGACGACCTCCGGACGCACAGAACGGCACCGCCGCCCGGGCGAGATGCCGGGGCGGCGGTGCCGTTCCGAAGGACCGGGCGAAGGTCAGACGGGCCGCACCTGCTCGGCCTGCGGCCCCTTCGTGCCCTGGCCGACCTCGAAGTCGACCTCCTGCCCCTCCTCGAGGGACCGGTAGCCGTCCACCTGGATCGCGCTGTAGTGGACGAAGAGGTCCTGCCCGCCACCCACGGGGGTGATGAAGCCGAAGCCCTTCTCCGCGTTGAACCACTTGACCGTGCCCTGGGCCATGCGCACTCCTCGACGATCGGGGCCCCGGCGCTCCGCGTCGCGGCGGGGTGCGGTGAGCCTAGTGGCGCACGTCACGTCCCGACCAGGGTCGTCTCGCAGGTCGTCGGACGACCCGAGGGTGAACCTCGCGGACGCGTCCGTCAGGGAGCGGTGAGCAGGATGACCGACACGCCGCTCGGCGACTCGGCCAGGGACAGGGTGACGGTCGTGATGCCGAGGGTCTGCGCCACCAGGTCCGCGGTCGGCTTGAGCGCGTCGCTGCCGTAGTACACGACCGATTCCGTCAGGTCACCGGCGTCCTGGTTGCCGGTCGTCACGGCGGTGAAGCCCGCGGTCGTGAGCGTCTCGGCCGTGCTCGCCGCGAGGCCGGCGATGCCGGCCGCGTTGTAGACCACGACGGGCGTGGCCAGGTCGGCGGTGGCCGCGGGCGTCTCGGCCGGGGTCTCGGCCGCCTCGGTGCCGGTGTCGGTCGGCGCCGTGGACGCCGCATCCGTCGAGGTGTCCGACGCCCCGTCCGACGCGGACGAGTCGCCGCCGATCGGCAGGGAGTCGAAGCGTGCCGCGAGGTTCACCAGGGCGAACGCCAGCACCGGGAACACCACCAGAACCGCGACGAAGGGCCACCACCGGCTCCACCAGGAACGCGGCGCGAGGTAGGGGTCGCGCGGCGCGTCCGGGCTCCGGGGCGCGTCGAACTCGTCCGGGGGGTAGGGGTAGTCGGCCTTGCTCACGGCCGAAAGGCTAGCGGGTCACGCTGTGGATCCGGGGAGATCGACCTTCCCGGCCCCGAACACCGGCCCCGAAGACCGGCCCAGGAGGGCCGACGACGAGCCGCGCGTCAGCCCTCGGCGCCCAGGCGCCGAGCGGTGCGCGCACGCTGGCGCGAGGACCGCATGCGGCGCAGCCGCTTGACCAGCATCGGGTCGTGGGCGAGCGCGGCCGGGTCGTCGATCAGGGCGTTGAGAACCTGGTAGTACCGCGTGGCCGACATGTCGAAGAGCTCACGGACGGCCTGCTCCTTGGCGCCGGCGTACTTCCACCACTGCCGTTCGAACGCCAGGACCGCCTGGTCCCGCTCCGACAGCTCCGACTGCGCGGGGGCCTCACCGGAGGGGTCGACCTGGGGGCTCGGGGTGAGCGTCGCCGTCACGGTCATGCGTCCTCCTCCATCGTGCGGGCCGGTCGTCCGCCGTGCTCGTCCACCTCTGCGCGTCGACCCGGTCGGGGCCGTCGGTGTGGGGGGACGTCCGTCGTGCGCCATCGTACGGC
This sequence comes from Cellulomonas soli, assembly GCF_013409305.1. Lineage (GTDB taxonomy): Bacteria > Actinomycetota > Actinomycetes > Actinomycetales > Cellulomonadaceae > Cellulomonas > Cellulomonas soli. The sequence goes on along the minus strand of NZ_JACBZJ010000001.1, from coordinate 2,411,683 downwards.
GCGAACGACAGCGGTGTCATTCGACCGGCCGGGTACTCTCGCGCCCGTGACAGGCGCCCCGCTGGACCAGCTCGTCGCGGCCGACTGGGCCGCAGCCCTCGCCCCCGTGGAGCCGCAGCTGCGCGCCGCCGGGGCCTTCCTGCGCGCCGAGGTCGCCGCGGGACGCGAGTACCTGCCGGCCGGTGACGCCGTCCTGCGGGCCTTCGAGCGACCACTCGCCGACGTCCGTGTGCTGATCGTCGGGCAGGACCCGTACCCCACACCCGGGCACCCCATGGGGCTCTCGTTCTCCGTGCAGCCCGACGTGCGGCCGGTGCCACGCTCGCTGGCGAACATCTTCCGCGAGCTCGTCACGGACCTGGACCTGCCCGCACCGACGTCGGGCGACCTGACGCCGTGGGCCGCGCAGGGCGTCATGCTGCTCAACCGGGTCCTGACCGTCCGGCCGGGCGCACCCGCGTCGCACCGCGGGCACGGCTGGGAGGCGGTCACCGACCGTGCGATCGCCGCGCTCGTGGAGCGGGGCGGACCGTTGGTCGCCGTGCTGTGGGGCCGGGACGCGCAGTCGCTCGCGCCCGCGCTGCACGGCGTGCCGGTCGTGGCCAGCGTGCACCCGAGCCCGCTGTCGGCCAGCCGGGGGTTCTTCGGCTCGCGACCGTTCTCCCAGGTGAACCGGCTCCTGGTCGAGCAGGGCGCGCAGCCGGTCGACTGGACGCTGCCCTGACGCCTGTCGCCCCCCGTGGGCACAATGGCCCGGTGACCCTTCCGGACGAGCAGCCCGTCGACCTCTCCCCCACCACCGAGCACCCTGCGCACCCGTCCCCGGTGCTCGGCGGACCCCCGGTGCTCGACGGCGGCCAGGTCCGGTGGTCGCGGTACGTCGCGATCGGCGACTCGTTCTCCGAGGGGCTGTGGGACGCCCCCGGGCACCCGGCGGGCCCGCACATCCCCCTGCCGCCCGCCGACGCGCCCCTGCGCGGCTGGGCGGACCAGCTGGCCATGCACCTCTCGCAGCGCCGCACCGCCGCGGGGCAGCCGCCGCTGGAGTACGCGAACCTGGCGATCCGCGGCCGGCTGCTGCGACCGATCCTGCGCGAGCAGGTCCCCGTCGCCCTCGACCTGCGACCGGACCTGGTGAGCCTCGTCGGCGGAGGGAACGACATCCTGCGCCCGTCGGTCGACGTCGACCGGCTGGCCCGCGACCTCGAGGCCGGGGTGGCACGGCTGCGGGCCGCGGGCATCGACGTGCTCCTGGGCACGGGCATGGACGCCGCGGGGTCGCCGCTCGTGCGGGCCACCCGGGCCCGGGTCGGGGTGTTCAACGCGCACGTGTGGTCGATCGCCCGTCGGCACGGCGCGTACGTGCTCGACCTGTGGGGCATGCGTTCGCTGTCGGACTGGCGGATGTGGTCCGACGACCGGATCCACCTGACGAAGGACGGCCACGCGCGCGTCGCGCAGGCGGCGCTCGTCGGGCTCGGGCTCGCGCCGGACGTCCCGGACTGGGACGAGCCGCCGGCACCGCTGCCGCCCGTCCCGCGGCTCGCTCAGGTCCGCGACGACGCCCGGTGGGCCAAGGTGCACCTGTACCCGTGGGCGACCCGGCGGCTGCACGGCACCTCCAGCGGGGCGGCCCGGACGGCCAAGCGGCCGGAGGCGACGCCCGTCGAGGTGGAGCCGGCGCGCGAGGCCTGAGGGACACGCGGAGGCGTCGGTCGCCGCGCCCGTCGCACGTCAGTCGGGGAGGACGACCCAGGACGCGTCGGTGACCCGGGTCCCGGCGGGTTCGAGGACCCCGAGCAGGTCGACCGTCCCGTCGTGCAGCACGACCTCGGAACGGCGCACGATCGACCCGTCGGCCCGGTAGAGGACCTGCACGCGCACACCCTCGCAGGCGTCGGGCACGTCGACGAAACGGGTGCCGGTGATGCCGTACCCGGTGCGCGCGTCGAGGCCGATCTCGTAGGACCAGTCGACGGACTGCACGTCGCACCCGGCCGGTGCGGCGACGACGAGCTGCTCGGCGGCACGGGCCGAGGCGTACAGCCCGGCGAGCGACACGGCCGCGAGCGAGCTCGCCCAGAACACGCGGGTCGAGGAGGGGCGCCGGCGCAGCGTCCCCAGGGTCGACGCCATGCCCCCTCCCCTCCATGGGCGGTCGCGCGGGCAGCGCTCGAACGGTCGGCATCGTGCCGACCGGAGTCGCCGTACGTGCGCCACCGGGGTGGCCGGGGCGGGAGAGGTGCAACCCGCGCCGAGCGACCCGTGGGGCGAGCGCCCAGGTCCTCCACCGTCCCATCGGGCGCGAGGGGGCGGGACTGAGCGTTCGGCGGGTCAGGAGGCGACGGTCAGGGCACCGTGCACAGCGGGGTGGCGGTGCGTTCCATGTCGACCTGGAGGGAGATCCCGGTGAACCCGCCCCACACGTTGCTCGGGGTGCGCCCGGAGATCATCGGCAGCGCCGAGCAGCTCGAGGTGATCGCACCCTGGCCGGAGCCGTAGCTGTACGCGGACAGGCCCGCGCCGGACCACGACCACCACGCGGGCTGGTCGGCGGTCGGGACGGCGAACGTGAACGTGACGTACTGGTTCGAGGACGGCGGCGCGGAGAACGTCATGGGCACCTGCACGCTCAGGTGCCGCCAGTAGGTGTTGTACCCGCTGTGCGTGACGGTGCCGATCGTGCAGGTCTTCGTCGTGTCGACCGCGCCCGAGCCGTTGGTCCGGACCTGGCAGCCGACCGCGGCGGCCGAGGCGTACGACCAGGTCGCCTGCACGGGCCAGCCGCCGATCGTGACGTGCGCCTTCAGGCCCGCGGACGGGGTGAACGAGGTGGGGGACGTCGAGGCGGTCAGGGTCGCTGAGGTCGCGGTGACCGTGCCGACGCCCGTGAAGCGGCGCGCGGAGGCCCAGCCCGACGTGACGGTGGGGTCGTAGACGGACACGAGGACGGCACGGCCCGCGCACCGGGCGGTGTCCAGGCCCGTGACGGCCACCTGGCTCGCGGCGCCGGTGGTGCTCGTCGTGGTGACGGTGACGGCCTGGGCGGTGCAGCGGGTCACGCTCGCCGAGCTCGGGCGCATCCCGGCGTCGAGCACGAGGGCGGCCGCTGAGGCCTGGGAGGCGCCGAACCCGACCAGGGTCACGAGCAGCGCGACGAGCGCGACGAGGCGCGCACGGCGCGTCACGGCGCACCCTCGCCGACCGCGACGTGAGCGGACGGCCCGGCCGGGGCGTCGTCGTCCTGCGAGCGCTCGTCGTCGTCCTCGACCCGGGTCGGCCACAGCAGGATGCCGACGGCGATCACGATGAGCGAGCCCCAGATCCACGGGTTCGTCAGGGCGGCGGCCGCGAGGCCGACCTTCGGCAGGTGCACCGACGCGATGCCGACGACTTCGGCGTCGGTCGGGCTGAACGGGTCGACGAACCCGTTGTTGTCACCCTGCATCTGCCAGCCCGAGGCGCCGTCCCCGCCGATGATCCGGTGGATGATCCGGGCTCCGCCGAGGTCGGCGGGCTGGTAGACGACGACGTCACCGACCTGCGGCTCGCCGCACCGGGCGACCACGACGTCGCCCGTGTAGTAGGTCGGCTCCATCGAGTGGCCGGAGACGATGGTGAGAGTGGTGCAGCCGCCCAGCGAGGACGGCCACAGGAACCAGGCCGCGACGATCGCCGCGCCGTAGAGCAGCACGGTCGGCACGGCACGCAGCACCCGACGCGCGCGGGGCGCCTCGGGTGCTGCGGGCTCGTGCGTGCTCGTCATGCGTGCCCTGGTCCGCCGGGTCAGTCGTGGATGGAGAACGCGACCTGCGAGACGGCGTCGGCCGTCGTGCCGGTCGGCAGGGCGACGGTGAGCGTCGCGCCCGAGACGGTGAGCGCCGAGGCGATCTCGGTCAGACCGCCGGTGGTCGCGACGGCGACGTTGGCGAGCTTGGTGAAGCAGGCCGGTGCGATGCCGGAGAACACCACGGAGGTGCTGGCGTAGCCGGAGGCGGCCAGGCTCGGGTCGGAGAAGGACACCGAGATGTCCTGGTTCGCGGGCTGGCAGTTGGCGACGACGTCGACGCCGGACTGGAACTGCGCACCGTCGGAGATGAGGTTGAGCTGGGCCGCCGAGGCGAGCGAGAGGCCGGCGACGCCGACGACGGCGATGCCGACGGCCAGGGCCTTGCGACGGTGGGCGGACTTCTTCGTGGACATCGATGACTCCTGTGGCGCGGGCGGATGGGGACGAGATTCGCGAACCGCGACGGTAAGGCGGTGCAGACCGGACTCCGACGGACCATCGGGGTCAAAACACCCGCCCTGCCCGGAACGTCCATTTCTTTCACCCGCGCTGCGACCTGCGGATCTGCGCGTTTCGGACATCCACGCTGAACGCGTGTCCATTAGGAGGGACATGTCCCCCTCGCGAGTCCCACATCGTGGACTTCACGGGGCATGTCGGACGGGCCGGGGCGTGTCGGATCTGCCCGACGAACCGGTCGGCGCGACGCCTCGCCCCCGCCGCCGCGCCACGGTCCGGAAGGGTCAGCCCTGGCTCGGGCCGCGCCCTGCGCGCAGAGCGGCCACCGGGAACCGCGCCTCCAGCCGTGCGCCCCCGCCCGCGCGTGCGGTCAGGTCCAGCCGACCGCCCACGAGGGCGAGCCGCTCACCGAGCCGCGCGGTGCCGGAGGCGTGCACGAGCATCGGGTCGAAGCCGGCGCCGTCGTCCTCGACGCGCACCACCACCATGTCGCCGTCCCGCTCCAGGCCGACCTCCAGGCTCGTCGGGTTGCCGTGCCGCAACGCGTTCGAGAGCCCCTCCTCCACCACGCGCACCGCGAGCAGCCGCTCGGGCTCCGAGAGCCACTCGCTCGTCGGGTCGTCGAGCTCACGCATCGCCGGGCCGACGACGAGCCGCACCGCGATGCTCGTCGGCACCCGCCGCAGGAGCTGGCGCACCGCGGGCGTCATGCCGATCTCGAGCTGGTCGGGGTAGAGCAGCCGGCTCATCTCGCGCACGTCCTGCTCACGCACGACGTCGATGTCGTCGCGCAGCTCCTGCAGGGACGTGAGCTCGCTCGCGGTGATCGGACGCCCGGGCGTCTCGCGCAGGAACGCGTCCAGACCCGCGACGATGACCACGAGCCGCTGCTGCAGGCTCGAGTGCAGGCCCTCGGCGACAGCACGCCGCACCCGGACCTCCTCCTGCTGCAGCGCGTGCAGCGCGTGCTGCACGTCGACGGCCTGGCTCGCGGCCGCCCGCGCGCCCACCCGCACCTCGCGGACCAGCACCATCGCCCGCACCCCGACGGCGCAGGCGATCAGAGCCGCGCTGAACCCGCTGAGCAGCTCGGCCTCGAGCGTGGCGGCGTCCCAGTGCTCGTAGACGCCCGTCACGGTCTGCGAGGCCACCCTGATGAGCGCGGCCGCCACGCTCGCCACCAGGCATCGCACGCCGACCGCGGTGAGCGTGGGCGCCCGGTGCACGCGCAGCACCGCGAGCGCGACGACGAGCATCACGACCGCGAGCGCGTTCCCGGTCAGCCGGGCGACCACCGGGACGTCCGCCCAGTCCGACAGGTACGTGGCGTAGATGTAGGCCGCCTGCACCGAGGCGCCCAACCCGTACAGGCCGGAGATGACCCCGGCGCCGCGCAGCAGCGTCGTGCGGTCGCGGCGGACGTCCTGCGCCCACTCCTCCGCCTCGCGGGCGCCGACGGGTCGTCGGGAGTCGGGCACGGGGACGTGCGCGGCGAACCTGCTGGCCACGGACTGCGGGCGGGTGCTCGACGGACCGGACGTCATCGTTGGTACCTCTCCCCCCGCCGCGCCGCACGGTGACGCGACGCGCCTGGCTGCCACGAGGATACTGACGTGCCATGAGCCCGCTCCCCTCGAACCCCGTACGCGTCGCCGTCGTCGAGGACCAGCCGCTCTTCCGCTCGATGCTGGAGCACACCCTCGGGAACACCCCCGGCCTGCGGGTCGTCGTCTCCGTCGGCACCGTCACCGAGGCCACGCAGCGCATCACGGCGGGCACCGTCGACGTCGCCGTGCTCGACATCGACCTGCCCGACGGGAACGGGATCGCCCTCGGCGTCACGCTGCGTCGCAGGCACCCTCGGCTGGGCATCCTGCTGCTGTCCGCGCACGACGCGATGGACCTGCTGCTCGACCTCCCCGGTGACGTCGCCGTCGGCTGGAGCTACCTGTCGAAGACGTCGGGGACGAGCGAGGAGGTGCTCGTCGCGGCGGTGCGTGCGGCCGCGGTCGGCGAGACGATGCTCGACCCCGCGCTGCTCGCCCGGGTCGCCCCGCGCGCCGGGTCGGACGTGGCCCGGCTGACCGACCGGCAGTACGAGGTGCTGCGGCTGATCGCCCAGGGCCTGTCGAACGCGGGCATCGGCGAACGACTCGGGATCACCGAGAAGTCGGTGCAGAACCACGTGAACGCCATCTACGCCACGCTCGGCATCGACGTCGACCCGCAGCGGAACCCCCGGGTGAGCGCGGCGCTGCGGCTGCTGGAGGAGAGCGGCCCGGCGCTCTGAGGAGCTCACCGCGCACCCTCGCGACCTGCGCGTCCGTCGTCCCGACGTCGGCGCGGCCGGGACGAAGGTCCCGCCCGAGGTCTACCCTGGCGCCGTGCAGACACCGGTCGAGAGGGCGCTGGGCGCCGGGCGCCTCGCGCTCGTCTCGACCACCGCGCTGGCCCTCGGCGTCGGCGCGCACGTGCTCGGAGGCGGTGGGCTGCCCGGCCTGCGCGTGGTGGGTGCGCTCGGCGCGCTGCTGCTCGCGGCGACAGCGTGGACGACCCGGGTGCGGCTGCGGGTACGCCTCCTGCTGCCGCTCGCTCTGGCCGCCCAGGCGGGGCTGCACACCGCGCTCACCTGGCTGACCGCCACCGGCACGAGCGCCGGACCGGCGGCGACCGTCGCCGCTCCCGGTGGGCACGCGCACCTTGGCACGCTCACCCTGACGGTGACGGGTGGCGGCACCCACCTGCACGCCGCCGGCCTGACGATGCTCGTCGCACACCTGGCCGCGACGATGCTCACGGTCGGGCTGCTGGTCGGCACGGATCGCGCCGCGCGCACCGTCGTCCACCTGTGGACCGTGCTGCTCCCGGCCCTGCGGGCCCCGGCACGCACGCTCGTCGAACGTCCGCTGCGGGGCGCCGCCGTCACGCGACGCGCCGACCGGGTCGCGTCGACCAGGCCGATCGCCCGCTCGCAGGCGCGCCGCGGCCCACCCGTCGTCGCCTCGGCCCGCTGACCAGCTGAACCCCGACGTCCTCCGACGTCCCCCGACCACCATCGACGTGCCGCCGCGGCGACTGCCCGAGCCGACTCGGGCCGCTCTCCGGAGCCCTGCGGACGCGCCCTCGCTCTCGCTCTGGAGTCTGTGATGCCTGTTCTTCGACGGGTCCTGTCGACCCTCCTCGTCGGTGGCCTCCTGGCCGCCGGTTCCCTCGGTGCGGCCACGAACGCCTCCGCCCACGACCAGCTGCTCTCGACCTCACCGGCCGACGGCGAGGTCGTCACGACCGCACCGACGGCGCTCACCCTGGAGTTCAGCGACGACGTCCTCGACCTGTCGAGCGCCGTCGTCCTGACACCCGCGGGCGGGACGGCCGTCGAGCTCGCCGTGACCGTCGACGGTCCGACCGTCACCGCGGCACTCCCGGCCGACCTGCCGTCCGGGGCGTACGCGGTGGCCTGGCGCGTCGTCTCGGCGGACGGGCACCCGATCGAGGGCACGTTCGCCTACACGGTCGACGACCCGGCCCGTCCGGCCGCGGTCGCCACCCCGACGCCCACACCCACGCCGACGCCGACGGCGACGCCCACGCCGGAGGCGAGCCCCTCCGACACGACGACCGCGACGGTGGCGGCGACGCTCAGCCCGGGCTCGTCGACCACCCAGCCGTCCGAGGCACCCGGACCCGCCTGGATTGCGCTCGGCCTCGGACTGGTCGTCGCAGCAGCGACAGCCGTCGTCGTGCTCCTGCGTCGACGCGGGCGCCCGACCCCCTGAGACCGCGGGACGGACCCGGCCGCCCTGGCTACTCGCCCTGGGTCACCGGGGCCGTCGGGGTGCCGCCCGCCTCGGCCGCCACCGCGGACCCCGCGACCATGCCGGCCGCGAGCGCGACCAGGAGCGTCGCGACCGCGACGACGTGCTTGTTGCTGACGGCGACGCGACGCATCGAGCGACCCCTCGGTGGACCGGGCGGCGCCCCGCACCTTGTGCACGCGGCGTCCGGGATCCCCATCGGCAGGTGCGCGCCCTGCGCGAGGGATTCGCCCGATCCTCGGGGCCGCCTCCTCGGATGGCTCCCGGCGAGACCAGGGAACCGTGTTCCGTGCTCGTCCGATCAGCTGCTCAGTGCCGCATCGCACGACGCTCGCCGGACGGCCGACGCGGGCCTCTGAACTGGTCAGAGACCCTCGTTCGTGTGGAGCCCCCTATCGGATTCGAACCGATGACCCCCTGTTTACAAGACAGGTGCTCTGGCCGACTGAGCTAAGGAGGCGGGTCGGAGCCCAGCGTACCGAGCCGGGGCGGCCCCGCGTGAGCGGGCGCACCGGGTCCGGACGGCCTGGGCACCCGGCGAGGGATGCCGACCGATCGGTCGTCGAGGACCGATCGGTCGGCGTCCGCTCGCCCGTGCGGCGCGGGGCTGTGTGCCGGCGGGTCAGCCGATGGCGGCGGTGATCGCGTCGCTCAGCGGGCCGGCCGACGTGAAGTCGCCCGTGAACTTCTCACCGTCGATGAGGATCGTCGGCGTGGAGATCTTGCCCAGGTCGGTCAGCGCCTGGCCGGTCACGGCTGCGGCCCACGGGGCGTAGGTGCGCCACGTGCCCTGCTGCTCGGTGTCGTCGTCCTGCGTGGTGAACGTGCCATCGACCGTGTCGGTGAACGTGTCGACGACGGACTGCGGGACGCCGGCGTCGAGCGCGAGCTGGCCGATCTCGACGTCGGTCAGCCCCTCGGTGTTCTCCGCGGGCTGGTTGGCGTAGAGAGCGGCGATGAAGGCCGTGTACTGCTCGGGCGCCTGGTCGGCGACGATCGTCGAGGCGTTCGCGGCGCGCGTCGAGTAGAAGGTGCCCTGCGAGTTGCCGTCCAAGAACGAGAGCACGTGGTAGACGACGGTCACGTCGCCGGACTCCACGAACGCGTCCAGGTCGGCCGAGTTGGCCACGTCGAACTGACCGCAGTACGGGCACATGAAGTCCATGTACACCTGCACGACGACGTCGCCGTCTCCGACCGAGCCGACGCCGTCGCTGCTGACCGGGATGCCGCCGGAGTCGTCGCCGGCGGCGGGCGCGGGGACGTCGGTCAGGGCCGGCGCGACGACGCTGTCACCGCCGTTGCCGTAGGCGATGTCGGCGTAGGTCACCTCGTTGGCGGCGCCCTGGCGCAGGATCATCGTGATGACGACGCCGAGGGCGATCACGGCGACGCCGAGGCCGCTGATGGCGAGGATGCGGTTGCGCTTGGCTGCGGCCTGCTGCTGCTTGCGGAGCTGGGCGGCCTTGTCGCGGGCGGCGTCGCGCCGCTCCGCCTTGGACTGGCGGGGGTCGTTGCTGGGCATGGGTTCTCCTGGTCGGAAGGTCGTACGGGTCGCGCAGGGCGGGTCGGGGACGTGCTCCGGCAGTGGCCGGGACGTCAGACCAGCGCGGGCGGCCCGCGGTGCGACCAGGTGAGCAGCCCTGCCCGGGCCCGCACGCGGTGCACGACCGGGGCGGGGAGCAGCAGGCGGGCCTCACGGACGACCAGCTCGGGGAGGGCGACGCGCACCCGCCGGGTGACGACACGCAGCACCTGGGCGATCGCCTGCAGCCCGCGGCGCACGACGGCGAGCAACCCCAGGCCGCACGCGGCGAGCACGAGGTGCAGGGCCAGGATCGGCAGGGCCACGCTGAGCAGCACGACCGCACCGCGTGGGGCCGCGCCCAGACCGTAGGTTCCGGCCGGGCAGTCCGCGACGTCCTGCAGCAGGGCGAACCGCAGGCCGAAGGTGCCGAAGGCGTCGACGGGCAGGCAGCCGTGCAGCAGCAGCCGCCCCTGGGCGACCGCGACCGAGCCGACGGCGGCCACGAGCGCGAGCCCGGCCAGCAGCACGAGCGTCAGCGGGCGCGCGGGCACACCGACCTCACCTCGACGCGCGCGCATGCGACCAGAGTAGGGCCAGGCGCCTGGATCACGGCTGAGAACCTCGTCACGGCGCCGCCGGGGACGGCTCACGGCAAGGTCGGCTGCGGCAGCGGCTCCCAGTGGATGGCCGCGCCGGACCCCACCTGCGCGACGAGGACCGCGGTGACCGCGAGCGCGACGAGGACGACCACGAGCGCACCGACCCATCCGGGCGCCACCGCGGCCAGCACGCGCCGCGCTCCCGTGCGGGTCATCGCCGACAGCGGACCCCACCAGATCGTCACCACCCCGACGAGCACGGCGATCCCGACCACGACCGAGGCGGTCAGGCCCTCGGGCTCGCCGCCCGACGGGGAGTCGCCGAGCGTCACGGTGCCCGAGCCGAGCGCCCACCAGGTGACCCCGAGCAGGATCACGAGCACGCTCGCCCCCACGATGATCGAGGGCACCAGCCCGACGGCCGAGCGCAGCAGGTGCCACGGGGTGGTCAGCACGGCACCCGCCCGGTCGGCGCGGCGCACGCCCCGACGCTCACGGCGCCCGTGCAGGGCTTCGACGGTGGAGCCCGCGGTGCGCACGAGCAGGACGAGCGCGAGCGCGACGGCGAGCGTCCAGCCCGGGTAGAGGGCCCCCGCGGAGGCGACGAGCAGGGCGAGTGCGAGCAGCGTGCCCCAACGGCGGACCGCGGGCGGGCGCGTGTAGCCGGAGCCCTCGGGTTCTTCGGCGCCCGAGTGGTCGAGGTCGTCCTGGAGCCACTCGACGCCGTCCTCGTCGTCCTCGTCGACGTACCCGCCGCCGGTCGGCGCGTCGGCGACCCGGCCGGGGCGGACGCCCTGCGCCGCCGGGGTGGACGGGAGCACGCGGGTGCCCCCGTCCTGCGCGGCAGCGGCACTCGTCGTGCCGCCCGAACCGGTGCCTGCCGGGAGTGCCACGGTCGCGGGCACGTCCGCCACCGTGGGCACCGCGCCGGTCGCGGCTGCCGCGGGCAGCACGGTCGTCGTGCCGGCGACCAGCGCGGCAGGGTCGAGCACCGTGGTGGCCACGGCGTCGGCGGCGCCGTCCACGGGCTCATCCCCGTCAGCGGCCGCCACGGTGAGGGCGGCGACGACGTCCGCCGGTGCGGTCCGCGCGGCCGCATCCGGCAGCAGGGCCCCCCGCAGCGCCCCGGCGGTCAGCGGGCCGAGCCCGGCGAGGTCGGGCTCCCCGGCGTGCGCCCGAGCGAGCACGCTCTCCAACGGTCCGGTACCGAACGGCGGACGCCCCGTCGCGGCGAACACCAGGACGGCCGCCCAGCCCCACAGGTCGCTCGCCGACGTCGGGTCGGCGCCGTCGAGCAGCTCGGGCGCGAGGTAGCCCGGGGTACCGACGACCAGGCCGGTCGAGGTGACCTGCGTGTCGCCGGAGGCCTGGGCGATGCCGAAGTCGATGAGCACCGGCCCGTCCGGGGTGACCATGACGTTGGACGGCTTGAGGTCGCGGTGCACCACTCCGGCGCCGTGCACCGCGTCGAGCGCACCGAGCAGCCCCTGCGCGAGCGCCAGGAGCGCGTCGGCGTCGAGCGGGCCGCGCCGGCGCACGTGCGCGTCGAGCGGGTCACCGGCGACGAGCTCGGTGACGAGGAACGCCTCGGTCGAGTCGGCCTCCGCATCGAGCACCGCGGCGACGGCCGGGTGCCGCAACCGCTGCAGGGCCTGGACCTCCCGGCGCAGCCGCTCCCGGGCGACCGCGTCCGCCCCGACGTGCGGGTGCAACAGCTTCAGGGCGACGGTCGTCCCGCCCCCGTCGACGGCCCGGTACACCGTGCCCATGCCCCCCGAACCGAGTGGCGCGACGATCGTGTAGCCCCCGATCTCCGCCCCCGGCTCCAGCCCGATCCGCTCCATGTCGGCACGGTAGCCGCCGCCCGGAGACGGGGCAGGGTGGCGCGCCCGCCGACCCGAGCGGAGGGAGGAGCGGGTGAAGGAGCGGGTGAAGGCCCGATAGGGTCGGCGAAGACCCGAGGAGTTGATCGCCTGTGGCGCCTGCCCAGTTCGACCTGGTCGTCGTGGCCAACCGGCTGCCCGTGGACCTGTCCCTCGACGAGGTCGGGGAACCCACCTGGAGCCGTTCCCCCGGTGGTCTGGTGACCGCGCTCGCCCCTGTGATGGCCAAGACCGAAGGCGCGTGGGTCGGCTGGGGTGGTCAGCCCGGTCTCGAGCTCGACCCGTTCGAGGTCGACGGCACCGAGCTGGTGCCCGTGCCGCTGTCCGAGGACGAGGTCGAGCACTACTACGAGGGCTTCGCCAACGACACCCTGTGGCCGCTCTACCACGACGTGATCGCCTCGCCCGCGTTCCACCGGCACTGGTGGGACGCCTACCAACGGGTCAACCGACGCTTCGCCGAGGCCGCGGCGGCGAAGGCCGCCCCCGGCGCCACGGTGTGGGTGCACGACTACCAGCTGCAGCTCGTCCCGAAGTTCCTGCGCGAGCTGCGCCCCGACCTGCGCATCGGGTACTTCCACCACATCCCGTTCCCTCCGCTGGAGATCTTCGCCCAGCTGCCGTGGCGGCTGCAGGTCGTCGAGGGGCTCCTCGGTGCCGACCTCGTGGGGTTCCAGCGCGGCGGTGACGCAGCGAACTTCGTGCGGGTCGTGCGTCGTCTGACGGACCTGACGACCCGCGGGCAGGTCGTCACCCTGAGCAAGCACGGGCGGGTCGAGCGGCACGTGCGCGCGTCCTCGTTCCCGATCTCGATCGACTCGCACGCGTTCGACGAGCTCGCCCGCACGCCTGACGTGCTCAAGCGCTCGCGGGAGATCCGCAAGGAGCTGGGCGACCCCGAGGTGCTGCTGCTCGGTGTCGACCGACTCGACTACACCAAGGGCATCCGGCACCGGCTCAAGGCGTACGGCGAGCTGCTCGACGACGGTCGCCTCTCGCCTCAGAGCACGACGTTCGTGCAGGTCGCGAGCCCGAGCCGGGAGAACGTCGGCGCCTACCAGCAGCTGCGCGACGACGTCGAGCTGCTCGTCGGACGGATCAACGGCGACCACGGCCAGGTCGGGCACGCCCCCGTGCAGTACCTGCACCAGTCGTACCCGATGGAGGAGATGGCGGCGCTGTACCTGGCGGCCGACGTCATGCTCGTCACCGCACTGCGCGACGGCATGAACCTGGTCGCCAAGGAGTACGTGGCCGCACGCTCGGACGACCGCGGCGCGCTCGTGCTCTCGGAGTTCACCGGCGCGGCCGACGAGCTGACCGGCGCGATCCTCATCAACCCGCACGACATCGACGGCATGAAGGACGCGATCACCTACGCCGCGCACCTGGACCCGCGCGAGGCCCGCAAACGCATGCGCCGGCTGCGCCGCCGGGTGCTCAGCCACGACGTCGCGGCCTGGTCCGAGCAGTTCCTCGCCGTGCTGACGGCCGTGCCGAACCGGCAGAGCCATGTCTGAGCGGCAGGGCGACGCGGCCGACGGGCTCACCGCGGCCCTGCGAGCCGTCGTCGCCGACCCCGCCGCCCGACCGTTCCTGGTGGCGCTCGACTTCGACGGGACGCTCGCGCCGTTGCAGGACGACCCGTCGGCCTCCCGGATCCTGCCGGCGGGCGTGGATGCGCTGGCCCGGCTCGCGCAGGTCGAGGGCGTCGAGCTGGCGCTCGTGTCCGGCCGCGCCATGACGGACCTGCACGCGCTCGCGGAGGTGCCCGCCGGCACGTTCCTCATCGGCTCGCACGGTGCCGAGCGCGCCCGGGTCACGGCGTTCGGCCTGGACCGTGACGTCGTGCAGCTGAGCGACGAGCAGGCCGACCGGCTCGCGGCGCTCGGTGCCCAGACCGCCGCGGTCGCCCGTGGGCGCGACGGGGTGTGGGTCGAGACGAAGCCGACCGCCGTCGTCGTGCACACCCGGCTGGCCGAGCCGGACGTGGCCGCCGAGGCGACGCAGGTGGCGGTCGAGCTGGGCGAGCGGCTGGGCACCGGTGTGCTGCGGGGGCGCGACGTCGTGGAGATCACCGTGCTGCAGGCCGACAAGGGCGAGGCACTGACCGCCCTGCGTGCCGAGCTGGGCGCGTCGGTCGTGCTGTACGCCGGGGACGACGTGACCGACGAGCACGCGTTCGCCGCGCTCGGTCCGCAGGACCTCAGCATCAAGGTGGGCCGGGCCGAGACCGTCGCGCGATACCGCCTGGCGACGCCGCAGGAGCTGGTCGACACCCTCGGGGGCCTTGCCGCGGCACTCGTCTGAGCGGACCCGCCCCCGCGGCGCCCGCAGGCGGCTACCGTGCCGGGATGGGTGGCATGGCGGACGTCGAGCTCATCGAGGACGGCGAGCACCCCCGCGGCGCTCGGCGCACGGACGCCGCGACGCAGGGTGCGGACAAGGCGGTCGCCGTCACCGGGCCCGACGCGTCCGCAGCGGGGAGTCCTCCCGACCAGCAGCGTCGTCGGCTGCGCAGGCTCGCCCTGGGTGGGGTCGGCGTCCTGGTCGCCGGGCTCGTCGTGACCCAGCAGGTGGTCGATGCGCGGGAGCGGGCCCGCCTGACGCAGTACGCGGAGGTGCCAGGGGTGCTCGCCCCTGTCAGGTCGGACGCCCAGGAGCTGTGGCGGGCGTCGCCGGAGACCGACGCCGCCTTCGCGCAGAGGACCGTGCCGACGCTCGTCGGGGACGTGCTGCTCGGCGGGACGGTCGCGACCGACGGGCTGCTGACGCTCGGCGCGATGGACCCCGACACCGGCCGGAGCCTGTGGTCGGTCGCGGTGACGATGCCCGGCGACCCACCCCCCGCCCAGAACCCGGCGTGGGTCAGCTGCCAGGAGCCGACGGCCGCCGCCTCCCCCGCGTCACCCGCCGCGGCACCGCCGCCCGGCGGCACGGCGGTGTGCACCGTCGAGGTCCCCCAGCAGACCGTCGAGATCACGACATCCGACGGCGGGACCTACCAGTCCTTCGTCGGCCGTGCCGCGCTGCTCCTGGTGGCCACCGCCACGGGCGAGGTGCTCGAGCGGGTCGACACCCCGCTCGGCACGGACGTCGCCGCCGCTCCGGGCGGGTATGTCACCGTGACCCCGGACGTGGTCCTCGACCCGGCCTGGAACGAACCCGAGGACGTGCCCGACGGAGGCCTGACGATCGCCCGCTACGCCTGGGGCGCGACCTCGCCGCGATGGACCTCGCGCACGCCGGTGCAGGACTACGCGGTCGACCAGAGCTGGGCCGCGGCCGATGCACGGCAGGTGGCGGTCAGGAGCGGCGGCACCGTCTGGCTGATCGACGCCGCCGACGGCTCGCTCCTCGGCTCGCTCGCCGGCACCGACGGGTACTCCGGCTCGACCAGCGCGCTGCCCGGAGGCGGCGTGGTGTCCTCGTACTTCGGCGGCACGGGTCCGACCTCCCGCATGCTGACGGCGGACGGCACGACCGTGGACCTCAAGGGCCTGACCACGGTCACGCGGATCGCGGACGACGGCAGCGCGCCGGACCTGGTGCTGATGGCGCAGATGAACCAGGACTGGAGCCGAGGGACGCTCGTCGCCCTCGACGCGCGCACGGGTGAGGAGCGCTGGCGCTCGGAGACGACCTCGGGATGGTCCGTGGTCGTGCTCGGCGGGGTCGTCTACACCGCCGACGAGGACGAGCTCGCGGCGCTGGACGCCCGGGACGGCTCCGCCCGGTGGACCCACGAGCTCGAACACGGCGGCGACGCCCAGCTGCTGACGGACGGCTCGTCCGCGATCCTGGCCGGCCAGGGCCGGGTCGACGCGTACGACCTGCGCGACGGCGAGCCGCTCTGGTCGTCCCTCGTGGTGCGCTCGGGCGAGTCCGTCGGGCTCCAGCCCGTCACCGACGGCCCGACCGCCGCCGCCACGGCCGGCACCACGGTCAGCCAGTCCTGGGTCACCACGGTCGGTCGGCACCTGGCCCTGATGTCGCAGACCGGCGAGGTCACGGTGCTCGGCTGACACCACCGCCTGCCTGCGAGCGGACGACCGGCCCGTCACCCGGTCGGTCGTAGCATCGCGTCTCGTGACCGGGCGGATGGACGACGTGACCCTGCTCGAGGAGGGCGCGTCCGCAGCGCCGACCGACGGCGACGGCGCAGGCACGACACGAGGGCGCGGGCGCCGCCGGGTCCTCCTGGCACTCGCAGCGGGTCTCGCCGTCGTGGTGGTCGCCCTGCTCGTGGTGCAGCACCGGCTCGATGCCGCCGAGGACGCCCGCGTGGCCCGCGCGCAGCAGGTGCCCGGCGTGGTCGACGAGCTGTCCGGCCCGCCGCAGGTGCTGTGGGCGCCGGACGCGCAGACGGGCGCCGAGATGCTCGGCCTCGCCAGCCTCCCGGCGAGCGCCCGGGTCGGCGGGACCATCGTGGTCGGCCACCTGGAGGCGGGCACCACCGACGGCGGGACGGCCACCCTGCGTGGCCTTGACGCCGCGACCGGCCAGGTGACGTGGACCCAGGTGGTCGCCGGCCCGGCGGAGCCGACGGCACCGGACGTGCCGCCCGACCTGGGCGCGGTGCAGTGCACGGCGCTGCACGGCGCGGCGGGCTCCCCTGTCGCGTGCCTGCTCGTGTGGCCACCTGCCGCCGGGGCGGACGAGGACACGGGGACCGTCTCGACGTGGGTGGTCCTCGAGGCGTCCACCGGCACCGTGCAGCACCGGACCGAGCTCCCCGCGGGGGCGTCCGGGGCCGCGACCGACGCCCTGCTCGTCACCGCCGTCCGTGAGGGCGACCACGCCGAGGTGACCGCCGTGCGGCCGGACGGCGACGCGGTGTGGACGGCCGAGCTGCCCGCAGACGCCTCGCCGGGCACGTCCGCATGGGTCTCGGCCGACGGCACCGGGGTCGAGGTCCGCTCGGACGACACGACCTGGGCGCTCGACGCCCGGGGGCAGATCACCGCGCCGTCCGACTCGGCGCTGCTCATCGTCGGCATCACGTCGCGCGGCCGCGCAGCCTCCACCACGGTGGGCACGGCGGGGCCTGTGACCACCGTGGTCGGGGCGGACGGCCCGTGGACCGCGGCCGAGGGCCTTCCCGCGACGCTCGTCGTCGACGACGCCAGCGACCCCGACCTGGAGGTCCTGGACTCCTCCCTCGGCGGGGGCGGGCTGCTCTCGGTCGCCGACTCCTCGGGCACCCTGTGGGACTCCACGCTGCCCGGCTTCGACCCGATCGTGCTCGACGGGCGCCTCTACACGCACGACGGCTCGCACGCGCAGGCCCGCGACCTGCGCACCGGTCGGGTCCTGTGGCAGGCCGACCTGCCGAGCTCGAACGTGTCGATCACGACCGACGGGCGCGACCTGCTCGTGCTCGGCTCCGACGGCACGATCGACGCCTACGCCCTGCGCGACGGCAGCCGCCGGTGGAGCACGCGGATCGAGCAGGAGGGCGGGCTGGGAGTGGTGGCCGACCGGCTGGTGCTCGTCGAGGGCATCGACCAGGTGGCCGCCGTCCTCGGCTGACGCTCTCCCGGCGACGCCTCCCGGCGGTTACCGTGCCGGGATGGGAGGTATGGAGCCGGTCGAGCTCGTCGAGGACGACGGGTCCCACGGCCGTCGCGGGCCGGCGGTTGCGCCCGCCGCGCGCACCCCTGGTGACGGCGCCGCCGACCCCGCCTCCCCCGGGCCGGCGATCCCGGGTACCCGAACCCGTCGGCTGCGCCGGATGGCTCTCGGCACGGTCGCCGTGCTCGTCGTCGGGCTGGTCGCGACGCAGGCGGTCGTCGACGCGCGCGAGCGGTCGCGCGTCGCCCGGTTCGCCGACGTCCCCGGCGTGCTCGCGCCGCTGAGCCCGGACGCGCAGGTCCTGTGGCGCCTCGACCCGTCGACGGAGCCGCTGTTCGCCACGTGGTCCGTCCCGGTGTCGGTCGGCGACGTGCTGCTCGGCGGCGCCCTGGACGACGACGGCACGGTCACGCTCGGAGCGCTCGACCCCGACACCGGTGCGGAGCTGTGGACGCAACAGCTGCCGCTGCCCGGCGGTCGCCAGCTGCCAACCTCGGTGGTCCCGGGGTGGGTCGGGTGCGCCCCGCGCTCGTCGCCCGACCCGCAGGTCGAGGCGTCGCTGACGGGGACGGCAGCCTGCGTCGTCGAGAACCCGACCGCCGAGTTCCGGCTCCTCGACGACGACGGGGCGGCCCAGGAGGTGGCCGTCCCCACCTCGACCCTGCTCAGCATCGACGCGGGCACCGGCGAGGTGATCGAGCGGCTCGACCTCCCGGCCGGCACGAGCGTCCACCCGGTCAACGGCGGCTACGTGACCCTCACCCCGGACGTCGTCCCCGACCCGGCGTGGCGCTCGTCGGCCGACGTCCCGGCCGGCGGGGTCACCGTGGAGCGTCACGACTGGGGTTCTGCCGGACCGCGGTGGACGTTCCACGCCGCGCTCCCGGCGGGCACGGCGTTCACCTCCGCGGCTGCCGACGGTGACGGGCAGACGGTGACGGTGTCGGTCGCGGGCCAGACGTGGATCCTCGACGACGCCGACGGGTCCCTGCGCGAAGGTCCCGATGGTGGGGGCGGCTACCTGCTCCTGCTGCGCTCGCTCCCGGGTGGCGGGGTGCTCACCTCGTGGTCCCAGGACGGCGTCGACCGCACCTCCCTGCTGACGGCCGACGGGGACACCCGGGACCTGGTCGGGCTCTCGGCACTGGCGCCGAACCCGGACGACGGGAGCGCGTCGGACGTGGTGCTGCTCGTCGAGGGCGCCGACGGGGCACCCGGGCCGATCGTCGCCGTGGATCCGCGCACGGGCGAGCAGCGGTGGCGCTCGGCCACGGTCGCCGTCGAGCGCTCGGGGTTCGTGCTCGACGGTGTGGTGCACACGCTCGTCGGCACGACCTTGCAGGCGGTCGACGCCTCCGACGGCTCCGTACTGTGGCAGGTGCAGGTCCCGCGCGCGGGCGGGACGCTCTTCACGGACGGCTCGGTCGCACTGGTGGTCGCCCAGGGCCGTCTGGACGCGTACGACCTGCGGGACGGCCGCGCCCGCTGGTCGTACGCGGTCGCGACCACGGACCAGGGGCCCGAGCTCCGACCCGTGACCGGCGGACCGACCGCGGCGCCGGTGGGGACGGACGGCTCGTCCGTCACGGTCGACGGCAGCGTCTACCCCACGATCGTCGGACGCCGTCTCGGGCTGATGGAC
Organism: Cellulomonas soli; assembly: GCF_013409305.1. Lineage (GTDB taxonomy): Bacteria > Actinomycetota > Actinomycetes > Actinomycetales > Cellulomonadaceae > Cellulomonas > Cellulomonas soli. The sequence goes on along the minus strand of NZ_JACBZJ010000001.1, from coordinate 2,392,393 downwards.
CCGTCGGGACAGCTCGCCGTGCTCGGCTGACCTGGGCGGCCACCCCGCTCGAGACCCGGGTCGAGACGTGGATCGCTCGGCCGAACCCGCCCCCGGTCGGCCGGTCGACGGTTAGCGTTCGCTCATGGGGGCGATGGCGGAGATCGAGCTCGTCGAGGACGACGACCCGCCGAGGACGCCGGACGCGTCACCGGCGGACCACGGACCACGCTCGTCACGGCTGCGCAGGCTGCGGTGGATCGCGGCCGGGGCCGTGGGTGTGCTGGCGGTCGGCGTCGTGGGCACGCAGCTGGTGATCGACGCCCGGCAGCGTGCGCTGGCCGCCCGGTACGCCGACGTCCCGGGGGTGCTCGCGCCGCTGCGGCCCGACCTGACGGTGCTGTGGCGGACGGCTCCCGACGAGCCGCAGACCGACGGCTTCGCGCCGCGGATCGCGGTCGGCGACGTCGTCATGCGCGGGACCGCTTCCGGAGTCGGGACGATCACGCTCGACGGCGTGGACGCCGCGACCGGCGATCCCCTGTGGGCGCAGACGGTCAGCGTGCCCGGCGCGACGGCGAGCGACGACCCGCTCGTCTCCCCGCAGATCTCGTGCGCGGCCACGGCGCTGTACCGCAGGGAGTTCGGCGGTCCGGTCACCCCGGGTCCGGTCGACGTCGACGGGACGGCCATCTGCGTCGTCACGACCCTCACCCTCATGGTCGAGACCCGGTTCGACAACGCGAGCTCGAACCAGTTCTCTGCGGGCTACACGACCCTGCTCGTCGTCGACACGGTCACCGGTGAGGTGGCCGAGCGCGCGGACCTGCCGTACGGCACGTACGCCAGCCCACTTCCCGACGGCTACGTCACCAAGGTCCCTGACGTGCTCCCCGACCCCAGCTGGGAGTCAATAGACGTGGTCCCCACGGTCGCGAGCACGATCTCCCGGTACACGTGGGGTGAGCAGGATCCTCGGTGGTCGTTCCGGACGGAGCCGCTGGACCTGGTGGACAACGGCTGGCTCTCCGCCACGGAGGACGGTCGGCGGATGAGTGTCAGCGTCGGCAGCACGGCCTGGCTGGTCGACGACCGTACCGGCGCGTTCCTCGACACCCGCGGCGCCGCCGACACCGACGCGACCGGTGGTCAGCGGTGGGCCTCGTACGGCCTGCTCCCCGACGACGCCACGCTGGTCACCACCAGCGGGTCCGACGGCTCGAGCAGCACGACCCTCGTGACCCGCGACGGCGAGCACGTGGATCTCGACGACCTCTCCACGGTGCAGGCCTACCCCGACGACGGCAGCACCGCGGGCCTGCTCCTGGCTCGGGTCCAGGACCCGGACACCGGCGTCGGCGCGCTCACCGCGATCGACCTCGGGACCGGTGAGCAGGCATGGACGTCGAAGGCCGAGGTGTCCTGGTCGATCGTCGTGCTCGACGGGATCGTCTACTCGCTCGCCATGGACACGCTGTGGGCGGTCGACGCCTCCGACGGCTCCGTCCTCTGGTCCACGCACCTGCAGCACACCGAGGGCTGGCTCCTGACCGACGGCTCGGTGGCGGTCGTCAGCGCCGACGGCCGCCTCGACGCCTACGACCTGGGCAGCGGCGCGGTGGCCTGGTCGGCCGCGATCGTGCTCGGCGAGGACGGCCCGCAGCTCATCCCCGTCCCCGACGGACCGACGGCCTCTCCGACGAAGCCCGACGGCTCGCGCTGGGCGCCCTGGACGGACGGCTACATCTCCGCGGCCGGCCGCCGGCTGGCGTGGATGACCTCGTCGGGCGGTCTGGTGGTGCTCGGGTGAGCAGGGCGATGGACGACGTCGAGCTGGTCGAGGACGCGGAGCACGACGCGGAGCACGACGCGGAGCACGACGCGGCGGCACCGCCCGCCAGCACCGGTTCGGCACCGAGCGCCACGCAGCGGCATCGGCGACGAACCACCCGCTGGGCAGCCGCTGTCGCCGTGGTGGGCCTCGCCCTGGCCGTGGGCACGACGCAGCTCGTGCTCGACGCCCGCGAGCGCACCCGCGTCGCCCGGCTCGCCGACGTGCCCGGTGTGCTCGCCCCGCTGCGCGAGGACCTGGACGTGCTGTGGCGCTCGGACGAGGTGGCCGGGATCACCACCGCGACCCCGGTCGACGACCTGCTCGTCCTGGCCACGCAGGACGGCCCGGTGCTCAGCCTCGCGGCGGTCGACACCGGCTCGGGCGACCCCGTGTGGTCGGTGCCCGTGCTCGACCTGGGCGCCGACGCGGACACCAGCGCCGCCGCGGACGCCTCCGCCAGGTGCGCGCAGGACGCGGGCGACGACCAGCCCGCGACGATGACCTGCGTCGCGACGGCCACCGTGGGTCAGGTCGACATCCCGATGGCCGGCGGCACTCGGCTCTCGCCGCTGACCCGCTCGGTCGTGCTGCACGTCGAGCAGACCACCGGGACGGTCCTGGACTCGGTGGACCTGGGCACCCGGACCACCGCGGTACCCACCGCCGACGGCTGGACGGCCACGACGCCGAGCATCCCGCCCGAGGAGCTGGGCTCCGTCGCCGAGCACGCCCCGTGCACCGTGACCGTCGAGGCCCGCACCTGGACCGATGCGGAGTCCCCGTGGACCTTCGAGACCGCGCCGATCGAGGACTGCGTCGGCGACCTGGTCAGCACCGTCGAGGACGCCCGCGTGTTCGCCGTCGCGTGGCGCGGCCAGGTCACGCTGCTCGACCGGACCACGGGCACGGTGGTCGACGAGTTCGACCTTCCCAACTCGCCCCGGGCGTCGGTGCGACTGATCGACGGCACGGCCGCGGTGTCCTGGTTCGACGACGGCTCCTACCGGACCACGCTGCGCACGGTCGACGGTGCACGTCACGACCTGCCGCCGACGGCGCAGCTGCTCGACCCGTCGGCGGACGACGGCAGCGTCCCGGGCCTCCTGATCGCGTCCGTGTCCTCAGGCGCCGGGAACAGCCACCTGGCCCGGATCGACCCGGCCGACGGCACGGTCCTGTGGGAGTCGACGGTCTCGTCCACCCAGGTCCAGGTGCTGGACGGGACGCTGCTCGGCTCGGGTGCGGGCGGGCTGGCCGCCGTCGACCCGGCGACGGGCACGGTCCGGTGGCTGCGGACCGGCACCCCCGACGGGACGGTCTACACCGACGGCATCCTGCTGCTCACCGTCTCGCTCGAGGCCGGCCGCATCGACGCCTACCGGGTGACCGACGGGGAACCCGCCTGGTCGCTGCTGCTCACGGGAGGTGCCGACGGCCCCGGTGTGACACCTGCGGTTGACGAGACCGCGAGCTCCCGGACGGTGCAGGCGCCGACCAGCCCCGACGACCTGTGGGTCACCGCGGTCGGGAATCACCTCGCGCTCGTCGAGTCGGACCGCACCGTCGCCGTGCTGGGCTGATCGGTGGCCCATCGAGGGCTGGCTGATCGAGACCGGGGTCACAGCGCCGGCAGGGATCGCTGTGGCATGATGGCGGCGGACCGAGGAGGGTCGGACAGACCTTCCTCTTTCCGTGTCAGCGAAGACACTCTGACACTCTTCACGACGGATCGTCCGGCACGTACCTGCCGGTGAAGGGATCGATGCATCATGGCTACGGTCACGTTCGACCAGGCAACCCGGGTCTACCCCGGCACGGAGCGTCCCGCGGTGGACGCGCTCAACCTCCACATCGAGGACGGCGAGTTCCTCGTCCTCGTCGGCCCCTCGGGCTGCGGCAAGTCGACCTCCCTGCGCATGCTCGCGGGCCTCGAGGACGTCAACGCCGGCCGCATCCTCATCGGCGACCGCGACGTCACGGACGTCCAGCCGAAGGACCGCGACATCGCGATGGTCTTCCAGAACTACGCGCTGTACCCGCACATGACGGTCGCCGACAACATGGGCTTCGCGCTCAAGATCGCCGGCACCCCGAAGGCGGAGATCCGCACCCGCGTCGAGGAGGCTGCCAAGATCCTCGACCTGACCCAGTACCTCGACCGCAAGCCGAAGGCCCTCTCGGGTGGCCAGCGTCAGCGTGTCGCCATGGGTCGCGCCATCGTCCGTCAGCCCCAGGTCTTCCTCATGGACGAGCCGCTGTCGAACCTCGACGCCAAGCTCCGCGTGCAGACCCGTACGCAGATCGCCTCGCTCCAGCGTCGTCTGGGCGTCACGACGGTCTACGTCACGCACGACCAGACCGAGGCCCTGACCATGGGTGACCGCATCGCGGTCCTCAAGGACGGTCTCCTCCAGCAGGTCGGCACGCCGCGCGACATGTACGACACCCCGGCCAACGTGTTCGTCGCCGGCTTCATCGGTTCGCCGGCCATGAACATCGGCACGTTCCCGGTGCTCGAGGGCTTCGCCCAGCTCGGCCGCGCGAAGATCGCCGTCCCGCGCGACGTCATCACCGGCCTCACGCCGGAGGACAAGAACCACGTCACGATCGGCTTCCGTCCCGAGTCGCTCGACGTCGTGCCCGAGGGCACGCCCGACTCGATCCCGGTGATCGTGAACCTCGTCGAGGAGCTCGGCTCGGACGCGTTCGTGTACGGCTCGCTGACCAACGAGTTCGGTCAGGCCGACGCGATCACCTCCGGCGCCGGCGACGCGCAGGTCATCGTCCGCGTCGACCCGCGTCAGGTCCCCGCCAAGGGCCAGACGATCTACGTGCGGATCCGCACCGGCGAGCAGCACCTGTTCCACGCCGGCTCGGGCGAGCGCATCGGCTGACGCTGCTCCCTGTAGCACCCGCGTGAAGGGCGGTCCGGTACTTCCGGGCCGCCCTTCACCGTTCCCGTACTGAGAGGATCGCTCCATGAGCGCCAACCGGCTGAGCCTGCAGATCACCGCGGCCTCCCCCGACCCTGCGCTGCTGGACCTGCCCTGGCACGTCCCGCTCGCGGAGTGGCCGGCCGAGACCCTCGCCGCGCTCCCCCGCGGCATCTCGCGGCACATCGTGCGGTTCGCACGGATGTCCGGCCGGGTCATCGCGATCAAGGAGATCGGCGAGTCCGTCGCGTACCGCGAGTACGAGCTGCTGCGTCAGCTGAGCCGGCTCGACGTGCCGTCCGTGGAGCCGGTCGGCGTCATCACCGGCCGACGAGCCCCGGACGGCGAGCCGCTCGAGGCCGTGCTCATCACCGAGCACCTGCAGTTCTCGCTGCCGTACCGCGCGCTGTTCAGCCAGTCGCTGCGCCCGGACACCGCCACACGGCTGATCGACGCCCTGGCCGTGCTGCTCGTGCGGCTGCACCTGATCGGCTTCTACTGGGGTGACGTCTCGCTGTCGAACACGCTGTTCCGGCGTGACGCCGAGACGTTCGCGGCCTACCTGGTCGACGCCGAGACCGGCGACCTGCACGAGAAGCTCACCGAGGGGCAGCGCGCCTACGACCTCGAGGTCGCCCGGGTGAACATCATCGGCGAGCTCATGGACCTGCAGGCCGGCGAGTTCCTCGAGGAGGACGTCGACGCCGTCGCCATCGGCAACGCGCTGGCGGACCGGTACCGCGAGCTGTGGGTCGCGCTGACGTCCACCGAGTCGTTCGGCTACGGCGACCGCTGGCGCGTGCAGGCACGCATCGACCGGCTCAACGACCTGGGCTTCGACGTCGGCGAGCTCGACATCACGACCGACGTCGAGGGCACCACGGTGCGCATCCAGCCGAAGGTCGTCGACGCCGGACACCACTCGCGCCGACTCATGCGGCTGACGGGCCTCGACGTGCAGGAGAACCAGGCGCGGCGCCTGCTCAACGACCTCGACGAGTTCCGGGCGGCCACCGACCGGCAGCGCGAGGACGAGTCGTTCGTCGCGCACGACTGGCTCACCGAGATCTTCGAGCCGGCGGTGCGCGCGGTGCCCAAGAACCTGCGCAAGAAGCTCGAGCCCGCGCAGATCTACCACGAGCTGCTCGACCACCGCTGGTTCGTGTCCCAGCAGGAGCAGCGCGACGTCCCCATGCCGGAGATCGTCAAGAGCTACGTCAAGCACATCCTGCCGACCCGCCCCGACGAGCAGGCGATCCTCGGTGTCCAGGCGGCCGACCTGCGCGAGGACGAGGGCGACCTGCCCGGCGACATGCTCATCGGCTGAGCCGGACTCCGACGCGCCGCGCCGGGGGCGCACGAAGGGGGACGGACCGCGCCCGCAGGCCGGTCCGTCCCCCTTCGTCTGCGTCAGGAGGTGCGCTGGCGCGCGACCTCGTACAGCGCGATCCCGGCCGCGACACCGGCGTTGAGGGACTCGACGGCCGAGGCGATCGGGATCGACGCGATCGCGTCGCACTCCTCGCGCACCAGCCGCGACAGGCCCTTGCCCTCCGACCCGACGACGAGCACCAGCGGGTCGCCGACGTACGGCAGGTCCGCGACGGCGACCTCGCCGCCCCCGTCGAGCCCGACGACGAACAGCCCGGCCTTCTTGTAGGCCTGCAGGGTGCGCACCAGGTTCGTCACGCGGGCGACCGGCACGCGGGCGGCCGCACCGGCGGACACCTTCCACGCCGAGGCGGTCACGCCCGCGGCGCGACGCTCCGGGACCAGCACGCCGTGCGCGCCGAACGCCCCGGCCGACCGCAGCACGGCACCCAGGTTGCGCGGGTCGGTCACGCCGTCGAGCGCGACGACCAGCGCGGGACGCCCGGTCGCCTCGGCGGCGTCCAGCAGGTCCTCGTCGTCCGCGTACGCGTACGGCGGGACCTGGATCGCGACACCCTGGTGCACGGAGCCGTCGGTCAGACGGTCGAGCTCGGTGCGGCTGACCTCGAGCAACGGGTACCCGGCGTCGGCGGCCGTGGAGATGATCTCCTTCGTCCGCTCGTCCGCCTCGAGCCGCGCGGCCAGGTAGACCGTCGACACGGGGATGCCCGCGCGCAGCGCCTCGACGACCGAGTTGCGCCCGGAGAGGATCTCGTGGGTCGACGAACGGGTGCCGCCCTTGCCGCCCGAGCGAGGGCCACGCGGGCCCGCGGTGCGCGGCGAGGAGGTGCGCGGCGACGCCGCGGTGCCGGTGGCCGTCCGGCGCTCCGAGGCCACCTTGGCCTTGTGCGCCTTGTGGTACGGGCGGTCCTCCGCCTTGGGCGTGGGGCCCTTGCCCTCGAGCGAGCGGCGGTTCTTGCCGCCCGTCCCGGCGGTCGCGCCCTTCTTGGATCCTGCCTTGCGGGTCGCCCCGCGACGCTGGGAGTTGCCAGCCATCTGTCCTGTCCTTCGGTCTAGGTGTCGGCCCGGGTCTGCGCCAGGGTCCAGCGCGCCCCCGCGGCCGAGTCCTCGACGACGATCCCGGCGGCGGCGAGCCGGTCCCGGATCGCGTCGGAGGTCGCGAAATCGCGTGCCGCGCGCGCCTGGGCACGGGCCTCGAGCTCGGCGGCCACGACCGCCTCGAGCGCGTGCGCGTGCCGCTGGTCACCGGCACCCGTGGTCCACGTGCTGCTGGACGGGTCGAGGCCGAGCACGTCGAGCATCGCGCGCAGCTGCACCATGGTCGCACGCACCACGTCCGCCTCGCCGCGCGAGAGCGCGGAGTTGCCCGCGCGCAGCCACTCGTGGACCACCGCGAGCGCGGCCGGCACGTTGAGGTCGTCGTCCATCGCCTCGACGAACGCCGCCGGCAGCTCGACCCGCGCGACCTCGTCGGCGTCGGCCGGACCGACCTGCTCGGCGGCCCGCTCGACGAAGCCGGCGAGCCGCTCCCAGGTGGCCTCGGACTCGCGCAGCGTGTCCTCGGTCCACTCCAGCATGGAGCGGTACTGCACGGCCGTCATCGCGTAGCGCAGCACGACGGGTCGGGTCTGGGCCAGCACGGCGTCGACGAGCAGACCGTTGCCGAGCGACTTGCTCATCTTGGCGCCGCCCTGGGTGACCCAGCCGTTGTGCAGCCAGTACCGGGCGAAGCCGTGGCCGGCGGCACGCGACTGCGCCTGCTCGTTCTCGTGGTGCGGGAAGCGCAGGTCGAGGCCGCCGCCGTGGATGTCGAACGTGTCGCCCAGGTAGCGCTGCGCCATGGCGGAGCACTCCAGGTGCCACCCGGGCCGACCACGACCGAACGGCGTGTCCCACGAGGCCGTGGCGGGCTCGCCGGGTCGCGGGGCCTTCCACAGCGCGAAGTCCCGCGGGTCACGCTTGCGCGTGTCCTCGGACCCACCCTCCGGGGCCGCCACCATGTCGTCGACCCGCTGGTTCGTCAACGAGCCGTACTCGCCGTACGAGCGCACGTCGAACCACACGTCGCCCGGATCGGTCACGTACGCGTGGCCGGAGTCGACGAGGGTCTGCATGAGCTCGACCATCGCCGGCACGTGGCCCGTGGCGCGCGGCTCGTACGACGGGGGCAGCACTCCGAGCGCGTCGTACGCGGCGGTGAACGCCCGCTCGTTGGCCATGGCCCACGCCCACCACGGCTCACCGGCGTCGGCGGCCTTGGCGAGGATCTTGTCGTCGATGTCCGTCACGTTGCGCACCAGCGTCACGCGGTGCCCGGTCCGACGCAGCCAGCGGACCAGCACGTCGAACGCGATGCCCGACCGCAGGTGGCCGATGTGCGGGGGCGCCTGGACCGTGGCGCCACACAGGTAGACGCCGACCTCACCCGGGACGAGGGGCACGAAGTCGCGCACCGTGCGGGTGGCGGTGTCGAAGAGGCGCAGGGTCACGAGGAGAGGCTACCGGCGCGCCCTGCCCGGTGCGGTTCCCGCGGCCGCGCGGGTCACGCCGGACGTGCGAACTTGCCAGAGCTGCGGGTCAGTCGGAGGTGCGGGTCAGTCCGACGTGCGGGTCAGCCGAACGTGCGGCCCTCACCCCGATAGGTCGGCACCGAGGTCTCGACCCGGTCGCCGCGCACCAGGTGCACGGTGTCGAACCGCTCCATCTGCTCGCCGGCCTTGGCGTGCCGGAACCACACCCGGTCCCCCACCCGCAGGTCCTGCCCGCGGGTGCGCAGCGGGGTCTGCACCTCACCGGCGCCCTCCCGACCGGTGAGCAGCAGGCCGTCCGGGGCGACCGGACGCGGGAGCCGGCTGCGGGTCGCGGGGCCGGAGGCCACGTACCCACCACCGAAGACCGTCGCGTAGCCCGGCGCGGGCACTCGCACCACGTCGAGCCCGAAGTAGGCGGCCGGGCGCGGGGCGAAGGAGCGGTAGTGGTCGAACAACGTCGGCACGTACAGCCCGGAGCCCGCGGTCACCTCGGTCACGACGGGGTCGCCGGCACTCGACTCGAGCGACCCCGACCCACCGGAGTTCACGAGCGTGAGCGGGTGACCGAGGGTGTCCTGCACGGCGTCGACCACGAGCCTGCGCCGCCGGTCGAGGTCCGCGACGGAGGCACGCTTGACGGCCCGCACGAGCAGGTCGGAGTCGGGCATACCGGCGACCTGCGCCTCGTAGAACATGACCCCGCGCACGTGCACGCCGTCGCGCTCGGCGATCCGGCCGGCGAGCTCGGCGGCCTCGCGCGGGGAGTGCACGGGAGAGCGGCGGACACCGAGGTGCGCGCTCCACGGCCCGACCCGCAGGTGCAACGACGCGTCCACGTCGAGGCACACCTGCAGCCGGGCACCGCGAGCACCGTGCGCCCCGTCCGTCCCGTGCCGTGCCGCCGCCTGCGCGAGCAGGTCGACCTGGGCGACGTCGTCGACCATGAGGGTGATCCCCGCTGCCGCCACCGGGTCGGCCGCGAGCGCGTCGAGCGCCTCGGTGTCGACGCTCGGGTAGCCGACGAGGACGTCGTGCACGCCGTGACCGACGAGCCAGAGCGCCTCGCGCACGCTGTACGCCATCACCCCGGCGAAGCCGGGCCGGGCGAGCACCTGCGTGAGCACGTGCCGCACGCGCAGCGACTTGCTGGCCAGCCGCACGGGCGTTCCCGCAGCCCGCCGGACCAGGTCCACGGCGTTCGCGTCGAGCGCGTCGAGGTCCAGCACCGCCAGCGGTGCGGGCAGGCCCTTCGTGGCGGCGTCGAGTCGCGCTCCGAGCCCTGCTCCCGGCCTTCCGAGCCCTGCGCCCTGCTTTCCGAGCCCTGCTCCCAGCGTCATGCGCGGACCTCCTGCGAGTGCGGGTCGGGTGCCGGTTCGTCCGTGCGCGGGCCGAACCGCCCGGCGACGGAGGCGACCGCGAGCGCGAGGACCACCGGGACGACGAAGCCGACACGGAACGTCGAGGCGGTGGCCAGCGCCCCGACGAGGACACCGCCCAGCACCGCCCCCACGTAGTTGAACACGTTGAGCCGGGCGACGACCGCGTCGGCGTGCCCCGGTGCGAGGCTCCCGGCGGCGGAGAAGCACAGCGGTGCGATCGGCCCGAGCCCAGCGCCCGCGAGCGCGAACCCCAGCAGGCCGACGGGCACGGACCCGGCGACGACCACGATGGCCAGCCCGGCGGCGCCGACGAGTGCCGCGACGCGCACGACCGCTCCTCGACCCCATCGGCGCACGCACCGGTCGCCGGCGAGGCGCGAGCCCAGCGTCGTGACCAGGTAGGCCGCGTAGGCCAGCGGGGCGACGGCCGAGGGCGCGAGCAGCACGTCCCCGAGGTAGATGGTGCTCCAGGTCGACACCGCCGAGTCGGCGACGTAGAACGCCACGACGCCCAGGCCGAGCAGCAGGACCGGACCCCACGGCACGACCGCGCCTCCGCCGGCGGAGTCGTCGGCAGGCGCGTCCGGGAGGCCGCCCGCGACGGGGGCCGCCGGCAGGTCGACCAGTGCGGCGTCCAGGTCGGGCGGCGTGACGTCGACGGGACGCAGGCGCCAGCCCCACCGGGCCACGACCAGGGCGGCGGCGCCCGCGACGAGCGTCCCCGGGAGCAGGGCGAGGCCGTCCGGCACGCCTGCCGGGAGCCGACCGGAGGACGACACGACGAGCGCACCCACGATGCCGGCGACGGTCCACGAGGCGTAGAAGCCGGTCAGCAGGGACCGCCCGTAGGCCCGCTGCACGCTCACCGCCTGCATGTTCGTGCCCGCGTCGACCAGGCCGAGGCCGAGGCCGTACACCGCGAACGCTGCTGCGAGCGCGGCGAACGTCGGGGCGATCGCGGCGAGCACGACGGCCACCACGAGCGTGCCCAGTCCCACGACGAGGACGAGCCGGCTGCCGCGTGACGTGCGGGCGAGGCCGTCGGCCAGCCAGGTCCCGAGCGCCGCCACGACGCAGACGCCGAGCACGACGAGCGTGACCTGCCCGTCGTCGATGCCGACCCGGTCCTTGAAGGAGTCGAGGCTGGTCAGGACGAGCGCGTACACGAAGCCCTGGGCGGCGAACCCGGCCGAGACCGCGGCCCGGGCGGCGCGCACGCCCGGGCCCGGTGCCGGCAGGTCCGCCGCGGCGCGCACTCAGGCGTCCGCAGCGGTGACCGCGGCCGGGTCGAGCGCGGCACCCGGCGCAGGGACGTCTGCCGGGGCGGCCGGGTGCACGGGCACGGCTGCGGGTGCGGGACGGGTCAGGCTCGCCAGGTATCCGCCGAAACCGTGCAGCCCCTCGCGTGCGGCCGCGTCGTCCCCGTCCACGAGCCAGGCCAGCGTGTACCCGTCGACGAGCGCGACGACCACGCGGGCCAGCTCGGTGCGGGGCAGCGCCCAGGTGATCCCGGCCGTGCGTTCGATGAGCTCGAGCGCCTGCTCGGCGGCCGCCCAGCTGCCGGTGTACTGCTCCTTGGCCACCTGGGCGAGGTCGCCGTGGCGCAGCGAGGAGGTGGTGAGCTCGTAGCTGAGCAGCTGGGCGCCGCGGTGGGCGCTGATGCCCTCCCAGAGGCCGCCCAGGACGACCTCGATGACCGTGCCGGCATCGGCGTCCTCGGGCAGGTCGGTCAACCCGCTCGCGGCGTTCTGCCCGGTGATCGCGTGCGCCATGGCCCGCATGAGCTCGGCCTTGTCCTGGAAGCAGTAGTGCACGACGCCGAGCGACACCCCTGCCTGTGCTGCCACGGCGCGCACGGTGGCGGCGTCGATGCCGTCCCGGCTGGCGACGGTCAGTGCCGCCTCGATGAGCTGTTCGCGTCGTTCGGCCACCGGCAGGCGGTTCATCGGGCCCTCCCCGTCCTTCTGTCGATCATGGTGGGCATGACGATAGTCAACGTTGGGGTGTGACGGGTCCACTTGACGTGGACAGGTGTCCAGGCGACCCTCACGTCATGGGTCGCCGCAGCGTCGCAGCGCACTGGGAGAACTGGTCACGCACCGAGAGTGCGTCACCGACGCACGTCGCGCACCCCGAGGACGAGGACGCCCTGCGCACGCTCGTCCGGCAGGCGGACGGCCGCCGCGTACGCGCCGTGGGCGGCGGGCACTCGTTCACCGGCGCGGCCGTCACCGACGGGATCCAGGTGCACCTGGACGCGCTCGCCGACGTCCAGCAGGTCGACGTCCGGCCCGACGGGACGGCGCACGTCACCGTCGGCGCGGGCATCCGGCTGGCGCGCCTCAACGCCGAGCTCGGCCGCCGGGGGCTCGCCATGCGCAACCTCGGCGACATCGACAAGCAGTCGATCGCCGGCGCGATCTCGACCGGCACGCACGGCACGGGCGCCGGGCTGGGCGGCCTGTGCACCCAGGTCGTCGGCGCCCGGCTCGTCACCGCCGCGGGCGAGGTCCTCGAGACCTCGCCGACGCAGCACAGCGAGCTGTTCGAGGTCGCCCGGCTCGGGCTCGGCTCGGTCGGCCTCCTGGCCGCCGTGACCCTCGAGGTCGTGCCCGCCTTCCGCCTGCAGGCCCGTGAGGAGCCCTGGGCGCTCGACGCCGTCCTCGAGCAGCTCGACGGACCCGACGGCCTCGTCGAGGCCAACGACCACTTCGAGTTCTACTGGTTCCCGCACACGCGCGGCGCCCTGACCAAGCGGAACAACCGGGTGCCCGACAGCGTCGTCGAGCCGCTCTCCCGCACACGCGCCTGGGTCGACGACGAGCTCCTGTCGAACGGCGTGTTCGGCCTCACCAACAGGTTCACCACCCTCGTCCCGGCCGCGACGCCGCAGGTCAACCGCATCGCCACGCGCGCCCTGTCGGCCCGCCGCTACACCGCACCGTCGCACGAGGTCTTCGTCTCCCCGCGCCGCGTGCGCTTCCGCGAGATGGAGTACGCCGTGCCGCGCGAGCACCTGGTCGACGTGCTGGCCGCGATCGACGCGTGGATCACGGCCTCGGGCACGTACGTGCCGTTCCCCGTCGAGGTGCGCTTCGCCGCCGCGGACGACGTCTGGCTCTCGACCGCGCACGGGCGCGCGACGGCCTACGTGGCCGTGCACCAGTACCTGCGGCTGCCGCACGTGCGCTACTTCGACGCCGTCGAGCGGATCGTCGCGCAGGTCGACGGGCGCCCGCACTGGGGCAAGCTGCACGGGCTCGACGCGACCCGGCTCGCCGAGCTGTACCCGAGGTTCGCCGACGTGCGCCGCGTGCGGACGAGCGCCGACCCCGACGGCATGTTCCGCAACGACTACCTGGACCGGGTCCTCGCCACGAACGAGTGATGCCTGTGCGTGCCACAGGCGCGCGGACCCCTGGTGCCCCGCGCCGACGCGGGTGCACCCTGTCCTGGTGCCTACCGCCCCTGCCCAGGCCCGTGCCGTCGTCGCGACCGCCTACGGCGGCCCCGAGGTCCTGCAGGTGGTGCCGATCGACCCCGGCCCGCCCGGCCTCGGTGAGGTCCTGCTCGACGTGCGGGCCGCGGCCGTCAACCCGTGGGACTGGAAGTCGTACTCCGGCACGGCCGGCCACGATCCCGCGCGCCTGCCGATGCGTCTGGGCCTGGAGGCCAGCGGCGTCGTCGCCGAGGTCGGCCCCGGGGTGCGCTGGCTGGCACCCGGCGACGAGGTCGTCGCCTGGCCCGTGAGCGGCGCGTACGCCTCGCGGGTCGTCGTTCCCGAGCAGTCCTGCGTGCGCCGACCGGCCTCGCTGGGGTGGGCGCAGGCCGCCGGGCTCCTGGTCACGGGCGTCGCCGCCGTGCACGCGCTCGCCGCCACCGGGACCGGCAGCGGTGACGTCGTCCTGGTGCACGGCGGCACGGGCGGGGTCGGGCGCCTGCTGGTCCAGCTGGCCGTGCTGCGCGGAGCCCGGGTGGTCGCGACCGGCTCGGCGGCGTCGGCGGACGACCTGCGCGAGCTGGGCGCCGTCCCCGTGGCCTACGGAGACGGTCTGGTCGAGCGCCTGCACGCCCTGGAGGCCACCGTGGGGCCGGTGACGGTGGCCGTCGACACGGTCGGCACGGACGAGGCCCTGGACGCCTCCGTCGCGCTCGTGGCGGACCGCTCGCGCATCGCGACGCTCGCAGGGTTCGCGCGCGGCACGGAGCTCGGCATCCTGGTGCTGGGCTCCGGACGCGGCGCCGATCCGGGCACGCAGGTGCGGGAGGCCGCGCGCGGCCAGCTCGTCGAGCTTGCGGCGGACGGCTCCATCGAGGTGCACGTCGCACGCACGTACCCGCTCGAGGCCGCCGCGGAGGCGCACCGGGACAGCCGCACGGGCCACGCCCGCGGGAAGCTCGTGCTCCTGCCCTGACGGCCCCGGCGCGGGCTCGCAGACGTCAGGGCTGAGAGGCCTGAGGGCGCAGAGGCGTCAGCGTGCAGTGACGCCTGGGCTCAGAAGACCGGACGCGGCGGCAGCGGTCCGCGCAGGACCGGCTGGTGCACGTCGTCGAGGTTCTGCAACCCCTCCCAGGCGGCCTCCAGGACCTCCGAGGGTATGCGGACACGCACCCGGACCCGCGCCACGGGGGCACGGACCGGGAGTCCGGAGGAGGTCAGTCGCGGGAGCGCTCCCGTCCGCGCCTGACCGTACGAGAGGTGCTCAGACGTCGATGTCACGGGCGGGACGCTACAGGGGATATGTCCGATTAGCGATGCCAACCCGGTGTGAGGTTCGAGCAGGTCCGGCATGCACTTCGGGACTCGGGCGGGACCAGGTCGAGGCTCGGTCGGGACTCGGTCGAGACTCGGCCCGGCACCCGATCCGGTCATGTCCGCTGTCACTGCGGTCGCGCCCCCACGACCTCGGCGGCCAGCGCCTGCAGCTCGTCGAGGACCCGCCGCACGACGAGCCGCTCGGCCCGGTCCGGGCGGACCAACGCCTCGATCCGGCGCCCGGCGCGCACCCCCGTCAGGGGCACCAGCCGCACCCCGGGGTCTGCTCCCGAGGTGTACCTCGGCAGCAGCGCGATGCCGTGACCTGCGGCGACGAGCGACTCGACGACGTGGAAGTCGTTGATCCGGTGCACGATCCGCGGCGCCTGGCCCGAGGCTGCGGCGACCGCCGCGAGCACGGTCGCCACCGGGAACCCGTCGCGCACCGCGATCCACTCCTCGCCGACCAGGTCGGCCGGCTCCAGGCGGGTCCGCGACGCCAACCGGTGCCCGCGCGGCACGGCCACGTCGAGCGGCTCGCGCAGCAGCGGCACGCTGAGCACCCGGGCACCCGCGGTGGACCAGTCGTGGCTGAGGTCCGGCCGGTGCGCGACGACGACCTCGACCCGGTCGGTGAGCGCGGCGAACGCGTCCTGCGCGACGTCCTCGTCGCTGCACTCCAGCGTGATGCCGCCCAGACGCGCCACGCGCGTCAGCAGACCCGGCAGGAGCAGCTGGGCGCCGCTCTGGAAGGCGCTGACCCGCACGACGCCCTCGGGGCGCTCGAGGAACGTCTCGCAGGCCGCACGGGCCCGTTCCAGCGCCACGGCCACGTCGACGGCCGCGTCGGCCAGCGCGCGCCCGGCGGGGGTCAGCCGCAGCCCGCGCCCCACCCGCTCGGTCAGGTCGACGCCGACGTCCCGCTGCAGTCCGGCGAGCTGCTGCGAGACAGCGGACGGCGTCAGGTGCAGCACCGCCGCGGCCGCGGTCACCCCGCCGTGCGTGCCGACCGTCCGCAAGGTCTGCAGCGCCCGCGGGTCGAGATCGATCATGCAGCGACGCTACAAGGACATCTCACCAGAAGTCGATGGTGCTCAACGGTCGGGCGGGGCCAGACTCGCCGCATGCCGTTGCGCGACCGCCTCCTCGCCGTCCTCGTCGCCGGGTGCTGGGGGTTGAACTTCCTCGCCATCCACCTCTCGCTCGCCCAGTTCCCGCCGTTCTTCCTCGTCGCGCTGCGGTTCGCCCTCATCGCGGTGCCGACCGTGCTGCTCGTGCCGAGGCCGGACGTGGCCTGGCGCTGGATCCTCGGCTACGGCTTCGGCTTCGGCGTGCTGCAGTTCGTCTTCCTCTACCTCGCGATGGACACGGGCATGCCGACGGGCCTCGCCTCGCTCGTGCTGCAGGCCTCGGCGCCGTTCACGGTCCTGCTGGCCGGGTTGTGGCTGCACGAGCGGCTGCACGCCCGGCAGGCGGCCGGGATCGCGCTCGCCGTCCTGGGCCTCGGCGGCATCGCGGTGCACCGGGCGCAGCTCGACGGCGGCGCCACGTTCCTGCCCGTGCTGCTCACGCTCTGCGGCGGGCTCGGCTGGGCTCTGGGGAGCCTCGCCAACCGGCAGGCCCGAGCCACCGAGCCCTTCCGGCTGACGTTGTGGATGTCGGTCGTGCCCCCGCTGCCGATGCTCGCCCTCTCGCTCGCCACGGAGGGCCCCTCGGCGATCGTCGGCTCCCTGTCCGGCCTGGGCTCGCGTCAGGGGCTGCTCGCGGTCGCCGGGCTGCTCTACACGGTCCTCGTGGCGACGCTGCTGGGCTCAGGTCTGTGGACCACTCTCATGGCCCGGCACCCGTCGAGCACCGTGGCGCCGTTCTCGATGCTGGTCCCGGTCGTGGGGATCGGCACGTCCTGGCTCCTGCTGCGCGAGCCGACCCCGGTCGTCGAGATCGTCCTCGGTTCGCTCGTGGTGGCCGGGGTGCTGCTCGGCAGCCGTCCGGCTCGGTCCCGTCCGGCTGAGCCTCGTCCGGCTCGGTCCCGCTCGGCTCAGTCCCGCTCGGCCGGGAGGACCAGCGCCGTCGCGATCCCGGCGACGCCCTCGCCGCGACCGGTCAGCCCGAGCCCGTCGGACGTCGTCGCCGAGACGCTGACCGGGGCACCGGCCGCTGCCGAGAGCACGCTCTCGGCCTCCGACCGCCGCTGAGAGAGCCGCGGGCGGTTGCCGATCACCTGCACCACGACGTTGCCGATCTCGAAGCCGGCGGCCCGCACCCGGCGTGCGGCCTCCGCGAGCAGCACCGCACCGGCCGCACCGGCCCACTCGGGTTCGGCCGTGCCGAAGTTCGAGCCGAGGTCACCCAGCCCGGCGGCCGACAGCAGCGCGTCCGCCGCGGCGTGCGCGGCGACGTCCGCGTCGGAGTGCCCGGCGAGCGGGCGCTCCCCCGGCCAGGCCAGGCCGGCCAGGTGCAGCACGGCACCGGGCGCCGGATCGGGGTCGTAGGCGTGCACGTCCACGCCGATCCCGGTGCGCGGCACCGGGTACCTGCCGACGGTCTGGCTCATCAGGGCTCCGTCCTCATACGGGCGCGCGGTCGTCGCCGAGCAGCTCGGCGATCACGAGGTCGCGAGCGGTGGTGATCTTGGCGGCGCGCTCGTCGCCCGGCACGACCCAGACGGGCTCGCCGAGTCGTTCGACCAGCCCCGCGTCGTCCGAGGCGGCGACGGCCTCGTCGTGCGCGTGGGCCGCCGCGGCGGCGTGGGCACGGTCGAGCAGGGCGCGGTCGAAGCCCTGCGGTGTCTGGACGGCCCGCAACGTGTCCCGCGGCACGGTCGCCCGCACGGCCCACCCGACGACGGCCGGGTCCCCGGCCTCCGCCGGACCGTCGCCCTGTGTCGCGGCGTCGACGTGCGTCAGGGGGTCGATCTGCTTGACGGTGTCGACGACGGGCAGTCCCGGCACGACCGCCCGGTGCCCGGCGCGCACCGCGTCGACGACGCGCACGACGAGGTCCCCCGGCGCGAACGGTCGCGCCGCGTCGTGCACGAGCACGACGTCGACCTCGGGCGGGAGCGTCGCGAGACCGGCGGCCACGGAGGCCTGCCTGCTCGCACCGCCGACGACGACGCGCACCGCGGGCCGGGCCGTCGGCCCGGGCACCCCCGTCGGGCCAGGCAGGTCGAGTGCGCGGCTCAACGGTTCGAGGGCCGCACAGAACTCCTCGACCAGCCCGGCAGGTGCGGTCACGACGAGCGCGTGCACGACGGGCTCACCCTCCGCCGTGCGGGCACCCAGCAGTCGACGTGCTGCGTGCACGACCAGGGGCTCGCCCCGCACGGGGACGAGCGCCTTGGGCAGGACATGACCGAGCCGCGTCCCGCCACCGGCAGCTGTCAGGACGACGGCGACGGTCACGGGACGCGGCTCAGGAAGATCAGGGCGTGATGGCGAGGCGCGTCAGGACGCGAGGACCTCGTCGAGGATCGCCTCGGCCTTCTCCTCCTCGGTGTGCTCGGCAAGTGCGAGCTCCGAGACGAGGATCTGGCGTGCCTTGGCGAGCATGCGCTTCTCACCCGCGGACAGACCGCGGTCGGCGTCACGACGCGACAGGTCGCGAACGACCTCGGCGACCTTGATGACGTCGCCCGAGGCCAGCTTCTCGAGGTTGGCCTTGTACCGGCGGGACCAGTTCGTCGGCTCCTCCGTGTACGGCGCGCGGAGCACCTCGAACACGCGGTCGAGGCCCTCCTGGCCGACGACATCGCGGACGCCCACCAGATCGACGTTCTCCGCAGGCACCTCGATGGTCAGGTCACCCTGGGCCACCTTGAGCTTGAGGTAGAGCTTGTCCTCTCCGCGGATGGTCCTGGTCTTGATCTCTTCGATCAACGCTGCACCGTGGTGCGGGTAGACAACCGTCTCCCCAACAGTGAAAGTCATCTGCTGGTGTCCCCTTTCGCAGAGGCCTATGTTACCACGCCGGTTTTGCCACGATCGCGGCCCGGATTTCCTATTCGTGACGCGTTCCTGCAGGTCAGAACGATGAACCCCGGATGCTCGTACCGGACGGATACTCTGGGGCGGTCTGCCCACGCCCCCACCGAGGAGTAGTCGTGACCCCGTCGACCGTGTCGACCACCCCGTCGGCCCCCCTCCGGACCCGGCGCACGCCCCCTGCGGGCGCCCGCCGTCACCGCACCCGCGCGATCGGCCTGGCACTGGCCGCGCTCGCCGTCGCAGGTCTCAGCGGCTGCTCGGCGACCAATCCGCTGCAGACCGCGCAGGGGTACAGCGCGGCGGACGGCGTGGGCACCACCCTCGGGGACGTGCGCGCCGTCAACCTGCTGGTCGTCACCGCTGCGCAGGGCGAGCCGGGCGTGCTCATCGGGGGCCTGGCCAACGACGGCACCGAGACCGCCAAGGTCACGCTCACGGTCGCCGGCACGGAGAGCACCGTGCGGGTCCCGGCAGGCGGCGTCGTCACTTTCGGCGGCGACGCAGGCGAGACCTTCGCGATCGACACGGTGGACGCCGCCCCCGGCGCGCTGACCTCCGTCACGATCGCGACCGGGTCGGCCGGCTCCGACCAGCTCGACGTGCCCGTGCTGGACGGCACCCTGCCCGAGTACGCCGACCTGGTCCCCGCCGCCGGCTGAGAGCGCACCACGACGCACGAAGGGGCGGTCCCGCAGGCACGCAGACCTGCCGGGACCGCCCCTTCGCGCGTGGCCCGCCGATCAGCCGAAGCGGCCCGAGATGTAGTCCTCCGTGGCCCGCTCACGCGGCGAGGAGAAGATCGTCGCCGTGTCGTCGATCTCCACCAGACGGCCCGGCTGGCCCGTCCCTGCCAGGTTGAAGAATGCCGTGCGGTCCGAGACGCGCGCGGCCTGCTGCATGTTGTGCGTGACGATGACGATCGTGTAGTCCGACTTCAGCTCGGAGATCAGGTCCTCGATCGCGAGCGTCGAGATCGGGTCGAGAGCCGAGCACGGCTCGTCCATCAGCAGAACCTGCGGCTTGACCGCGATGGCCCGCGCGATGCACAGGCGCTGCTGCTGGCCGCCCGACAGGCCCGAGCCCGGACGTGCCAGCCGGTCCTTCACCTCGTTCCACAGGTTCGCCCCGCGCAACGACTGCTCGACCAGGTCCTGCGCGTCGCCCTTGGAGATGCGGCGGTTGTTCAGCCGCACGCCCGCCAGCACGTTCTCCGCGATCGACATCGTGGGGAACGGGTTCGGCCGCTGGAACACCATGCCGACCTGACGACGGACCGCCACCGGGTCGATCGAGTCGGCGTACAGGTCGACGCCGTCCATCTCGACGGTGCCCTCGACGCGGGCGCCCGGGATCACCTCGTGCATGCGGTTGAGCGTGCGCAGGTAGGTCGACTTGCCGCAGCCCGACGGGCCGATGAACGCCGTCACCGAACGCGGCTCGATCTCCATCTGCACGTCCGCCACGGCCTTGAAGTCGCCGTAGTAGATGTTCAGGTCCTTGACGTCGATGCGCTGTGCCATGGGTGTGTCTTTCAGCCGAGGTTCTTGGGGGCGAAGAAGCGGGTGATCAGGCGCCCGATCAGGTTGAGCAGCATGACGATGAGGATGAGGGTGAGCGCCGCGGCCCACGCACGGTCGTAGTTGACCGTCGGGATGCACGCGGTGTCGCCCGGGGTGCACGGGACGAGGCCCTGCTGGAACTGCCGGTACACGTACACCGGCAAGGTCATCATGCGCCCGTCGAACAGGTTGAAGTTGATGGAGTCGACGACACCGACCGTGATGAGCAGCGGGGCCGTCTCGCCGATGACGCGCGCGATGGCCAGCATGATGCCCGTGCCGATACCGGCGACCGCGGTCCGCAGCACGACCTTGACCACCACGAGCCACTTCGGCACGCCCAGTGCCAGCGCCGCCTCACGCAGCTCGTTCGGGACCAGACGCAGCATCTCCTCGCACGAGCGCACGACGACCGGGATCATCAGCACCGAGAGGGCCACCGACCCCACGACACCCATCTTCACGCCCGGGCCGAGCACGACCGCGAACAGCGCGTACGCGAACAGACCGGCGACGATGGAGGGGATGCCCGTCATGACGTCGACGAAGAACGTCACCGCACGGGCCAGCGCACCGCTGCCGTACTCGACCAGGTAGACCGCGGCGAGCAGGCCGATCGGCACCGAGATGAGCGTCGCGAACAACGTGATCTCGACCGTGCCGACGATCGCGTGGTAGATGCCGCCGGCGTCCATGCCGCCGTACACGCCGCGCATCGAGTACTGCAAGAAGTCCAGGTTGAACCGTTCGAGGCCGTTCGACAGCACGGTCCACGCGACCGACACGAGCGGGACCATCGCGAGCACGAACGCCCCGGTGATCAGCACCCGCATGAGCACATCGGTACGTCGGCGCCGCGGGTCGTGCGTCTCCAGCAGAGTGCGCAGGTCGCTCGCCGGGGCCGGCGACGGCGTGGTCGACGGGGTCGTGGTCGTCATCAGTTGGCCCCCGAGAATTCCTTGCGGCGCGCGACGATCGCACGGGCCGCCATGTTGACCAGCAGCGTGATGAGGAACAGGGCCAGACCCGTCGCGATGAGCGTGGAGACGCCCATCGGGTTCGCCTCGGGGAACTGGCCGGCGATGTTCGCGGCGATCGTCTGCTGCTGGCCGGCGACGAGAAGCTTGAACGAGTAGAGCATCCCGGGCGAGAGGATCATCAGGACGGCCATCGTCTCGCCCAGCGCGCGGCCGAGACCGAGCATCGCGGCGGACACGATCCCCGAGCGTGCGAACGGCAGCACGGCGGTGCGGATCATCTCCCAGCGGGTCGCGCCGAGCGCGAGGGCCGCCTCCTCGTGCAGGCGCGGCGTCTGCAGGAACACCTCACGGGTGACCGCCGTGATGATCGGCAGGATCATCACCGCCAGGACCATGCTGACCGTGGCGAGCACCCGACCGGTCGGGGAGACCTGCCCCGAGAACAGCGGGAACCACCCGAACGCGGTGCCCAGCCAGGCCCACAGCGGCTGGATCGCCGGGGCCAGCACCAGGCTGCCCCACAGGCCGTAGACCACCGACGGGATCGCCGCGAGCAGGTCGACCACGTAGCCGAGGACGTTCGCCAGGCGACGCGGGGCGTAGTGCGAGGTGAACAGCGCGATGCCGAGCGCCACGGGCATCGCCAGCAGCAGCGACAGCGCGGCGGCCAGGACCGTGCCGAAGACGAGCGGTCCGACGAACTCCAGCAGCGTGGAACCGCCGAGCAGGCTCACCTCGTCGGCCAGCTGCCCGGCAGGCGTGCTCAGCGCCGGCCACGCCTTGATCACGAGGAACACCGCGACCGCGGCGAGGACCACGAGGATCAGGGCGCCCGCTCCGGTGGCGAGCCACCGGAACCCGCGGCTGGCACCGCGGTCGGCCGCGCGACGCGACGTGCGTCGGCCCGACGCGCCCGCCCGGCGAGGGCGGCCGCCGCCGCGTGGCGACTCACCGGCGGGGGCCGGCGAACCCGCCCCTGGGACCGACGCCCCCGGGGTGGGGATGCTCTGGGTGGATGTCACGGTGCTCCTGCCGAAGTGCTGCGGTGTCCTGTCGTACGGCTGCCGATGGCCGGCCCGTCACCCGCGGAGGGGACGGGCCGACCATCGGCGGCCTGGCGGGAGATCAGCCCGCGGTGATCGCGTCGATCGCGGCCTGCACGTCCGTGCGGAGCGTGTCCGAGATCGGGGCGGAGCCCGCCGCGTCCTCGGCGGCCGACTGACCCTCGGCGCTCGTCACGTAGCTGAGGAAGCCCTTGACCAGGTCGGCGTCCTCCTGCGTGCCGTACTGCAGGCAGGCGACCGCGTAGCTGACGAGGATCAGCGGGTAGGCGCCGGCCTCGGTCGTCTCACGGTCGACCTTGATGACGATGTCGTTCGCGGCCCGGGTGTCGTCCCGCGGGGAGGCGTCGACCGCGGCCGCGGCACCCTCCTCGGACGGTGCGACGAAGTCCTCGCCGACGGCGATGCTGACCTTGCCGAGCGTGCCGGCCGCCGAGTTGTCGGCGTACGTGATGGTGCCCTGACCGCCCTGGACGGTCTGGATGACACCGGAGGTGCCCTGAGCGGACTCGCCGCCCTCGATCGGCCACACGCCGTCGGCCTCGTACGTCCACGCGCCACCCGAGGCCTTGGCCAGGTAGTCGGTGAAGTTCTTCGTGGTGCCCGAGTCGTCCGAGCGGTGCACGGGCGTGATCGCGAGCGACGGGAGCGTCGCGTCGGGGTTGTCGGCCTTGATCTCGGCCGCGTCCCACGTGGTGATCGTGCCGTTGAAGATGCCCGCGATCGTCGCCGGGGTCAGGTTGAGCTCGGAGACGCCGTCCAGGTTGAAGACGACCGCGATCGGGCTGACGTACACGGGCAGGTCGATCGCCTGCGTGGTGCACACGGTGGCCGACTGCGCGATCTCGTCCTCGTTGAGGGCCGAGTCCGAGCCGGCGAACAGCACGCCGCCCTCGAGGAACTGCGTGCGGCCACCGCCCGAGCCGACCGGGTCGTAGTTGACCGTGACGTCAGGGTTCGTGCTCTGGAAGGCGGCGCGCCAGGCGTCCATCGCCTTCTCCTGCGAGCTCGCGCCCGCGCCGTTGAGCTCGCCGCTCAGCGTCGAGGTCGCCTCCGTCTGCTCACCCGAGGCGCTCGAGGCGGTACCCGTGGGGTCGTCCGAGCCGCAGGCCGCGAGCGTGAGGGCCAGGGCGCCGGTCAGGGCGACCGCCCCGACGCTGCGGTGGAAGGAGAGCTTCACTGTGTTCCGTCCTGTCGGTCCAGGCGCGCACCGGTCTGTGCGCCGCCGTGGTCCGACCGTAGGAAGCCCAGATGACCGGTCCGCAGGTCGTGGGTGAACCCCAGGTGAACGTCAGTCGACGGATGGTCGGCCGTCCAGCAGGGGCCGTCAGTCGGCCAGCTTGTAGCCCAGCCCCCGGACGGTCTGCAGCAGCTCGGGCGCACCCGGGTCGACCTCGATCTTCGCCCGCACACGCTTGACGTGGACGTCGAGGGTCTTGGTGTCACCGACGTAGTCCGAACCCCAGATCCGGTCGATGAGCTGCATGCGCGTGAGCACCCGGCCGGGGTTGCGCAGCAGCATCTCCAGCAGCTCGAACTCCTTGAGCGGGAACGCCACGAGGTCGCCGCGCACGTGCACCGTGTGCCGCTCGACGTCCATCTGCACCGGGCCGAGCACGAGGACCGACTCGTCCTCCTCGTCGACCTCGAGCTGCTGCTGCCCGGCCGGCCCGGCCGTGACGGCCGCGCGACGGCGCAGCACCGCCCGCACCCGGGCGATGAGCTCGCGCGAGGAGTACGGCTTCGTCACGTAGTCGTCCGCCCCGAGCTCGAGGCCCACGACCTTGTCGATCTCGCCGTCCTTCGCGGTCAGCATGATGACCGGCACGTCCGAACGCTGGCGCAGCTGCCGGCAGACCTCCGTGCCCGGCAGGCCCGGCAGCATGAGGTCGAGCAGCACCAGGTCGGCACCGCCCTCGTCGAACCGGGCGAGCCCGTCGGGGCCGGTCGCCGCGGTGACCACGTCGTAGCCCTCCCGGGTGAGCAGGTACTCCAGAGGTTCGGAGTACGACGGCTCGTCCTCGACGATCAGGATGCGGGTCACGGGGTGGACGTCCTCTCGTTGCGGGGCAGACGCAGGGTGAAGGTCGACCCCTTGCCGGGCTGGGACCAGACGGTGACCTCGCCGCCGTGGTCGGCAGCGACGTGCTTGACGATCGACAGCCCCAGCCCGGTGCCGCCGGTGTCACGTGAACGCGCCGGGTCGACGCGGTAGAACCGTTCGAAGACGCGCTCCTGGTCGGCCACGGCGATGCCGATGCCCTGGTCGACCACGGCGATCTCCACCAGGTCGCCGGCCCGGTGCACACCGATGCCGACCCGGGTGCTCGGCGCCGAGTAGGCCACCGCGTTGTCGACCAGGTTGCGCACGGCGGTGACCAGCAGCGCGCGGTCCCCCACCACCTGCTCGCCGCGGTCGCCGCCGGCGACCAGCTCGACGTTCTTGGCGCCCGCGGTCGTCCGGGCCCGGTCGACCGCCTCGGCGACGACGTCGTCGAGCTCGACGACACCCATCTCGTCGAGCGCACCGGAGACCTGCAGCCGCGACAGCTCGATGATCTCGTGCACCAGCACGGACAGCCGGGTGGCTTCCGAACCCATCCGGGCGGCGAACCGCCGGACCGCGACCGGGTCGTCGGCGGCGTCCTCGACCGCCTCGGCCAGCAGCGAGAGCGCGCCGACGGGGGTCTTCAGCTCGTGCGAGACGTTGACGGTGAAGTCGCGGCGCACCGCCTCGAGCCGACGCTCCTTGGTGAGGTCCTCGGCGAGCACGAGCAGGAACTGCGGGTTGACCTGCGCGACCCGGACCTGCAGCAGCATGCGGCCGTGGCCGAGCGGTCCGCGCGGCAGGTCGAGCTCCTCGTCCCGGATGACGCCGTCGCGCCGCACGGCCGCGACCAGCTCACGGATCGCCGCGTGCTGCAGACGCCCGTCGCGCACGATGCCCAGCGCGTGCGCCGGTGGGCTCGCGCGCACCACGGTGTCCTCGGGGTCGAGCGCGACCGCCGCCGAGCGCAGCACCGCCATGGTGCGCACCAGGCCGTCGTCCATCTCCGGCTCGGGCTGCGGCGGCACGGTACGCAGCGCCCGCTCGCTCCAGCCGAACGCCCAGGCGGCACCGATGCCGGTCAGCAGCCCCAGCGCACCGGCCAGCAGCAAGGTGAGCCCGTCGATCCCCTCCACAGCCCACACCCTAGGGGCGTCCGCGAGGCGTGCCCTGCACCGCGGGCGTCGGGGCACGCCCCGGCCGTCCAGTGTTCACCTGGGCGAGGAGAACCGTTCACCTGCCCGTGCGAGCCTGGTCGCCGCACGCACCGGAGAGGGAGCACATGCGGGAGATCTTCGACGCCGAGCTGAGGCAGCTCGGTCAGGACCTGGTGGCCATGAGCGCCCGGGTCGAGCAGGCCATCACCAACGCCGGCATCGCGCTGGGCACGGGCGACCTCGCCCTCGCCGAGTCGGTGATCGCGCACGACCTGGCGATCGACGCCGTGGAGCGCGAGCTCGACGAGCGCTGCGTGCTGCTCCTCGCCCAGCAGCAGCCGGTCGCGACCGACCTGCGGGTCGTGGTCTCCGCGCTGCGCATGAGCGCCTCGCTGGAGCGCATGGGAGACCTCGCACGGCACATCGCGCAGGTCGCCCGGCGCACCTACCCGCGCAAGGCCGTGCCGCAGCCGCTGTCCGGCACGTTCTCCGAGATGCACGACGCCGCGGTCCGCGTGGCCCGGCGCACCACGACGCTGCTCGGGTCCCGGGACCTCGCGCTCGCCGAGAGCATCGAGGCGGACGACGACCTGCTCGACGAGCTGCACGAGGACACGTTCACCGCGCTGCTCGGCGGCTCGTGGAAGGGCACGCCGCAGGAGACGGTCGACGTCACGCTGCTCGGGCGCTACTACGAGCGGTTCGGCGACCACGCCGTGTCCGTGGCCCGGCGCGTGGTGTTCCTCGTCACCGGCGACTTCGCCGAGCAGGTGGACGCACCCACGGCCTGAGGCCCGGCGCTGCACGCGCCGAGCGGGGCACGGAAGCTGCGGGCCCGCACGATCACCGGGGGGTGGCGTGCGGGCCCGCCTCGTTCCCGCCCGCGCGCACGGTCTCGTGACTGTCTCGTACCTGTCTCGTACCTGTCTCGTGCGGACGACCCCCGGGAGACGTCCGCACGAGACGACGAAGGCGCCGGCCCCCTCGCGGGGTGCCGGCGCCTTCGTGCGCGTCCTGGGGTCAGCGACCCTGGTTCGCGACCGCCTTGATGGCCTCGGCCGCGGCCTCGGGGTCGAGGTACGTCCCGCCCGGGTTCGTCGGCTTGAGGGTCTCCTCGTCGAGCGTGTAGAGGAGCGGGATGCCGGTCGGGATGTTGATCCCGGCGATGGTGTCCGCGTCCACGTCGTCGAGGTGCTTGACCAGCGCGCGGATCGAGTTGCCGTGCGCGGCGACCAGGACGGTCTTGCGCGCCTGCAGGTCCGGCACGATGTCCGACTGCCAGTAGGGCAGCGCACGCACGAGCACCTGGGCCAGGGCCTCGGCACGCGGGATCGGCTCACCGACGTAGCGCGGGTCGCTGTCCTGCGAGAACTCCGAGCCGAGCGTGATGTCCGGCGGCGGGACGTCGTAGGAACGACGCCAGAGCATGAACTGCTCCTCGCCGTACTCCTCGAGCGTCTGCTTCTTGTCCTTGCCCTGGAGCGCACCGTAGTGACGCTCGTTCAGGCGCCAGCTGCGCTTGACCGGGATCCAGAGGCGGTCGGCGGCGTCGAGCGCGTAGTTCGCGGTCGTGATCGCGCGACGCAGCAGCGAGGTGTGCACGACGTCGGGCAGCACACCGGCGTCGGTGAGCAGCGTGCCGCCGCGCTTGGCCTCCTGGACGCCCTTCTCGGACAGGGCCACGTCGACCCAGCCGGTGAACAGGTTCTTGGCGTTCCACTCGCTCTCGCCGTGGCGGAGGAGCACGAGGGTGTAGGTCATGGGCCAATCCTGCCCCACGGGGCGCCGACGCACGCAGGGACGTCCGTCCCACGGGCAGCAGGAGTCACACGCGCGGTGCGGTCCGGGCCTCGCGGGCGACCTCGTACACCTTGAGCATGCGGTCCGCGGCGGCGTCCCACCCGAAACGCTCGGCTACCGTGCGCGCCGCGGCCCCCAGGCGCAGCCGGCACGCCGGGTCGGCCAGCACACCGGCGAGCACGTCGGCCCACACGGCAGGGTCGTGCCCCTCGACCAGATGACCGGACACGCGATGGTCGACGATCGTGCGCAGCCCGCCGACGGCCGCCGCGACCACGGGGACGCCGCACGCCTGCGCCTCGGCCGCGACCAGGCCGAACGACTCCGACCGCGACGGCATGGCCACGACGTCGGCCGCGCGGTACCAGCTGACGAGCGTGTCGCGGTCCGCCGGAGGGTGCACGCGGACGTGCTCGGCGACACCGGTGACGGCGGCCAGCGCCTGCAGCTCGCGCACGGCCGTCGACCGCCCGCTGGGGCCTCCGAGCACCACGAGCAGCGGCACCGGCCGGCCGGTCGCGGCGAGCACGCCGAGCGCGCGGACGAGGACGTCAGGGGCCTTGAGCGCCTGGACCCGCCCGGCGAACAGCACCACGTCACGGTCCAGCGGCAGGCCGAGGGCCCGGCGGGCCTCCGCACGCGCGGCGGGTCCGCCAGGGGTGAAGCGGTCGAGGTCGACGCCCGGTTCGACGATGTGCACGCGATCGGGGTCGGCGCCGTAGAGGTCGACGAGCTCGCCCGCCTCGACCGGGGTGCTCGCGACGAGGGCGTCCGCGGCCTGCACGAGCTCCTCCTCGCCGAGGATCCGCGCGGTCGGCTCGGGCGTGTCACCGGGGGCGAGCGAGGCGTTCTTCACGCGCGCGAGCGTGTGCGCGGTGTGCACCAGCGGCACCTCCCAGCGCTCCGCGGTGAGCCGCCCGACCTGGCCCGACAACCAGTAGTGCGAGTGCACGACGTCGTACCAGCCCGGGCGCCGGGCCGCCTCCGAGCGCAGCACGCCCGCCGCCATGCCGCACAGCACGCCGGGCAGGTCGTTCTTGTCGAGACGCTCGAACGGGCCCGCCGGGACGTGGTGCACCAGCACGGGCGGCACGACGAGCGGGGGCACCTGGTCGGCCAGCAGCACCTGGCGTGCGGCGTCACCGGTGAGCGGACCGCCGTCGGCGTCCGTGCCGTCGAGGACGACCGTCTCGGGCAGGTCGGAGGAGGTGGCGCGCGTGAAGATCTCGACGCGGGCACCCCGCGCTGCGAGCGCACGGGACAGCTCGAGCACGTACACGTTCATCCCGCCGGCGTCGCCCGTGCCGGGCTGGTCGAGCGGGGACGTGTGCACGGAGAGCATCGCGACGCGCGGCGCTCGCTCGGGGGTCACGGGGGCTCCTTCCTGCGGACGGTCCGGGACAGCATTCTCGTCCGTGGATCAGGCTCCGACGGCCACCACGGGCGTGATGCACGTCGGCGCGGGGACGTCCGCGTGCCCGGCGACCGTGCCGTCGGCGGCGAGGACGACCACTCCCCCGGCGATCTGCTGCGCGACGAGCGTCCACCCGGCGAGGACCGCGTGGTGCCGGGGCCACGACCCGGGCAGCGGGCGGTCCGCGCGATGCTGCGGCACCCGACCGGCCTCGGGGTCGATCCGGTGCTCGGCCAGCACGTCCGCGCCGCGCACCCCCACCAGCAGGCGGTCGCCGTCGAGCGTGATGTGCGCGCCGAGCGACGGCACGACGGCGGGCCCCTCGGGAGCCGCACCGGTGCGGGACAGCCGGAGCCCGGTCGGGCTTCCCGTGCCGGGCGCGGCCGCCTGCGTCGGTACGGAGGCGACGAGCGTGCCGGTGGCGCTCGGTACGTCCCAGGCCAGCACGTGCACGTGGCCGTCGAGCTCGCCGACCACGTAGGCGATGCCCGGCTCGGCGGCATCCAGCGCACCTGCCGGACCTCCGGCGCCGGGAGCGAGGACGAGGTGTCGCGGACCGGCCCCTGCCGGGAAGGTCGCGGCGATCCCGTCGGCGGCGAGCAGCCCCGAGTCCGGGTCGCGCACGTACCGGCGCAGCTCGTCGGTGCCCAGGTCGACGACCAGCACGTGGCGGCCGCCCGGGGCGAGCGCGACGAAGTGCGCGTGCGGGGCCTCCTGGCGCTCGGCGTCCGGACCCGAGCCGACGTGCCCGAAGATCTGCACCGGGCCGCCTGCCTCCAGCACCTGCGGACCGAACGAGCCGTCGGCGGTCAGCGGCAGCACCGCGAGCGTGCCCGAGGCGTAGTTGGCGACGTACAGCGTGCGCGCCTCGTCGTCGAGCGCGAGGTGGCACGGGTACGCGCCGCCGGACGCGACGGTGGCCAGCGGGCGCAGCCCGCCGTCCGGCTCGACGGCGAATGCGGTGACCGCGCCGACCTGCGACTCGTCGGCCGCGTACACGACCGTGCCGGCCGGGTGGGCCAGGACGAACGAGGGCGAAGGGGTCACGGCCACCTGCCGCGCACCGCTGAGCGCGCCGGTGACGACGTCCAGGTCGACCCGCCAGATGCCCTCGCCGAGCCCGGTGGGCGTCCCGGCACCGGCCACGGGGTAGGTGCCGATCCACAGCGGGCGGGGTGCCGAGGTCTGCGTGCTCACGATCCCCGAGAGTACGGGTCAGTCGGTCGCGCGCAGCCACGCCGCCGGTTCGGCGACCACGGTGCGCAGCACGGCGAGCGCGCCGCCGGTCATGGCGGGGTACGGGTCCGCGACGGCGCGCGAGACCTGCAACGGGGACCACGGGGCGAAGATCACCCGACGGGCGAGCTCGGCGGCGACCTCGTGCTGCAGGTCGTCGAAGAGCAGCGAGAACGTGCCGCCGAGCACGATCTCGCCGATGTCGACCACGTTCACGACGTTCGCCAGCGCGATCCCGAGCGAGCGCCCGGCCCCGCGCACCGCGGTGCGCGCGACCTCCCGCTCCTGCGGGTCGCCGTGGTCGAGCACGGCGGTCAGGGTCTCGATCGGCAGCCCGACGGGGACGCCCGCGGCGCGCAGGATCGCGTCCTGTCCGGCCAGCTCCTCGAGCGTGCCCCGTTCGGAGCAGCTGTCGAGCACCATGTGCCCGATCTCCCCGCTCCACCCGTGCCGGCCGAGGAAGATCTCGCCGTCGAGCACGAGCGCGCCACCGATGCCGACCTCGCCGGAGACGTACACGAAGCTCGGCGGGCCGTCGCCGGTGTCGCGACGCGCGTGCGCCTCGGCGCGGGCGGCCAGGTTCGCCTCGTTCGCCAGCCGCGGGGGGTGCGCGGCCAGCGCGGGCTCGCGGCACAGCTCGGCGACGACGTCGAGGTCACGCCAGCGCAGGTTCGGTGCGACGCGCAGCGGGCCGGTCACCCGGTCGACCAGGCCGGGCAGCGCGAGCGCGGTGCCCGCCACCCGCACCCCGGTCTCGTCGAGCACGGCGAGCACGTCGGCGGCGAGCCGGGCGAGCCGGGTGAGCACGTCGGCGGGGTCGGAGGCGCGCAGGTCGACCTGCTCGAGCCGTTCGGCCAGGATCGTGCCGGCGAGGTCGAGCGCGCGCACGCCGAGGTAGTCGACGTTGACCTCCATGCCGACGCCCGCGACCGTCCCCCGGGCCGGTGCGAGCGGGACGGCGGGACGGCCGGCGCGCTGCCGGAACACGGGGTCGAGCTCGCGGACCAGACCGGCCGCGATGAGCTGGTCGACGATGCCGGACACGGTCGCGCGGGCCAGCCCGGTGGACGCGGCGACCTCGGCGCGGGACAGCGGCGTGCGCGAGTCCACCACCCGGCGCAGGGTGAGGCTGAGGTTGTGCTCGCGCATCCGGTCCTGTCGCGCCACCTGGGCGTCGTCGCGGCTGGGCATGGCTTGACCTTACCGCTGCGGCGGGGATAAATTCATGCAGGAAACAAAACTCGACGAGGAGGCACTCCCTTGGCAACGAAGCCCACCCCCGCAGACAAGTTCTCCTTCGGTCTCTGGACCGTCGGCTGGAACGCCCAGGACCAGTTCGGCAGCGCGACCCGCCCGTGGCTCGACCCCGTCGAGTCCGTGCACAAGCTCGCCGAGCTCGGCGCCGCGCACGTGACGTTCCACGACGACGACGTCGTGCCGTTCGGCTCCAGCGCAGCCGAGCGCGACCAGATCCTCGCCCGCTTCAAGGGCGCGCTGGCCGAGACCGGCATCACGGTCGAGATGGTCACGACCAACACGTTCAGCCACCCGATCTTCAAGGACGGCGCGTTCACCTCGAACGACCGCCGCGTGCGCCGCTACGGCCTGCGCAAGGTCGTCCGCAACGTCGACCTGGCCGCCGAGCTCGGCGCCGACACCTTCGTCATGTGGGGTGGCCGCGAGGGCGCCGAGTACGACTCGGCCAAGGACCTCAAGGCCGCGCACGACCGCTACGCCGAGGGCATCGACACCGTCGCCGCGTACATCAAGGAGAAGGGCTACTCGCTGCGCATCGCGATCGAGCCCAAGCCCAACGAGCCCCGCGGCGACATCCTGCTCCCGACCGTCGGCCACGCGCTCGGCTTCATCGCCCAGCTCGAGCACGGCGACATCGTCGGCCTGAACCCGGAGACCGGGCACGAGCAGATGGCCGGCCTGAACTACACCTCGGGCCTCGCCCAGGCGCTGTGGGCCGAGAAGCTGTTCCACATCGACCTCAACGGCCAGCGCTCCATCAAGTACGACCAGGACCTCGTGTTCGGCCACGGTGACCTGTTCTCCGCGTTCGCCACGGTCGACCTGGTCGAGAACGGCTTCCCGAGCGGTGGCCCGCGCTACGACGGCCCGCGCCACTTCGACTACAAGCCCTCGCGCACCGAGAGCTTCGACGGTGTCTGGGCGTCGGCCGAGGCCAACATCCGCACCTACCTGCTGCTCAAGGAGCGCGCCCTGGCATTCCGGGCCGACCCCGAGGTGCAGGAGGCGCTCGAGGCGTCCGGCGTGCTCGAGCTCGCCGTCCCGACCCTCGCCGAGGGCGAGACGCTGGCCGACCTGCTGGCCGACACCTCGGCCTACGAGGACCTCGACGTCGACGCGGTCGCCGCGCGCGGCTTCGACTTCGTGCGCCTCAACCAGCTGGCCCTCGAGCACGCGCTCGGCGCCCGCTGAACCAGCCTCACCACACGGTCTGACCCGACGAGCCGGTCGGTCGGTGCGCACCCCGCACCCGACCGGCCGGCTCTCGGCACATGCGGGCACGCACCGACGCGAGCCCGCCGGCACCACCCCCTGACTTCCTCACTCCTCAGGAGCAGCCCCATGACGCTCGTCGCCGGGGTGGACTCGTCCACCCAGTCCTGCAAGGTCGTCATCCGTGACGCCGCGACCGGTGCCCTCGTGCGCAGCGGTCGCGCGAGCCACCCCGACGGCACCGAGGTGTCCCCCGACCACTGGTGGGACGCCCTCCAGGCCGCCATCGCCGACGCCGGAGGCATCGACGACGTCGAGGCGATCGCCGTCGGTGGGCAGCAGCACGGCATGGTCGCGCTCGACGCCGACGGCGCCGTGATCCGCGACGCCCTGCTGTGGAACGACACCCGCTCCGCGCCGGCCGCGACCGACCTGATCGCCGAGCTCGGCGACGGCGACCCGGTGGCCGGCGCCCAGGCCTGGGCCGATGCCATCGGCTCGGTGCCCGTCGCCTCGCTGACCGTCACCAAGCTGCGTTGGCTGCGCGACGCCGAGCCGGAGAACGCCGCCCGCGTGGCCGCCGTCGCCCTGCCGCACGACTGGCTGAGCTGGCGGCTGGCCGGTCACGGCCCCGGGTCCGGCGCCGCCGGGCTCGCCGCGCTGCGCACCGACCGCTCGGACGCCTCCGGCACCGGCTACTGGTCGCCCGTCACCGACGACTACCGCACCGACCTGCTCGAGCTCGCGCTCGGTCACTCCGCCGTGCTGCCGCGCGTGCTCGGCCCGCACGAGGCCGGCGAACGCTCCGTGATCGGCGCCCTGCACCCCGTGATCGGCCCCGGCGCCGGGGACAACGCCGCAGCCGCGCTCGGGCTCGGGCTCGTGCCCGGGGACGTCGCGATCTCGCTCGGCACCTCCGGGGTCGTCTCCGCCATCGCCGCGGCACCCACCGCCGACGGCTCGGGCATGGTCACCGGGTTCGCCGACGCCACCGGCGCGTTCCTGCCCCTGGCCTGCACCCTCAACGCCTCGCGCGTGCTCGACGCCACCGCACGCATGCTCGGCACCGACCACCCCGGGCTGTCCGCGCTCGCGCTGTCGGCACCCGCGGGCGCCGACGGCCTGGTGCTCGTGCCCTACCTCGAGGGCGAGCGCACCCCCAACCGTCCGGACGCCACCGGTGCGCTGCACGGGCTGCGCCTGGGCAACACCACGCCCGCGCACGTCGCCCGGGCGGCGGTCGAGGGCATGCTGTGCGGCCTGGCCGACGGGCTGGACGCGTTGCGCACCCAGGGCGTCCAGGTCAACCGCGTGCTGCTCATCGGCGGCGGAGCGCAGTCGCAGGCCGTGCGGCACGTCGCGCCGTCCGTGCTGGGTATCGACGTCAGCGTGCCCACGCCCGGCGAGTACGTGGCCGACGGCGCCGCACGGCAGGCCGCCTGGGTGCTGTCCGGTGCCGAGGACGCGCCCGCGTGGACGGCGGCCTCCACCGCCGAGGTGTTCAGCGCACCGGCCGCACCGCACGTGCGCCGGCAGTACGCCGCCGTGCGCGAGCTGACGGGCGTCCGCCCGGCCTGACCCGCTCGGGCGGCGGCGGCTCCGCCGCGGCACCTACCGGCACGACGACGAAGGCCCGGCCCCCTGAGGGGCCGGGCCTTCGTCGGTACGCAGAGGCGATGCTCAGTGAGCGGCCTCGTACAGCGCCTTGATCGTGGCCGAGATGCGGCCGCGCTCGGACACGTGGTGGCCGTTCTCCTTGGCCCACTCGCGGATCGCCTGCGAGTCGGCCGCGGTGCCGCGCTTGGCACGCGCGGACGCGCCACGGGCGCCGGCACGACCACCGACGCGACGGGCGTGCCCGACCCACTGGGCGAACGCGTCGCGCAACGCGGTGGCGTGCTCGTCCGTCAGGTCGATCTCGTACGTGATGCCGTCGAGGGCGAACGACACGGTCTCGTCCGCAGCGCCTCCGTCGATGTCATCGACCAGCAGGACCTGGACCTTCTGCGCCATTGTCGGCTCCGATTGTCGGGGGGAATCAAGAATGTGGTGACGGCGCACAGCATTGCACCGGCCCGGCGGGCCGTCAATCCGACATGTCAGGAATCAGAATTCTTCACAGAGTCGTCACGGCCTGACGCGGCAGCCTGCTCACGCTCGGCGGCGTCCATTCGGGCCAGGGCCGCCCGTTCCGTGCGGTCCGCATTCACGACCGCGCGCATGGCATACCAGAACAGCAGCCCCACACCGATCGACGGCAGCACCGCGGCGAGCGCCGCACCCCATCCGCTCATGACGACTCCCCTGCGCTCACGCCTGCGGCTTCACGAGCGGGAACAGGATCGTGTCGCGGATCCCCAGCCCGGTCAGCGCCATGAGCAGACGATCCAGACCCATGCCCAGCCCGCCCGACGGCGGCATCGCGTACTCGACCGCGGCCAGGAAGTCCTCGTCGAGCGGCATCGCCTCGTCGTCACCCGCCGCGGCGAGGACCGCCTGGGCCTCGAACCGCTGACGCTGCACCACCGGGTCCACGAGCTCGGAGTACGCGGTCGCGAGCTCGAAGCCGCGCACGTACAGGTCCCACTTCTCCACGATGCCCGGCTTGCTGCGGTGGTCACGCGTGAGGGGGCTGGTCTCGACCGGGAAGTCGCGCACGAACGTCGGCGCGTGCAGGCCGTCCCCGACCAGGTGCTCCCACAGGTTCTCGACCAGCTTGCCGTGGCTGATCCGACGCTGGTCGACCTCGACCTCGAGCCGCTCGGCGATCGCCTTCAGCTGCGCCACGGTCGTCCCCGGGGTGATCTCCTCACCCAGGGCGCCCGACAGCGAGTCGTACATCGACAGCTGCGTCCACTGCCCGCCCAGCTCGTACTCCTCGCCGTGCGGCAAGGTCACGAGCGTGGTGCCGAGGGCGTCCATCGCGGCGGTCTGCACGAGGTCCTGCGTGAGCGCGGCCATCGTGTCGTAGTCGCCGTAGGCCTCGTAGGCCTCCAGCATCGCGAACTCCGGCGAGTGCGTGGAATCGGCGCCCTCGTTGCGGAAGTTGCGGTTGATCTCGAAGACACGCTCGATACCGCCGACCACCGCGCGCTTGAGGAACAGCTCCGGGGCGATACGCATGTACAGGTCGATGTCGAAGGCATTCATGTGCGTGACAAAGGGCCGCGCCGAGGCACCACCGGGCTGCGTCTGCAGCATCGGGGTCTCGACCTCCAGATATCCGCGACGGTGGAAGTTCTCGCGCAACGAACGCACCACCTCGGCGCGCAGCCGCACGTTGTCACGCGCCTGCTGGCGGACGATCAGGTCGACGTAGCGCTGGCGGACCCGCGCCTCCTCGGACATCTCCGTGCCCTCGTACAGGTTCGGCAGCGGACGGATGGCCTTCGCGGCCAACTGCCACGCGTCGGCGAACACCGACAGCTCGCCGCGCTTGGAGCAGATCACGCGACCGTGCACGAACAGGTGGTCGCCCAGGTCGATGTCGGCCTTGAACGCCGTCAGCCGCTCCTCGCCGACCTCGGCCAGGCTCAGCATGGCCTGCAGGCGGTTGCCCTCGCCGTCCTGCAGCGTCGCGAAGCACAGCTTGCCGGTGTTGCGCAGGAAGACCACCCGACCGGCGACGCCGACCTCGTCGTCCGTCTCGGCGCCCGGCTCCAGGTCGGGGTGCGCGGCACGGACCGCCGCGATCGTGTGCGTGCGCGGCACCGAGACCGGGTACGCCTCCACGCCCTCGGCCAGCATCCGCTCCCGCTTCTCGCGGCGGACGCGGATCTGCTCGGGGGCGTCGTCCTGGTCCGCGCCGAACGAAGCGCCGGACGTGGCGCCGTTCGTTGCGGCGGTCGGGGTGGGCGTCTGCGGCGTCTGGCTCACCGGGCGATTCTACGGGCGTGGCCACGGGCGTCGTCCCGCCCGCCCGCTGGGCACGAGGCCGGTGCCCGGCCGTGCGGTGTCAGTGCGTCGTCAGGTCCAGCGCGAGGTCGAGGATCGGCGAGGAGTGCGTCAGGCCGCCCACCGACAGGTGGTCGACACCGGTCAGGGCGACCTCGCGGGCCCGCGCCAACGTCAGGTTGCCCGTGGCCTCCAGCTCGATGCGTCCGGTCGTCGGCTCACCCGCGCGCACCGCCGCGACGACCTCGCGCAGCACCGGCGTGGGCATGTTGTCGAGCAGCAGGAAGTCGGCACCCACCCCGACGGCCTCGAGCGCCTGCGCCAGGGTGTCCGCCTCGACCTGGATCGGCACCCCGGGGAACGCGGCGCGCACGGCCGCGACCGCGGCCGCCACCGAGCCGGCCGCCACGACGTGGTTGTCCTTGACCATCGCGACGTCGTACAGCCCCATGCGCTTGTTCGTGCCGCCGCCGCAGCGCACCGCGTACTTCTCCAGCGCCCGCAGGCCCGGGGTCGTCTTGCGGGTGTCGAGCACCTGGGCGCCCGTGCCGTCGAGCTCGTCCGACCAGCGGCGCGTGTGCGTCGCGACGCCCGACGCGCGCGAGGCCAGGTTGAGCAGCGTCCGCTCGGCGACCAGGAGCACCTGCACCGGCCCGGTCAGCTCGGCCAGCACGTCTCCGGCACGCACCCGGGTGCCGTCCGGGACGTGCACCACGAGCGTCGGGCACGCCAGGGCGAGCCGGGTCGCGACCTGCGCGAGCACCTCCGGCACGACGACCAGGCCGGCGAGCACGCCGTCCGCCCGGGCCATGAGCAGCGCGGTGCCGGTCGCGTCCGTCGGCACGGTGGCCTGCGTCGTCACGTCGCGTCCCGGTGCCGGGCCGAGGTCCTCGTCGAGCGCGGCGGCGACGAGCCGCGCGACGGCCACCGGGTCGGGCCCCGTGTCGCCGGGCAGGACACCCAGCGGATCGGCGGCGTGCTGGTCGGGCTGCGGGGTCGGCGTCGTGCTCACCGGGTCACGGTAGTGCCCGGATGCAGTAGTGCCCGGTCACTCGACGGGTGCCCGCCTCGAGCGCAGGGTGCCGTCCTGGTCGAGCGTCAGCTCGAGGCGCAGCCGCCAGGCGTCGTCCGGGGCCGGGAAGTCGCTGCGCGCGTGCCCCCCACGGCTCTCCTCACGTTCGAGGGCCGCTGCCGTCAGCACCGTCGCGACCTGGTGCACGTTCGTGGTCTCCCACTCGGCCACCTGCGGGTCGGCCAGCGGGTGGCCGGCGTCGTGGCGCAGATGGGCGTCCGTCGGCACCTGCGCGAGACCGGCCGCCGCGCGCCGCAGGCCCTCACCGTCGCGCAGCACTCCGGGACCGGCGGACGCCAGCCGCTGCACGCGCGAACGGGACGCGGCCGCCACGAGCGCGCGCTCACCCGACCGCCCGACCGGTTCGAGCACCGGCAGCTCGCCGCCGGCGACCTTGGCGGCGATGTCCCGGGCCGCGCGGTGCGCGAAGACCAGGCCCTCGAGCAACGAGTTCGACGCGAGCCGGTTGGCGCCGTGCACTCCCGTGCACGCCGTCTCACCGACGGCGTAGAGCCCCGGCAGGGATGTCCGCCCGACGAGGTCGGTGAGCACGCCGCCCGAGTGGTAGTGCTGCGCGGGCGCCACGGGGACGAGGTCGGTCGTCAGGTCGATGCCGTGCTCGGCCAGCCGGTCGTGGATCGTCGGGAACCGGCGCCGCAGGAAGTCCGCGCCGAGGTGCCGGGCGTCCAGCCAGACGTGGTCCGAACCGGTCGCCGCCATGCGCCGCACGATCGCGTGCGCGACGACGTCCCTCGGGGCGAGCTCGGCCATCGGGTGCACGTCGGGCATGAAGCGCACGCCGTCGGTGTCCAGGAGCCGGGCCCCCTCGCCTCGCACGGCCTCCGACACGAGCGTCAGCTGGCCCTTCACCCCGGCGCCGAGCCACAGCACGGTCGGATGGAACTGCACGAACTCGACGTCCGCGAGCGTCGCGCCTGCCCGCAGCGCCGCGGCGATGCCGTCGCCGGTCGCCTGCGCGGGGTTGGTCGAGGAACGGAAGACCTGGCCGATGCCCCCGGTGGCGAGCACGACCGCCCGGCCGAGTGCCGCGCCGACGCCGTCGCGCGAGCCCTCGCCGATGACGTGCAGCGTCACGCCGCACGCCGCACCGGGTCGACCGTCGGGGCCGACCGGGCCGGTGAGCACGTCGAGGACGAGCGCGTGCTCGATGACCTCGATGCCCGGGTCGTCACGCACGGCCTCGATCTGCGCGACGAGGGCGCGTGAGATCTCCGCGCCCGTCGCGTCGCCGCCGGCGTGCGCGATGCGGTCGGCGTGGTGACCGCCCTCGCGGGTCAGGGAGATCTG
Source organism: Cellulomonas soli (assembly GCF_013409305.1). GTDB lineage: Bacteria > Actinomycetota > Actinomycetes > Actinomycetales > Cellulomonadaceae > Cellulomonas > Cellulomonas soli. Next base: position 2,353,606 of record NZ_JACBZJ010000001.1, on the reverse strand, counting down.
TCCGTCCGGCGCACGGTCGAACACCGCACCGCGCGCCACCAGCTCGCGCACGCGCGCCGGGCCCTCGGTGACCAGCACCTCGACGGCGCGCGGGTCGCAGAGCCCGGCGCCGGCGACGAGCGTGTCCTGCAGGTGGGCCGCCGGCGAGTCGTCGGGGTCGAGCGCCGCGGCGATGCCGCCCTGCGCCCACACCGTCGACCCGGAGTACAGCCGGTCCTTCGTGACGAGCAGGACCCGCGGCACCCGCGTGCGCAGCTCGAGGGCGGCGGTCAGCCCGGCGATCCCGGAGCCGACGACGACCGCGTCGGCCTCGACCGTCCAGCCCGGCTCGGGCGCGGCCAGCCGTGTGGCGAGCCGCACCGTGCCGGAACCGAGGCGCTCGGGCACGGCGGGTGACGGCGCGGCCGGGGTGGCGACGGTCGTCACCGGGTCGGGCTCTGCTCGGGGGCGTGCCCCTCGTGGGCGTGGCCCAGCAGCGCGCGTGCCTCGTCGAACGGGATCCCGCTGCCGACCAGGCCCTGCTCGTCCGTCCACGCCTGCGGCACCTGGCCGGGGTCGTCGCCGAGCTGGACGATCCGGTTGTCCGCGTCGACGAGCACCACGTGCGGCTCGTAGGTGCGGGACTCGGCGTCGGAGAGCTGCCCGTACGCGATGAGGATCACGACGTCACCGGGGTGCACGAGGTGCGCGGCGGCGCCGTTCACGCACACCTGCCCGGAGCCGGGCTCCCCCGCGATCGCGTAGGTCGTCAGCCGGGCACCGTTGGTCACGTCGACCACGTCGACCTGCTGGCCGGGCAGCAGGTCCGCCGCCTCCATCAGCTCGGCGTCGACCGTGATCGAGCCCACGTAGTGCAGGTCCGCGGCCGTCACGGTGGCGCGGTGGATCTTGCCGGTCATCATCGTGCGCACGAGCGAGGTCATGCGGTCACCTCCTCCGTGCGGGCACCGTGCGGACCGCCGGACGGCACGGGTCCGACCAGCTCCACCTCGGCGTTGTCGATCAGCCGCGTGACGCCCACGCGGGCGGCCAGCGCCAGGACGGCCGTGCCGGTGCGGTCCGGCCCGACCTCGGCGAACGTGCCCGGGTCGACGAGCGCGACGTAGTCGACGACGTCGACCGGGCGCACGTCCGCCACGGCCAGCCCGTCCGTCAGGACGGCCAGGGCCGCCGCCCGGACCGCGTCGGGACCCCCGCCCGCGGCCGCCTGCGTCCGCGCGGCGGTGAGCGCCTGCGAGAGAGCCAGGGCCTGCCTGCGCTGGTCGGGCGAGAGGTACGCGTTGCGGCTGGACAGCGCGAGCCCGTCCTCGTCACGCACGGTCGCCCCCGCGACGACCTCGACGGGCACGTCCAGGTCGCGCACCATGCGCCGCACGGCCGCGAGCTGCTGCGCGTCCTTCGCGCCGAAGACCGCGACCTGCGGGCGCACCAGGTGCAGGAGCTTGAGCACGACGGTCAGCACGCCGTCGAGGTGCCCGGGCCGCAGGGCACCCTCGAGCACGTCGCCCACCGAGCCGGCGGTGACCCGCGCGATCGGGTCGCCGTCGGGGTAGACCACGTCGGCCGTCGGGGCGAAGACCACGTCGTCCGCGCCGAGCAGCCCCGGTCCGGACAGCAGCGCCAGGTCGCCCTCGAGGTCCCGCGGGTAGCGGTCCAGGTCCTCGGTCGGCCCGAACTGCAGCGGGTTCACGAAGATCGTCACGACCACCGCGTCCGCGAGCTCCTTGGCCCGGCGCACGAGCGAGAGGTGGCCCGCGTGCAGCGCGCCCATCGTCATGACCACCGCACGCCGGTGCGGTCGGGCGTCGGGCGCACCGGCGCGCGAGCCCTCCGGGTACGGCAGCGCGCGGGCGTCCTGCACCGCGAGCGCGCCGGCCAGCGCCTCACGCGTGCGGGCCAGCGTGGGCGTGCCGGTCGAGATCCGGGTCGTGCCGGTCATGCGTCGTCCTCCTGCGGGCCCTGCTCGGCGCCGTGGTCCTCCTGCTGCAACGACGCGTCGGCCTCGGACATGCCCGCGACCGCGTCCAGCAGCTCCTGCGCGGCCTGGGGGCCGATCAGCCCCGCCGCGAGCGCACGCTGCGTGGCCGCGCGCGCCATGGCACGGTACCCCGCCACGACGTCGACGGCCCCCGTGGCCGCTGCCAGCCCGGCGAGTGCGGCACCGTGCTCGCGCACCGTCCCGGCGTCGCCGCGGCGCACCGGACCGGTCAGGGCGGAGATCGCCCCCGGACCGCGCGCACCCGACGGGTCGGCGCCCGTCTCGGCGCGCACCGCGCCGTCCAGCGCCGCACCGAGCAGCGGACCGAGCAGGCGCCCGGGATCGTCGACCCCGGCGCCGACGAGGGCCTGGGCGGCCTGCGCGACGAGCACCACCAGGTGGTTCGCGCCGTGCGCGAGCGCCGCGTGGTACAGCGGCCGGGCCTCCTCGGCGAGCACGACGGGCTCCCCGCCGATCTCGACGACCAGCGCCTGCCCGATCGGCAGCACCGGAGCCGGACCGGTGACCGCGAAGGTTGCACCGACGAGCCGCACCAGGTCCAGCGAGGTGCCGGTGAACGTCATCGCCGGGTGGATCGCCAGCGGGATCACCCCGGCGGACCGCGCCGCCGCGAGCACGTCCGTGCCGAACCGGCCCGAGGTGTGCACGACGATCTGGCCCGGTTGCCAGGCACCGACGTCGGCCAGGCCCGTCACGAGGTCGAGCAGCGCGTCGTCCGGGACGGCCAGCAGCACGAGCTCCGCGCGGCGCACGACCTCGGGCACGTCGAGCACCGGCACGCCCGGCAGCAAGGAGGCAGCGCGTTCGCGGGACGCCTCCGAGATCGCGGACACCGCGACCACCGGGTGACCCGCAGCCCGCAACGCGCTGCCGAGCACCGCGCCGACCCGGCCGGCACCGATGACGCCGACGCCGAGGCGACCCGGCCGGCGCGACGGGTCCGCGACGGTCACCTCGACGCCTCGGGAAAGGGCTTCGACCACTGCTCCGGGCCGGCACCCGCACGGGCCGTGCGCGCCCGGTGCGCCTGCTCGTCCATCAGGGCGGCAGCCGTCAGCGCGTCCAGGTGCGCGACCTCCGGGCTCACCGGCCCGGGCGTCGAGTGCACGACGAACGACGCGAGCCCCAGCCGACGCTGCAGCGGACCCTGCGCGAGGCCGAGCGACTGCGTGCGCTCGTGCGGCACGACGTCCACCTGCCGCCACACCCGACCCGACCGGGCGAGCAGCGCACGACCGGTCACCAGCACACCGCGCCGCCGCCAGCCGACCGGGTCGACCCACCGGGCGCTGCGCGGCGCCGTCGTGAAGCCGCCGTCGCCGTCCATGCCCGAGAACGCCGCGTCCAGGACCGCCCGAGGATCCTCGACCCCCAGGTCAGGCAGCACGAGCCAGATGGCCGTCATCGCCTCCTCGCGGCTCGCGACCGGGTGCAGCACCGTGTCGTGCTCGGCGTCCTGCGTCCCGGCGTACCCGGCCACGTTGATCTGCACGCGCCACCAGTCGGCCTTGCGCCATAGGAACGGCTGCGTGACCCGGATCGCCTGCACCCGTCCCGGAGGGACGGTCTGCGTGCGCGCCTCCGTCAGACCGTGGTGCAGGCGGATGCCGTCGGCCGAGAGCGCCGCACGGAAGCCGGCGCCCTGGTTGATCCGGCCCCACACCGCCCCGACCGTGCCCAGGACCGCGGGCGCGACCACGAAGATCGAACCGATCTCCCGCGAGAGCGCCAGCAGCACGATCGCCACGGCGACGCCCACCACGAGCCAGATCATCGCGCCGGACAGCAGCGTCGCGGGCAGCAGGCGACCCATCGGCACCTCGTAGACCAGCTGCTCGGGCGCTGCGGCCGGACGCGGGCCCCCGACGGGTGCCGCCGGCCCGGGGACCTGGGCGAACGCGCCGTCGAGCGGGATCCGGGCGTCGTCGCGCGCGGTCGGGGCCGTCGTGACGCCGTCCGCGGCGGCGCCCCCGGTGGGTACCGGCGTCGCACGGCGACCCGCTGCGAGCGCGAGCAGCCGGATCCGCAGGTCCTCCGCGTCGGACTCGCGCAGGAAGGCCAGCGACACCGCCGACTCCGCTCCGCCGGCCACCTCGAGCTTGAGCTCGGACAGCCCGACGAGCCGGGCCAGCAGCGGCTGCACGACGTCGACGGCCTGGAGCCGGTCCAGCCGCGCCTGGCGCTGCTGCCGGAACAGCACACCCGTGCGCAGGTGCACGGCCTCGGCGGACACCGCGAACCGCGTGACGCGCCACGCGATCGTCGAGTAGGCGAAACCCACCAGCAGGATCACGACGAGACCGCCGAGCACGACGAGCCAGCCCCGGCCGTGCACGTGCCGCAGACCCTCCTGCACGTTGTCCAGCTGCGCCCACGCGACGACCAGCAGACCCAGCAGCAGCTTCCAGCCCTTGAGCGCCGGGGTGACCGGGTGCATCCGCTGCCAGTCGAGGCGGTCGTCGTCCTGGACCATCAGGGTCGGGTCCGGGTCGGGCACGCCCTGGTCGGGCACGCCCGCGGTCACAGCCCCGCCAGCCGGGCCTCGCCGCGCGAGGCCAGACGGTCACGCAGGCGCGCGGCCTCCTGGGGCGGCAGGCCGGAGATCGACGCGTTCGTCGCCGGGGAGGCGGTGTGCAGCTGCACCGAGGCGATCGCGAACCGGCGCGCGAGCGGCCCGGCGCTCACGTCGACGTACTGCATCCGCCCGTAGGGCACCACGACGAGCGAGCGGAACATGATGCCCCGCCGGATCAGCAGGTCGTCGTCCCGCTCGGCGTACGCCTGAGCGCGCACCTGACGCGGCACGAGCCAGCCGATCCACGCCAGCAGCACCACGAGGATGCCGGGCAGGGTCCACAGCCACGGCTCACCGACCGCCACCGCGAGCACGACCGCACCGACCAGTGGCAGGACGAACCACAGCGCGGCCACCGTCAGCCGGGCGCCGGCCAACCGGGTCGAGACGGGGGTCCAGGTCACGCCCACGGGGTCGAACGGGCCGCGGTCGTCGAGGCGTCGCACCGCCGAGGGCACGGAGGGCGCCGCCGACTCCGGGAGCTGCTGGTCGGAGGTCATGCGCCCATCCTTCCACCGACCGGCGCAGCGCCCCGGGACCGACGACCGCTCAGCCGGCTGCGGGGTCCGGGGCCTGCTCGTCGAGCCGCTCGCGCGTGCCGTCCTCGGGCGGCGGCACCTGGCAGAACCACTCGACGACGAGCCCGACGGCCGCGAGCAGGAGCGCCCCGACCGTGGCCGCACCGGCGGCCGCCGCCCGGGTCAGCTGCTCCGAACCGCCCGTCTCGCGCAGCACCGTGAGCACCTGGCCGCCGTACCAGCCCGCGAGCAGCGCACCGGTGTAGCACGAGGCCTTGGCCAGCACCGCCGTGCGCGCCGCCCGGATCGGGTTCAGCGTCGGCCGACGACCACGCAGGAACTGCCGGACCGCCCATCCCATCGACAGCACCACGCCGGCGATCACGAGCTCGACGGCGACGACCAGCCACGGGACCGTGGGCAGGCTCGCGCCGCGACCCAGCGCGGCACGCAGCACCACCCAGGTGCCGACGGCGACCGCGAGGGCCAGGAGGACGAGGTTCTGCCAGCGGGTGCGGTGCATCACGCCTCGGGCGCGGAGTCGGGCTGCGCGGCCGGCACCGGGCTGGTCAGCCAGTCGAGCGCGAGCCAACGGACGCCGTCACGGTCGGGAGCGGTGGCGGCCAGCGCCGCCACCGGACCGCCACCGAGGCCCGGCAGGACGGCGTCGGGGTCGACCTGCGCCCAGGGCTGCAGCACGAACGCCCGCTCGTGCGCCCGCGGGTGGGGCAGCTCGAGGTCGTCCGTGGTGGCCAGGACGGCGCCGTAGGTGACGATGTCGACGTCGAGGGTCCGCGGCCCCCAGTGCACGAGCCGTTCGCGACCGTGCACCTGCTCGACCGCCTGCGTGGCCCGCAGCAGGTCCCGGGCGGACAACGTCGTGCGGGCCAGCAGGACAGCGTTGAGGTAGTCGGGCTGCTCGGGACCGCCCACCGCCGCGCTGCGGGCGAGCGCGGACACGTCGTCGACGTGCAGCCCAGGCACCGCCGCGAGGTCGGAGACCGCCTGGCGCAGCGTCTCCTGCGCGTTGCCGAGGTTCGCGCCGATCGCGAGCACCACGGCCACAGGAGCGGCGGGGGCGACGTCGAGCACGTCGAGCTCGATCTCGCCGTCGACGACGTCGACGAGCTCGACCAGCTCGGCACCCGGCACGGGGCCCGCCACCGGTGCGGCGGCCATCGGCGCGGCGACCGAGACCGGACCCGTGGGGAACACGGCCGGGAACACCGGCACGGGGTTCGGCACCGGGGTCGGGATCGGGGCGGACGCGGGGTTCGGGGTGGGGTTCGGGTCCCACGCCTCGTCGAGCGGCAGGCTCGGCGGCGTGACCACCGACCCCGAGGACCACGGCAGCATGTCGGCCCCGAGCACCTCGGCCGACACCGGTGCGACCTGCACCCCGCCGGCAGGCGCGGGGCCTGCGGCCGTCGGTCCGGGCACCGCCGGGACGGGCACCGCCGGGACGGGCGGCACGGGCGTGAGCGGAGGACCCGACGGCGCACCCTCCACGGGGTCGAACGCCGGTGTCACGGGCATCACGGCCGTGCTCGTCGGGACACCCGCACCCGCCTCGCGCACGGAGGCCCGGCTCGGGGCGAGCGGCGGGCGGTACGGCTCGGCCGCCGGGAGCTTCGTGCGGTCACGGTGCACGGCCACGACCACGTCCCCGAAGGGGACGGTGATGGGCGCCTGGGGCTTGTGCAGCTGCACGTCCACGGCAGACACCAGCGGGGAGACCAGCACCGTCGCGGCGATCCGCTCGGCCACCGTCTCGATCAGGTCGGCGGGCTCACCCGAGAGCACAGCCGCGACCTGCTCGGCCAGCACGCCGTAGTTCACCGTCAGCGCCAGGTCGTCGCGGCTCGCGGCGCGGCGGGTGTCCAGGTGCACGACGACGTCGGCGACGAACACCTGCCCCTCGCGCCGCTCGGCGTCGAACACCCCGTGGTACCCGACCGCGCTGATGCCCGAGAGCAGGATCTGGTCGAGACGGCGCCCGTCGGCGTCGTGCACGACCGGGACGACCGGCACCCGGGCGGCACCCGCCGACGCTGCGCCCGTGCTCGGGATCGGCCGGGGTCGGCCGACGCCGCTTGGCGCGCCGATGGGTTGTCCGGCGTCCGGGGCGTACCCGTCGTGCACGCTCACCGTGCGCTCCTTCCGTCGGCCGCGTCCTCGTCGACGGGCAGCTCGTCCGTGGTCTCGTGCACCGGGGCTGGATCGGGGGCTGGATCGGGGGCTGGATCGGGGACTGGATCGGGCGCAGCAGCAGGCGCAGCACCGCGCGCGCCGCTCCAGGCGGCTGCCACGCGGACGGCGTCGGCCGACCCGGCGACCTCGTGCACCCGCACGCACCAGGCGCCCGCAGCGGCCGCGAGAGCGGACACCGCGGCGGTCGCGCCGTCGCGGGCGAGCGGCGGCGCCGGGTTCCCGTCCGCCCCCGCCAGCAGATGACCCAGGAACCGCTTGCGGCTCGCACCCACCAGCACCGGGAAGCCGTCGGCGACCAGCTCGGGCAGGCGGGCCAGCAGCGGCCAGTTGCTCGCACCCGGCTTGGCGAAGCCCAGCCCGGGGTCCAGCACGATCTGCTCGTCGCGGACGCCGGCCGCGCGCAGGACCTCGACGCGCTCGGCGAGCTCGCGCCGCACGTCGGCGACGACGTCGTCGTAGCGGTCCAGGTCGTCCATGACGTCGGCGTGCCCGCGCCAGTGCATGGCGACGTACACCGCGCCGGTCCGGGCGATCACGCCGGCCATCTCAGGGTCGGCCAGACCGCCCGACACGTCGTTGACGATCGAGGCGCCGCGGTCGACGGCCGCGCGGGCGACCGCGGCCCGGGTCGTGTCGACGCTGACCGTCGCGCCGCGGCCGGTCAGCTCCTCGACGACCGGGAGCACCCGGGCCAGCTCGTCCTCGACCGGGACGCGTCGCGCGCCGGGGCGGGTCGACTCCCCGCCGACGTCGAGCAGGTCCGCGCCCTGCTCCATGAGCGCCAGCCCGTGCGCGACGGCCGCACCCGGTGTGAACCACCGGCCGCCGTCCGAGAACGAGTCGGGCGTGACGTTGACGACGCCCATGACGAGCGTGCGCCCGCCTGCCCGCAGGGCGGCCGGCAGCGGCGCGGGCCGCGTTCCCGGACGGGTGTCCGGCACGGCACCAGCCGGCGAGCGATCGATCATGGGGCCGAGCCTAGGGCGTCCGACGTCGGGGCGGACGGGTCAGCGACCGAGCACGAGGCTCATCGCCTCGGCCCGCGTGGCGACGTCCCGCAGCTGCCCACGGACCGCCGAGGTGACCGTGCGCGACCCGGGCTTGCGCACGCCCCGCATCGACATGCACAGGTGCTCGCACTCGACGACCACGAGGACACCGCGCGGCTGCAGCACCCGCACCATCGCGTCGGCGATCTGCGAGGTCAGCCGCTCCTGCACCTGCGGGCGGCGGGCGTAGACGTCGACGAGCCGGGCGAACTTGCTCAGGCCCGTGATCCGACCGTCCGCACCCGGGATGTAACCGACGTGCGCGACCCCGTGGAACGGCACCAGGTGGTGCTCGCACGTGGAGTAGACCTCGATGTCCTTGACCAGGACGAGCTCCTCGTGGCCGAGGTCGAACGTCGTCGTCAGGACGTCCTCGGGCTCCTGGTAGAGCCCCGCGAAGATCTCCTTGTACGCGCGGGCCACCCGGCCGGGGGTGTCCCGCAGACCCTCGCGGTCCGGGTCCTCACCGACCGCGAGCAGCAGCTCACGGACGGCCGCCTCGGCGCGCGCCTCGTCGTACTGCCCGACCGCCTTGCCCGACCACGTCACCGGGCTGATGGTCGAGGCGACCGTCGCGCGCCCGGCGAGGCCGTCAGTGGGATCCGTCGCCATCGGTCGCCTCCTGGGACGTCGGGCCCGCAGGCTCCGCCGGTGTGTCGCTGACGTGCGAGGCCTGCTCGACGAGCGCCCCGCCGACCGGGCCGACGGAGGCAGGTGTGCCGTTGCTGGCGGCAGGTGCGTCGACAGGGCCGTCGGTCGGGCCGTCCTTCGGACCCTCCGCTGCGGCACGCTCGGCGGGCGTGAGCACCGGCGGCCGGTCGGAGACACCACGGTCGTCGTTCGAGAGCCACACCTCGCGCGGGGGGCGCTTGGTGATCGGCGCGAAGATCGTGGCGAGCTGCTCCTGGTTGAGCGTCTCCTTCTCGAGGAGCTCGAGGACCAGCGCGTCGAGCACGTCGCGGTACTCCACGAGGATCTCCCACGCCTCGGTGTGCGCCCGCTCGACCAGCGCCCGCACCTCGAGGTCGATCGACGCGGCGACGTCCTCGGAGTAGTCGCGCTGGTGGCCGACGTCGCGGCCGAGGAACATCTCGGAGGACTGCTGCCCGAGGTGGATCGCGCCGAGCCGGGTGCTCATGCCGAACTGGGTGACCATCCGCCGTGCCGTGCCCGTGGCCTTCTCGATGTCGTTACTGGCACCGGTGGTCGGGTCGTGGAAGACGAGCTCCTCGGCGACGCGGCCGCCCATGGCGTAGGCGAGCTGGTCGAGCAGCTCGTTGCGCGTCGTGGAGTACTTGTCCTCCGTCGGCATGACCATCGTGTAGCCGAGCGCACGACCACGGGGCAGGATCGTGACCTTCGTGACGGGGTCGGTGTAGCGCAGCGCGGCGGCCACCAAGGCGTGACCACCCTCGTGGTACGCGGTGATCTTCACCTCCTTGGGGTTCATCACGCGGGTGCGCTTCTGCGGGCCGGCCACGACGCGGTCGATCGCCTCGTCGAGCGCGTGGTCGTCGATGATCGAGCCGTTCTGGCGTGCGGTGAGCAGCGCGGCCTCGTTCAGCACGTTCGCCAGGTCGGCGCCCGTGAAGCCCGGGGTACGCCGGGCGACCGTCGTCAGGTCGACGCCCGGGGCCATCGGCTTGCCCTGCGCGTGCACGCGCAGGATCCGCTCGCGGCCCTTGAGGTCCGGCGGGTCGACCGCGACCTGGCGGTCGAAGCGTCCCGGGCGCAGCAGTGCGGGGTCCAGGATGTCGGGCCGGTTCGTGGCCGCGATGAGGATGACGTTGGTCTTGACGTCGAAGCCGTCCATCTCGACGAGCATCTGGTTGAGCGTCTGCTCACGCTCGTCGTGCCCGCCGCCGAGGCCTGCGCCGCGGTGACGACCGACGGCATCGATCTCGTCGACGAAGATGATCGCCGGCGAGTTCTCCTTGGCCTGCTGGAACAGGTCACGGACGCGGCTCGCGCCGACACCGACGAACATCTCCACGAAGTCCGAGCCGGAGATCGAGTAGAACGGCACGCCCGCCTCGCCCGCGACGGCGCGTGCGAGCAGGGTCTTGCCGGTTCCCGGAGGGCCGTACAGCAGCACGCCCTTGGGGATCTTGGCCCCGACCGCCTGGAACTTGGCGGGCTCGGAGAGGAACTCCTTGATCTCCTGCAGCTCCTCGAGCGCCTCGTCCACACCGGCGACGTCCGCGAAGGTGACCTGCGGCGATTCCTTGCTCACGAGCTTGGCGCGCGACTTGCCGAAGCTCATGACCCGCGAGCCGCCGCCCTGCATGTTGGACATGAGGAACCAGAACACGCCCAGGATGATGACGAACGGCAGCACGAGGCCGAGCAGGCTCGTCCACCAGGAGGTCTGCGGCACCTCGGAGGTGTAGCCGTCCTTCGGGTCCGCCTTCGCGATGGCCGCGATGACGTCCGGACCCTGCGGGACGACGTAGTAGAACTGGACGGAGGTGCCGTAGTTGTCCTCGTCCTTGACGAAGTCCTTGCTCAGCGTGAGGTCGACGCGCTGGTCACCCTCGGTGACCTTGGCCTGCGTGACCTTGCCGTCGGCGAGGAGTGCGAGGCCGTCGGAGGTGTCGATGCGCTGGACGCTGGGCGTGGCCAGCGTGCTGGCTCCGACCCAGAGCAGCACGACGGCGAGGACGATCCACAGGATGGGACCACGGACAAGTCGCTTGAGATTCATGGGCGGGGCGCAGCCCCCTCATCCCTCCGGTGGCAGGACAGGTGGCTCGAAGTTACACGGTGATGCTGAAGGTTCCCCTCCCTGTTCGCCCAGGGCACAGGCTGCCGCGGGTGCAGGGAGGGGACCTTCGGGCTCAGGCCCCGTAGACGTGCGGGGCGAGCGTGCCGACGAACGGCAGGTTGCGGTACTTCTCGGCGTAGTCCAGCCCGTAGCCGACGACGAACTCGTTGGGGATCTCGAAGCCGACGTACCGGACGTCGACCTCGACCTTGGCGGCCTCGGGCTTGCGCAGCATGGTGGCGACCTCGACGCTCGCCGGACCGCGTGAGCGCAGGTTCGACAGCAGCCACGACAGCGTGAGCCCGGAGTCGATGATGTCCTCGACGATGAGCACGTGCCGACCGGTCAGGTCCGCGTCGAGGTCCTTGAGGATGCGCACCACGCCCGAGGACTTGGTGCCCGACCCGTAGGAGGAGACCGCCATCCAGTCCATGTGCACGGTCGTGTGCAGCCGCCGCGCGAGGTCCGCCATGACCATCACGGCACCCTTGAGGACACCGACCAGGAGCAGGTCGGTGCCGGCGTAGTCGGCGTCGATCTGTGCGGCGATCTCGTCGAGGCGGCCGTGCAGCTGCTCCTCGCTCAGCAGGACCTTCTCGAGGTCCGCGCCCATGTCCGCAGCGTCCACCGCTACCGCTCCTGTCGATCGTCCGTCGGGGGTTCGGGGTCGGGCTCGGGCCGACTCCCAGGTCGACCGGCAGGCCCCAGCCCAAGCGTGCCACACGCACGCCACCCGACCGTCGGGACCCCGGCCGGGCCCGGGAGCGCCACGGGACCCTGCCCGTGCCAGCCGGTCAGCAGGGCGTCGAGCGCGAGCACGTGCTCCCGGCGCAGGCTCCCGGCCGGGCTGCCGGCACGCACCGCCGCGGCCCGCAGCGCCCAGCGCCGCAGACCGGTCGGGGCGGCGAGCAGGGCGTCGACGTCGAACCGGAGCGACGGGTCGTCGTCGAGCGGGCCGTCGACGAGCTGGGCGTCGTCGAGCGGCCCATCGGGGCGCAGGGCGTCGGCGAGCAGGGCGTCGGCGAGCAGGGCGTCGGCGAGCGTATCGAGCGTGTCCGCCGCCTCGCGCAGCTGGTCGGCCGTGCGTGCCAGCGCACCGGGCACCCCGGGCCCCAGCACGTCGACGAGCGCAGGCACGGCCAGCGCCCGCAGCCTGCTCCGGCGAGGTCCGGACGAGGCCTCGGCCGTCGGCGTGTTCGTCGGGTCGTGCCACGGGTCCAGCGCCAGCACCTCGCACACCCGCAGCGTGTCCGCGCGGCGCAGCGCGAGCAGCGGCCGACGCAGACGCCCCCGCACGGCCGCCATGCCGGCCAGGGCCCGCACGCCCGACCCGCGACCCAGACCGAGCAGCACGGTCTCGGCCTGGTCGTCCAGGGTGTGGCCGAGCAGCACGGCGTGCGCACCCGTGGCGTCGGCGACGGCGTCGATCGCCGCGTACCGGGCGTCCCGGGCGGCCGCCTCGGGCCCACCCGGTCCGTCGGGTGCGACCGCGACGACGTGCACCGGGTCGAGACCGAGCGTGCGGCACGCGTCCGCGGCCCGCCGGGCCACCTGCGCCGACCCCGCCTGCAGGCCGTGGTCGACGACCACCGCGCCGGCGCGCCAGCCCCCGGCACCGGACGCGCGCCGACGGGCACGGTCGGCGACGAACGCCGTCGCCGCCGCCAGCGCGAGCGAGTCCGGCCCGCCCGAGCAGGCGACGAGCACGAGCCCGTCCGCCGGGACGTCGGCGGTGATCGCCGCCACCGCCGACCGCACGGCGGCGACCGCCGGGTCGGGTCCGCTCACCCGTGCACCCGGTGCACCCAGCGCTCGGGGTCGGCGATCTCGGCCGCGCTGGGCAGGAGCGCCGCGTCGGTCCAGACGACGTTCAGCCCGTCGACGCCGACCCTGCGCCGCACGGCCCGCACGAAGGCGGCGCCGTCGCGGTACTGCGCGAGCTTCGCGTCGAGCCCGAGCAGCCGGCGCACCAGCCCGGCCGGGCCGCGCGCACGTGCGGCCGAGTCCCGCCGGGCCTCGAACCGCGCCCGCAGCTGGCGGACCGACGGCACCAGACCGCGTCCGGCGGCATCCATGGTCACGTCGGCGTGCCCCTCGAGCAGCGCCATCACGGCGCCGACCTCGTCCGCGATCGCCCGCTGCTCCGCGGGCAGCAGGGCCGTGAGGTCGAACGGTGCGTCGGAGTCCCGCAGCGCCCGCACGACCGTGGTGAGGACGTCGGCGGGCGAGGGCCAGCCGGTGCCGGGAGCGCCGGGCGGCGTCGCACCGCCCGCCGACCGACCGGCCGCGGCCACCGCGGACACCGCGGACCGCACGGAGACGCCCAGGCCGGTCACGAGCTGCGTGGCACGCCCGCGCAGGTGCCCGGCGAGCCAGGGGGCGGCCGCGAACTGCAGGGCGTGGGTCTGCTCGTGCAGCGCGACCCACACCCGGAAGTCCGCCGGGACCACGTCGAGCGTGCGTTCGACCTGCAGCACGTTCGGTGCGACGAGCAGCAACCGGCCCGGCTGCCCGGGTGCGACCGCGAACGGGTCGAACTGACCGAGCACCTTGCCCGACAGCAGCGCGAGCAGCCCGGCGACCTCGACCGCGGCGGTCGTCCGCGACGTCGGGGAGGGCGGCGTCAGGGTCCGGGCCCCTCCCCCGTCGGAGCCGGTCGACCAGACCGCCGGGTCCACGTCGGCGAGCATCGCCGCGAAGACCTGCGTGTTGGCCCGGGCCCAGCCGGGGCGGTCGACCACGAGCACGCGCGAGACTTCCTGCGGGGCACGTCCGTCGGCAGGCACGAGCCGGGACGCCCGGGAGGCGTGCTCGGCCGTCCGGGCGGCGCCCGCGCGGAGCTCGCCCACGAGGTCGGCCAGCTGCGCGCGCGAGGCGACGGGACCCGGCGAGGCCAGGCGCCCGGCCAGCCGCGCCGCGGCGTCCCAGTCCACGGGCGAACCGGGCCCGCCGGTCGCCGCGCCGGGCTCCTGCTCGCGACGTGCCTGCTCGTCGCGTGCCTGCTCGCTTGGCGCCTGCTCCATCGGGTCCTCCCTCAGGTCACGGTAACCGTCAGCGGCAGCCGCAGCCCGCGAGGTCGATCACGAACGCGTCGATGGCGCTGCGGGGTGCCCACTGGCCGCCTGCGGGCGTCTGGTCGGCGATGACGACGAAGATCAGCTGGCGGCGGTCGGCGTCGAGCACCGTGCCCGCGAGCGACGTGACGCCCGGCAGGCTGCCGGTCTTGGCACGCACGAGCCCCCGGGCCGTGGAGTCGGTGTACCGCTCGGCGAGGGTCCCGGTCAGACCGGCGATCGGCATCCCGGTGGCGACCTCGCGCAGCAGCGGCTGCGCCGGGTCGGTGGACAGCCGCAGCAGGTCGAGCAGCAGCGAAGGCGTCAGCACGGAACCGTCGCCCAGCCCCGAGGCGTCGACGAGGGACGAGCCCGTGGTGTCCGCGCCGAGCGTCTGCACCGCGTGCATGACGGCCTGCGAGGCTCCCTCGAAGCTCGCCGGCAGACCGGCGTCGATCGCGACCACGCGCGAGACGACCTCGGTGATCGTGTTGTCCGAGTGGTCGAGGAAGTGGTGCACGACCTTGTCGAGCGTGGCGGAGTGCACGACACCGAGCTCGAGCGCGCCGTCGGACGCGGTCGCCCGGGTCGGCGTCCCCTGCACGCTCACGCCCGCCTCGGCGAGCCGGGCCGCGAAGGTCTGCGCGGCCTGCAGCGAGGGGTCGGCGTAACGCGGCGGGTACTCCCCCTCGGACATCTGGGCGATGTCCACCGCGAGCGCCGTGACGGGGGCGACGTAGCCGGCGGCGATGTCGGAGGTGTCCCACCGGGGGCTGAGCGACGGCCCGGTGAAGAGCGAGTCGTCGAAGGCGAGCCGGACGCTCGTGAGCCCCTCGAGCTGCAGGGTCTGGGCGACCTGCGCGGCAAGGTCCGCCAGGCCTGCGTGCCCGTTGACGGCGTCCGGGTCGCCCGCACCGGCGGCGAGCATCATGTCGCCACCGCCGACGAGCACGATCGTGTCGCCGTCGCCGCGCACCACGCGGGTGTCGAGCGTCAGGTCGCCGCCGAGCGTGCCGAGCGCGGCCACCGCGGTCACGAGCTTCGCGGTCGATGCCGGGGTGCGCCCCTCGTCGGGCAGGTGCGAGGCGAGGACCTCGCCCGTGAGCTGGTCGGCGACCACGACTCCCACGGTGGCGCCGAGCCGACTGTCCGCCGCGAGCGCGTCGACCTTGGCCTGCAGCGTGGCGACGTCCGGCACGGGGACCTGCGGGTCGAGCGTCGTGAGCGCCGAGGTGACGTCCGCCGCCTCGACCGCGCCGGGCGCGGTGGGGAACGGCGCGGCGGGCTCCGGCACGGGGGCGAGGGTGAGCACACCGGGGACCAGGTCGTACGCGTCGGCCGTCGCGTAGGCGCCCAGACCGAGGACCACGACCAGCACGGCGGTCCCTGCGACACGCCATCCGCTGGCCATCTCCACCGTCCCCTCCAGGCACCGACGACGCGCTCGTCACGCCGGTGCGTCACACTACTGTCCGTAGCAGGGGCGCACGGCACGCGAAGGCGCCCTCACGACGACGTGTCACGCCCGCCCCGCCACACCGAGGGGCGCCGGACGTGCGACAGGAGTGCAGTGGAGTTCGACGTCACGATCGAGATCCCCAAGGGGCAGCGCAACAAGTACGAGGTCGACCACGCCACGGGGCGCATCCGCCTCGACCGGATGCTGTTCACCTCGACCCGGTACCCGGACGACTACGGCTTCATCGAGGGCACCCTCGGTGAGGACGGCGACCCGCTCGACGCGCTCGTGCTGCTCGAGGAGCCGACGTTCCCGGGCTGCCTGATCCGGTGCCGCGCGCTGGGCATGTTCCGCATGCGCGACGAGGCCGGCGGCGACGACAAGGTCCTGTGCGTGCCCACGGGCGACCAGCGCGCCGCGTGGCGTCAGGACATCGACGACGTGTCCGACTTCCACCGCCTGGAGATCCAGCACTTCTTCGAGGTCTACAAGGACCTGGAGCCGGGCAAGTCGGTCGAGGGCGCCCACTGGACGGGCCGCGCCGAGGCCGAGGCCGAGATCGAGCGGTCGCGCCAGCGCGCGATCGACGCCGGCTACGACCACTGACGGGACCACCGCACGCACGAAGGCCCGCCCCCTCGGATCCACCCTGAGGGAGCGGGCCTTCGTCGTCTGCGGACGAGGTCAGGGGCGCCCGGCGTAGGGCATGGTCCCCGACCAGCGCATCGAGGTGACCCGCACCGGCACGTTGTAGGTCGGGGCCTCGATGATCTGCCCGTTCCCGATGTACATCGCCACGTGGTAGATCGAGCTGGGGTCGGCGGTGTTGCTCGCCCAGAAGATGAGGTCGCCGGGCCGCAGCTGGTCGTAGGAGATCTTCTGGACCTGCGTGTACTGGTCGCGCGAGGTGCGGTTGATGCTCACGCCCGCGGTGCGCCAGGAGGTCGACGTCAGGCCCGAGCAGTCGTAGCCGGTCGGACCGACACCGCCCCACACGTACGGCAGGCCGAGCTTGGTCATCGCGGACGCGACGGCCGCCTGGCCCTGCGCCGCGGAGCCGCGGGAGGTGCCGCCGGTGGCGGGCGCTGACGGGGCGGCCGGTTCCGGCGTCGAGGTCGCCGGGGGTGTGGTCGTGCCCCCGGTGGTCGTGCCTCCGGTGGCCGGCGTCCCCGAGCCACCCGTGGCAGGTGCCGTCGTGCCATCGGTCGCGGGCGTGCTGGTCGTGGGGGTGCTGGTCGCGGGCGTGCTCGTCGCGGGGGCGGCGGGCGTCGCGGCAGCCAGCCGGGCAGCCTGCGCGGCCGCCTCGGTGCGGGCTCGCCGTTCCGCGTCGAGCTGGTCCTGCCGCTGGCGCTCGACCTCGACGCTGGTCTGCCGCGCGGCGGCGAGCACGGTCAGCAGCTGGTCGCGCTCGCTCGCGGCCGCGGCGACCTGGTCCTCGGCGTCGGCCTGCGCCTGCTGGGCGGTGTCGAGCGCGGTCTGCGCGGCGGCCTTCGCGGTCGCCGCCTCCTCGGCGGCGTCCGCGGCGCGGGCGGACAGCGTCGTGGCGACGAGCTGGGCGGCCCGCAGCTCCTGGACCGCCTGGTCGGCCTTGCCGCTGACACGGTCGAGCGTGCCGCTGCGACGGGCGACGTCCTCGAACCCGTCCGCGGACAGCAGCGACTGCAGCGCGTCGGCGGAGCCGCCCGAGCGGGCGATCTGGCGGGCGATCGCCGCGAGCTGGCGGCGGGCCTCCTCCGCCTTTGCGTCGGCCTCCTGCGACCGGGCGGTCGCGTCGGCGGACACGGCCTGGGCGGCGTCGGAGTCCGCGAGCGCCTGGGTGTAGGCCTCGCCGACCTGCTGGACCTTGAGCTCGGCGGCGTCGTTGGCAGCGGTGAGCTCGGCGAGCCGGACCTCCGCGCCCGCCACCGACGTGGTGGCGTCGGTCACGGCCTGCTGGGCGTCCTCGACGTCCTGCTGCGAGGGTGGCGTCGGGTCGGCGAGCGCGACCGTGGTCCCGGTGGCCGTGCCGGCGACGAGGAGCACGGCTGCCACGGCACCGGACACGACGGCGCGACGGCCTGCCGCCCGACGTCCTCGGGCGTGCGTGACGCGTGAGGTCACCAGGTTCCCCTTCCGCAGGTCCGTGATCGCAGGTCCGTGGCGTGGGCGCCCGACGGTTCCCGCCTTCGGCACGCTACCGGCGTGAACCCCAGAAGTGAACACGAGTCACACGCGTCACACGAGTCACACGGATGTGCTTCGGGAGGAACCCGGACACAACGACGCTCACATCACCCGTTCGCGCGCGGAACGGCTCCCCGAGGGGACACCCGGGACCAGCGCACGCCGACCCCGGGCCGGGCGACGTCAGCCGAAGCGCCCCGAGACGTAGGCCTCCGTGCGCTCGTCCTGCGGCACGCTGAACATCGCACCCGTGTCCCCGTGCTCCACGACGACACCCGGCAGACCCTGCGAGGCCAGGAAGAACGCGCACTGCTGCGACACCCGCGCCGCCTGCTGCATGTTGTGGGTCACGATCACGATCGTCACCTGCGAGGCCAGCTCGCCGATCGTCTCCTCGATCACCCGCGTCGACGTCGGGTCGAGCGCCGAGCACGGCTCGTCCATCAGCAGCACGCGCGGCCGGACCGCGAGCGCCCGCGCGATGCACAGGCGCTGCTGCTGCCCACCCGAGAGCCCACCGCCCGGGGCGTCCAGCCGGTCACGGACCTCGCGCCACAGACCTGCGCGGATCAGCGAGGACTCCACGAGCATCGCCTTGTCCGCCGCACCCGCCCGGACACCGGTGAGCCGGAGTCCGGCCAGGACGTTCTCACGGATGCTCATCGCGGGGAACGGGTTCGGCTTCTGGAAGACCATGCCCACGTCGCGACGCGCCTGCGTCACCCGCCGCGACGGGTCGTACAGGTCGTGGCCGTCGAGCAGCACCTCACCCGCCAGCGCGGCCGACGGCACGAGCTCGTGCATGCGGTTGAGGATCCGCAGGAAGGTCGACTTGCCGCAGCCCGACGGGCCGATCAGCGCGGTCACCTGCCCGGCCGGCATCGTCAGCGACACTCGGTCGAGCACATGGTGGGAGCCGAACCACGCCGACACCTCACGTGCCCGCAGCTCGGCCAGACCGTGCGACGGCACCACCGCCGGCGGCGTCCGCGGCGAGACCGTCAGGGCGTGCGCGACCCCGGCCGGTGAACCCGGCGGCAGGACGGCAGGCAGCACGACCGTCCGGTCTGCCGCCGCCTGCTCTGCCGTCATGTGCTCTGCCGTCATGTGCTCTGCCGTCATGTGCTCTGCCGTCATCTGACCCGCCGTCATCTGCTCTGCCGTCGCCTGCTCTGCTGTCATCTGATCCGTCACCGCCCAGGCCTCCTCGTCGAACTCGCTCACGGCATCCGCGCTCACGGCATGCCCGGCCGACGGGCCAGCACGAGCCGGTGCACCAGCCACCCGCCTCCACCGAGCGCCGTCAGCCCGGTCGCGGCCAGCACCGCACGCGCAGGAGCGTCCCCGCGCGCCGCACGCCAGACCAGGTCAGGCGTCCGCACCCGCAGGCCGGCCACCTTCACCTCGCCACCCTCCGCCGCGGCCGTGCCGGTGGCGGCACCCGCGTCGACCGCAGCGTCGGCCGCAGAACCGGCGGCGGCCGGCGGCGACCCCGCGGAACGAGGTGCCCCCCGGGAACCCCCCAGCACCGACGTGGTGGGAGCGGACCCCGGACCGGCGCCGGCACCGGCAGGCACGCTCGGCGAGGCTGTCGGCGAGGCCGGCACCTCCAGCCGCAGCACACCGTCGTCACCGTCCTGCGAGACCACCGTGACACCCTCGGACGCGACCGCCCGCGCAGGCACGGCGACGCACGCCGCGCCGGTCACCACCAGCACGAGCAGCACGAGCACCCCGACGGTCGGACCGACCGACGGACGGGAGCCCTCCGGTGACGGCTCCCCCGCGGGCGGCCCCGCCTCGATCTCGCGGCGCGCCTCGGCCACCGCCTCGGTCCACAGCACCTGCGCGGCACGGCGCCGCGCCCGCACCCGGCGGACCAGGAGCACGACGAGGACCACCAGCACCGCCACCAGCAGCAGACCCGTCCAGGGCACCGCCACGAACGTCGCGCGTCCCGTGCTGGAGACCCCCGGCAGCTCGGTGCCCGGGCCCGGCGCCGCGGCCATCGTCACGTCGACCACCGCGGTGGCCAGCACGGCGGGCTCGACCCCCGGCAACGTCGCCGTCACCGTGAACGAGTCACCCGGCAGCACCTCCCGCGTGCTCTCCGGCTCGAGGTGCGCCAGCCGCGTGCCGAACGGGCCGGTCACCCGCAGCCTGGGCACACCCAGGACCTTGACGTTGCCCGTGTTCACGACCTCGAACGTCACCGTCGCCGAGGACGCCGCGAACGGCACGGCGTCGAAGGCGTACGACGCGTGCACGTCGCGCACCTCGAGCGCCGGGGCGAGCTCGCCCGCGACCCGCACCGCGAGCCGCACCGCGACCCTCGTGTCCACGACCACGCCCGTCGCCTCGTCGACCTGCACCTGCTCGGGCGAGACGACCAGACCACCGGCATGGTCGCCCGGCGCCGCGTCCTGCGGGACCGCCACCGTGAACGCGACCGTGCGGGTCGAGAGCGCCGGGACCGTCACGCTCGCGTCCGGCGTCGTCACCCAGGCGCCGATGCCCACCGGTGTGTCCGCCGCCGGCCGCAGGTCGAAACCGCCTGTCGCCGTGTTGAACCCGTCGGCGCCGTACACCCGGAACGTGCGCTCCACCGTCGAGGAGTTCGCCAGCACGAGGTGCTCCTCGACCTGCTCCCCCGGCGCGAGCGACAGCTCGAACCGGGTGCGACCGTCCGTCGTGCCCGCGGCGTCCGACGGGGTGATCGACCAGGCGGCGGTGCCGTCGTCCGCGCCGGCGGCCGTCGCGGGGACGACGACCGCCAGCGCGGCGAGCACCACCAGGGCGGCCCGCACGGCGGACCGGAGAGGACGGGACATGCGGGCTGCTCCCTGGTGTCGGACGGGCGACGCCGGCGGCTGCCGGCGTCGCGTGACGGCGTCAGTCGGCGATCAGCGTGACCGTGACCGTCGAGGTGTAGGACCCCGCGGTGGTCGAGCCCGGGATCGCCAGGTTGAGGGCGGCGTCCAGCGTGGTCGTCCCCCGGCCGGCGGTCGCGGTGCCGCCGAGCAGCGCGCTCGCCGACAGGCCCGGGCTGGCGACCTCGTCGAGGGACGAGGCGACCGGGGCGCCGGCCTGGGCGACCAGGGGGCTGCCGGCCTCGGGCAGCATCTGCGGCAGGGCAGGTGCCCACCCCAGGTACTTCGCCCCGACCGTGCCCGCGGCACCGGTGAAGTCGGACGCCTGCGCGTTGACCTCCCAGCCCGTCAGCAGCCCGTCACGGCGCGTGTCGGTCACGGTGACCGTCGGGAAGGCGCCCGTGGCCACGACCCGGGAGTTGTCCGAGGCGCGCGTGCCCGCGAGGGCGACCGGCGTGGCGAACGGCACCGAGAACGTCAGGGCGCCGTCGACCACGGGGGCAGCGGGCACCGACAGCACGAGCTGACCCGTCGCGGCGTCCAGCGCGACCGCGACCGCGTACGTGCCCGAGGAGGCGCCGAACGCCGCCGCGTCGGACGGCGCGAAGGTCGCGGTGTAGCTGTGCGAGCCCGACGCGGGCGACGGCACCGTCACCTGCGCGACACCGCCCGAGACCGCCGCGGTGCCGACCGTCGTCCCGCCCTCGGAGAACGTGACCGTGCCGCCGGCGCCGGCCGGTGCGACCGCGGCCGACAGGACCAGGTCCGCACCCTGCACGGCACCCGTCAGGGTCGTCGTCGTCGCGGTCACCTGGGTGCCGCCACCGAGGGGCGTGGGCGCGGGAACCGACCAGGCGAGGTTCGACAGGTCACCGGTGAGCGTCAGGGTCGTGCGGAAGAGGCCGACACCCAGACCGAGCTCGTCCCGGCAGACCGCCAGCAGCGGGATCGTCCCCGTCTTGCCCGCCTGCGTGGCGATGTACGCCAGCGCGTCAGGCTTCGTGAGGCGGTCGCCGCGGTCGGTGTAGAAGCGCCCCTGCGCGTCGACGTGGTTCATGTTCGCCGCGATCGGGACCTCGAGCCACTGCGACTCGGGCACGTTGGCCTGCGGGATCCGGATCATCGGCTGCAGCGAGACCGCACCGGCCGGGCACTGGGCGGACACGGCCAGCGACTGGAACGGCCGGTCGAGCGTCGTGCCGCTCGTGATGACGTCGGTCTGCCCGTTCGCGTCGAGCCCACCGGCCTTCGCGAGGAAGTAGATGCTGCCGGGCAGGTCAGGACCCTCGTCCTCGGCAGAGGCAGGTGCCGCGCAGGCCAGGGCGACGGCGCTCGACAGGAGCGCGCCGGCGGCCAGGGTGGCCAGGAGCTTGATGGGACGCATCGCAGGATTCCCTTCACAGGTGCAGGTGGGACCGGGCGCGTACCCGCCGAGGATGGCGAGCACGGGTGAACGACGTGCGCCGTGCGGACGACCAGGGGACGACGCCCCCGGTCTCACCGGCCCACGCCGACAGGGGTGTCCACGACGAGCCCGGGTTCGACCGGGCCGTCGGGAAGGATGCGGGCCGCGCGGCGGGCGGACCTGCCACGGGCGACCGCGACGACGATCAGCAGGGTGACCAGGGCGGCGACGGCGAGCGGCAGCCAGGCCAGGGCCCACACGTGCGTGGTGGCGACGACCGGGGCCAGGCCCGGGTCGCGCCCGGTGAGCGGGGCCACCGCGGCGGCGGTCACGGTGACCTCCTCGCGGCCGAGCGCAGGGACGCCCTCGAGCGTCGCCTCCACCCGTGCGGTGCCGCCGGGCAGCAGCTCCTCGACGCGCGGTGCGTCGGCACGCCTGGCGGCGACCCCGAGAGGCCCGGCGACCGAGGCGGACGGCTCGACGGCGACGCGCACGTTGCCGGTGTTGCGCACCGTCCAGCCGACGGTCACCGCACCGGTGCCGAGCACGCCGTCGGGCGCCCAGTCGGCGACGACGTCCTCCACGACCAGACCCGGGGCGACCTCCCCCTGGACCTGGACGTACACCCGGGCCGCGACCCGCTGCTCGAGCCGGATCGACGGCCCCTGGTCGGCGCCCGCGGCGACGGTGACCAGCGACGCGACGAGCCCGGCCACGTGGTCGCCCGGTTCGGCGTCCTGCGGGATGGTGATGGCGAGCGGGACGATCGTGTAGCCGAACCCGTCGGCCGTCTGCGCCGGGACCTGCACGGGCCCGGCGGCGTCGACCGACACCCAGGCGCCGGCGTCGGTGTCCGTGTCGGCCGCTGCCCGCACGGACAGGCCACCGCCGTCGGCCATGACGACGTCGGCGCCGTACACCTCGAGCGTCACCGGTTCGTCGTCCTGGTTCACGAGGGCCACGTGCTCGTAGACGACCGAGCCGGCCGGGGCCGTCACGGCCAGGTAAGGGCGGGCGTCGGGACGGTCGGCACCGGCCGGGGCGATGCCGAACGAGACCATGTCGGTGGCGTCCGGGTCCGTCGCGGCGGCGACAGGCCCGGCGGGTGCGAGCAGGGCCAGCGTGACGAGCGCGAGGACGGCTGTCCGGCGCAGCGTGGCGATCATCGACATGGCTCCTGCGATCGGCGGCTGGTTCGTACGAAGCGTGACGAACCGGGATGTTCGGGTGACGAACACCCGGCGAACGAGGGACGGCCCGGACGCGCCGGTGGGGCGGGGCGAACGCGCAGATGGGGCGGGGCGAACGGCCCCACCCCACCTGCGCCCGTCCGTCAGGGCACGGCTCAGACGGCGGTACGGATCAGACGGCGGTGAGGGTCACCGTCGCGGTGTACAGACCGGGCGCCACCGACGAGGGGACCTGGTCGACGCCGAACACGCCGGCCAGGTGCGCCGTGCCGAGCGAGCGCGCAGCCGGGTAGCTGGCGAACACCTTCGGCGTGGCCAGGCCCACCGTGAACGGTGCGTTGTCGCTCACCACGACGTCCGTGGCCAGCAGCGCGTTGCCCGCGACCTGCGTCGCGGCCAGGCCCGTGAGACCGGCGTGCCCGCCGTCGAACGAGTCGCCGCCCGCCGACGTGAACGCCCCGGAGACGACCGAGGCGGTCCAGCCGAGGTTGCCGGCGCGGGTGTCGGTGATGACGATGCCCTCGAACGGTGCGGAGGCCGAGTACGTCGAGTCCGCCGGGTCGAGGACCGCGGTGCCCAGCGCGAGCGGCGAGGTGGGCGTGTACGGCGTGGTCAGTGTGATGGTGCCGACCGGGATGTCGAGCGTGACGGTCTGCTCGGCGACGGCGCCCGCGAGCGTGTACGCCGTGGCGACCGGCGCGGAGGCCGAGTCGGTGTACGGCGCCGTGCCGGTGAACGTGGCGACCAGGGCGTGGCTGCCCGCACCGAGCACGTTCGTGGTGAAGACCGGGACGGAGCCCGCGGTCACCGGGACCGTGCCGAGCACGACCCCGTTGTCCGAGAACGCGACCGTGCCGGCGGGCGTGCCGGACGCGGAGGCCACCGCGGCGGTCAGCGCGACCGACTGGTACGCGTCGCCGTCGACCCGGTCGACCGTGAGGGTCGTGGTCGTCGAGCGGGGCGCCACGGCGGCGACCTGCACGTCGACCGCGGCGGAGGTGGCCGCCCCGTAGGTGCTGTCACCGGCGTACACGGCCGTGACCGACGCGGTGCCGACGGGCAGCGCGCTGGTGGTCAGGGTCGCGACCCCGCCGCTGAGGGTGCCCGTGCCGAGCGAGGTCGTCCCGGCCAGGAACTCGACCGTGCCCGTCGCGGCGGCCGGGGCCACCGCCACGGAGAACGTCACGGCCGTGCCCTGCTCGACCGCGGACTGCGAGGCGGTGAGCGTCGCGGTGGCCGTGCTGCGCGGCATCGTCGGCGTCGGGACCGACCAGGTCAGGGCGGAGGCGTTGCCCGTCATCGTGATCGTGGTGCGCAGGACGCCGATACCCAGACCGGCGTCGTTGCGGCACATGAGGATGAGCGGCAGCGTGCCGGTGCTCCCGGGCTGCGAGGCGATGTACGTCATGGCCTCGGGCTTGGTGAGGTAGTCGCCACGCGCCGTGTAGTAGCGCCCCTGGGCGTCCTTCACGTTCGTGGCCGCCGTGATCGGGACCTGGGCCCAGTCGTTCTCGGGCACGCCCGGCTGCGGGATGCGGATCGCGGCCTGCACCGCGGCGGTGTCGGCCGGGCAGAGCTGGTCGACGGCCAGCGACTGGAACGGCCGGACCGTCCCGGTGCCGCTCGTGACGGGCGTGGTGTTGGCGGCGTTGGTGAAGCCGCCCGTGTTCGGGAACAGGAAGATCTGGCCTGCGACGTCCGGGCCTTCGTCGTTGGCGGAGGCGGGGGTCGCGACGGCCAGGGCGGCCGTGGCGACGACGACACCGGCGAGCAAGCCGGCGAGCGTCCTGGTGCGGGTCATGGGGGTGCCTTTCCGGGGCTGGTTCAGGAGGTCGTCGAACGGGGACGTCGAGACGCGGGAGGGCGTCAGTTGACGGTGAAGTTCGTCGTCGCGGCCTGCGTCGGGACACCGCAGGCGCCGCCGTCGGCGGGCACCGCGAGCTGGTCGAAGCCGGCGGCCTCGATGAGCGCCTGGCCGGAGCCCGAGCAGATGAAGCCGTCGGCGCCGAAGACCTGGGTGAACCAGGCGGTCGACAGGTCGGCCTGGCGCACCACGTTGTAGAGCGCCCGGGTGTAGCTCCAGCCGCCCGCGAGCTTGATGCCCGTCGCGGACTTGGCCCGGCCGGTGGAGAACGGTGCGACCGCGTTGGCGTTCGCGGCGACCGGGGCGGCGTCGTGCTCCTGGACCTCGACGACCGTCGAGGCGAGCGTGACCGCCACGCCACCGTTCGCGGCCTGCAGCTGGGCGACGAAGACCGTGCGGGTGCCGGACCCGGTCTGCGGGATCATCGGGACGATCACGCCGGCCGTGCCACCGATCTGGTTCCAGTTGCTGATCGAGCCGTTGTAGATGCCGACCAGTTGGGCCGCGGTGATCGACGCGGGCGCGTTCGACGTGGTCGCGGTCGCGAGCTTGAGGCCGTCCTGGGCGAACGGGACCTGCCACAGTCCTGCGGAGACCTCCGCGGCGGACAGCGAGGAGGACGACCGCGCGAAGTTGACGTTCGTGTTGAGGCCCGCCCCGTAGAGGGTGGCCTTGCCGGCGCCGGAGCCGTTCGGGCGCGTGACGGCGACCGTGCCCGACTTGAGGACGACCGGGGTGGTGCCCGTCGCGTTGAAGGAGACCAGGCGGGCGCCCGCGGACGCGTTGTAGCCGGGCGAGTAGAGCCCGCCGACCTTCACCCCGTCGGCGAGGTAGTTGACCGCGTACTCGGTGGTGTCCGAGCCGACGCCCACGAGGTCCTTGGGCTGCGGGGTCGGGTCGGCCGACGCCGGGGAGGCGATCGTGGCGGCGAGCACGCCCGCGAGGGCGACGGTGAGGAGGAGCGAGACCTTCGTGCGCTTCATGAGGGAAGGAGCCCTTCGTGTGTCGGTCGGCCGGTGCTTCCCGGCCTACCGCCCACTCTTCGCAGACCGGGCGAACCCACCGGTCCCGGACGGTGAACGAAGGACGTCCCGGCCGTGGCCTGGGGACGTGCCGGCGCTGCTCAGAGGACGTTCGGCAGCAGGCGCACGGCGACCTCGGTCGCCCACCACGCGGCGGCGACGAGCACGGGCGCGGCCAGGACCCAGGAGGCCCGCGCCGGTAGCCGGCGGCTGAGCAGCACAGCGGCGACGGCCGCCAGGAGCAGCGCCTGCAGGGCGAGCACGAGCACGGGCAGGGCGCCGGTGTCACCGCCGAGCACCGCCTCCGACGCCGGGACCGCCGCGGGTCGGCCCGACGGACCCGTGACCGCCTCGCCGACGAGCGTGGCGTCGACGTACACGGTGGTGAACCCGGTGATCGCCCCGAACGGTCCGGAGCCCTCGGTCGTGACGAGCGTCAGGCGCGCCCCGCCTTCCGTGAGCGCACCCGGCAGGGGGTCGCCGTCGTGCCGCACGCCGTCGACCCGGTAGACGAACTCGCCCTGCCCGGTGGTCACCGTGATGCCGTCGCCCTGGCGCAGCAGCGGGAGCGAACGGAACGGACCGCCGTAGGTCGTGGACCGGCCGAGCACGAGCGAGACGCCGGCCTGGCCGGGCAGCACCGTGTCGCGGCGGTGCCCGGGCCCGGCGAGGAGGTCGCCCGACGAGGTGCCTTCGACGACGACCTGCTGGAGGCCGAGCGTCGGGATCGCGAGGATCGCCACGGGGGCACCCGGCTCGACGGCGCCACCGGTGGGTGCTGTCTGCGAGGCGAGCTGCTCCCGCAGCTGTGCGTACAGCACCTGCTGGGACCGTGCCTCGGCGAGGCTGCCGAGGACGAGCACCTGGACGAGCGCCCAGCCGGCGAGCGCGGCGAGCACCAGCAGTGCCGTCGTGACGACGAGCGAGCCGATCGGCTCGGGCCGACGCGGGGGGCGGGGTGGGCGCGGCTGCACCGGCGCGAGGGCTCGCCGCGGCGGCGCCGAGCGTGTCCCGGACGGCACAGGGCGCTGGGGCGGCACGGGGTGCTCGGGCGGCGCGTACCCGGGCTCCGCGTCCGAGGGGGCCTGCGCGCCCGCGGGCGGGTCGAGCTCGACGAGGCTCATGCCGATCGCCTCCGGGTGGTGAACAGACGCAGCAGAGGAGCACCGACCGCGCCGCCGAGGGCGACCGAGAGGGTGGTCGGCAGCGCGGCGTTCGCGGTGCCCGACCGTTCGGCGATCGTGGTGCCCGCGGCGCGAGCCTGCGCCGTCTCGGGCGCCTTGTCGGCCGCGAGACCGGTCGTCGGGACGGGGCCCGTGGCGGCGGCGAGGAACGGGTTGGCCGGGGCACGCGCCGAGGCCGTCGGGAAGGCGGCCGCCGCGCCGACCGGGTGCGGCACGGGCGCCGCGACGACAGGGGCCGAGACGGGGACGACCATCGGCCCGGACTGGGCCTCGATCGCCGACGCGACCGCCTGCGCCGAGGCGAGCAGCGCCGCCGTCGGACCGTCCGAGGTGATCGGGAGGTAGCCGTCGGGCAGCTGCCCGTTCCCGCTGCCGGGCACCTGGCCCTCCGTGGTGGCGATGCGCACGAGCTCGGCGACGTGCCCCGCGTCGCTCGCGCTCAGCCCGGACAATGCGGCCGCCGCGTGCACGACCATCGTGCCGGGGTAGGCGTCGGCGGGCAGAGCCGTGCGGTCCAGCAGGAACGGCGCACCGGGCGCGGTCTGGTCGGCCACCGTCAGGGCGCTGGCCATCGAGGCGGGCGAGGCCTCGACGAAGGTCGCGTCCGGACCGGTGCCGGCGGTCCGCAGCGCCGCGGTGCGCAGCCCGAAGCGTTCGGCGTCACCGAGCGAGACCAGCCCGAGCATGAACCGTGAGCCGTACCCCTGCCGGGCGATCCGGCCGAACTTCCAGGGGTCCGAGGTCGTCGAGCGGGTGCACTGCGTCTGCACGTTCGGCCAGGCGTCGAGCACGGCCTCGGCGACCGTGCGCAGCCGGGTCACGGGAGCGGCGACGAGCCCGAGGTACGGCGACGGGTTGAGCTTCTCGCACTCGCGGTTGATGTCCCGCACGAACGTGTCCAGCATCGGCCAATCGGCGCGCGGCAGCGCGATGTCCTTGTAGGACGGGTTGACGACCATGCCCCACGGGTCCGCCTCGCCGTGCACGAAGGCCATCGCCTCGGTGTCCGCGGCGATGTAGGCGGTCAGCGCGGTCATCACGTCGGACTGCTCGGACAGCGAGAGCATCGTCGCCCGGGCCTCCTCCGCGGTGAGCGACAGGCCCGGGTTGAGCTCGGTGAACTCCGGGTCGGTGTTGAGGGCCAGCGGGTTGTCCGCCATGCCCGGGTGCGCCTGCCCGGAGCTCGAGGCGGGGTAGGACTGGGTGAGCAGCTTCGCGAGCAGGCGAGGTGTCAGCCGCAGGTCCTGCACCTCCCCGGCGTTGTCCGGCAGGTCGGCGACGTACGCGACGGCGAAGCCGGTCACCGCGACGGGCGCGTAACCGAGCGGGACCGTGCTCGTCTGCGCAGGTTCGGACACGAAGGCGGCGACCGCGCCCCCCGAGCCGAGCAGCCGCAGCGCGGACGACTCGGACATCCGGTTGTGCCGGAACTTGAACCGGTCGGCGCGCAGGCAGTACGCGGGCGCCCACTGCAGCGACGCCTGGTTGAGCAGCTCGGAGCCGTACATGTCGACCGGCGCCCGGTCGTCGAGCACGTCGCACGCGTCGGGCGGCAGCGCGAAGGAGAGCGGGGCGGCGAACCGGTTGCGCCAGTTCGAGGCCGACCACCAGTAGCGGGCGGAGACGGCGTCGTCGACGCCGAGGTTGCCGAAGTTCGACGACCCGGCCTCGAACGACCCGTCACCGCGGCACGTGGCGTCCCCGTCGAGGCAGCTGATGCCCATGATCGGGATCACGACGAGCGAGCAGGGGACGTCCGTCGAGCATCCCAGGGACTCGTTCTCGGTAGCCGTCCGGATCTCGACGTTCGCCTCGCCGGTCCCGTCCGACCGGGTGAAGGCGGCCAGCTCGGCGGCAGGGAGCGCGGCGTCGACCGCGGACTCCGGAGCGATCGTCGTGTCGCTGCACGAGGGGTACACGGTGCCGTTCGCGGCGCGGAACGGGACGAGCCGCTGCGAGAGCAGGGACGGCGGCAGCTGCGCGCACGCCTCCGGCCAGTCGACGGCCGTGCTCTGGTCGCCACGCTCGGCGTCGGTGGCGTACCGGTCGTGCCGCCAGACGGCCGAGGCGGGCGAGGCCTGACCGATCCGCTGCAGGTAGGTGCTCGTCCAGCACGTCTCGGGGCTGAGCTGCTGCGCCACCGGGAGCGTGGGGTCGTCGAGCCCGCGGCACTGCAGGATCACCACCGGGTACTCCTGGTTGGTGCCGTCGTAGCCGTAGGGGCTGACGGTGCGCCCGGCGCTGGGACGCGCGCCCGTCCAGGTCACGGCGACACGTTCGCGTCCGCGCAGGTCCTGCGTGCGGTCGACGGCGACCGTGACGGTCCGGCTGTCGACCGGCTCGGTGCTGCCGTCGGCGGCGAGGTGCTCGCGCGTGATGGTGCGGGTTGCCGTCCATCCGGGCACCGTGTCCGCGGCTGCGGCGCTGGTGGCCCGACCGGTCACGAACGCACCGCCGAGCAGACCGACGAGGGCGAGCACGAGGGCGAGCGCGGCCGCACGGGCACCCCGGGGCCGTCGTGACCGGCTCATCGCAGGTCCGCCGAGCCGATGCCGCCCCTGGTCGGCCGGAAGGGCGGGCTGAAGGTGGACCCCGGTCCGCCGGCGAGCGGAGCGCCGAACGGGGACGACGGTCCGGCCACGGTCGGCGGGCCGAAGGGGGACGACGGCCCGGCGACGGGACCCGCGCCGGCCATCCGTGGTGGCGCGAGCCCCGAAGGTGGCCCGGACACGGGTGGCGGGCCGGCCGTGGGCGACGGGCCGGACGGGGGTGGTCCGGCGGGCATCGGCCCGGCGACCCGCGGTTCGGCGAGCAACCGACGCCGCACCGCGAACAACCCCGGCACGAGGGCGACCGCGAGCAGCTCGGCCCCGGCGAGCGCACCGAACGCGATGCTGCTGCCGACCGGCCGGGAGGCGACGGTCGTGGCGACGGCACCCGTCACGAGGCCCGTCGCGGTGTCGACGGTGGTCCCGAGGGGCAGACCCGTGGCGGGGTCGATCGCCCCTGCGGATGCGTCGGCGCCGGCCGTCGCACCGGTTCCGGCAGCACCCTGCGCCCCGGCTGCGGCCGCCCCCGCGGCCCCCGGGGCGGCGGCCGCCCCCGCGGAGCCTGCGCCACCGGTCGACCCGGCACCGCCGGACGTGTCGACGACCTGACCGGCACCGAGGCACGGCCCCTGACCCTGCTGGTCGCACGTCGCGGGCTGGGCCGCGACCTCGGCGAGCTTGTTGCGCGAGAGGTCCCCGGCCACGAACGTCGGGTTGTTGCACCGGGTGGCGTCCCGGTTGGCGACGTCGACGCCGGGGTCGGCGGCACCGAGCTTGGCGATCTGCTCGAACCCGGCCTGCACGAGGTTGAGGGGTAGCGGCGAGTAGCCGAACGCGCCGGCCTTCCCCTGGCCCTCGCACAGCGAGTAGAACATGAAGTCGACGAGCGTCTGCCGCTTGTTCGTCGTCATGCGCTGGTCGTTCTTGCCGGTCGGCAGCAGCATGTAGGAGTACGACGAGAGCGGGTACGCCCGCGGGTCGGGGTTCGTGTAGACGTCGTCGAGGATCTGCGTCAGGTACGCCTGCGAGGACGCGTCGGTGTTGATGCGGGCCTTGGTGAGGCCGACCGCGACGGCGTACTGCGTGGGTTCGACGTAGTAGCCGGCGCTGTTGAGCACCTTGACGACCGGGTAGCCCTTGTTGATCGGGTACGAGTACTCGACGTAGGCGATGGTCCCGTTGCCGGCGGACGAGGCGACGGTGTTCATCACCTGGTCGGAGCCGGCTGCGGCGATCATCCGGGTGCCGCTGGGCTTCGGGTAGTAGGACGTCAGCCCGGACCGGCCGAAGTAGGCCCGCCAGACGTCGGGGTGCTGCGCGTCGAGGTAGGTGGTGAACTGCGCGGTCGTGCCCGAGCCGTCCGAGCGCACGACCGGCACGATCGGGGTGTCCGGCAGGACCCGCCCGTTGTTGTCCGCCTTGATCGCGGGGTCGGCCCAGCTGGTGATCTGGTTCGTGAAGATCTTCGCGATCGTGTCGCCGGACAGCCGGATGTCCTTGACCAGCGCGCCACCCACCTCGAGGTGGTAGGTGAACGCGGTGCCGCCGGCGACGATCGGCAGGTACGAGAACTCGCGACCGCCGGCGGTGTCCGCGTTCCCGTACTCGTCGGTCCCCTGGTAGGGGATCTCGGTGATGCCGAAGTCGGTGACGTTGGCGGCAAAGTTCTTGCGTCCCTGCGACGAGCCTCCGCCGTTGTAGGTGACCGCCATGCCGTTGGCGGACACGTCGGCGATCCACTGGTCGACGATCACCTGGCTCCAGGTGGACCCCGACCCCTCGATCTGCCCGTAGGCGGCGGAGGCGGCCGTGGACGTCCCGACGAGCACGGTGAGCGCGACCAGGCCGGCGGCGACCACCGCGGCGAGGCGACCCTGCCAGGCGGGTCGACGCCGGGGTGCGCGAGCCGCGGTGCGCAGGCTCGTGCGCTGGTCGTTCATCGGTCCTCCAGGAGACGGTGGGAGAGGGTCAGCGACCGGCCGGGCGCCGTGCGACCAGCCGGGCGACGACGAAGAGCACGAGCACGAGCACGAGCAGGATCGTGGCGGTCGCGAACCCGCGCTGGACCAGGCCGGGCTCGCCGCTGCGCACGCTCGAGTAGATGAACAGCGGCAGCGAGTTCATGACGCCGTCCATGGGGTTCGCCACGAAGAACGACGCCGCGCCCGACGTCAGCAGCACGGGCGAGGTCTCACCGATGCCCCGGGCGACGCCCAGGATCAGGGCGGTCGCCAGACCGGGACGCGCGGTGGGCAGCACCACGTGCCAGACCGTGCGCCACCGCGGTGCTCCCAGGGCGGCGCTGGCCTCGCGCAGGCCGGACGGGACGACCCGCAGCACGACGTCCGCGGCGCGGGCGATGATCGGCAGCATCATGACCGACAGCGCGACCGCGGCGGCCAGGCCGGAGCGCGGCACCCCGAGACCGACGATGAGCACGGTGTACACGAACAGCCCGGCCACGATCGACGGCAGTGCGGTCATCGCCTCGACGACCGTGCGCACCACGCGGGAGAACCGGCCGCCGACCTCGGTCATGAACACCGCGGCGCCGAGGCCGAGCGGCACGGTGAAGGCGACCGCCAGGCCGATCTCGATCAGCGTGCCGAGCACGGCGTGCCCGACCCCGCCGACGGACAGCGGGTCGCGCGGGCCGACGCCCGCCATGTCGTCGAACAGCATCGACCAGTGCCGCAGCGCGCCGAAGCCGCGCACGAAGGTGAACACGACCGTCGAGGTCAGGGCGACCGCGACGGTGAGGGCACCACCGGTGACGACGGCACCCGCGAGGCGGTCGGCCACCGCCGGGCCGTCGGCCGTCGCCGAGGTGGCCACCGTGACGACCGCGAGGAACGTCGCGAAGGTGACCACCGCGTAGGCGAGCGGGGTGCCCCACGGGAGCAGCCGGAAGCACAGCACCCAGGCGAGCGCGGCGGCCGCGGCCAGCGATCCGAGCAGCACGAGCCGGTCGTGCCCGGGCACCCCGGCGACCCTGCGGCGCCGGGTGTCCGGCGGCGTGCGGACCGGCGGCAGGGTGCGCACGTGCGTCGTGCCCCGCGCGGGGGCCACGAGCGTCGACCCGGCTGACGGTGCGGGCGGGGCAGCCGGGGCAGCCGAGACGGGCGGGGCAGCCGGGGTGGGCGGGAGCGCGACGTGGGTCATCAGATGTCCGTCCCCGCGCCCGAGCGGCTGCGCGCCACGACGGTCGCGGCCAGCGTGTTGATGGCGAGCGTGATGAGGAAGAGCACGAGCCCGGCGGTCAGGAGCGCCGAGAGCTGGGCGTCGCTCGCCTCGCCGAACCGGCCGGCGATCAGCGCGGAGATCGTGTTGGTGCCGATCTCGAGCGGCCGCAGCTTGATGTCGAACGACGGGGAGATGATCAGGAGGACCGCGATGGTCTCGCCGAGCGCGCGACCGAGCCCGAGCATCGTGCCGCCGATGATCCCGCCGCGTCCGAACGGCAGGACGACGGCGCGGATCACACCGAGCCGGGTGGACCCGAGCGCGAGGGCGCCCTCGCGCTCGCCGGGTGGCGCCTGGGAGAACACCTCCCGCATGACCGAGGACGCCATGGGCAGCACCATCATCGCCACAGCGATGCCGGCCACGAACGCCGAGGCGGTGTACCGGGACTGCTCCCACACGGCGGCGTGCGGGTCGGTGTCGACCCGGAACAGCGGGATCCAGCCGAGGTAGGTGTGCAGCCAGCGGGCCAGCCCAGCCGCCTGCGGCTGCAGCAGGAAGAACCCCCACAACCCGTAGATGATGCTGGGCACCGCGGCCATGAGGTCGACGAGCGAGACCAGCGCGGCCCGCAGGCGGGTCGGGGCGTACTCGGTGAGGTACAGCGCGGTGCACAGCGCGAGCGGGATGGCGAACACCATCGCGACTCCGGCCACGGTGAACGTGCCGAGCAGCACGGCCCGGATGCCGAGGGTGTCCGTCTCGGGGGCCCACTGGGCCTCGGTGAAGAACGACCAGCCGTACCGGCGCAGCGTCGGCACGGACTGCAGGGCGAGGAACAGCCCGATGCTGCCGGTGATCGCCAGGACGGTCGCACCGACCCCGCGCGCGCCGAGCTCGAAGACGCGGTCGGAGCCCGTGGTCCGCCGGGACAGGCGGCGCGGGACGGCGGTCGACGGGGGCGCGGCGGCCGGCACGGACGTGCTCACGGGGGCGCTCCTTCGAGGTGGGACACGGGTCGGGCCGGGCGTCGCGGTTCGGCCCGTCCCCCGGATGATCGAATCCAGGCGCGGTGTCCACGGGCCCCCGGAGCGGTGAACAAGGGACGAACGCCCCCGGGCGCTCGGCTCACGGCACCGTCCCGGCGGGTGTCGGCGTGCTCGTGGGCGTCGGGGTGGGTCCCGCCGGCGCCCCGGTGGCGGCGGGCGTCCCCGTGGGTGCGGCGGTCGACGAGCCGGCCGTCCCGGTCACGACGACCACGGTGGTCCCGACGGGCACGCGCGCGCCTGCCGTGGGCTCGATCCGGTGCACGACCCGGTCGGCGGCGACCCCGGCCCCGGCCGCGCCCTGCTCGGTGACGGCGAACCCGGCGGCCAGCAGGGCGGGGCCGACGTCGGCCCACCGCCGGCCGACCACGTCCGGCACGGCGGTGTAGCCGCTCGCGACGACGAGCCCCACGACGGTGCCGGGCGGCGCGTCGCTCGCGCCGTCCGGGGTGCTCCCCAGCACGGTGTCCGCAGGCGACGGACCGTCCACCACGAGGATGTCGCCGACGACCATCCCGGCGGCGAGCACGGCGTCGCGTGCGGCGGCGAGCGGGAGCCCGACGGTCTCGGGGACGCGTACCGCTGCGGAGGGCGTCGGGCCGGTCGGCGTCGGGCCGCTCGCCGGTGGTGGTTCGACCGGGGCCGCGGGCGCGGTGGTGGTCGCCGTGAGGGTCGGTGCGCGGGTCGAGGCCACCGTCGCAGGCGACTCGTCGGGTGCCGTGAGCGCGGCGCCGGCGGCGAGCCCGCCCAGCAGGAGCACGGCCGCGAGGGTCAGCACGCGGGCCGGGCCGGCGCCCTCGCGCACGAGCATCGGCGGCTCGGGCGCGCCCTGCCGCTCGACCACGGGCAGCCGGGGCGTCCCCGCCTCGTCCGGCCGCCGGGCCGACGGCGCCACGACCGCGGCAACAGGTGCGCGGTCGACCACCTCGCGCGCCGCCTCCACCGGTGCCGACCTGCGCGTGGTGCCCGCCACGGCCTGCACCGCCCGACGCATCTGCGCGGCATCCACGAACCGGTCGTCCGGGTGCTTCGCGAGCGCCCGGGCGACGAGCGCGTCGACCTCGCGCGGCAGCCCGGGCACGCGCCCGGACGGCACGGGGACAGGCTCGTGCACGTGCCCGGCGAGCATGACGGCCGGGTCCTCGGACGGGTAGGGCGGGCTGCCGGTGAGGGCGTGGACGAGCAGCGCGCCGACCGCGTACAGGTCGGCGCGGGCGTCCGCACCCTCCGCGGTCGCCAGCTCGGGTGCGGCGTACGCAGGGCTGACGGTGACGTGCGTCGCGTCCCCCGACGGGTCGGGCGTGCCTGCGAGGTCCAGGACGACCGCTCCGGCGGGGCCGGCCCCGCGCGGCACCATGACGTTGGCGGGTGAGACGTCGAGGTGCAGCAGGCCGTGCGTGTGCGCGTGCCCGAGCCCGGCGAGCACGGCGTCCGCGAGGGCGAGCGCATCGGCCGGCGGCATCCGGCCTGCGGTGAGCACCTGCCCGAGCGTGTCCCCGTCGACGAGCCCGAGGACGACGCACGCACGGCCCTGCGCGTCGTGGCCCAGGTCGAGGACGCGCACGAGGTGCGGGTCGTCGAGGGCGGCGAGGCGACGCGCGGCCTCGAACGGGTCCTCACCGGCCGCCGACGGTGCGCGATGGACCTTGACCGCGACCGGTCGTCGCAGCCGCACGTCCTCGGCCCGGTGCACGTCGGCGGTGCGGCCCGACCCGAGCAACGCACCGAGCCGGTACCGACCGAGCAGCAGCCCGTCGGTGTCCGTCCCTGCGGGCCGGGGGTCGGGCTCGGTCACGGCACGGCGGCGCTGGCGTCGGCGTAGGCGTCGGCGAGCTCGAGGACGTGCTGCAGGTACGCCTCGTCGCGGTTGTACGACAGCACGGCCGCGCGCCACCCGGCTGCGGCCGCGAGGTCCCGGTCGCCGGCGCACAGGTAGCGGCCTGCGGCCAGGGCGGCGTCCTCGATGTCGTGCGGGTCGGCGGTCCCGTCGTGGTCGCCGTCGGCCGCCCAGCGCTGCCACGTCTGCGGCAGGAACTGCATCGGCCCGACGGCGTGCTCCCAGGTCGGGTCCCCGTGCCATGCGGTGCCGTCCGCTGTGGCGGGCAGCGCCAGGGTGCCTGCGGTGCCGTCGAGCGCGGGTCCGACGACCGGGACGCTCGGGTGCCCGTCGTCGCGCAGGGTCGCCCCGCCGTGCGTGCCGTGGCCGGACTCGACCGCGCCCACGGCGGCGAGCGTGGTCCAGCCGAGGTGGCAGGCGGGCTCCTCCTCGCCGAGCGCGAGCGTCGCGTCGCCGTAGGCCTGCTGCGCGGTGGCCGGGATGCCGGTGACCGCCGCGACGGCCTCGACCCAGGTCCGGTCGGCGACGACCGTGGGGTTCGGCCCGGTCGCGACGCTCTGCGAGGTGAGCGTCGCCGCACCGGTGGGGCCGGCGACGTCACCGGGCGCGGTGCCGACGTCGACCTGGTCCGGCGGCGCGTCGAGCACGCTCGCGCCGGGGACCTGCGGCATCGTGCCGGCGCCCGTGGCGGCGGCCACGGCGGCGACGACGGTGCCGCACAGGACGGTCCCGGCGACGAGCACGAGGGGGATCCGGGACGACCCGGTCATCGGGCCAGCCTGCGGGCGAGCCGGGGGGCCGGACCGACGCGACGGAAGGTGCAGACGACCGGGTCGGTGGGCGCGTCGGCGGCGATCTGCAGGAAGCGGTGCGCGGCGTTCTCGCACCGCACCCGGCGGTCGTGGTCGCCGATGCCGTGCACGACGCTCGCTCCTGCGTGCTGCAGCTCCCAGCGCCACCGGTACTCGGGCGTGAGCCGAAGCAGGGGGTCGAGCCGGTCGACGACGGCGACCACGCCGGCGATGGACTCGCGCGCGGCGTCGGGGTCGGGGAGCCCGTGCGGGACGCGGGCGATCCCCCGCCCGTTCGGACTGACCAGTCGCCACCACACGGTGTCCTCGTCGGTGAACCTGTAGAGCTGGAACACGGGCGCCACGGCGCGCACCCCGCCTCTCATCCTGAGCGCCTGCTGTGACGCCGCCGCGGGTACTCCACCGCACCTGGGCTCGCGGCAGGGCGAACGGCGGACGACCGGAGGACGAACGGACGGATCCCCGCATACCGTTCACCCGTTCGCGCCGCCGAGCCGGTGCCGACCACCCGGACGAGCGTCCATCGATGAGACAGTCATCTCACTGGATGAGACCACCCTGTCCAGGCCGTGCGCCTCGGCCGTAACCTCGCCGACATGTCCTGCCGCCGAATGTGTCGCTGACCCAGCGCACGCTCGGCTGTGCCCGGCGGCAGGTGCCGGACCCTCGACGGTCCGCCCTCACCACCGGCTGAGCCCCGACACGTCCCGTGCGCCCACCCACCCCGGACCACGAGCGGACGACGCCTGCCGAGCTCCCACGGTCCACGAACCCGCACCGCCCAGTGACGACCGTGAACCATCGCACCCAGGAGCACACCGTGAGCAACGAGAGCTGGAACTTCGAGACCCGCCAGATCCACGCCGGCCAGCAGCCCGACCCGACGACGGGCGCCCGCTCGCTGCCGATCTACCAGACCACGTCCTACGTCTTCGAGAACGCCCAGCAGGCCGCCGACCGGTTCGCGCTCAAGGAGCTCGGCCCGATCTACACGCGCATCGGCAACCCCACGCAGGAGGTCGTCGAGAACCGCATCGCCTCCCTCGAGGGCGGCGTCGGCGCGCTGCTCGTCTCCTCGGGGCAGGCCGCCGAGACGCTGGCGATCCTCAACATCGCCGAGGCCGGCGACCACGTCGTGGCCAGCCCGTCGCTCTACGGCGGCACGTACAACCTGCTGCACTACACGCTGCCGAAGCTGGGCATCGAGACGACCTTCGTCTCCGACCCGCACGACCCGCAGGCGTGGAAGGACGCGATCCGCCCGAACACCAAGCTGTTCTACGCCGAGACGATCCCGAACCCGAAGTCCGACGTGCTGGACATCGAGTCCGTCGCCGCCGTCGCGCACGAGTACGGCGTGCCGCTGGTCGTCGACAACACGGTCGCCACGCCGTACCTCATCAACCCGCTGAAGTGGGGCGCCGACGTCGTGGTGCACTCGGCGACCAAGTACCTCGGCGGCCACGGCTCGGCCATCGGCGGCGTCATCGTCGACGGCGGCACGTTCGACTACGCCCAGCACCCCGAGCGCTTCCCGAACTACAACACGCCCGACCCGTCCTACAACGGCCTGGTGTTCGCCCGGGACCTCGGCGTCGGCGGCGCGTTCGGCGCGAACCTCTCGTTCATCCTCAAGGCCCGCGTGCAGCTGCTGCGCGACCTCGGCTCGGCGATCAGCCCGTTCAACGCGTTCCTCATCGCGCAGGGCATCGAGACGCTGTCGCTGCGCGTCGAGCGGCACGTGGAGAACGCGCAGAAGGTCGCCGCGTGGCTCGAGGCCCGCGACGACGTGCTCGGCGTGCACTACGCCGGGCTCGAGTCCAGCCCGTGGCACGCCAACCAGCTCAAGTACGCCCCGCGCGGTGCGGGCGCCGTGCTCGCGTTCGAGATCGACGGCGGCACGGAGGCGGGCCAGGCGTTCGTCTCGGCGCTCGAGCTGCACTCGAACGTCGCGAACATCGGCGACGTGCGCTCGCTCGTCATCCACCCGGCCTCGACGACGCACAGCCAGCTCACGCCCGAGGAGCAGGCGCTGTCCGGCGTGACGCCCGGCCTGGTCCGCCTCGCGGTCGGCATCGAGCACGTCGACGACATCCTCGCCGACCTCGACGCGGGCTTCCGCGCCGCCAAGGGCGCCTGAGGTCCCAGCCGTGCCGCACCCGCCCCGCACCTCGCCCCTCCCGGGCGCCGTCGTCCTGCCCACGACGGCGCATCCGGGCGGTGGCGGGGTGCGGGCGCGGGCCGCGCACGGGCCGTCGGGGGCGGTCGTCCCGGTGCGCGGTCCCGACGCGCCCACCCCGCGCGCCGTCCGTAAGGTGGTCGGCGATGCCTGACGAGCCGACCCTGCCCGACCTCGTGGCCACGCGACGCGCGAGCCGCCACGGGACGACGGCGCGCGCACGCACGCTCGCCAGCCGCACCCCGCTGGGCGACCGCCCGCCGGCCCCGGTCAGTGCCGCGTGGCGCGAGGGCGACCCGGTCGGACGGCGGCAGTTCGCCGACCTGGGCCCGTTCGCCCTCGAGTCGGGCGGCCGGCTACCCGCGGTCCGGCTCGCCTACGAGACCTGGGGCACGCTCGCCGAGGACGGCAGCAACGCGGTGCTCGTCCTGCACGCGCTCACCGGCGACTCGCACGTCACGGGCGAGGCCGGCCCCGGGCACCCGACCGCCGGCTGGTGGCAGTCGATGGTCGGACCGGGCGCCCCGATCGACACCGACCGGTACTTCGTCGTGGCCCCCAACGTGCTCGGCGGCTGCCAGGGCTCCACCGGCCCTGCCTCGACAGCACCCGACGGCCGCCCGTGGGGCGGACGGTTCCCGCTGCTCACCGTGCGCGACCAGGTCGCCGCGGAGGTCCGGCTGGCCGACCTGCTGGGCATCGACGAGTGGGCGCTCGTGATCGGTGCCTCGCTCGGCGGCCTGCGCGTGCTCGAGTGGGGCGTCGGCGCACCGACCCGGGTGCGCACGCTCGCCGCCATCGCGACGACCGCGCAGACCTCGGGCGACCAGATCGCCGGGTTCCACACGCAGCTCGCCGCGATCCAGGGCGACCCGCGCTACCGCGACGGCGACTACTACGACGCCGACGACGGTGACGGCCCGCACGTGGGCCTCGGGCTCGCCCGGCAGATCGCGCACCAGACGTACCGGTCGGCCCGTGAGCTCGACGAACGCTTCGGCCGCATCCCGCAGGGCGCCGAGGACCCGCTCGAGGGCGGCCGGTTCGCCGTCCAGTCCTACCTCGACCACCACGGCGACAAGCTGAGCCGACGGTTCGACGCGAACACCTACGTCGCGCTGACCCGCACGATGATCACGCACGACCTCGGCCGCGACCGCGGGGGCGTCGAGGCCGCGCTCGCGCAGATCACCGCCCGGGCGCTGGTGGTCGCCGTGGACTCCGACCGCCTCTTCCCGCCGTCGCAGTCCGAGCGGATCGCCGCGGGCATCCCCGGTGCCGGGCCGGTGCGGACCGTGGCCTCCGAGTTCGGGCACGACGGGTTCCTCATCGAGGAGGACCAGGTCGGCGCGATCGTCTCGGACTTCCTGCGGACGCACGCGGTCTGAGCACCCGCCGGTCGGGCACGATGGCCGCATGACCCCCGCCGCCGCACCCGCCTCCGCCGAGCTCGCCGCCGCCCGGCACGCCCTGCACGCCCAGTGGGACCGCCTGCGCCCCTGGATCGGCGCGGTCGTCGACGCCGGCACCGGGACGGCCGCCTCGGTCCTTCCCGGCTGGACGATCGACGAGCTGGTCGCGCACCTCGGACGTGCGATGGACGCGCTGGCCGCGTGCGTCCCCCTCCCCGAGGGCACCGTGCCGCTGACCCTCGCGGAGTACCTCGGCACGTACCCCGGGCGCGCGGCGGAGATCACCCAGGTCACGCGCGAGCTCGCCGTCGAGATCGCCGACGACCCGCTGGCCGGGGTCGACGCACGCATGCGGGCGGCCTTCGCTCGGCTGGACGAGCTCGGACCGGTCGACCTCGTCGTCCAGGCCCGGCGCGGCCCGGTCCTGCTGAGCACGATGACCCTCTCGCGGGTGATCGAGCTGACCGTGCACGCCGACGACCTCGCCCGGTCGGTGGCCTCCGCCCGGGGGCGCGCACGGCTGTCGGCCGAGGAGGACCCCGTCGACGCCGAGGCGCTGGACCTCGTGGCGCAGGCGCTGCTGCGGATCGTGGTCGCCCGCGGCGGCTGGGACCTCGAGGTCGTCGACGCCCGTGCCTGGGTCCGTCTCGCCGCAGGCCGCACCCCCTACGACGTCGACGCGCTCACGGGCGCGCTGCAGGCCCGGTTCGCCTCGGACGCCGTCCCCGACCTCGGGCGCATGCTGCCGCTGCTCTGAGCGGCGCACGTCCTAGGGTGGGCGCATGCTCGCCGCCACCGTCGCCCGGTTCAGCCCCGACGACCCGATCGCCGGCCTCGACGTCGGCGACCGCCCCGCACCCCCGGCCCGCGAGCACTGGACCACGGTCGACGTGCGGGCCGCAGCGCTCAACCACCACGACCTGTGGTCGCTGCGCGGCGTGGGCCTGCGCCCCGAGCAGCTGCCGATGATCCTCGGCACCGACGCCGCCGGCGTCACCGCGGACGGCCGCGAGGTCGTCGTGCACGGCGTGATCGGCGGTCCGAGCGGCCACGGCGTCGGGCCGGACGAACCACGCTCGCTGCTCTCCGAGCGGCACCCCGGCACGCTCGCCGAGCAGGTCGCCGTCCCGACGTGGAACCTCGTCGACAAGCCGGCAGCGCTCAGCTTCGTCGAGGCGGCCTGCCTGCCGACCGCGTGGCTGACCGCGTACCGGATGCTCTTCACGACCGGGCGGGCGACGCCCGGGCAGCGCGTCCTCGTGCAGGGCG
Source organism: Cellulomonas soli (assembly GCF_013409305.1). Taxonomy (GTDB): domain Bacteria; phylum Actinomycetota; class Actinomycetes; order Actinomycetales; family Cellulomonadaceae; genus Cellulomonas; species Cellulomonas soli. The sequence goes on along the minus strand of NZ_JACBZJ010000001.1, from coordinate 2,311,993 downwards.
CCGGTGGGGGCCTGGCCACGGCCGCCGTCCGCCTCGGTGCGGCCGCCGGCCTCGAGATGATCGTGACCAGCCGCGACGAGAACCGTCGGGCGCAGGCCCTGGAGCTGGGCGCCGCCTCCGCCGTCGAGCCGGGGGCCCGGGTGCCGCGCGTCGACGTCGTGCTCGAGAGCGTCGGCCGGGCCACGTGGTCCCACTCGGTGCGCTCGGTCCGTCCCGGCGGCACGATCGTCGTCGCGGGCGCCACCAGCGGGGACGCGACCGCCGCCGAGCTGACCCGGATCTTCTTCCAGGAGATCACCGTCGTCGGCACCACGATGGGCTCGCGCGACGACCTCGTGCACCTGCTCGCGTTCCTCGCCCGCACGGGTGTGCGACCGCTCGTCGACTCCACGTTCCCGCTGGCCCGCGCCGCGGACGGCCTGTCGCGGCTTGCCGACGGCGCGCAGTTCGGCAAGATCGTCCTCGAGGTCTGACGCCCGGCCACAGCGAGGAGACGCCCGCATGCCCGTCAGCTGGGAGCCGGACGTCCTCGGTGAGGGCTACGAGGTCGCGACGCTCACGCTCGCGCCCGACGACGAGGGCGAGCTCGTCGCGAGCCTGGTGCGGTACCGCCCGCCGACCGTCGAGCCGCAGCGACCCGCGCGGGCCGTCCTGTACGTGCACGGGTGGTCCGACTACTTCTTCCAGACCGGGTTGGCGGAGTTCTGGCACGCACGCGGCGTCGCGTTCTACGCGCTCGACCTGCACAAGTACGGCCGGTCCCTGCGCCCGTACCAGACGCCCGGGTACACCGACGACCTGCAGCGCTACGACCAGGACCTGGACGCCGCGCTCGACGTGGTGCGCACCGAGATCGGCCCGCACGGCCGCGTCATGCTCATGGGTCACTCGACGGGCGGCCTGATCGGCGTGCTGTGGGCCAACCGGCACCCCGGGCAGGTCTCCGGGCTCGTGCTCAACAGCCCGTGGCTCGAGCTGCAGGGGTCAGCGATCGTGCGGTACGCCTCCGGGCCGGCGCTCGCCCAGCTCGCCCGGTTCCAGCCGCGCACACCGTTGCCGAACATCGACCCCGGCTTCTACGCCCGCTCGGTCGAGGCGCGGTTCGGCGGGGAGTGGACCATCGACGAGGCCTGGCGTCCCACACCGTCGTTCCCCGTCCGGGCCGGATGGCTCCGGGCGATCACCGCCGGGCACGCCACGGTCGCCCGCGGGCTGCACATCGAGCACCCGATCCTCATGCTCGCCTCGGCACGCACCGTGATCAGCCCGCGGTGGAGCGAGGACATGCGCGCGGCCGACAGCGTGCTGGACGTCGAGCTGCTCGCCCGCCGGGCCGTCCAGCTGGGCTCGAACGTCACGGTCGTGCGCATCACGGGCGGCATGCACGACCTGGTGCTGTCCGCACCCCCGGTGCGCGCCCGCGTGTACGCGGAGATCGACCGGTGGGTGTCGGCCTACGGGTGGAGCTGAGCAGCCCCGAGCGCGCTCGCACGGCGCCGGCCCGGGTCAGAGCGGGGCTGCGCCCGTCGCCTCGGCCAGCGTCGGACCGCCGTCGCCCAGCCGCCACGAGCGCCAGCCGTCCACCGCCGACTCCGAACCGACGGCAGCGGCCGCGGCCTCGCTCGGGTCGGCGTACACCGCGCCGTCGGGCAGCTCGATGAGCCCGTCGGAGCGCAGCAGGGCCTGCAGCCGCTGACCGCGCCGTTCGCGCAGCCACACCAGCGTCGTCACGGCGCGCCGGCTCTTGGCGAGCATCGTCAGCTCGGGCCGCGGGATCTGCACGGACGGGTCACCGAGCGGCGTCCAGCCCGAGAGCGCGTCGTCGCCCTGCAGCGAGCGCCACGAGGCCGCGCCGTCCGAGCCCGCGCGCGTGCCGCCGATCATGCTGGCGCGCAGGGCCGCCGTCGGCCCCGTCAGCAGACCTGCCGGGGGCACGGCCGTCACGTCGGCCGGCGCGAGCGTGCGCAGGCCCGCGGGAGCGGCCGGGCGGCCGTGCTCGCCGTCGTCCGGCGGGGTGGGCAGCAGGGGAGCCGTGGTGGTCAGCGGGTTCTCACCCTCGTCCGGCTGGTCGTCGTCGCGACCGAACGGGCCGAAGGGCAGCGGCGTCGGCTCGGTGAGCGTGCCGCGCTTGGTCAGCGGCGTCGGCGCCGGCACGGGCGGGCGCTCTGCCGGCCCGACGGCACGCAGCTCACCGGTCGGCGGGCTGGGGCGGCGGCCGAACGCGGGGCCCGAGGGGTTGCGCACGTCCTCCGGGTGGTAGGCCATCGCGCTGGCGAACGCCTCGCTGGAACGCACGAGGCGCAGCGCGGTCGGCTCGACCGACCGGCGGACACCCTCGTGCACGGCCAGCGGGGAGACGTCGACCAGGCGCCGGTCGTCCGCACCCCGGACCACGCCGACCTGGAAGACCTCGACGTGCCGACCGGGGCCGCGCAGGAACGCCAGCGAGTCGACGGCCTCGGCGGCGACCTCCGAGCAGAGCAGCACGAGCCGGACGCCCTCGCGCCGGGAGGTCTGCGGACCGGAGGAGACCTGCTCGCGGAACGCCGCGTAGTCGACACCGAACCGGGCCGGGTCCACGTGGTACGCCCGGGCGAGGTCGGTCGCGGTCATCCGTCCGGCCTGGCCCGCGCGACGCATCGCCGTCACGAGCGCGTCCTCGTCGATGACCTGGGCGACGTCGAAGACCACGGGGCGGCCGGACGCGTCGAGCGCCAGCAGGTCAGGGGCGTCGGTGTGCTCGGGGACCGCCGCACGAGAGCGCACCGTGAAGAGCGCCTCGCCGGCGATCGCGGCGAGATGACCGGACAGCAGCGACGCGCACTCCTGCGCGAACGACCCGGCCAGAGGCTGCATCGGCTGGACGAGGCGCACCTTGCCCTCGTCGAGCTCGAAGATCGGCATGTCCCCCCGACCCCTCCTGGGCGCGCAGCCGTCCGCCGCACGCGCCGTCGCTACCCTCGCGCACCGCGTCCGGCGCGCCCGCGTCCACACTGTCCCACAGCCTGCGGGCCACGTCAGCCCTCGTCCGGGTGGTCCGTCCCGCGACTGTCGCGAGCCGGGCCGGTTCCCGCCTGTCCCGTGCGCGCCCGGCCGCCCGGCCGTGCCGTTCAGTCGAGGGCGAGCCGCGCCTCGACCCGCTCGACCTTGCCGTCCAGCTCACCCGTGTGACCTGGACGGATGTCCGCCTTGAGCACCAGGCTGACCCGGTTCCCGTGCCGGCCGACGGCCTCCGTCGCGCGGCGCACGACGTCCATGACCTCGTCCCACTCGCCCTCGATCGTGGTGAACATCGCATCGGTGCGGTTCGGCAGACCGGACTCGCGGACGATGCGCACGGCGTCGGCGACGGACTCGGTGACGGACTCGCCCGCACCGAGCGGGGCGACGGAGAAGGCGACCAGCATGCCCCCAGCCTGGTGGGTCGAGCGCCTCCACGTCCAACCGTGGGCGTGTCGGACAAATCGGACAGTCCTGGCCCGCGACACGGTATGAAGTGCCCATGAACCCCCGCTCCCGATGGGCCGAGCTGCGTGCCTGCGACCCCGCGTTCGCCGACGCCGTCACCGCCGTGTTCGACTCCGGCACCCACAAGGTGCTCGCCACGACCCGTGCCGACGGCTCGCCCAGGGTCTCGGGCACCGAGCTCGTCATCGGCGAGGAGGAGCTGCTCGTCGGGATGATGCCCCGCTCGCTCAAGGCCCGCGACGTCGCCCGCGACCCGCGCGTCGCGATCCACTCCCCCACGCTCGAGCCGCCCGCCGACATCGCCGGCTGGATCGGCGACGCGAAGATGGCGGGCGTGCTCGTCCCGGTCGACGCACCCGGCCACGTGCCGATCGTCCCCGGGTCGGTGTTCTACGCGCTGGTCGTGACGGAGGTCGTGCTCACGCGCGTCGGGGACCCGGCAGACCACCTGGTCATCGACTCGTGGCACCCCCGGCGCGGACGGCACACCCAGCGCGTGGGCTGACCGGCCCGCCGCCCGCCGACCCCGCACGGTCGGCCGTACCCTCGTCGGGTGACCGCGATCGGCCCGTACCTGTCGACGCTCGGCGGCGTGGCAGTCCTGGTCACGATCACCGTGGCGGTGCTCGCGGGCTACCGGGTGCCGCACCCGACCGCACCCGCCTGGGCGATCCTGCGCGGAGCCGTGCAGCTGGCGGCCATCAGCCTCGTGCTCGGCGGACTGATCACGCACCCGCTCGGCATCGCCGCCGCCCTGGTCGTCATGTTCGCGGTCGCCACCACCACTGCCACCCGCCGCCTCGGGTTCTCCGCGCACAGGTTCGCCCTGGTCTCCGGCGCGATGGCCGCCGGGATCGCCGTGGCCCTGGGTGTCGTCTTCGGGACCCACGCACTGGCCCTCACCGGGCGGTACGTCCTGGCGATCGGCGGCATCGTCGTCGGGAACGCCATGACGATCACGACGCTCGCCGGTCGCCGCTTCACCGAGGCGGCGCACGACCGGTGGGAGGAGGTCGAAGGCTGGCTCGCGCTCGGTGCCACGCCGCGGCGGTCCACCCTGGAGATCGCGCGCGGATCGGTCCGGTCGGCACTCATCCCGTCGACCGACCAGACCCGGACCACCGGGCTCGTGACGCTGCCCGGGGCATTCGTCGGCGCGATCTTCGGCGGGGTGTCTCCGCTCGAGGCCGGACGGTTCCAGATCGTGGTGCTCGCCGCGATCATGGCGGCCGGGTCGATCACCGCGGTGCTGGTCGTCCGAGGTCTCGCACCGGTGACCGTCCGCCCGGACCTGCCCTCCTGACACCGGCCGGACGCGGCAGCGCGCGCCGCAGCGGGCCTCAGATGCCAGGTCGCTCGTCCCGGGCGAACAGCCCCGCCCACAAGAAGTCCTCGCCGAACCGGCCGTCCTGCCCCGACATCGCCCGCATGCGCCGCAGCTCTCGTTCCTGGAGCCAGCCGAAGGTCGACCGCAGCTCCTGCGCCGTGTAGGCCAGACCTCCGGCCAGCGACCCCGCGCGGTACAGCTCGAGGTCCGCGTCCTCGGTGCCCATCGCACCCGCGGCGAAGCACGCCAGACCGAACGACGCGCCCGGACGCAGCGCACGCCGCAGAAGCTCACGGTGGGCCGGCCGCCGGTGCGGCGGCAGGTGGTGGAAGCACCCCGAGTCGTAGACCAGGTCGTACCCTCCGTCGGGCACCGCCCAGGCGAAGATGTCCGCGCGCTCGAACCGCACGTCGACCCCGACGCTCAGCGCCCGCTCGCGCGCCCACGTCAGGGCCGAGTCCGACAGGTCGACCGCGTCGACCCGGCAGCCCTGCTGCGCGAGCCAGATCGCGTTCCGGCCCGGACCGCAGCCCAGCTCGAGCACCCGCGCGCCGGCCGGAAGGTCCACCAGGCCGTCCTCGACCCACTGCACGAGGCTCTCGTCCGGCGCCCCCCGGAAGAACGGCACACCCCGCTCGCGGTCCGCGTAGAACGCGTCCCACCACGCGGCGCCACCGCGATCGGACCAGCGGTCGGCGTTCTCCTCGAACAGGGTGTCGAGCAGGGTCAGGACGTCGTCCCAGGTCTGGACCGAACGGTTCACGCGAGGACCTCGATATCGCGGTTGACCTGCGCCTTCGCGACGCAGATGGGTGGTCCATCCTCTCGTGCGGGGCGCGCGCCGGGGTGGGCCTTCCCGCCGTTGCGCGGTGCGCACCGACGCCGCTCGGACCAGCTCGGGCCCTCCTTCGGCCCCGTGTCGGTGAGCCACGGTAGGAAGGGGTCCATGAGCGAGCGCACCCGGTGGTCCCAGGTCCGCGCGGCCGACCGGGCATTCGCCGACGCGGTGGCCGCGATCTTCGACGCGGGCACCAACAAGGTGCTCGCCACGCTGCGTGCCGACGGGTCCCCGCGCGTCTCGGGCAGCGAGCTCGTGATCGGCGAGCACGACGTGACGCTCGGCATGATGCCGCACTCGATCAAGGCACGGGACGTCACACGCGACCCGCGGGTCGCGATCCACTCCCCGACGCTCGAGCCTCCGTCGGACCAGACTGCCTGGGCCGGTGACGCCAAGCTCGCCGGGCTGCTCGTGCCGATCCCGAAGCCGGCCGACCAGTCCGGGCCGGACGGCCTCTACTTCGCGCTCGACATCACCGAGGTCGTCCTGACCCGGTTGGCCGAGAGCGCCGACGAGCTGCTCGTCGAGTCGTGGCACCCCGGGCGTGGCCGCACCACGCGGCGCGTCTCCTGAGCCGCGGGGCTCAGGACTCGAGAAGCGCCACGTTCTGCACCTCGATGCGCCGCGCCTCCTCACGGACGTCGGCCACCGCGACCCGCACCTGGTCGAGCGCGGCGGTCAGCCGCTCCACACCCGCCCGCAACCGCCCCTCGTAGGCGATCTCCGCGGCACGCGACTGCGTCCCCGTCGCCCACAGGTGGACCCGCAGGTCGACGTCGCGCATGGCGGTGGTCACGGCATCGGTGATCGCGTCTCCCGCAGCAGTCAGCGCCGACTCAAGATCCGCGAGCGCGTCCTGGTGGACGCTGATCCCCGGCTCGCTCATTGAGGCAGACCACCCAGTCGGCCGGTGAGCGCCAGGAACGTGTCGGCCTGACGGGCCTCGGCCTCCGCGGCGGTCGTGTCGACCGCCACGAGCGCGTCGGCCCACGCGTGCAGGCACGGTGGCAGGTCCGCCGCTGCGGTGAACCACGCGTCGAGCGCCTCCGTGAGCGCCGCGGCACTGGCGCCCCGGAACCCGGGGATGGCAGCACCGACAGCCCTGGACAGTGCGTCGATGGCCTCCAGCACCTCCGGCACCGCCTGCCGGACACGCGACGCGGCCAGCGCCTGCGCGCCGACCTCCATGCTCGTGTCCGCCGCCATCCGCCTGCCTCCTGTGCATGGTCCCGACGGCACGCGCCGCCGATGCACGATGATCGCAGCGGCCCGAACCAGCAGGTCAGGGTTCGCCCCCTTGTGGATGACGGACGGGCCTCGACGAGTACGAGAACGGTGAAGGGCAGCACACGTGGCGGACTACAGCTTCGACGTCGACCTCGGCGCGCTCGTCGCAGCGTCCCGCGGCATGAGCTCAGCCATCGAGCTCATGCGCTCGAAGGACGTGGCCGACCTCGTCCCGGACGAGGCGGCACTCGGCCATGACGCGGTGCGGAGCGCCACCGCGGAGTTCGTCGAGCGCTGGGAGCGCGGCATCACCACGCTGGTGCAGGACGTGGACGAGCTCGCCGGTCGGCTCGGACGCGTCGCGATGAACTACGCGGACATGGACACGGCGGGCCAGAGCGCGATCAGCGCCGTGACGGCCGAGGTGCGTGCCGTGCGCGTCATGGCACCGTGAGCGCGTCCACGTTCGCGGTCGCCGGTGACCCCCCGACCGTCAGGGTCCGGGCGGCGCAGGCGCGCAGCACCGGGTACTCGCTCGTGGGCGTCGGTGACGCTCTCGGCCGACTGACGGCCGACGGCTGGAGCGGGCGGGCTGCCGACTCCTTCCGTGAGTCCGCCGGAACCGAACCGCGCCGCTGGCACGACGCAGGCCAGGCGTTCATCGACGCCTCCGCCGCGTACTACGCCTTCGCGGACGCTCTGGCGCTCACACAGGCCGAGGCCGAGGCCGCCGCTGCCGACTACCTGCGGGGGGACCAGACCACACGCACCGCCCGCGCGACCTGGGAGGCGCAGACGCGCAGCGCGCAGATGGCGACCGATCCCTCGCTGGCGATCGCGAGGGCCGTCATCCCGCTCCAGGAGCCGTTCCACGACCCGGGCGAGGCCATCCGTGACGCTGCGGAGACTCGGTACGAGACCGCGGTCGCTCAACTCGACGCGGCGGCCCACACCTGCGCCGCCGCCGTCCGCGCCGCCAGTGAGGCGGCCCCTAGGCGTCGCAACTGGTTCGAGTCGGGAGCCGCCTTCGTCGGTGGGGTCCTGCTGGGTGCCGGCGAGGCCGTCTGGGGCATGATGACGATGCAGCCCGGGACCCCCTGGTCGCTGCTGAGCAGCCTCTGGCGGGTCTCCACCGGCGACCTCACCGCCGAGGAGTGGCGCGCGCAGTGGGGCCTGACCCTCGAGGGCACCGAGGGGCTCTTCGCGGCCCTCACGACCGACCCCGTCGGGTTCGGTGTCGCGTTCGGCAAGAGCATGGTCGACTGGGACACCTGGTCCGACGACCCCGCGCGAGCGCTGGGGCACCTGGTGCCCGACGCCGCCCTCTCGGTCCTGAACGCCGGCGCGCGCGGCGCGAGCGTCACCGATGACGTCGCGGATGCGGCGTCTGCGACGTCACGACTCGGCGGGTACCTGGATGACGCGACTGCTGCAGCGGCCAGGCGCCAGGACTACACCTTGGCCGACGGAGCGCAGTACTCCACCCACTGGGCCCAGCACCAGATCAGCACCGAACGCACGTCGCAGCACATCATCGAGGAGCTGCTGGCCGACGAGGACCTGTTCCGCCGGCACAGCCTCACGCCGTGGACGCGCGACGACCTGGTCACGATCGCCACCCATCGCGCCGTCGGTGACCTCAGCACGGCCGAGCGAGCGGTGCTCCGGGAGATCGCCGACGCCCTTCCGCCCCCCGCGACCGGCGAGGTCGTGCAGAAGGTGCTGACCGTCGGAGCGGCCAAGACCATGCTGGAGGCGAGCCCGGGCACCGACGCGGCCACGCGGGTGTCCGGCTCCGTGACCCGGATCGAGGATTCCGCACACCTCGACAGCGTCAGGAAGCTCCAGCAGTCGCTGCGCCTCGACTTCGACAATCACTCTTTCCCACCGGATGACGTTGCCGAGTACGTTCTGCGCATGGAGTCTCCCGTCGACACCGAGGTGTCCCGATTCTCCTCGATGGGCGGCAGCGGAGCCAGCGACGGCTGGGTCGATCCGTACACCGGAAATGGGTTCCTCAAGTCGAGCGACCTCATTCCCGAGTACCGAATACCACTCGACAACAAGGGTCAAGGCCAAGCGATGATGCCGGGAGCGGAGATGTGGGAGATCATGGCCAACGGGGACCAGCGACTCGCGGCCGTGTTCGACGGCCAGCAGTGGATCAAGGCGCTGTGAACGGCTGGCCCGCGGGAGTTCAGCTACCGCTCAGCGGTGAGATCGCGATCTACGACAGTGAGGAGTACCGCGCGAACCCGGAGAGCAGGCGGCCCATGATTCTTCTCTGGCGACCCGAGGAGGATGTTGCAGTCGCCCCCGGCCGCGCCGGGGTGACGCGGAGCAAGAATCGAGCAGAGCGCACCAGCGCCGTGGTGCCGATTGCCGAGATCGAGCGATATTTCTACCGCGGCTGTGGGGCGACCTGGTCAGGGCTCGACGTCGGCCTGGGTCCGCACGGCTCCGATGACGTGACGATCTACTACGCACGCGACCCGTCCGTGGCCGCGGCGAGGGGCATGATCGGCAACCAGTACGACGGCTTCCACCTCGAGGTCCCCTTCTCCGAACTGCAGGACATCGTGGCCTGGGAAGAGGAACGTGCCCTGTGGTCCCCGGGCCTGCTGCGCCCGTGGCCCGCGGGCGCCGACCTGCCCCGGGTGGGCCTGCTCGCACAGTTGCGCGGCCGGGAGTTCTTCGCGGGCATCCACCCGCACGACCCGATCGTGCACCTGCTGATGAGCGCCGCCGAGCTGGCCGCCTTCAGCGACCCAGCTGAGATCAGCCGCGACAAACCACGCTCGGCAGCACCCCGCGCGACCGTGCCCCGCCGATCCGTCGACAGACTCCTCACCCGCCGCATGGACGCCACCTGGAACGGAATACCCGTAGGCGTGCGACCGGACGACCACCGCACCGTGACGATCTACTACGACGCCGACCCCACCATCCACATGCTCCCCGGAATGGCGGGCAGCCGCGACACCGAGATCTATCGATACGTCACCCTCCCGGAGTTGCGCAACGTGCGGATCACCGAGAAGGACATCCCTCTGTGGCACCCCGCACTCGAGGACCAGCCCCGATGACCCATGAACCGCGACGGCGCCGACCCGTCATTCAAGAAGAGAGCAGGTAGAGCGTGGACGTGCTGCAGAAGTTGTTGATGCCGTGGCAGTCACGTGACGCGATCGAGCTCGGGCAGGCTGCCGTCGGCGGGGCGGTGGTGCGGGCCGGCGAGGTGCTGGAGCTGCAGACACCGGAGGCGCTGCTGGCCGCCTACGGTCTCGGTGAGGACCGGTTCGGTCCGTCGCCGGACACGGTCGACGTGCTGCGGTTCCCGCTGACCGCGCTGATGCGGCTGGCTCGCCCGCCGCGCGGTGAGGCGCCGTGGCCCACGTACTCGACGGGGTTCCTGCGCTCCGCGGAGCTCACGTCCGTGTGGTTCCTCGAGCGCACGCGGCTGCCGCAGGGCACCGAGCTGTGGCGCATCTCCGCCGACGGCACGCAGCGCCCGGTCACGGTCTACGAGGGTGCAGCCCGCGGATGGCGCGGCGCGCGGCAGTGGACGGCGCCCGTGCCGCTCGTGGGGCCCAGGGCCGTGTGGCAGGGCACCGAGCTGGCCGCGGACCTCGGGATGGACGGCACGGTCGAGCTCATCGCGACCGGCGCCGCACCACCGGCCGGGTTCACGCAGGCGCGCCCCATGGTCTGGACACGACGGGTCGCGGCTGCCGACTGCGAGAGCGTCTTCGAGCGGCAGCTGACCTGCACGTGGCGCGGCGCGGCCTGCCGGGTGGTGCAGAGCACCCCGCAGGAGGCCCGCCTGGTGCTGACGACCGACGACGCCGAGGCGGTGCGGCGGCTTGGCGCCGACGAGGTCGAGCCGTCGGTGTTCGAGGTGACAGCACCGGTCGGCGAGCTGGCCGATCTCGGCGGTCATGTGCTCGAGCTGCCCACGCACAGCGGGAGCGGCACCGCGTAGCCCGCGGCCCCAGCGTCGCCGAGCCGACGCGGGACACGCTCGCTGCGATGGTCGGCGCGGTCGTCGGCGGCGCGGTCGGCATCGTGACATCAGGCGCGATAGACAGCGTGTTCGAGAACGGCTGGGACGTCGGCACCGCGTTCGAGAATGGCTGGCAGGATCTGACAGATACGGGGTTGGCCGTGGCTGACCTCACCGAGCAGGGGTGGGTGGCGGCTGGCGACGCGATTTCGGCGGCCGGCGACGGCCTCTCCGACGCATGGGACTCGATCTTCGGATGAGCACGACACCGGGCCGGGGACGCCCGCACGGACCGGTCCCGGGGCAGCCCCCGAGCTCCCTCGACGAACTCATCCGCGAGCAGCGTCGGCTCGAGCAGCGTGTCCGTCGCCGGGAGATCCCGACCGCGGTCGCCATGATCGCGTTCGGCGTGACCGGGATCATCTTCGGCCGGGAGGAGCCGCTCGCGGTCTTCGTCGGGAGCTGGATCACGGGGGCTGCACTCTGGTTCCTGGCCGGTAGATCGCTGCGGAACCGGCAGGAGCAAGGGACCGGTCGGCGAGGGCAGATCGCCACGCGCACGCTCGGACGTCAGGCCGCGACCGTGCTCCACCAGCATCCCGCGCGCGAACGTGTGGCCGCTGGCTTCATCGCGTACGTCGGGGTGCTGTTCGTGGGAGGCGGTCTGCTGACGCAGCGCCCGTTGACGCCGGCGTCCGTGGCCGGTGTCCTCCTGGTCGGCGCACCGTTCGCCGCGGCCGGGCTCCGTCGGCTCATCCGAGCAGCACGTGACGGCGTCTGGCTCACCCCGAGCCTCCTGGTGGTCCGGGATCACGGGACGACGTACCGAACCGCCTGGGACGACGTGGCTGCCGTGTCCGAGGCGGCCGGCCCCACCTCGCTGGTCGTCGTGCTGCCGCGATCGATGGCGGCGCTGAGCGTCACGGGGCGCGACCGTGGCTCGCGGCGAGGGAGAGCGCTCGGCGACATCCCCATCCGCACCGGTGCACTGGCGGTCGACGCACCCACGCTGGTGGACATCATCTGGCACTGCCACGACCCTGCGAACCGGCCCGAGCTCGGGACGGCGGGCGCAGTCGGCACCGTTCGGAGAATCGCCGAGGAGCACAACCTCCCTCACCGCTGACCTCGATCACAGGTCAGGACCGAGGTGGTGAGTGGTCAGCTGGGCTGGGTGCGTGCCCGGACGCGTTCGGCGAGCAGCTGCGCGAGGTGGTGACCCTGGACGCCGGCGAGCTGTTCGGCCTGGGTGCGGCAGGAGTACCCGTCGGCCAGGTAGATGTCGCCAGGGGCCGCCGCGCGCAGGGCGGGCAGCAGGGAGTTCTCGGCGACAGCGACGGACACCTCGTAGTGGCCCTTCTCCATGCCGAAGTTCCCGGCGAGCCCGCAGCAGCCGGCGGTGGTCGAGAACGTCGCGCCGGCCTTCGTGAGCAGGGCACGGTCGGCGGTCCACGTCATCACCGAGTAGTGGTGGCAGTGCGGCTGCACGACGGCGGTGACGTCGGACAGGTCGGGCACCTGCCAGCGGTCGCCGGGCCCGACGGGTGCCTCGGCGGTGAGCAGCTCGGCCAGGGTGTGCGTCTGGCGAGAGACGGCTGCGGCGCGCGGGTCGTCGGGGAACAGGTCGAGCAGGTCGGAGCGCAGCACCGCTGTGCAGGACGGCTCGAGGCCGACGATGGGGATGCCGTTGACCGCGAACGGGCCGAGGGCCTCGAGAAGGTGCTCGAGCTGGTGCTTGGCGCCGTCGAGCTGACCGGTGGAGATCCAGGTGAGGCCGCAGCACGCCTGGTGGTCGGGAACGAGCACCTCGTAGCCGGCGTCGTTGAGCACGGTGACCGCGGCCTTGGCGACGTCGGGGGCGAGGGTGTCGCTGAAGGAGTCGGTCCACAGCAGCACGGGGGTGCGGGTGCCGGTGCGGGCGGCGGACGGTGAGGCCCCGCGGGTGACCAGGTCGTGGCCACCCTTGTCGACCCAGGTGCGGAACGGCTCCTCAGCGAACGCGACCATCTTCCTGCGGGTGTCCATGCCACCGGCGGCGAGCACGGCCTTGGCCAGGGGGCGGATGCCGAGCAGGGCGTTGGCGACCTTCGCCAGGCCGGGCACGCCGGTGACCAGGCGGGCCCAGCGGGGCAGCCAACCGAGCGCGTAGTGGTTCATCGGGCGCAGCCGGCGGCGGTAGGTACGGTGCAGCACCTCGGACTTGTACTGAGCCATGTCGACGCCCGCCGGGCAGTCCGACGAGCACGCCTTGCAGGACAGGCACAGGTCGAGCGACTCGTGCACCTCGGGCGAGGACCAGCCGCGCGAGACGAGCGTCCCGTTGGCCATCTCCTGCAGCACGCGGGCACGGCCGCGCGTCGAGTCCTTCTCGTCCTTGGTGGCCAGGTACGACGGGCACATGAACCCGCCCGCGGCCGTCGAGTCGGCACGGCACTTGCCGACGCCGACGCACCGGTGCACCGCCGTGGTGAGGTCGCCCGCGTCGTGCGGGAATGCGAAGCCGCTCGCCGCAGGCAGCCGGCGGGCCGCAGGGCGACGCAGGTCCGCGTCGAGCGGGCGCGGGTTCACCAGCACGCCGGGGTTGAGCAGGTCACGTGGGTCGAGCAGCGCCTTGAACGCACCGAACAGCTCGATGGCCTGCGCGGAGTACATGACCGGCAGCAGCTCCGAGCGGGCGCGTCCGTCCCCGTGCTCCCCGGACAACGAGCCCCCGTGCGAGGCCACGAGCTCGGCGGCGTCCTGCATGAACGCCCGCAGGGGGTCGCCCGAGCGTTCCATCGGGATGTCGAGCCGCAGGTGCACGCAGCCGTCGCCGAAGTGCCCGTACGCCAGGCCGTCGACACGGTGCGTGGCCATGAGCGCCTCGAGCTCGCGCAGGTACGCACCGAGCTGCGCGGGCGGCACGGCCGAGTCCTCGAACCCCGGCCAGGCCTGCTCCCGCGAGGGTGTCCGTCCGCCCAGACCGGCACCGTCCTCGCGGATGCGCCACATCGCGGTGGCCTGCGGACCGGGCGGGAACACCCCGACCGCGCTCGTGCCGGCGTCGGCGGCCAGCGCCTTGGCGCGCGCCAGCGCCTCGTCGAGCGTGTCGCCGCCGACCTCGACCATCAGCCAGCCGGCGCCGTCCGGCAGGGGCGGCACCGCGTCCGGACCCTTGACCTTGCGGACCACGTCGATGAGCCGCGAGTCCATGCCCTCGATGGCCAGCGGGCCGTGCGCGAGCAGCGCGGGCACCGCGTCGGCGGCCGTGGGCATGTCCGGGTAGCCGAGCACCACGAGCACGGGCGCCGCGGCGATCGGCACCAGGCGGAGCGTCGCACCGAGCAGCGTGCCGACCGTGCCCTCGGTGCCGACCAGCGCCTTGGCCAGGTCGGTGCCCTTCTCGGGCAGCAGGTGCTCCAACGAGTAGCCGGACACCTGACGACCGAACCGGCCCAGCTCGGTGCGGATGACGTCGAGGTGACCGCGGACCAGCGCGTCCAGGCCGGGCACGACGTCCAGCGCTCCGGCACCGGAACCTGCGTCGAACCGGCGGCCGTGACCGTCGACCACGTCGAGCCCGAGCACGTTGTCGGCCGTGCGCCCGTAGGCGACCGCACGCGGGCCGCACGCGTTGTTGCCGATCATGCCGCCGAGCGTCGCGCGGGCCTGCGTGGAGGGGTCGGGGCCGAACCGCAGACCGTGCGGGGCCGCCGCCTTCTGCAGCGTCGCCATGATCACGCCCGGTTCGACCCGTGCCGTGCGAGCCTCCGGGTCGATCTCCAGGATGCGGTTCACGTGCCGGGAGAAATCGAGCACGATGCCCGTGCCGACCGCGTTGCCGGCCACCGACGTGCCGCCACCTCGCGAGGTCAGCGGGATGCCCGTCTGCCGCGAGACCTCGGTTGCGGCCAGCACGTCGTCGACGTCCAGCGGGAACACCACGACCTGCGGTACGACCCGGTAGTTGGAGGCGTCCGTGGAGTACTCCGCGCGGCGGCGCGTGGAGTCGTCGACGCTCCCCCGCACCGCGCTGCGCAGCGCATCGACGACGTCCGGGGCGGTGGTCTCGGTCAGGGCTGCCACCCGGCGAGTGTCCCACCGCACGTCCGGGACCCGGCGACGGACGCCGCGGGCTGGACACCGCAGGCCCCACGGCGCGCGATGAGCCCCGACCGCAGGCGCCGATCCCCCGAAACACGGGGCTGGCAGCATCGCGTCCGACACGGACGGAGGGGCCATGAGCGACGAGACGACGACCCGCACCCACGACGAGGACGCGAGCGGCACGGCGACGACACGCGACACCGCGCACGCCGTCTCTGCCGGCGTCGTCACCGCGCTCGTCGGCTTCACCAGCGCGTTCGCCGTGGTGCTCGCCGGGCTGCGGTCCGTCGGTGCCGACCCGCAGCAGGCGGCCTCCGGCCTGCTGGCCGTCACGGTCGCGATGGGACTGGCCACCGCGCTGCTCGCGTGGCGCACCCGGATGCCGATCACGGTCGCGTGGTCCACGCCCGGAGCCGCGCTGCTCGCCGGGACGGGCGCTGTGACCGGCGGCTGGTCGGCGGCCATCGGCGGGTTCGTCGTGTGCGGCCTGCTGCTCGCCGCCGTCGGGTTCTCGGCACGGCTCGAACGCTGGGTGCGGCTCATCCCCGTGCCGCTGGCCAACGCGATGCTCGCCGGGGTGCTGCTCCAGCTGTGCCTGCAGCCGGTGCGAGCCCTGGTCGACGCGCCGCTGCTGGTCGCACCCGTCGTCATCACCTGGCTCGTCCTGCTGCGCCTCGCCCGGCGGTGGGCCGTGCCGGCCGCCATGGGTCTGGCCGTCGCCCTCGCCTGGACCTCCGCGGACGTGCGCGCGCTCACCGTGGCCGACCTCGCCCCGCAGCTGGTCTGGACGACTCCGACGCTCACCTGGGCGGCGCTCGTCTCGGTCGCCC
This sequence comes from Cellulomonas soli, assembly GCF_013409305.1. Taxonomy (GTDB): domain Bacteria; phylum Actinomycetota; class Actinomycetes; order Actinomycetales; family Cellulomonadaceae; genus Cellulomonas; species Cellulomonas soli. Next base: position 2,296,211 of record NZ_JACBZJ010000001.1, on the reverse strand, counting down.
TGCCGCTGTTCGTCGTGACCATGGCCTCGCAGAACATCCCCGGCACGGCCGTGCTCGCCGGGTTCGGCTACACGGTGCCGCTGCGCCGCTCGATGCTGGTCACCGGCGCCGGGACCGTGCTCGCCGCACCGTTCGGCGGACACGCCATCAACCTGGCCGCGATCTCCGCCGCACTGGCCGCCGGCCCGGAGGCCGGACGCGACCCTCGTGGCAGGTGGCGGGCCGCCCTGACGGCCGGCGGCGGGTACGTGCTGCTCGGCATCGGCTCGGCGGCCGTCGCCGCGATCGCCCTCGCCGCACCGGACGGGCTCGTCGCCGCCGGGGCCGGGCTCGCGCTCGTCGGCACCATGGCGGCCGCGCTCGGCGCCGCGTTCCGGCTCGAAGCCGACGACCCCGGCACGCCCGGGATGCGCGAGGCGGCCGCCGTCACGCTGCTGGTCACCGTCTCGGGCATCGCCCCGCTGCGGATCTCGGCCGCGTTCTGGGGGCTGCTCGCCGGGATCGTCACGCTGCTGGTGCTGCGCGCGCCGCGCTGGTCCCGGATCTGACCCATCAGCCCCTGAATGCTCGCAGGCAGACCGCTCCGGCCACCAGGAGCGCGATCACCACGAGCGAGCCGACCAGTTCGCGCCGCCCGCGCTGACGCGCGTCCTGCGATGGATCGGGACGCGTGGCCCACCGCACGGCAACCCATGCCAGCAGCAGCGCCACGCTAGCGAGGGCTGACGGCCAATACCCGCTGAGGACACCGACGACGAGCCCCAGGGTGCCAAGCAGAGCGAGCCGCCACGAACCCTCACGCAGTCTCTCGGTGGGAGTCATGGGCAACGGAACGTCCCGCTGAGCACGGCATCGTCGGACACCGGGGTCGTGGTGTCATCCGCGGCACGGCGCGCGACCACACCCGGCAGCGCGTCGGCGACGAAACCGTGCTCGTCCGCCTGCAAGTCCTCATCGGAGACGAACACCAGCCCGTCGCCGAGCTCGGCGCGCGTAGCGGTGACCGCAGCACCCGCAGTGAGCGGCACCAGGGCCGTCACCCCCTGCTCGCCCGCCGTGCCAACGAACTGCCTGAGGTCACCCAGCAGGCTGCAGTGCGGATCCACCGGAACAACCTCGACTGTCGCCTGGGTCCCGTTCACCGTCGTGTACACGACGGTGAACGGCTCGGGATCCTCCGACTGTGCGGCGCAACCTCCGATCGTCAGGAGGAGCGACAGGAGGAGCACGACCGGCGGCCCCTTACGCATGCGGGTCCGAAGCACCGAGACCGGAACGCACTCGGTCGAGCTGCTCCCGCGAGAGAGCCTCGCGTGCAGCACCCAGTTGCCGCGCCGACTCCCTGACCGCCGCATCGAGTGGCCCCTGTCGAAGCGCGTCTTGCAGCGACACCCGACCATCGAGCACGTCAGCCGCGAGCCGCGCGAGAGCGCCACCGGGTGCAGCGTCGCGAGCGCGGGCGAGTTCGCTCACCAACTCGTAGTGCACGGCGGAGGTCGGCGGAATCGACGAGAGAAACTGTCGGCTGTCACTCATAATTTCCACCCTCTTCACCCGAGGCCCGGCCCCGAGTAGCCGGCCGGAATCGGGAGACGCAATGCCCCAGATCCAAAAGTGGCCGCAGTCGAGATTAGCACCACTACACCATTCAGCGACTCGATCGCCGCCTGAATCACATCCCAGATCGATCTCGCCAACCACGCGACCCGCGCATAGGCGGCCGAACCAGCGATGAAGCCTACGACACCTCCGACGACAGTCTCCGAACTCGCTACGGCAAGCGCGTACGAGACTGCGCCGACGAGCGCAACGTCGATGAGTTCGGCGAACAATCCTTTCAGGGTGGAGCTGGCGGCGATAATCCCCTCGTGGAGCGTGTCAAAGTAGCCAACAACAGCATCAAGTGCCTCGGCGTTGGCTCGCAGCTGAGCCGCATACCCGGTGAAGTACTCATTCGCGGAGTCTGCGGCGCGCCCGCTCCACCCATCGAGGCAGTGCGACAGCGCGCTCCCGACGTTCGCAGCGGTGAGCCTTTCAAATTCGCCTAGGCGCGCGAGCGCCCAGGAGCATGAGAGTGCACGATCCCAGTCTCCCGAGAGGAGCTTTGTCGCCTCCGCGAGCGGGTCGTAATCGAAGGCCCAGGCGATCACCTGATCGATCGCGGAGCTGAGACTCAGCCAGTTCGTGCCAACGGCCTCAGTCAGATAGTCGTGGCCACCGCCGGAAAGTTGCGGCTCGGTCAGGGCGACCGTCGGAACCACGGGCTCAACGTAGACAGCTCTGCTCCAGGGAATACTGAGGCGCCCACCGCGAGAACCCTGCATCAAGGAGTCGAGCCTCGCGGCTGATTCAAGATCCGTCCGGTCGTATTCTCGCGCGCTCTGATCCAACTCGAAACCGGACTTGAGGAGACTCTCCCGCTGTGCGGTCAAGGCAGCCCGGAGGCTCTGCTCGGTCTCGCCGGCCGCGGTGGCCGCAGCGTGAAACAGCAGGCCCGCGGACTCGTGGCCGAACTCCAGATGCGCAGTCGCGTACTCGGACGCCCGACCGGATGCTTCCTCCGCCCGAACTTCCAAGGAGTCAGCCATCCCGCGAAGGCTCACCGTCTCCACAATGAAACCCATGCCACCGTCCTCCCCCGGGATCTCGCCGGCGGCACGCTACACCCTTCACCAAGGTGCGACTCACGGCCGGCGCCTGTAGGAATCCGTTCTCCGGGGCACTGCGACTCACCGGTTAGCGGCGACGAGACGTGCCCGCAGACCACGCAGGTCAGCGCAGCGACGCGACGGGGCAGCCCGCGCAGGCAGGGGTCGCGGCGGCGCAAGCCGCACCCGGCGTCCGCGGGCCGGCGCACACGCTCGTCACCACACCGAGCCGCACCCAGTGGTCGATCGCGGCGTCGACCAGCCCCTGGTCGAGCCCCAGCTGCCGGGCGACACGGTCGGGCGTCGCACCGGCACGGGTCTGCGCGAGCACGTCGGTGAGCATGCTCATGCCAGGCCGCCGAGCCGCGAGCCGATCTGGAAGACGAGCACCGCACCCACCCAGGCGAGAGCTAGGCCGATGCCGACGGCCCGCAGGGTCCAGCGGACCCCGAACAGCCGGCGCTGCTCGGCGATGGTCGCCAGGCACGGGCTGTAGGCGAGGACGAACACCATGAACGCCGCCGCAGCGGCCGCCGGGTGCCCGCCGGACGTGCGCTCGAAGGTGGCCTGCATCTGGGTGCCGAGGTCGCCCGGCTGGGACGGGTCCTCGGGCTCGGCGACGGCGAACGACTGCGCGAACGAGCCGACGACGACCTCCTTGGCGACGAACCCGGTGGCCAGCGCGGCGGACGCCTGCCAGCTGCCGAAGCCTGCCGGGGCGAACACCGGGGCGATGGCCTGCGCGGCGCTGCCGTACAGGCTGTCCTCGACGGGCACGTCGCCGACCGGGTGGTTGCCCGTCATCGGCACGGCCATGAGCAGCCACACGGCGGTGAGCGTGACGACGATGATGCGCCCGGCCTTGAGCACGAACGCCCGCACCCGGACCCACGCCGACAGCCCGAGCGCGCGTACGCGGGGGCGCTGGTAGGCGGGCAGGGCGAGCACGAACGGCTCGGTGCGCACGTCCCGGAACGCGGTGCGTCGCAGCAGCAGCCCGCCGACGACCACGAGCACGACGCTCGCGACGTACATGAGGAAGATCGCGGTACCGGGGTTCGACGGGAAGAACACCGTGGCCAGCAGGATGTAGACGGTCAGGCGGGCCGTGCAGGAGGTGTAGGGCACGAGCAGCCCGGTGAGCAGCCGCTGCCGGGCGTGCGGCAGCGTGCGTGTGGCGGCCAGGGCGGGCAGGTTGCAGCCGAACCCGACGACGAGCGGGAGCACCGCGCGCCCGTCCAGCCCGATCAGTCGCATCGCACGGTCGGCGACGAACGCGGCGCGCGCCAGGTAGCCGGAGTCCTCGAGGATCGCGATGGCCACGAACATCAGGCCCATGAGCGGCGCGAACGACAGCACCGTGCCCACGCCCGCCAGCACGCCGTCGACGAGCAGGCCCTCGACCCACGCGAACCCGCCCGACGAGGGCAGCAGGGCGCGCAGCCCGTCGCCGACCCACCCGTTGACGAGCGTGTCCACCGCGGCCATCAGCGGCGCGGCGACGGCCGTGGCGAGCTGGAACAGACCCCACATGACCAGGGCGAACACCGGGACGCCGACCCACGGGTCGAGCAGGAGGCGGTCCACGCGGTCCGACCAGGTCCGCACGGGGGTGGCGACCGCAGGACGGTCGAGCGCGGCCTGCACGCCGGAGACCCACGTGAAGATCTCGTCGGCGTCCGCGAGCGCGGCATCGCCCGAGCCGTTCGCGACCTGCTCGTCCGTCGGGCGCGCCCGGAGTCCTTGCACGTGGGACGGCCGGACGAGGGCCTCGGCGACCGCCTCGGTGAGCTCGGTGCGGCCCGAGCCCGTGCGCGGGTCGACGGCGACGACCGGCACGCCGAGCGCGGCCGCCAGCCGGTCGGCGTCGACCGGCACGCCCCGGCTCGAGGCGACGTCGGACAGCGTGAGCGCGACGACGACGGGTCGACCCGTCCGGGCGACCTGCCCGAGCAGGTAGAGCGAGCGCGCCAGCCCGGGCGCCTCGACGACGGCGAGCACCACGTCGGGGGCACCCGCCGCGCTCTGCCCGGCGACCGTGTCGGCCGTGACCTGCTCGTCGGGCGTGCGGGCCAGCAACGAGTACGTGCCCGGCAGGTCGACGAGCCGCACCCGGGCCGTGCCGCCGACGCCGCGCCACGTGCCGGTCTGCAGCTCGACGGTCGTGCCGGGGGCGTTGACGACGTGCTGCCGGGCGCCCGTCAGGGTGTTGAACAGGGTCGACTTGCCGACGTTGGGGTTCCCGACGAGCACGACGGTCGGCTCCGCCGTGCGGGCCTCGACCGCGAGCGCGCCGGGGTCCGGGCTCACGTCGTGGCAGGACATCAGGCGACCCCGACGGGTGCGACGTGCTCGACGTCGACGAGCGCGCAGGTGCGTCCGTCGAGCGCGAAGCGGTCGGCGCCGACCGCGACGACCCGTCCGCCGAACGCGGCGCGGTGCGTCACGTGCACGACGACCCCGGGCTGCAGCCCCAGCTCACGGCAGCGTCGACGCATCCCCTCGTCGAGGCCGATCCCGAGCACACGGACGGCATCGCCCGGACCGCAGTCCACCAGATCCATGCCCCGACCGTAGAGCGAAGGTGAGCCTCACCTACTGGGACCGAGGTCCCCCTCCGGCGACCATGCCGATCGGATGCCGATCGGACCGCAGATCGGACCGCAGCTCAGACGAGGGCGGCGTCCAGGGTGATCTCGGTGCCGGTCAGCGCCTTGCTGACCGGACAGGTCGCCTTCGCCGCGTCGGCCACCGCCGTGAACCCGGCGGCGTCCAGGCCGTCGACCCGGCCCCGCACCGTCAGTGCGATCCCGCTGATGCGCAGACCGCCGGCAGGATCGGGTCGCAGCGTGACGTCGGCCTGCACGTCCAACGAGACGGGCGTCCCGCCCGCCTCGGCGACCAGGGCCGACAGCTGCATGGCGAAGCACGAGGAGTGCGCGGCGGCGATGAGCTCCTCGGGGCTGGTGACCCCGGCAGCCTCCTCAGCGGTACGACGGGGGAAGGAGACGTCGAAGGTGGCGGCACCGGAGCTGACGAGGGCGACCTGACCACCACCCTCCATGAGCGTCCCGGTCCAGGCGGTCCGTGCGGTGCGCGTGGGCATGCGGTCTCCTCAGGCTCGGACGGTCGGCGCGGTGGCGCCAGTGGCCACCCTAAGAACCTGCGGCGCTCAGCGCGCGCGGTCGAGGTGTCCGGCGACCACGTGCACCGGCGCACCCGCCTCCCGCAGGGCCCAGGCGGCCCGTGCGTGCAGCGCACGCCGACCCGACGGGTCGAGGCCGTCGTACAGCGCACCGCGCACCAGGTCGTGCCGGAACACGAGGCGATCCCCGCGTGCGTGCACGAGCCCCGCGGCCATCGCGTGCCGCAGCGTCCGCCAGCACCCGGCCACGGGCTCCCCCGACAGCGCGGCCACGTCGGAGATGACGAACGACGATCCGAGCACGGAGGCCTGGCCGAGCAGGAGACGGACCTCCGCCGGCAGGTAGTCGAGCCGGGCGCGCACCACCGCGTCGAGCGCGACGAGCCAGCCCGGGTCGGGCGTGTCGTGCACGCCGTCGAGCACGACCACCGCCCCGGTCCGCCTCGCCGTGCGCACGACGTCGGTGATGAGCATCGGGTTCCCGCCCGCGGTCGCCACCGTGCCGCGCAGCGCCGGGCCGATCACGCCGCCCACCATCGTCTCGGCCAGGTCGAGCGAGGCGCGGGCGGACAACGGACGCAGCTCGAGGTATCGCGCACCGGCCCGGGTCCACGCCGTCACGACCTCGGCGAGCGCGGGCCGGTACGGCACCGGGCGCATGGTGGCCAGGACGAGCGCGCGCGAGACGGCACCCTCGTGCGCGAGACGCAGCAGCACCTGCAGCGACGCGTCGTCGGCCAGGTGCACGTCCTCCAGCACGAGCACCCACGGGTGCTGGTCGCCGCGGTGCCGGACGAGGGCGGCGAAGAGCTCGCCGGCGCGCTCGACCAGGACCGCGGCGCCGGTCGGGTCGTCACCGAGCGCGTCGAGGAGCGAGGTCAGCTCGGCGCCGACGGGGCTGGAGGTGGCGCGTCCGCTCGGGCCGAGCAGGGCAGCGGTCAGCATCGCGAACGGACGACGGTCCGCCTCGTCGGCCCGGGCCACGCACAGCTCGACGTCGAGCAGGTGCGCGCCGCCGCGCAGCGCGCCGACGAGGCTCGACTTGCCCACGCCGCACTCGCCCTCGATCAGGACGGTGGCCCCACCGCCGCCCGCGACCACGGACAGCAGCTCGTCGAGGTCGTCGAGCTCGGCGGCACGGCCGACGAGGGGATGCGCCCGCCCGGACCCGGCCGAGGTGCTCATGCCCCGGGACAGTACCGTGCGGGCCGCGCCGTGCCCTGGCGAGCCGGCGAGCCGAATCGTTCCGTACCGGGTCGTGCGATCGCCGCCCGCGGGACGTCAGCCGACGTACTCCCAGTGCCAGGCCTCGGGCTTGCTCCCGCTCGCTGCCGCCCAGTCGGGGTGCACCCAGGAGTAGGCCGCGGCGTTCTGCGTCATCCACACGAACTGCGCGGTGCCGAAGCCCTCCACGCCGCCGCCGAGGTCGACCGCCACACCCGTGCCGTGGTTCGACGTGCCGGGCTTCGCGCACAGCGAGCCCTTCGCGGCGACGCAGGCCACCTGGCCTGCGTACGAACGGTAGGAGTCGCTCACCGTGAGGTGCACGCCGAACTGGGCGACGTAGGCCGCGTCGAGCTCGTCGAGCGCCTCGGCCGCGTCGCAGCGCAGCTGGATCCCGGCGTCGAAGGCAGGTGAGCAGAGCGCGGACGCGGGGATGCGACCGTTGGCGTACCCGAGCAGGGACGCCTTCCAGGCGGCGCGCTGGGCCGCCTGGTCGGCTGCGGCCTGCGCGGCCGCCGCTGCTGCCACGGCCGCCGCCTGCTGGTCGGCGACCGTCTTCTCGGTGGTCTGCTGGACCTGGTCGGTGAGCGCCGCGACGGCCGCCACGGCGGCGCGCAGCCGGTCGACGCCGGTCGTCAGGGAGGCGGCGCCCGGCAGGAGGGCGTCGGAGACTTCGTCGGTCGTCCCGGCGGTCGCGGCGGTGTCGGCGCTCGCCGCGCCGTCCGCGGTCTCGCCGGCTGCGGCGGGGTCGGTCGCAGGGGGGTCGGTCGCGGCGGAGTCGGTGGCGGCGCTCGGATCGGTCGCCGCACCGGCGGTGTCGGCAGCGGGCTCGGTGGCCTCGGGGGTGGCCGCCGCGAGGGAGGTCCGTTCGGTGGACCGCGAGGCCGTCGAGTCGGTGCGCGAGGCGAGCAGGGGGTCCGTGGTCTGCGCCGCGGCGAGCAGCGCGTCGAGCTCGGCGGTGGCGGCTTCGAGGGCGGCGACCTGCGTGGGGTCGGCGGCGACCTGGGTCGCGGCAGCCTGGGCCTCGCGGGCGTCGTCGACGGCCCGGGAGGCCACGAAGATCGCCGAGTCGGCCTGCGCGGCCTCGACGTCCAGCGGTGCGCTGACGGCGGACGACGTCGATGCGCCGGTGGTCGCCACCCCCGGACCGGAGGCCTGACCCCACACCGGTGCGACGACGACACCGACGAGCGCCACCGCGAGGGTGGTCACGAGGCCGCCCTGCGCGAGGCGGGTGCGGGTGCGTCCGACGGCGTGGTGCGCGGGCGTGTGAACGCTCGCATCATGGAGGCGAGCGGCCTGGGCGACGTGCTTGCCGCCTGCGGACCGTCGCCGCGAGATCGGCAATCTGTCACTCATGCGTCACAGGTTAGGTGGCGACCTCCGGGATCCCGTCGACGTCCCGCACCCCCCTCGCGGAGATCGTGTGGAGATTCCCGTGACGGAACCGTCACAGAATTCACGGGAGCCGGATACGATTCGTCCGTGGACGCCGGCCCTCGCACCCCCTCGACCGACGCCCCGCAGCCGCGGGAGCAGGTCACCGACCCCACCGTCGGCCGCACCGCCGAGGCCCGCACCGAGCCCTGCGCACCCCGGGGCCTCGACGACCTGTACGACATCGGTCGCCTGGCCGAGCGCCTCGGCGTCGAGCACGCGACCATCCGCGTCTGGCTCTCCCGCAAGGTCCCCTGGCTCCCGGCCCCCGACGGACGCCTGAACGGTGGCGCGGTGTGGCGGGCGAGCACCCTCGAGGGGATCGAGGAGCGCCGCCACCGCGGTCGCCCAGGACGCAAGCCGCGGGTCGTGCCACCGGCTGCGTCCGCCGACGTGCCACGCACCGGTGCGATCCCCGTGATCCCGGCGGTCCTGATGCCCGACGCGGCCGGACGCACGGAACCGGTCGGCGCAAGTCCCGTCAGCACAGGTCCGGTCAGCGCGCCCGCGGGCTGACCCGCTCCTACCCTCGGAGGATGACCGCCGACGGCGTCGACCCGGTCACCGCGGCGATGGTGGCCCACCCCCGGGTCGACTTCCTGCCCCCCGCTCAACGTCGGCACGCCTCCGAGGACCGGCCGCTACCCCTGTGGCACGGGCAGACGAGCTCGCAGCCGAGCACGGTCGCCGAGATGCTGCGCCTGCTCGACGTGCCCGTCGGCGCGCACGTGCTCGACGTCGGCGCCGGGTCGGGCTGGACGACCGCGCTCCTGGCCCACCTGGTCGGCCCCACGGGCACGGTGCTGGGCCTCGAGCTCGACCCGGAGCTGGCGGCCTGGGGTGCGCGCAACCTGGACGCGACCGACCAGCCGTGGGCACGGCTCGAACCGGCGGACCCGGGCGCGCTGGGGCGGCCCCGCGCCGGCGGCTGGGACCGCGTGCTGGTCTCGGCGGCCGCCCGGGTGCTGCCCGACCGTCTCGTGGAGCAGCTCGCGCCGGGCGGGCGGATGGTCGTCCCGGTGCGCTCGACGATGCATCTCGTGGTGCGCGACCAGGCCGGCGAGGTCCGGGTGAGCACCCACGGGTCGTACGCGTTCGTCCCGCTGCGCTGAGCCGTTCCCCCGCCGAGATCGCCCCTGTGTGACGCGCCCTGCGGCAGGTCGGCGCCCCGACGTCCACCATTCGGACGATCTCCTCACAGGTGACGAAAAGGGCAACTGGTCAGTAACGTGCAGGCAGCGCACGTCCGCTGTGACCCAGGACACGGCCGACGTGACGCCGTCAGCGACTGTTCCACCCCATCTGCCAGGGATGTGCTCATGACGCGTCGACCACTAGCAGGGCTCACGGCCCTCTCCCTCACCCTGACCAGCGCCGTGCTCGGGACGAGCGCGCTGCTCGCCGGCGCGGCCGCCGCCGCACCACCACCGGACACCCCGGTCGCCGCAGACCCTGCGCTCGCAGCGACCCTCTCGACGACGGCCGAGGACTCCCCGTCCGGCAAGATCTCCGCCGACCTCGCGGACGCCGACGGCACCGTGACCGCGATCGTCCAGCTGGACGCGCCGTCCGGCGTCGAGGTCACGGCCGAGGGTGGGGACCCCGCCGCCGTGCAGGCCGCCGCCGAGGACACCGAGGACCTGGCCGCCGACGTCGTGCCCTCCGAGCTGTCCGACGCGACCGCCGGGGCAGCCGCCCCGCAGCGCATCGCCACGCTCACCAACCTCGTGGCCGGCACGCTCGTGACCGGTGACGCCGCCAAGATCCGCGAGCTCGCCGGGTCCGACGACGTCGTCGCGCTCTACCGGGTGACCAGCAAGACGCTCGAGAACTCGCACACGGTCTCCTTCACCAAGGCGCTGCAGGCCTGGCAGGACACCGGCCACACCGGTGAGGGCGTCCGGATCGGCATCATCGACACCGGCCTGGACTACACGCACGCCGACTTCGGCGGCCCCGGCACCGTCGAGGCCTACGCCGAGGCGTACGGCACCGACGGCGCCGGTCCGGTGCCCGCCGAGCTGACCGACCCGGCCAAGTTCATCGGCGGCTACGACTTCGCCGGCCCGCTCTACGACGCCGACCCGGCGTCCAAGCTGCCCGGCGCCACGACCGTGCCGACGCCCGACGAGAACCCGATCGACGCGTCCTACCTGTCCGACAACTCCGGGCACGGCTCGCACGTGGCCGGCACGGCGGCCGGCTACGGCGTCGACGCGACGGGCAAGACGTTCACGGGCGACTACAGCGCCCTGACCGACGTGTCCGACTGGACCGTGGGCCCGGGCACCGCGCCGCAGGCCGAGCTGTACTCCCTCAAGGTGTTCGGCGACATCGGCGGCTCGACCGACCTGACCTCGCTCGCGCTCGACCGTGCCGCCGACCCGAACGGCGACGGCGACCTGGGCGACCGGCTCGATGTCGTCAACCTCTCGCTCGGCTCCGACGGCTCCCCCGCCGACGACCCGGACTCCCAGCTCATCGACACGCTGTCCGCGCTCGGCACGGTCGTCGTGCTGGCCGCCGGCAACGCCGGTGACCTCGAGGACATCGCCGGCTCCCCCGGCAACGGCGTGACCGGTCTGGCCGTGGCCAACTCGGTGGGCAGCCCGCAGACCTACGACGGCGTCGAGGTCACCGCGGCCACCGACCCGGCCTCGGTGCGCACCTGGTCGGGGCAGAACTCGATCAACTACGCCGGTGACGCCGACGTGACCGCCCCGGTCGTCGCGATCGGTGCCACCACGTTCTCCGGCTGCACCCCGTTCACGGCGGCGCAGGCGGCCCAGGTCGCCGGCAAGATCGCCTACCTGTGGTGGGACGACGACGACTCCTCGCGTGCCTGCGGCTCGGCCACCCGGTGGACGAACGCGCAGAACGCCGGTGCGGTCGGCGTGCTGATCGGCACCACCGAGACCGTCTTCGCGGCCGGTATCGCCGGCAACGCCGGCCTGCCCGGCGCCCAGCTGACCGGTCCGTCCACGACCGCCCTGCTGCCGGAGATCACCGCGGGCACCCTGACGGTCCACCTCGGCCCGTCGCTGTCCGGCGCCGTGATCGAGGACATCGCCGGTGACGCGCTCAACTCCGGCTCGTCGCGCGGTGTGCACGGCTCGCTCGGCGTCGCCAAGCCCGACGTCGCCGCACCCGGCACGCTCATCGTGTCCGCGGCTTCGAGCACGGGCAACGAGGGCCACAGCCTGTCCGGCACCTCGATGGCCTCCCCGCACGTCGCGGGCATCGCCGCCCTGGTCCGTTCGGCCCACCCGGGCTGGGGTCAGGTCGAGGTGAAGGCCGCCGTGGTCAACACGGCGACCCACGACGTCACCACCGAGGGCCTCGGCAAGGGCGAGACGTACGGGCCCGCCCGTGTCGGTGCCGGTCGCGTCGACGCCCTCGCCGCGGTCACCACGCCCGTGGTGGCGTACAACTCGCAGGTCCCGGCGCAGACGTCCGTGGCCTTCGGGGTCGTGAACGTCGGCGCGAGCACGGTGAAGGCCACCAAGACCGTCACCGTGAAGAACCTCGGTGACAGCCCCGTCACCTACGCCACGTCGGTGACGACCGCCACGACCGCCGGAGGGGCCACCATCACGGCCTCGCCCGCGAACGTCACGGTGCCGGCCGGTGGGCAGTCGCTCGTCACGCTGACCCTCACCGCCGACCCGACGACCCTGGCGCGGGAGATCGACCCGACGCAGGACGTCACCCAGGCGGGTCTGCCGCGCGAGTACGTCACGCAGCTGTCCGGCCGGCTCGTGCTGACCTCGGGATCCTCCGAGCTGCGCGTGCCCGTCCAGGCCGCACCGCGACTGGTCAGCGACCTCAAGGCCGGGGCGGTGTCCTTCGCGGACGCCGGCGCACCGACCGCGACGCTGCCCCTGAGCGGGCGTGGTGTCGCCGACGGTGGCTGGTACTCGCTGTCGACGCCGCTGATCCTCGCGGCCACGAGCCCCAAGCTCGAGACCGCACCCGGGTTCGTGACGTCGGCGTCGGCCACCGCGGCCGGTGACCTGCGGTACGTCGGCTGGGTGTCCACCGCCCCGCAGGAGGTCGCAGCCGGCGGCGAGGCCACCGACGGCTACCTCGGCATCGGCGTCGCGACCGACGGCGAGTGGGCCACGTTGGGCCACTCGACGCAGCCCGTCGCGGACATCGACATCGACGGTGACGGCACCGCCGACATCGAGTCGTACGTGACCAAGTACGCCGAGTCCGACATCACGGTCGCCCTGACCGTCGACCTGGCCACGGGTGCGACGCTCGACATCGAGCCGGTGAACCTGTTCTTCGGGGACGTCGAGTCGGGGATCTTCGACAACAACGTGGTCGTGCTCCCGATCGCGCTCGGCGCCGTCGGCATCGAGCCCGGCGACACCCCGACCGTCCAGGTCTCGACGTACTCGCAGTACGCCCAGGACCCGTCCGGCATCCTCGACTCCGTCGAGCCGTTCACGATCGACCCGTTCGACCCGACGTTCTGGTTCGAGAACGACATCACCGGGTCGTTCTCGTCGCTCGGTGCCGACGGCACGGCCGTCCCCGTGCACCACGCCGCGGGGGTGACCAGCGGTCAGCTGCTGGTGCTGCAGCACCAGAACGCCGCGACGACGAGCCGGGCCCAGGTCGTCGACGTCACCGTCCCGGAGGCCGTCACCACCACCACGACCCTCAAGGTCACCGGTGGCGGCAAGGCCGGTCAGGCGGTCACGCTCGCGGCGAGCGTCGCGCCGCGTGACGCCCAGGGCACCGTGACCTTCCTCGACGGCACGACCGAGATCGCCTCGGCCGCCGTCACCAACGGGAAGGCCACCGCCAAGGCCGCGCTCGGCGCCGGCACGCACCAGCTCACCGCGGTGTACGCCCCGGCGACCGGCGCATGGAAGGCGTCCACGTCGAAGCCGGTCAAGGTCACCGTCGCCAGGTCGGGGTCGAGCACGAAGCTCGTGATCTCCCCGAAGCAGGTGCACAAGGGCACGGCGGCGACCGCCACGGTCACCGTCACGGGGCAGACCACCGCCCCGACCGGCACGGTCGAGATCCGCGAGGGGCACAAGGTGCTCGCCTCGGGCACCCTCACGGTGAACGGCTCCACGGGCACGGTGACGATCACCCTGCCCACGACCCTGACCGTCGGCACGCACCAGCTGACGGCCGTGTACGTCGGCAGCACCGACGTGAACGGCTCGAAGTCCAGCGCGAGCCTGCGGGTGGTCCGGTAGCACCCGCACGTCGATCACGGCGGCCCGTCCCCCGGAACACCTCCGGGGGGACGGGCCGTCGTCGTTCATGACAGGGAAAGGTCGCGTGTCGAACCGCGGACCGACGTCCCGCGCCCGCTACGCGGCGGGCGACCTACGGCGCGCGGCCTTGCGGACATCCGTCCTCCGGATCTCGTACTGCGACCCGCCCTCACCGGAGTGCACGAGCTGGTGCGCGCGTTGGTGCGACACCCCCAGAATCCGACCGACGTCGCGCAACGGGACGTCGGCGTCCACGAGCCTGCGCGCGAGGCTCCTCGCGCCGTCGGCTGCGGACACTTCGAGCGCGGCCGCCTTCTGGCGATCCGAGCGGATGCGGGCAGCGTCGCCTGCCACATCGATGTCGTCGACGGCGGTGACAGTCACCTCGACGACGACGTCCTCGAGCGGCACGCCAAGGGTGACGGCAACGAGCTCGCGTGCCATGTCCGCGGCGTCACCCAGGCGGCGGGTCTGGGTGACGCCATCGACGCCGGGGACGGTGATGGCCCACCAGCGGCCCTCGCGGGCCGCGGTGGCGGTGTAGGCGGTGCTCATCGTGTCGCCTCCAATGCCTTGAGGATCCTGCGATACACGCCAGGGCTGATCGTGCGGTGCCCGTCGGGGACCGCAACGCCTGTGCCGTCAGGGTGCTGCCACCAGGTGTGGGATACGACGGTACGTTTCGGCTCGAAACCGGCGTTCTGCAGTTCGCGAGCGACCTTGCGGGTGGGCTGCTCTGCGATCACACAGAGTAGTCAAGTCGGCCTAGACGTAGCAAGTCAAGTCAGACTAGACGGCGAACATGCCTCGCGCGACCCACGGGCACCAATGCCAACCCGGTCCCACAGCGGCGGCCGCGGAACCGGGAACGGCTCGACCACAACCCGACTGCTGTGGGGACTTCGCGCCCGAAGAGCTCGATGATGTCGGCCCTCTCGTGCACAGGGAAGATGGCAACGGACTCGCGCAGGGCCAAGAAGTCGCCCGAAACCCCTCAAGTCGCCCGCTCCGGGTGCCGATGCCGAGGCATGGGACTGTTCAGGCCCGTGCCGCGACCCACCGACGGACCTCGCGTGCCGCACCCGCACCGCCCGACGGAAGGACACGTGCTCGGGGACGAGCCGGTCCTCCCTCCCGCCGCGCTCCCGGACGGGGACCTCGAAGCGCTCAACGACGCCGAGCTGGTCTGGGCGGCGCAGCACCGCGAGCTGGTGACCGGGCTGTGCGAGGGGCAGGCCGACGTCGAGACGCTCTCGCGCCTGTTCGACCGGGTGCAGGCCGGCTGGTTGGCGTCCGCCGACCGGGACGACCCGCACACCCTCGTCAACGCGTTCGGCATCGCGCTGGGCGACCTGCTGGTCTCCCGGCTGCCCGGCATGCGGTGGCAGGTCTACACCGACGCCCGGGGCCCCGAGCTCGTGCTGGCCCACCCGGTGCACGACCTGGTCGTGTTCCCGATCTCGTCGGTCGCCCGGCAGTGGGGGCACGCGCCCGAGGACTGGTTCGCGCGCTACGCGGACGACGTCACGGAAGGCGCGCGCGCGATCCTCGGCGACGGGTCCTGACCGGCACCGGTCGACGACCCACCCGGGCGCTGCGGGGCGACCCGCTCGCGACCGCCGTCAGAACAGCGTGTCCTGCCCGGCAGCCACCGGCACGCTCACCGACGCGCTGACCGGCACCCGCTCGACCGCCTCCGACACGACCGACTCCGACGCGACCGACTCCGACGCGACCGCCTCCGGCACGACCGGCTCCGGATCGACCAGGACGACGGTCACAGGCTCGCGAGCAGCGGCCACGTCCGCCGCGTGCTCCCAGCGCCCGGGCCGGCCGGCCTGGGCCTCGCGCGCCGCGGTGCCCGCCAGCTCGTCGGCCCGCTCGTTGAAGTGGTTGCCGCGGTGCCCCCGCACCCAGGTGAAGGCCACGCCGCCGGGCCGACCGGTGATCGCCCGGTCGATCGCCTGCACGAGCGCCAGGTTCTGCACGGGGCTGCCGCTCGCGGTGCGCCAGCCCTTGCGCTTCCAGCCGTGCACCCACTCCGAGGCGCACTTGATCGCGTACTGCGAGTCCGACTCGATGGTCAGCGGGACGTCGCCCGGGTGCGCGTGGATCGCCTCGAGCACGGCCTTGAGCTCGGCGATCTGGTTGGTGCCGGACGTCTCCCCGCCGCTGGCGTGCGCGCCGTCGTGGTTGATCCACGCCCAGCCGATCGCCCCGCCGGGGTTGCGCAGGCAGGAGCCGTCCGTGCTGACCGTGATCACGGGGAGCATTCTGCCGTGCAGGCGGTCGGGCTCGGGCACGGCGCGAGGCGGTCGCGTCGGCGGGCGAGAGCGGCGGCCTCGGCGGGGTTGCCCGCCAGCTCGACGGCCCGGTCGTACGCCTCGCGCGCGGCCCGGTCGCGGCCGAGCCGGCGCAGCAGCTCCGCGCGCGTCGCGTGGAACGGGTGGTAGCCGGCCAACGCGCCCTCGAGGCGGTCGACGGTCGCCAGTGCGGCCTCGGGGCCGTCGACCTCGGCGACCGCGACCGCCCGGTTGAGCGCGACGACCGGCGACGGGTCGAGCACCACGAGCTGGTCGTAGAGGGCGACGACCTGCGACCAGTCGGTCCGGCGGACGTCGCGCGCCGAGGTGTGCACGGCGTTGATCGCGGCGAGCAGCTGGTAGCGCCCGGGTGCGACCCCGGAGTCGAGGCGCTCGCGCACCAGCCGGTGCCCCTCGGCGATGAGCCCCGCGTCCCAGGCCGTGCGGTCCTGCTCGTCGAGCGTCACGAGCTCGCCGCCCGCGGTGACGCGTGCCGGGCGCCGCGCCTCGACGAGCAGCATCAGCGCGAGCAGACCGGCCGCCTCGCCGTCCTGCGGCAGCAGCGTGCGGACCAGGCGCGCGAGCCGGATGGCCTCGGCCGTGAGGTCGGGGCGCACGGGACCCGTGCCGGGTCCCGACGTCAGGTAGCCCTCGTTGAACACGAGGAACAGGACGGCCAGCACACCCGAGACGCGCTCCGGCAGGTCCGCCGCCGACGGCACCCGGTACGGGATCCGCGCCTGCCGGATCTTCGTCTTCGCGCGCGTGATCCGCTGGCCCATGGTGGTCTCCTGCACCAGGAACGCCCGGGCGATCTCGGGCACCGTCAGACCGCCGACCAGGCGCAGCGTCAACGCGACGCGAGCCTCCGGTGCCAGCGCCGGGTGGCAGCACGTGAAGATCAGCCGCAGCCGGTCGTCGTCGACGGCACCGACGGGCTCGGCCGGACCGCCGGCGAGCTCCGCCCACGCCGCCGCCTGCTTCTCGGCCCGTCTGCCCTCGCGCCGCAGACGGTCGACGGCCTTGCGGGTCGCGGTCGTGGTCAGCCACGCGCCGGGCCGGGACGGCACACCGTCGGCGGGCCACCGTGCGACCGCGGTCGCGAACGCCTCGGCAGCGGCCTCCTCGGCGACGTCCAGGTCGCCGAACCGCCTGGTCAGGGCCCCGACGACCCGGGCCCACTCCTCGCGGTGGGCCCGGGCGACCGCCTGTGCGGCCTCGGAGGTCTCAGTCACGCCGGCGCGTCCAGGAAGGGGCGCACCTCGACCCTCCGGTTGCAGCTCCTCGACCCCTCGGAGGCGAGCGCGAGCGCCACGTCCAGGTCGGGGGCCTCGATGATCCAGAACCCGGCGAGGTACTCCTTCGTCTCCACGAAGGGACCGTCGGTGAGCACCGCCCGACCGGCCCGGTTGTCGATCACGGTGGACGAGCCGGGCGGGGTGAGCCCGCCGGCGAAGACCCAGTGACCCTGCGCGCGCAGGCTGTCGTTGAACGTGTCGACGGCGGCCATCTCGTCCGGTGTCGCGGAGCCGGTCGTGTCGTCGATCACGGAGATCAGGTAGAGCATCTCGGGTCCTCCCTCGTGGTCGGGACGCCCCCGTCGGGCGACCCCCTCACCCCTGCGACGAACGCTGCCGCCCCGATTCGACACCGTGACGTGCCCGGCTCGCGAGAGGACCGGCAGATCGGCCCGGTCAGGCCACCGAGGTGAGCGCGTCGAGCAGGCGCGTCACGCTCGAGGTCAGCCCCCACCGGCCGGCGAGTGCCACCAGCGCGTCCGGGTCCACCGGGGTCAGCGGTAGCCGGTCGTCGACGTTCCCGACGGGCGCGTCCGACGCCACGCGCACCACCAGCGGCGCCACCCGCAGGTAGTCCGCCGCCTCCTCGAGCCGCCGCCGCTGCGTCGCGGTCAGGCCGGGGTCGCCCGCGTCCCGCGCGGCCAGCACGCCGGCCAACGACCCGTACCGTCCCACGAGCGCCGCCGCCGTCTTCTCCCCGATGCCCGGCACGCCCGGCAGGCCGTCGCTCGGGTCGCCGCGCAGCGCCGCCATGTCGGCGTAGGCCGGCCCGGACGCGACCGCGTACTTCTCCCGCAGCCGCGCGACGTCGACCACCTCGAGCTCCTTGACGCCCTTGACCGGGTACAGCACCCGCACCGGCACGGTGTCGTCGACCAGCTGGAACAGGTCCCGGTCCCCGGTCACGACATCGACCGCCGACCGCTCGCCCGCGGGCCGCGCGACCTCCCGTGCGACGAACGTGCCGATGACGTCGTCCGCCTCGTAGCCCGGGACGCCGACCCGCGCGATGCCGAGCGCCGCGAGCACCTCGACGATGATCGGCACCTGCGCGGCGAGCGCGGCCGGCACGTCCTCCAGCCCCGTCGTGCCGGGGACCGGCGTGGCCACCCGGTGCGCCTTGTACGAGGGGATCGCCTCGACCCGGAACGCCGGACGCCAGTCGTCGTCCCAGCACGCCACGAGCCGCCCCGGCCGGTGGTCGACCACGAGCCGCGCGATCATGTCCAGCAGCCCCCGCACCGCGTTCACCGGAGTGCCGTCAGGCGCCCTCACCGACTCCGGCACCCCGAAGAACGCCCGGAAGTACAGCGAGGCGGTGTCGAGTAAAAGCAACTTCTCGGGACGCTCAGCCACGACCCGAACCTACCTTCGGAGTTGCGCCACTCGGGAGACTGTCGAACTCTCGCGTCCGCCGATCACCCGCCGGAGTCGATACGACCCAACAGGCATATGCCCAGTCCACGTCGGAGCCTTGCGCCGCCGATGCAACCGCATCGTCCACGCGTGCACGGACGACGTCGAGTGGTTCGGTCACGTGCCTGACGGGCGCCACGCGACCCGCGGGCCCCTCGTCGATGTACTCCATCCGTCCAACAGCGACCAACCCGAGATCTACGAGCCGAGCCAGTATCGAGAACGCTTCATCGAGGTTGGCGCTGGATGGCCGCCAATTGGGAGTCACGGGCGGATTCACGCGGATACCCAGGTCAATGAGCACCCATTCAAGACTGACGTCGTCTGTGAGGCAGTCGATCAGCAACTCGCGCTCTCGCGCCGAGATGTCGTCAGGCACCAGAACTCCGGAAGTGCAGCGAGGCGGTGTCGAGCAGCAGGAGCGGTCGTCCGTCGGCCATGCCGTCACGCTACGGGAGCGGAACCTCGCCGCACCCGGAGCCCGTGCCGCCCCGGCCTCAGCGGGGATCGCGCGGAGCCGTCAGCGCATCCAGGTTGCTCGCCAGGCGATGGATCCCGAGCAGGGTGGCGGCCAGGCCTGCGAGTCCGAGCCCGACACCGATGACGACGAGCACCGCGGAGCCGTGGCCCTCGATGAAGATCCTGGATCCCCGCCCCGCGCCGAGGTAGAGGTAGAGCCCGGCCTGACCGATCACGTAACCCAGGGCGAGCGTGACGATCCCGCCCGTGAGCAGCGTGGCGGACGGCCGCCAGGCCGTGGGGCCGGCGGCCGTCGTGATCGCGCCGTCGGTCGTGCTCGCGTCGTCAGCCGTGGTGGTCATCGGTACCTCTCCAGGTCGGGGACCACCCCGCGGTCGCGGGGGTCACACCCTGCTCAACTCCCGTGAACCTACTCGCCGACCGCGAGCCAGGAGGGCGATTCAAGGACGGTCGAGGACCTCAGGACTCCGCAGTGATTCCCGAGCGGATGGTCGCCGCGGTCTCGTCGAGCTCGGCCCGGGAGCGCACGCGCCAGTCGGCCTCGATGCGGAAGCCGTCGCCGGCCGTCCGGGGGAACACGTGCAGGTGGACGTGGAAGACCTCCTGGAACGCCGCCTCCCCGTCTGCCAGGAACAGATTGACCCCGTCGCACGGCAGCCCGGACGCGCGCAGCGCGCCCGCCACCCGCTGAGCGACACGGAACACGGCCATGCCCAGCTGCTCGTCGAGGTCCGCCAGGCCCGTGGCGTGCACCTTGGGGATCACCAGCACGTGCCCCCGGGTCACGGGCTGGAGGTCCATGAAGGCCAGCACCTGGTCGTCCTCGTACACCCGGCTCGACGCCAGGCTGCCGGCCACGACCCGGCAGAACACGCACTCCTCGACGTCCATGCAGGCCACTGTGCCGGACTGCCGTCGACACCGCGGTGCGATCAGGCCGACTCGCGCTCCACCAGGGTCGTCGGCAGCGTGATGGCGGCCGGTTCGCCGCCCTCGACCACCTCGAGCAGCAGGCGGACCATCTCCGAGGCGATCCGCTCGAACGGCTGACGCAGGGTGGTCAGCGGCGGGTCGAGCGTGGCGGCGAGGCCCGAGTCGTCGAACCCGCCGACGGCGACGTCGCCGGGCACGGTGCGTCCGGACTCGCGCAGGACGGCGATCGCGCCGGAGGCCATGAGGTCGGAGGCGACGAACACGGCGTCCAGGTCGGGGCGGCGTTCGAGCAGCTCGCGCATCGCGGCGGCCCCGCCGGCGCGCGTGTAGTCGCCGTGCGCCACGAGGGTCTCGTCGTACGCGTCGCCGAGCTCGAGCCGGTAGCCGTCCAGCCGGTGGCGGCCACCGGGGGTGTCCATCGGGCCCGTGATGGTGGCGACACGGGTGCGGCCCCGGTCGAGCAGGTAGCGGGTCATCTTGCGGGCGCCGCCGAGGTCGTCGGCCGCGACGAAGCCGATGCGGTCCTCGTAGCCGAGCGGGATGCCGCACGAGATCGTCGGGATGCCGGACTCGACGAGCCGGGCCAGCACCTGCCCGCCGGCGTGCGACGAGATCGACAGGACCCCGTCGACGTGCCCGGCGGCGACGTACTCGAGCACCTGCTTCTGCTCGGCTGCGGTGCCCGCGACCATGAGCAGCAGCGGCACGCCGCGGGCGGACAGCTCCTGGGCGGCGCCGCGCAGCAGGATCGAGAACGTCGGGTCCTCGAACAGCAGGTGCTGAGGCTCGGTGAGCAGGAACGCCACCGAGTTCGAGCGACCCGTGACCAGGCTGCGCGCGTGGATGTTCGTGGAGTAGCCGGTGCTGCTGATCGCCTCCTGCACGGCGACCAGGGCCTCGGGCGAGACCCAGTGGCCGCCGTTGAGCACGCGGGACACGGTGCCGCGGGACACACCGGCGGCCGCCGCGACGTCACGGATCGTCGGGCGGCGGCGCGCAGGCGCAGGGGTGCGGTGGTCCATCACGGGCACTCTAGGGCTCATCCGGCCTGGTCACGCCTTGACCGCACCGGCGGCCAGGTCGACCTGCCAGTACCGCTGCAGGGTGAGGAACAGCGCGACGAGCGGCAGGATCGACAGCAGGGCTCCCGTGATGACCGCGGTGTACATGGCGGGCTGGGTGGCGCCCTGGTTGAGCAGACCGGACAGGCCCACCGTGATCGGGAACAGCTTGTCGTCGCCGAGCATGATGTACGGGAGCATGAAGTTGTTCCAGATGGCGACGAACTGGAACAGGAACACCGTCACCAGGCCCGGGATCATCATGGGCGTGGCGATCTGGGTGAAGATCCGCCACTCCTTGGCACCGTCGGTGCGGGCGGCCTCGATGACGTCGTCGGGCACGGACGCGGCGGCGTAGATGCGCGCCAGGTAGATGCCGTAGGGGCTGATCACGCTGGGCAGCAGCACCGACCAGTACGTGTTGGTGAGGCCGACCTCGGCGAGCAGCAGGTACTGCGGGATCGCCAGGATCACGCCGGGCACGAGCACGCCGGCCAGGATGATGTTGAACGTGGCCTTCTTGCCGACGAACTGGAACTTGGCCAGGCCGTAGCCGGCCATCGCCGAGACGGTCACGGACAGCAGCCCGCCGACCCCGGCGTAGAGCGCGGTGTTGGCCATCCAGCGCCAGAACAGGCCGCCGCGGTACGCCGAGAGCTCCTGGATGTTCGACCACAGGTGCGTGGACGGCGCGAACGTGAACGTCGAGAACAGCTCGGCGGAGTTCTTCGTCGCGGCGACGAGCACCCAGACGACGGGCAGCAGGCAGTAGACGGCACCGAGCAGCAGGACGCCGGTGGCCAGCGGTGAGCGCCGCTCGGTGCGGAACCGCACGGTGGGCTTGAGGTCCGCCGGGCGCGCGGCGGGACGGGCGAGGGTCGAGGCGGTCATGTCAGCTGTTCTCCTGGCTGAAGGCGCGGCGCTGCACGAGGCGCAGGAACCCGAACGAGAGCACGAAGGTCGCCAGCGCGATGATCACCGAGGTCGCGGCGGCGGAGTAGATGTCGTCGCGGACGAACGCGTCGCGGTAGACCTTCATCAGCGGGCTCCACGTGGTGGAGATGGTGTTGGTCAGGGGCCGCAGCGTCATGGGCTCGGCGAAGACCTGCAGGGTCGCGATCATCGAGAACAGGAACGTGAGGATGAGCGACGGCGTGACGATCGGCACCTTGACCCGCCAGGCGACCTGCAGCTCGGAGGCGCCGTCGAGCCGGGCGGCCTCGTACAGCTCGGACGGGATGGCCTTGAGCGCGGTGTAGATGACGATCATGTTGAAGCCGACGCCGCCCCACAGGCCGATGTTGGCGATCGCGAAGATGACGAGCTGGGACGACAGGATCTGCGGGGCGTCCCAGCCGATCAGGTCGAACACGTAGTAGAACGGGCTGACCCGCGGCAGGTAGAGGAAGCCCCACAGCAGCGAGGCGATCACGGCGGGCACCGCGTAGGGCAGGAAGATCGACACCCGCGAGAAGCTCTTGGCACCGGTGCGCCGGGCGTCGAGCAGCAGCGCGAAGACCAGCGCGAGGCCGAGCATCGTGGGGACGAGCAGCAGCCCGTACAGGCCCACCCGGACGACCGAGGCGATGAAGTCGGGGTCGGACAGCGCCCGCGCGTAGTTGTCGAAGCCGGCCCACACCTCGGTCTTGGCCCCGGCACCCAGGCCGAGCCCGCTGACCTTCGTGGCGCGCAGGCTCAGGTAGACCGCGTAGGCGATCGGCAGGGCCAGGAACAGGGTGAACAGGGTCATGGCCGGCGCGAGGTACACGTACGGGGCGAAGCGGCCCGTGCGGCGACGGTTGCGCGCGGCGGTGCGAGGGGCACGCGTCACGTCGGTCGGGGGGGCAACGGTGGTCACGGTGGATCAGCTCCCTGGGGGTTCAGGTCGAGGGTGGAGGACGGTCGGCCGCCCGGCGGGGGGATGCCGGACGGCCGACCGTGGACTCACTCCTTGACCGTGAAGCCCGAGTTCTTCAGGTCCTCGACGGTCGCCGTCTGCATGGCGGTGACGGCGTCGGTGAACAGGGACGCGGACTTGGCCTCGGCGGCCTTGCCGAACTCGTCGTTGTAGGCCGAGTAGGCCACGTTGACGTTCGGTCCGTACTGGAACGGCTGCACGGTCTGCGCGATCTGCGCGGCGATCGTGTAGAAGTCCGGCTGGTTGGAGAAGAACGCCGGCGGCTCGGCGAGCGCCTCGGCCTGGCCGGGGATGTCGGCCGGGTAGACCGAGCCCTTCTCGACGAGCAGGTTCACGCCCTCCTGGGAGGAGTTCATCCACTCGATGAACTGCGCGGCCTCGGCCGGGTGCTCGGACTGGGTGGTCACCGAGGTGGCCGAGCCGCCCCAGTTGCCGGTCGCCTCGTCACCGGACTCCCACTGCGGCATGGGGGCCATCTTCCACAGGCCGGCGGTGTCGGGGGCGTTGCCCTCGAGCACGCCGGGACCCCAGATGGCCGAGACCCAGGCGACCTGCGTGCCGTCGTTCAGCGCGGCGCCCCACTCGGGGGTGTACATCGGCTTGTTGTCGATGACGCCCTTCTCGACGAGGTCACCCCAGTACGCGGCGACCTTCTGCGTGGGGTCGGCGTCGATGTCGACCGTCCACGCCTCGCCGTCGATGCCCCACCAGGACGCACCGGCCTGCTGGGCGAGGCCGGTGAACCAGCCGGCGTCCTGCGCCGAGAACGTGCCGAGGTACTTGGTCGGGTCGGCGGTGTGCAGCTGCTCGGCGACCTGCGCGTACTCCTCCCACGTGGTGGGCACCGCGAGGCCGTACTGCTCGAAGATGTCCGCGCGGTAGTACAGCTCCATCGGGCCGGAGTCCTGCGGGACGCCGTAGACGGCGTCGGAGCCGAGGGTCACGGCCTCCCACATGCCGTCCGAGAAGTGCGAGGCGGTGTCCTCGGAGAGCTCGCCGGACAGGTCCGCGAGCGCGTCGGAGGAGACGAGCGTCGGGATCTTCTGGTACTCGGCCTGCATGATGTCCGGCGCGCCGGACCCTGCCTTGATCGCCGTGAGCAGCTTGGTGACCGCGGCGTCACCGCCGTCCTGCTTGTTGACCGTCACCTGGATGTCCGGGTGCGACTCGTTCCACACCGCGGCGATCTCGTCCATGCCGGGCGCCCAGGTCCAGAAGACCAGGTCGACCGGGCCGGCCGCGGTGTCGTCGGTGCCCGGGGAGTCCGAGCCGGACGAGCACGCCGTCATGAGCAGTGTGGTGGCCGCGAGTGCTGCCGCGACCTTCAGGCCTGTGTGCAGGCGCATCTGACCTCCTCGTCAAGTCCACCGCACCCTCGCGGCGGACGGAGCGCGGCTGATCCGCGCTGCCTGTGCACGATCACAGTAACGACACGGCCAGGTGGCTTGTCAACAGCGAGATCCTTGGTGTTATCTGGTCGTTGTGCACGGTCCCAGGCTGTGACCGTGCACATCCGATCTCTGATGACTCGACGGAGTGTCATGCCCGACCAGCACCCCACCGCTCACCCTGCCGACAGCACCGCCTCGCACCGCGACGGCTGGCCCGTCGGCCTCGACGGGCTCGCCTACGGCGGCGACTACAACCCCGAGCAGTGGCCCGAGGAGGTCTGGCACGAGGACGTCGCCCTCATGCGCGAGGCGGGCGTCAACCTGGTCAGCATCGGCATCTTCTCCTGGGCGCTGCTCGAGCCCCGCGAGGGCGAGTACGACTTCGGCTGGCTCGACCGGCTGATCGACCTGCTGCACGCGAACGGCATCCGCGTCGACCTCGGCACCCCGACCGCGTCCCCGCCCGCCTGGTTCTTCGCCGCCTACCCGCACGCCAGGGTCGTCACCCGCGAGGGCACCGTGCTCGGCTTCGGCTCGCGCGGCATGGCCTGCCCCAGCTCGCCCGAGTACCGCCGGGCCAGCGTGCGCATCGCCACCGCCCTCGCGCAGCGCTACGGCACGCACCCCGCACTCGCGCTCTGGCACGTGCACAACGAGTACGGCGCACCCGTCTCCGACGACTACTCCCCCGCGTCCGCCGCCGCGTTCCGCCTCTGGCTGCACGAGCGCTACGGCACGCTCGACGCGCTCAACACCGCCTGGGGCACCGCGTTCTGGGGGCAGCGGTACGGGCAGTGGGAGCACGTGCAGCCGCCCGCCGTGGCCCCCAGCGTGGTCAACCCCGCGCAGCGGCTCGACTTCGCCCGGTTCACCGACCACCAGCTGCGCGCATGCTTCCTCGCCGAGCGCGACGCGATCCGCGCACACTCCGCCGTGCCCATCACCACGAACTTCATGGCGAACGCCTGCCCGTCGACCGACCTGTGGGCCTGGGGCCGCGAGGTCGACGTCGTCTCCAACGACCACTACCTGACCGCCGCCGACGAGCAGGGGCACATCGGCCTGGCCATGGCGGCCGACCTGACCCGCTCCGTCGCCGACGGGCGCCCGTGGATCCTCATGGAGCACTCCACCTCGGCCGTGAACTGGCAGCCGCGCAACGTCGCCAAGCGGTCGGGCGAGCTGGCCCGCAACGCGTTCCAGCACGTCGCGCACGGTGCCGACGCCGTGCTGTTCTTCCAGTGGCGCGCCTCGCGCAGCGGGGCCGAGAAGTTCCACTCCGCGATGCTCCCGCACGCCGGCACGTCCTCGCGGGTGTGGCGCGAGGTCACCGCGCTCGGCGCCGACCTCGGGCGGCTCGCCGAGGTCCGCGACAGCCGCGTGCACGGCGACGTCGCGATCCTCTGGGACTGGGAGTCGTTCTGGGCGCAGGACCTGGAGTGGCGCCCGTCCGTCGACGCCGACCACGCCGAACGCCTGCGCGCCTGGTACGAGCGGCTCTGGCTCGACGGGCTCACCGTCGACATGCGGCACCCCACGGACGACCTGTCCGGGTACCGACTGGTCGTCGCACCCGCGTCCTACCTGCTCACCGCGGACGCCGCGGCCAACCTCGACCGGTACGTCGCCGACGGCGGCACGCTCGTCGTCTCCTACTTCTCGGCCGTCGTCGACGAGAACGACGCCGTGCACGCCGGCGGCTACGTGGCGCCGCTGCGCCAGGTGCTCGGGCTGACCGTCGAGGAGTTCCTGCCGCTGCGCGCCGACCAGCAGGTGCACCTGACCTGGGACGGCACGGTCGCCGACCACCCGGCCACGCTCGTCGGGGACGTGTGGAGCGACGACATCGCGCTCGAGGGCGCCGACGTCGTGTCCACCTACCTCGACGGGCCCGCCGCCGGACGGCCCGCCATCACGCGCCACCCGCACGGAACGGGGACCGGCTGGTACGTCTCCACCCGGCTGTCCGTCGCCGAGCTCGCCCCCGTGCTCACCGCCGCCTACCGCGACGCGGGGCTCACCGCGGCCGAGCACGCCCCCCAGCTCGAGGTGGTCCGCCGGCACGGCGTCGACGCCGACTACCTCGTGGCCGTCAACCACGGGGACGAGGCCGCGGTGCTCACCGCCGACGGCCTCGAGCTCATCAGCGGAACGCAGGTCGACGGCACCCTCAAGGTCGCCGCGGGCGGCACGGCCGTCGTGCGGGTCGCCCCGCTCACGACCGCCTGACGGCCGTGTGACGACCGCCTGACGACCAGCTGACGGCCCGGCACGCCGCGGTCCCGTCGCGTCCCTCCACGCGACGGGACCGCGGCGTGCGGGTCAGCCGGCCGGGGTGAGGTCCAGCTGGTCCTCCACGACGGCGATCACGGACCACGTCGTGCCGTCCGCGTCCGCCAGCTCGTACGTCGGCACGAGCACCGAGGCGCCGTCCGGGAGCGTCGTCAGCGCGACACCCAGACGGGCCGAGGTCAGCGTCACCTGCTGCACCGGCCACGCGATCCGGGCACCGGCCGTCGGAGTCGCGGGCACGGTCGGCTCGGTCGCCTCGGCACCCTCGGGGGCGACCAGCGAGGTCGTCGCATCCTTGACGGCACCGCTCATCAGCGGCATCACGCCGTTCGACGTCGGACCGAACCGCGGGTCCGCCAGCCGCTGCACCGCCTCGACCGCGCTGACCACGTCGTACGTGCCCAGGTCGACCACCGGCGCGAGCGGCAGGTACAGCGACTGCACGCCGTCGGCCACCAGCGTCGCGCTGCCGGTCACACCCGTGCGCTGACCGTCGACGACCTGCTGCAACGTCAGGTACACCGCCTGCGGGTTGCCCGTGTCCGTCTGCACCTCGTACTCCCAGCCGTCGGGGTCGACCCCCAGGTCGGCCACCACGTCACGGACCTCCGCCACGGCCGCGTCACCCGTGGGCGCCGGGGCGCCCGAGGGCACGCACTCGGCAGGCGCGGGCTCCACGGCGGCGCTGTCGCTGCCGGCCGCGCCGGCCGACGTCGTGTCCGTCGCGGAGGCGTAGCACTGCGCCCACGGGTCGAGCGTCGGGTCGTAGAACGACATGCTCGCCAGGCCGTCGGGCGACAGGCTGACCGTCGCCCCCGTGCCGTCCGTCGGGCCCACCGTCCAGCTGCCGTACTCCTGCCGCGGATCGCCGGGCACGCCGAACGCCGCCGCGATCCGGGCCACCGTCTCCTGCGTGACGACGGACGCCGCGTCGAAGCCCCACGCCTTGCCCTGGCCGGCCTCGTCGGACAGGCCCTGCTGCGTGAACACGGTCCGGCCGCCGAACCACCAGCCCGAGGCCATGTCGCCCGCCAGCTTCGACTCCGTGCCCGCCATCGTGCCCGCCATCGAGCTCGACGCCGCGGAGTCGCCCGCCGCGCCCTGGTCGGCGGAACCCTCCAGGCTGATCGCCGGGGCTGCCGCGTCGGCGACCGAGGCCGCCCCGCCACCGTCCCGGACCAGGCCGAGCGCGTAGCCGCCGCCCCCGATCACGGCGACACCGGCGACCGCGGCCGCGATCTGCAGCCAGCGCGCGGGCCGGCGGGTGCGCGCACCGCCCAGGACCCGCACCTCGGCGAGCTCGTCGGTCGCGCCCTCAGGCGTGTTCTCGGTCGTGCTCGCGGTCGTGCCGGCGGCCGCATCGGCGGCACCGGCGGTCGCGAGCCCGGCACGGTCCCGGGCCGTCGCGGCCAACCGGTCGAGATCAGCGGTGGCCCCCGCGGCGGGGTCCGCCGCACGGACGCGGTCGAACGCCTCGTCGCGCGGCTGCGCACCCTCGCCCTGCGGCTGCGCGCCCTCGTCGGGCGTGCCGGTCGGCGTCCTGTCGCTCATGGTGTTCCCTCCCGAGGGGCGTCGCGTGGGGCCGGTCCGGCCGGGTCCGCGTCACGTCAGCCCTCCACCCCGTCTGTGTGCCGGAGCGCCCCGTCCTTGCAGCACGCGGGCCGTGGCTCAGGCGTCGAGCGCGGCCCAGACCTCGCGCAGCCGCGCGCGCGCCCGGCTCAGCGCCGCGTCCGCCCCACCCCGGCTGATGCCCAGGACCTCCGCGAGCGCGGCACCCGTCAGGCCCTCCCACGCGTGCAGCAGCAGGATCTGCCGGTCCCGCGCGCCGAGGGCCGCGAGCACCGCGCGGACCTGCGCGTCCTCGACCGCGAGCACCGCCGGGTCGGCGTCGTCCACCTCGTCGGGCACGTCGGCGACCGGCACCGGCCGGCCCTTGCGCCGGTGGTTGGCGAGCACGAACCCGGCCGTCCGGTAGAGCCACGGCAGCTCGGCGCCGTCGGGCACGTCGTCGCGCCGACGCCAGGCGACGGTCAGCACGTCGGCGGCGAGGTCCTCGGCCTCGTCCCGCCCCGAGGCGCCGATGCGGCGCAGCAGGTATCGGTGCACGGCGGCACCGTGCTCGCGGACCAGCGCGTCGAACCAGGCGGCGTCGTGCACCGTCCCGTCGGCGACCACGTGCAGGCGGGTCGGTGCGCCGCCCGGCGCGTCGGTGGCGGGACTGTCGTCGGCGATGTGCGGCCGCACGGCGGCTCCCTGTGTCGGTGTCGGTGCGAGACGGACGGATGGCCCTCACCTGCACTGTGTCCCCACCGCGCAGGATCTTGCACGCCCACCGAGACCTGTCCCGACGCCTGCAGCCCTCCGGCTACAGCCCCTCCGCCACCACCGACGTCACGTGCAGCCACGCGTCACGCGTCCGGGTGCTGAGCTCGTCGAACCGGATCGGCCCGCCGGCCACGAGCGCCGGGTCGTGCGGCACGTCGACGACGTCGCGGGTCAGCGCACCGAAGTGCGAGCGCAGCCGGTTGCGCAGCTCCTTGTCGACCTTCGCGTCGGGCGCGGAGAGCACGGTGACCGCGCGGCGCACGGCCTCGTCGTGGCCCGTGGCCCGCAGCGCGTCGATCGCCCACGCGGCCGACTGCGCGGTGTCCTCACGGATCGTGGAGACGATGACGAGCTGGTCGGCCACGTCGATCGCGGCCTGCCAGTTCGAGGCGCGCATGTTGTTGCCCGTGTCGACGACGAGCACCCGGTAGAACCGGGACAGGATGCTGTGCAGCTCGGAGAACGACCGTGCGTCGAACAGGGCGGCCGACGCCGCGTCCTCGTCGGAGGCGAGCACGTCGAACTGCTCGGTCGGCTGCGTGCGCACGAACTGGTCGAGGTCGCCGATGCGGACCGTGCCGCGCGCGGTCAGGGACGGCAGCGCGTGCAGCAGGTCGACCGCGGTGCGCGTGTGGTCGGCGTGCGAGGACCGCCAGCCGAGCGTGCCGCGCGTCTCGTTGTTGTCCCAGGCGAGCGTGTAGCCGCCGCGCTGCAGGCCGAAGGTGGCGGCGAGCAGCATGGTCGCGGTCGTCTTGTGCGCGCCGCCCTTGGGGTTGAGCACGACGATCGTGCGAGGGCCGTCGAGCGAGCGGCGCACGGCGGCGACCTCTCCCCTGCGTCGACGTTCGGCCGGGCCCGGGTGCGGCGCCCAGCGACCGCCGGTGAGGCGACGCACGGTGCCGCGCCAGCCCTCCTCGGCGGGCCCGCCCGTGGCCGAGTGCCGGGTGGCGAGCAGGTCGTCGAGCGTGGGCAGGGTCAGCGACCCGGACGCGGGCTGCGGCTCGCGGACCACGGCGACGGCACCCGTGCGGGTCTGGGCCCGGCTCACGGGCGCGGCCACCGCGCGGGTCGCACCCGTGGTCGGCGCGGGGACGGCCGGGGTCGGCTCGGAGGCCGCCAGGGCGGCAGGCGGGGCGGCAGGCGAGGCTGCAGGCGAGGCGGCAGGCGCGGCAGTCGGTGAGGCGGTCGGTGACGCGTCCGGCGCCGGAGCCGCCGGGCCGGGGGTCGACGCGGCCGGGGTCGCGGGCGTGCCCGTCGCACCGGCCCGGGTCGGGGAGGCGACCGCGCCGGAGCGGGACGCTCCCGTCGCCGCCGGGGCGGACGCCGCGGGACCCGTGTCCGCCGTCCCCGTCTCGTCACCGGTGCCGGGGGCCTCGTCGACCGTGCCGTCGGGGTGGATGAGCAGCGCCCACAGGCCGTCCGGGTCACGGATCTCGGCGGGAAGCGACCGGCCGGCGGCTGCGGCCAGCTCGGCGATCCGGGCGGTCACCGCGGCACCGGCCTCGGCGAGCGAACCGGCACGCACCTGCTGCACGACACCGTCCACGGCCAGCTCACCCGTGCCGTCGTCGCGCACCTCGGCACGGATCGTCGGGGTGCGCCCCGCAGCGGTCGACGCCAGGGTCACGGCGGCGACGGCCCCCGTCCCCGTGGGCGCCTCCTGCGGTCCGTCGCCTGCCAGGGCCTGGTCGCCCCTGCGCTCGGTCATCGGTGTCTCTCCTCGTCCAGCGGCCGTGCACGCCAGGCGTGCACACGGTCACGTGCCCCGACGACCCGGTAGGCAACCGTCTCAGGAGCGGTCGCCGCGGGTCGAGAGGACGCGCCACTGAACCTACGCTGTGCGTCGCAGCAGTGCATGACAGCGGTGCTCGGCGTCGTGCGCGTCGCGGCAGGCCCGTCAGCCCTCGGGGAGCATCAGCCCTCGGGGTGGACCTCGAACCACACGGTCTTGCCGCCGCCCTCGCGAGGGACCGTGCCCCACGTCTCCGCGAGCGCCTCGACCAGCGCCAGCCCGCGCCCGCTCGGCGCCGACGGCTCCGGGTGACCCGCCACCGGTATGCCGCCGCCGTCGTCGCTGACCGCGACCCGGATCCTGTCGGGCTCCACGGCGACCTCGACCCGCACCTGCCCCGACTCGGGGCCGTGCACGACGGCGTTCGCCACGACCTCGCCCGCGAGGAGCTCGACGACCTGGTTCACCGCACCGCCGACACCGGCCCCGGCCACGACCTGCATGACCCAGTGCCGGGCGGCCCGCGGTGCGGAGCGCTCCGGGCGCAGCACCAGGGCGTCCTCGACGAGCAGTGCCCGCCGGGCGCTCGCGGCGCTCCTCAGGTCCCGTACCTCACCCACCAGACCAGGGTGCACGACAGTCCTGTGATCCGCTGGCCGGACGGCTCATACGCATGGGGTGATGCTCGTCGCACCCCCGCTCACCTGCGCACGGACCACCACGGTTCACCCCGGCCCGTCCGTATCGCGGCCACCTCGGCGGGGTCCTCTCCCTGTGGCCCCTGAGGTACCTCAGAGACCACCTCAGGTCGACCGACCCGCAGCGGGGACCGCAGGACGGGTCGACCGACGGATCCGAGCACGGTCGCCTCACGACGACTGTGAGGTCTGTCCGCAGAGGACGGCAGAGGACACCCGTGCAGCAGGAGGAGGACGCCATGACCATGACCTGGGGACCCGCGCTCGACGCGGAGGTCGCCTACCGGCACGAGCGCGTCGTGGAGCTGCTCCGCGGCGCCTCCGCACCGCGCACGACCGGTCCGGTCAACCCCGAGCGACTCGCCCGCCGGGCGAGCGCCGGGCGTCCGGTGCGAGAGGTCGGGGCACGGAGGGCAGCGCTGCGTGGGTGGCTGCTGCGAGGATCGGAGGCATGGCACGTGGCCCGATGAGCACCCCGTTCGTCGCGCGCGCCGCACAGGTCGAGCAGCTGCGCGGCGCGTGGGTGCGCGCCGGTTCCGGCGAGCCGGCCGTCGTGCTGCTGGGCGCCGACGCCGGGGTCGGCAAGACGCGCCTGCTGCGGCACGTGGCCGCGCTCGCGCAGGCGGGCGGCGCCCTCGTGGTGACCGCGCACTGCGTCGACCTCGGTGACGTCGGCCTGCCGTACCTGCCGTTCGTCGAGGCCCTGGCCCGGCTGCGCGAGCTCGACCCGACCGCGGTCGACGCGGTCGTGGCCTCCCGTCCCGCGCTCGCCCGCCTGCTCCCCGGGCAGGTCGGCGGCTCCCGCGACGACGACCCGGCGTACCCCGGGCCCGACGAGCAGAGCAGCCGGATGCAGCTGTTCGACGGCGTCGTCGAGCTGCTCGCCGCGGTCGGGCACCCCGGCGCACCGCTCGTGCTCGTGCTGGAGGACCTGCACTGGGCGGACCCGTCCAGCCGGGACCTGCTGCGGTTCGTCACCGCACGGCTGCGCGCCGAGCACGTGCTCGTCGTGGCCAGCTACCGCACGGACGACCTGCACCGCCGGCACCCGTGGCGGCCCGTCGTCGCCGAGCTGTCCCGGCACCCCCGCGTGCAGCGCATCGACCTGCCGCCGTTCACCGACGACGAGGTCCGCGCGTTCGCCACCGCGGTCGCCGGCAGGCAGCTGCCCGAGCCGGTCGTGCGCCGGGTCATCGAGCGTTCGGAGGGCAACGCCTACTACGCCGAGGAGCTGCTCGAGTCCGGTGCCGACACCGACGGCCTGCCGTGGACGCTCGCCGACGTGCTGCGGACCCGCCTCGAGCAGCTCGACCCCGCCGTGCAGCAGCTCGCCCGGGTCGCCTCGGTCGCCGGTCGCCGGGTGACCGAGCCGCTCCTGCGGGCCGCCGTCGTCGCGAGCGGCGACCCCGTCCTGAACGCCCCGGGCGTCGTCGACGACGCGCTGCGCGAGGCCGTCACACGGCACGTGCTGGTGGGCGAGGACGAGCACATCGCGTTCCGGCACGCACTGCTGGCCGAGGCGGTCGCCGCCGACCTGCTGCCCGGTGAGGTGTCCTCGCTGCACCGGGCGTACCTGCGCGCGCTGCTCGCCGACCCCGGCCTCGGCCCGGCCTCCGTGCTCGCCCTGCACGCGCTGCGCGCACCCGACCTGCCGATCGCGCTGACCGCCTCGCTCGAGGCCGCCCGCACCGCGTTCGCTGTGCTGGCCCCCGCCGAGGCGCTGCACCATCTCGAGACGGCGCTGCGCCTGTGGGATGCCGTGCCCGACGCAGCGGCGCTCACCGGGTGCTCGCACGTCGACGTGCTCGTCGACGCCGCCACCGCCGCGAGCCGCGCAGGTGCCTCGGAACGGGCGGGCAAGCACGCCCGGACCGCGGTCGAGGAGTCCACCGACCCGGTCGCGCGGGCCGTGCGCCGGACGGCCCTGGCCCGCTACCTGCTCCTCGACGAGCGACCCGAGGACGCGATGGCCGAGGCGTCGCGGGCACGCGACGACCTGCCGCCGGAGCGCGTGCGCGAGCGCGCGTGGGCGCTGGCCACCTATGCGCGGGCCGCGCTCACGCACGACCGTGACGGCGAGGCGACGACGAGCGCCACCGAGGCCGTCGAGCTGGCCAGGTCCGTCGGTGCCGCGGACGCCGAGTCCGACGCGCTGACCACGCTCGCGGTGCTGGTCGTCGACGACGCGCCCCGGGCGGCAGCCCTGCTCGACGAGGCCCTGGGCCGCGCCCGGGACGCGTGCGACCTGGAGACCGAGCTGCGCACCCGCTACAACCTGGCGTCCAACCGCTTCTACGCCGGCGACCTCGACGCGGCGGTCCGGCTCACCGCTGCGGGCCTGGCCCGGGCCGTCGAGACCGGCATGTCCGGGGACCCCTACGCGGTCTCGCTGCGCGACCTCGCGACGATCGCCCGGTACATGCTCGGCGACCTCACGCCCGACCCCGACCGGCCCGTCCTCCCTCGGGTCGACCCGGTCGACCCGGTCGACGGCACACGGGGCGCCACCGGACGGACCTCCGCGCCGGGGGCCGCGCTCGACCTGCTGACCGCGGGGGCGCGCGCGATCGACCTGTACGCGGCGGTCGCGCGCGGTGACACGGACACGGTCGAGCGGGGGCGCGCACTGGAGCCGATGTGGCAGCGCGACGGCTCGATCGCCCTCATCGGCGGCGGGACGACCATCGACGCGCTGACCTGGCGCGGGCGTGACGACGAGGCCGTCGAGCTGGCGCTGGCGGTCATCGGCCACCTCGACCAGCGGTGGAGCGACTACTTCCTCGGCGGCATCTGGCTGGCCGCGTTGGCGCTCGGGGCCCTGGCCGACGCCGCGGCGGCCGAGAGACTCCTCGGCAAGGACGTCCACGGACGCGAGGCCCAGGCCGACACCCTGCTCGAGCGTGCCGTGACCACCGCTGAACGGGGACGACCGCGCGGCGGGCCGCTCGGTCCCGAAGGGCGCGCCTGGCTCGCCCGGGCGCACGCCGAGCACGCGCGGGCACTCGGTCGGCCCGCGGTCGCCCTGTGGGCCGCCGCGACCGACGCGTTCGCCTACGGCTACCGCTACGAGGAGGCCCGCACCCGGTGGCGGTGGGCCGAGGCCCTGCTCGAGGAGGGCGAGCGCGCGGCGGCCCGGGAGCAGGCGGGGCGCGCACTGGCCGAGGCGGACGCGATGGGTGCCGCACCGCTGGCCGCCGCGGTGCGCGACCTGGCCCGTCGCGGGCGCCTGGACCTGCCCGGGGTGCGGGTCGACGGACCCGACCTGCTGACCGCCCGTGAGTCCGAGGTGCTCTCGCTCGTCGCGCAGGGTCTGTCCAACCGGCAGATCGGCGAGGCGCTGTACATCTCCGGGAAGACCGTCTCGGTGCACGTGTCGAACCTGATCGCCAAGCTCGGGGTGTCGGGTCGCACGGAGGCCGTGACGGTCGCGCACCAGAGGGGCCTGCTCGGCGCCTGAGACCGTCCGGCCGAGCGGCCCCGCTCACGCCCGGCTCCCTGTTGCGCCGGCAGGGCCCGCGCCTACGGTGAGGACCATGTCCCCGTCGACCGCACCGGCCGTGGAGCTCGAGGTGCGCGGACGCACCGTGCGCCTCTCCTCGCCGGACAGGGTCGTCTTCCCGGCGCGGGGGCTGACGAAGCTCGACGTCGCGCAGTACGTGATCGCCGTCGGCGACGGGCTGCTCGGTGCCCTGCTCGACCGACCGACGACCCTCGAGCGCTGGCCCAAGGGCGTGTTCGAGGGCGCACGGATGGCCACCCGGCAGGACTCCCGCGGCGACGCGTTCTTCCAGAAGCGGGTGCCGACCGGCGCCCCCGACTGGGTGCGCACGGCCCGCATCGCCTTCCCCTCCGGCCGCACCGCCGACGAGGTCGCACCCTCCGAGCTCGCAGTCGTCGCGTGGGCGGTGAACCTGGGCACGATCACGTTCCACCCGTGGCCGGTGACCAGCGCGGACGTCGAGCACCCCGACCAGCTGCGCATCGACCTGGACCCGCAGCCCGGCACGGACTTCACCGACGCCGCCCGGGTCGCCCCACGCCTGCGCGAGCTGCTCGCGGAGGTCGGGCTGACGGGTGTGCCCAAGACGTCCGGCGGACGCGGGCTGCACGTGTTCGTCCCCATCGAGCCGCGGTGGACGTTCGTCGAGGCCCGCCGCGCGACGATCGCGCTGGGTCGCGAGCTCGAACGGCGCATGCCCGAGGAGGTCACGACGGCCTGGTGGAAGGAGGAGCGCGGCGCCAAGATCTTCGTCGACTACAACCAGATGGCCCGCGACCGCACCATCGCCTCCGCCTACTCGATCCGTCCCAACGCCCGCGCCACCGTCTCGACGCCGCTGCGCTGGGATGAGGTCGGTGACGTGCACCCCGACGACTTCGACATGACGACAGTGCCCGCCCGGTTCGCGCAGGTCGGCGACCTGTTCGCCGACCTCACGGCCGGAGCACCCGGCAGGCTGTCCCTCGAGCCCCTGCTGGCCATGGCCGACCGGGACGAGCGTGACCACGGGCACGGCGACCTGCCGTACCCGCCGGAGTACCCGAAGATGCCCGGCGAACCACCCCGCGTGCAGCCCAGCCGGGCCCGTCAGGTCTGAGGGCGGTCAGCCGACGTACTCGAAGTGCCAGTACTCCGGGTTCGAGCCGCCCCGGCGTGCCCACGACGGTGACACCCACCCGTAGGACGGCCCGTTCGTCACGAGCCAGCTGCGCTGCGCGGTGTCCCACCCGTACTCGCAGGGCAGCTCCGGCACGTCGAGGGCCAGGCCCGTGCCGTGCGACGACGTGCCGGGCACCGCGGCGACCGTGCCGAGGGCCTCGCGCATCGCGACCTGGGTGTCGTAGTCCCGGTAGGTGAGGTCCAGGTCGAGGTGGTGCCCGAAAGCGGCGACGAACGCCACGTCGAGCCGTTCGAGGGCGGCCGCAGCGGCGGTGCGCAGGTAGTAGGGCGTGCCGTGCGGGTCGACGTCCCAGGAGATCGCGGCCAGCATCGAGGCCGGGAGCCTCCCGTTCGACCCGTCGCCGCCGTCGGTCGGGGCCGAGGTGTAGAACGGCGGCCCGGTGTAGGTCGTCGTGCACGAACCGCCGGACGCGCCCGTGCCGGAGGCCGCGCTCGCGGCCGACCCGCTCGGCGCCGCTGCGACGGACTGGCCGGACTGCATGGCCTGCGCTGCCTGCGCTGCCTGCCAGGCGGTCCTGGCGTCGACGACGGCCGACTCGGCGGTCTGCACGGCCGCGACCTGGGCTCGCACGGCGACCACGGACGTCGCCGGGACCTGCGCCGCGGCCACCGCGGCCGCGAGTGCCTGCCGCACGGCGTCGTCCGCGACCTGCCCCTCGCTGCCGCCGAGGGTGGACGTCGCCTGGGCGATCGCGTCGGTGAGCACCTGCTGCGCCTCGGTCAGGGTCTGGGCGGCCCGACTGCGCGAGGCCGTCGCCTCGTGCTGCACCCGCCAGGCGTCGTCCTCGGCGTCGGCCGAGGCCTGGTCCTGCACGCGCACGACCGCCTCGTCCCACGCGAGCTGCTCCGTGCGATCCGTGCGCACCCGCCACGCCCACGCAGCGCCCGTGCCGACGACGGCGACCACGAGGACCAGCGCCGCGACGAGCGCCACCCGCGGGCGCCCGGGGCGTGCCGTGCCACCGCGTCGACGCCGCGCACGCCCGGTGAGGCGGTGGTCGACCTGTCCGTCGCGCTGTCCGTCGACCTGCGCGTCGACGGGCAGGTCGGTGCCCGGCGCAGGCTGCTGCGCCGCGGGATCCCGCCGCTGACGGCGGCTGTGGTCTGACCGGCGGATGGGACGCTCCGTGGGGGTCGAGGCGTGCAGACGTCGATCCAGGGTAGGCGCACACCGCCAACCGGATGATTCGGTGCCCGAGGGCTCAATCGGTCGCCCCGACGCGCCGACACCGTCTCTATGGCAGTCGACGCCGGCCCGGGGAACGGCCACCAGGACGCGATCACCACGACGCAGGACCCGAGGGGAGCAGGGACGCACGGCGGTCGGACGACCCTCACGGACGTGCCCGACGGGACCCCGCGCGGGGCCGCCGGGCCCCAGGACAGCGCCGGGGACAGCGCCGGGGACGTCGCCGGTGACAGACCCCTCACCCCCGACGAGACCGGCCACATGGACCGGCTCCGCCGCGACCTGGCGGCGAGCGGCGTGGACGTGCGCGACGCGCGTGCGATCGGCGCGCTGTACGACCGGTCCTGGACCGCGTGGTCGCAGTCGGGCGGCGCGGCGGACCCGCGTCCGCTGGTGCGCGCGCTGGGCGTCGGTCTCGGCGACGTGCTGGCCGCGCGCGCGGACGGCGCGTGGATGCTGCGCACGACCCCCGAGGGCGCTGCGCCGGTCGTGCTCACGCCGGCCTGGTGCGTCGCCCCGCTGGAGGAGGTCACCGCCCGGTGGCGCGCGGGCGAGCAGGGGTGGGTCGAGCGCTGGGTGGACCGATCGGTCGCACACCTGACGGGGACCCGTTCCCGGCACACCACGGGCGAGCCGCGGGTCCCCACGCCGGCCCGCGCCGGCGACGAGCGGGCACCGGAGGTCGCAGGCCCCCCGGTGCCGGGCGACCCGACGGGGCCCGCACCCGCCGGCGCGCACGAACGACCCCGTACGCCCGACGAGCTGCCCTCCCCGCCGTCGACCCCGGCGCAGGACCTCGCCCTGCGGGCGCTGGCCCAGGCGGTGGACGACGTCGTCCCGGCCGGCGGCCCGCTCGCACCCTTCGCGATGGTCGACGACGGGGTCGACGTGGTCGTGCGCCGCTTCGCCGAACCTGCGGCCGCCCGCGCCTGGGTGCGCGCCTCGGGGGCCGTGCGCGCGGCGATCGCCTGGCAGGGTCGGCTCGACGACGACGTGACGACTCGCGACGGCGTCCCCCCGGGCGCCGCGAGGACAGGCCGGGGTGGGCGCGACGGCAACGGCCGGGAGGCGGTCTTCGTCGAGGCGTGCGACCGGGGCCGCCCGGGGTTCGTGGTCGCGCACCGCTACACCTCGGTGCCCGGGGTGTCACGGATCGTCGGGACGCCCGAGGTCGTCGGCGCCTGCGAACCCCTGCTCTGAGGGCGCCTGCGCGGGTCAGCCGCGCGCGCGGGCCACGGCGTACCACCGTGAGCCGAACCGGCGGGTGAACCGCGGCTCGGCGGTCTCCGCGAGCTCGTCGGCACGGGCCAGGACGGCCCAGGCCGTGCGCCGGGCCGCAGCGTCGTCGTCTCCGACGAACCTCACGGTGACCCGCGCCTGCCCACGGACGACGGCCAGGTCGCTCGCCTCGACGACCGTGGACCCACCGGCCGCCCGCACGAGCTCGGGGAGCAGCTCGGGGGCCGAGGTGCCCGGGCGGAGCAGTCCCACGGCCAGGCTCACGCGGTACGACGGCACCCCCGCACGGTACGCGTCGCTGCAGACGGACCGACCCGCCCCTGCTGAAGGATGTTTCATCCGGCCCGGAGGGCGACCCCGGTCGAAGGTCCCGGTCGACCCGCACGAGGTGAGGTGATCCTGACTTGGAGCCCGCGCCGGCGCGGGAGAGTCGTCCGTCTCGGAGCACCGCCCATGGCCGTCCAGCCCGCCCAGTCCCCCGTCGACCGCACCGTGGCCGCCGACGACGACACGGAGCTCGCGTGGCCGGGCGAGGGCGATCCGGTCGTGGACCTGCGAGCGGTCTCGTGGGGGGTGCGGGAGTCCACGGCGCTGGCGGTGTTCGGTTCGGTGCCCTCGGGCGGTTCGCTCGTGCTGGTCGCACCGGAGGACCCGGTCGACCTGCTGCACCTGCTGAGCGACGAGGCCCGCGGGGAGCTCGAGGTCGAGTACCTCGAGGAGACGCCGGGGGCGTGGCGGCTGCGGGTCACCCGCGGCTTCCGCCTGTTCGTCTGAGAGCCGGTCAGGCCAGGCGGGCCCGGAACTCCTCGGCGATCTGCTGGGCCTGGAGCCGGACGAGCCCGCGGTAGGACTCGTGCAGCTGATGGGTGCGCGCGAGGGACGCCTCACCCTCGCACGCGGCCTGCCAGGCCTTCTTCGCGGCACGGATGTCGGCGTCGGTGATGGCGATCCGCCACTCCGTGCCGGTCGCGTCGATCCTCTGCTCGTCCACGTGACCAGTGTGGGACCAGGCGGTCTGTGGTGGGTCGTTGGTCCCCACTTTTTCGCCCGGTGCTTCACTCGGCCGGGCGCCTGTCCGGCCCCCCGTTCAGCCATCCGGGGGAGCGTGCCGCCGCGTGTGCCGGGTCGGGGCCGACGCGGTCAGCCGGCGGCGTCGACCGGTTGAGGCTCTGCGCGCACCGGCGCGATCCGAGGGCGGCGGTCGCGAGCGGCGAACCGCCCCGCGACCGCCCCGGCGAGCAGCACGACGCCCACGGCGCCGACGGCCCATCGCAGGCCCACGGCGTCGGCCGCGGCGCCGATGAGCGGCGGCCCGGCGATGTTGGCGAGCGAGCTGAGCGAGGTGACCGCGGCGATCCGGGTCGGTGCGTCCCCGCCCCGCGCCGCGACCGAGATCGCGACGGGCACGGACAGCGCCGCTCCCAGGCCCCAGACCCCGGCGCCGACCCAGCACAGCCACAGCACGGGCGCCGCGGCGAACAGGACGACCCCGGCCGTCGAGACGAGCCCGGAGGTGACGAGCGCCACCGTCGCCCCGAACCGGTCGACGAGCCGCCCGCCGGCGATCCGGCCGAGCGTCTGGGCGACGAGGAACACCGAGACGGCGGTCGCCGCGGTGCCCTCGTCGACGGGGAAGGCGTCGATCAGGGTCGGGGTGATCCAGTTGTTGGCGGCCCCCTCCGAGAGCGCGGCACCGAAGACGACGGTGCCGAGCAGCAGCGTCGAGGTCTCGAGCCAGACCCCGGTGCGCCGCCCGCGCGGCGTCGGCTCCTCGTCCGGTCCGGACGGTGGCACGGGGCGGGCGGGCAGCGGGTCGAGGGTGCCAGCTCCGCGCAGCCCGGACCACACCGCGGTCCGGGCCGCACCGGCCAGCACGGCGAGCGCCAGGAGCTGCGGCGCCGGGCCGAGGCCCGCGGTGGCGGCCAGCCCGCCGAGCGCGGCACCGAGCGCGGCGGCGATCGAGTACGCCGCGTGGAACTGCGACAGGATCGAGCGGCCGACGCGACGCTCGGCCTGGGTGCCCAGCACGCTCTGCGGCACGTTGGTCAGGGCGAACGCGGCACCGTGCAGGGCGTTGGCGGCCAGCAGCGGCCACACGGCGCCGAGGGCGATCGCGGCGGCCAGCGCGAGGTAGGCCACGACGAACCCGACGGTCGCGAGCCCGTAGACCCGGCGCGAGCCCGCCCGGGCGACCCAGCGCCCGGCGACGGGGATCGTGACGAGCGTGCCGATCGCCCCGGCCATGAGGAACCGTCCGAGCCCGGCCGCGTCCAGCCCGGTCTGCTCGCCGATGGCCGCGAGCCGCACGTTCCAGGCGGACAGGCAGAAGCCGTTGACGCAGTAGGCCGCGAGGACGAGCGCGCGCAGCCGGACGACCGGGTCGGACCGCAGCCTCACCGCACGGGTCCGAGCGGCTCCAGCAGGACGCGCAAGGTCTGCCGGGAGGCCGGCAGACGGTAGGCGGGCAGCACGCCCTGGCCGCAGGACGCCGTGCCGACCCCGCTGAGGGCGGCGTCGATGGACACGTACGTGGCAGCCGCGGGCGGCAGGTCGTGGTCGTGGCCGGTGGTCGCGACCGTGTGGCGGTCCCACGGCCGGGCCGTCAGCCAGACGCCCGAACCTCGCACGCGCAGCCCGCCGTCGCCCGTGCGCACGCTCGCGTCGTCGACCCGACGGGCCCCGTGCTCCTGCGGGCGCACCGTGCGGACGGCAAACGTGTCGCGGTCGGCGGTGAACGTGCCGTGGCGTGCGCCGTACCCGGTGTCGGGGTACTGCGGGCCCGGGCCCAGGCCCGTCCAGGTTACCTCGTCGGTCGGCGCGGCCAGGCACAGGTCGACGCCGACGCGCGCCCAGTCGCACGGCCAGCTGCCGAACGGCTGGACCTGCAGGTCCAGCAGCACGACGTCGCCGTCCGACGTCCAGCGCCAGGTGCAGTCGACCCCGACGTCGAGGACCGGGGGTGCCACGCGCGTGCGGACGACGACCGCCCGGCCGTCGGTGGTGATCGACAGCAGGCGGCTGCGCAGGTCGTCGAGGCGTGCGGCCGCCCAGCGGTCCGCGACGGACGGCAGGTCGGGCTCGTCCCAGCCGACCCCGCGGTCGTTCTCCGTCGGTGCGCGCCACAGGCCGACGGCGACGTCGTGCAGCGCGAGGTCGCCGAGCCGCACGGGCAGGCCGGTGCGGGTGCAGACCGCGAGCGGGCCGACGCGCAGCAGCGACTCCTCCTCGAACGGGACGACCGCGGGTCCCTGCAGACCCGCCGGGGCGGGCGCGACGACGCGCTGGGTCCAGGCGACCTCGTGCCCGGCCGGGCAACTGCCCCCGGCGTGCCGGGTACTGGCCGTGACCGTGACCGTGCGGCCCTCGAGGTGGGAGGGCAGGGCGAGCGGCACGATCGCGCTCTCCCCTGCGGGCACGTCGGGCACGTCGATCTCGCCGGAGACGTCGGCAGGTTCGACCGGCACGTCAGTGCCGTCGGCATCGCCGGTGCCGGCGTCAGTGCCGGCGGCACCCCCCGCGCCCTCAGCGCCCGCGACCGACCAGGTGAACGCCAGGTGCGCGAGCCCGAGCGCGTGGTACCGGTTGGTCACCGTCAGCGTCGACAGGTCGTCGGCGAGGGTCAGGGCGACGGGCGCCCACACGGCCTTGAGGTCGGCCAGCGCCGGGCCCGGGGTGCGGTCGGCGTGCACGAGGCCGTCGACGACGAAGCTGCCGTCGTGCACGGACTCGCCGAAGTCGCCGCCGTACAGCCCGCGCCGTCCCGTGCCGTCCGCGGTCGGTCCGCCGTCGAGGGTGTGCTCGACCCACTCCCAGACGAACCCGCCGGCCAGCCGCGGGTGCGCGTGGAACAGGTCCTGGTACTCGCGCAGCCCGCCGGGCCCGTTGCCCATGGCGTGCACGTACTCGCACTGCAGGAAAGGCAGCTCGCGCCGGTGCCGGCGGATCGGGTCGGCGAAGCGGTCGGCGGGCGGCTCGGCGGCGATCGCCGCGACCTCGTCGGTCGTGGCGTACATGCGCGAGTACACGTCGACGTAGGTCGAGTCCCAGTCGCCCTCGTAGTGCACGAGCCGGTCGGGGTCGCGCCGCCGGGTCCAGCGGGCGATGGCCTCGAGGTTGCTGCCGGTGCCCGACTCGTTGCCGAGGGACCACAGGAGCACCGAGCAGTGGTTCTTGTCCCGCTCGACGGTCCGGCACATCCGGTCGGCGTACGCGGGGAACCAGCGCGGGTCGTCGCTGGGGTTGCCACGCCAGCCGACGAGCGCGAAGCCGTGCGTCTCCAGGTCGTTCTCGAGGATCACGTAGAAGCCGAGCTCGTCGGCCAGGTCGAGCAGGTCGGCGCGCGGCGGGTAGTGCGAGGTGCGGATCGCGTTGACGTGGTGCTGCTTCATCAGCTCCAGCTCGGCGCGCACCGTCTCGGGCGGCAGCACGCGGCCGTGCACCGGGTGGTGCTCGTGCCGGTTGACGCCGCGCAGCAGCAGCGGGCGGCCGTTGAGCATCAGGGTGGCGTCCTCGACGTGCACGGTGCGGAAGCCGATGCGCAGGTGCACGGTCTCGGTGCCGGTTCG
Organism: Cellulomonas soli; assembly: GCF_013409305.1. GTDB lineage: Bacteria > Actinomycetota > Actinomycetes > Actinomycetales > Cellulomonadaceae > Cellulomonas > Cellulomonas soli. The sequence continues at coordinate 2,252,993 of NZ_JACBZJ010000001.1, read as the reverse complement.
TACGGTCGCGTCGTGCAGCACGGGCGTCTCGGCGGACCACGGCGCGACGCCGGGTACGCGGTGCTCGGTGCCGACGGCGACGTCGACGAGGCCGAGCGCGGGGACCGACAGCAGCGCGGGTCCGGCGGCGCCGTCCTCACGGTCGACGTCGACGCGCAGGGTGCCGAAGCCGTCGCGGTGGTCGTAGCCGGCGTGCACGAAGACGTCCCGCACGCCGCCGGCCGGGCGGGCCAGCAGGGTGACGCTGCGGAACACCCCGGGCAGCCACCACATGTCCTGGTCCTCGAGGTAGCTCGAGGCCGACCACTGGGCGACGCGCACCGCGAGGACGTTCGTGCCGGGCCGCAGGATGCCGGTGGTGAGGAACTCGTGGGTCAGGCGGCTGCCGCGCGTGGTGCCGAGCTCGACGCCGTTGAGCCAGACGGTCGCGGCGTTGTCGACGCCCTCGAACCGCAGCAGCGTGGGGTGGCCGGCGAGCGCGTCGTCGGCGGTGAGGACCAGCCGGTGGTCGGCCACGGGGTTGTCGTCGGGCGGGAACGGCGGGTCGATCGGGAACGGGTACTGCAGGTTGCTGTAGGCCGGTGAGCCGTGCCCTTCGAGCACCCAGTGCGACGGCACGGGGATGGGCGACCAGCCGGCGCCGTCGGGCGTCTCGTCGGTCAGCCAGCTCTCCTCGTCGGGCACGTGCCGGGGCGTGGGCCACACGCGCACCTGCCAGGTGCCGTCGAGCAGCTGCGCGGGGGCGTCGGTGCGCAGGTGCGCGCGCGGCGGGATCGCCCCGCGACCGGGCAGCGGGGCGGACAGGTCGGCCAGCAGGCGCGCGGAGACGCTCACAGGGCGGCCGCGAGGACGAGGGCACCTTCGACGGGCGGGACGGTCAGCACGTGCACGGTCAGCTCCGGGTCGTGACGGGCGAGGCGTTCGGCGAACGCCTGCTGCAGGCCGGGCTGGTGCGTGATCACCCCGCCGGCTGCCACGACGACCGTACCGAGCGCGCCACGGCTCCGGACGGCCAGGACGTCCCTGGTCAGCGCCTCGGCGGCCGACTCGACGACGCCCTGGGCGACCGCGGACCCGGCTGCGGCCGCGGCGAAGACGAGCGGGGCGTGCCGGCCCCAGTCGTAGGCGTCCTCGGTGCTGACGGCGAGTGCGAGGTCGGCGACGCTCGCTGCCCGGTAGGCGGAGGCGAGCGCGGCGACGACGGGGTCGGCGAGCGCGGCGGCCTCGCCGTGCAGGTCGGCGTGCCGCATGGCGGCCCGGACGGTCTCGCGCACGAGCGCCGGGGCGCTGCCGTCGTCCCCGAGCACCGCGCCGTAGCCGTCCGCGGTGAGCAGCGTGCCGTGCACGTCGACCCCCATGGCGATGGCCCCGGTGCCGACGATGAGCTGGATGCACTGCGCGTACCCGGCTGCGGGCCCGAGCAGCTCGGCGTCGTTGACGACCTGCACGCTGCCCCGGGACCGGGCAGCGAGCTCGGTGCGGGCGATGCGGCGCTGCTCGGCGGTGTCGAGGCCGTGCAGCCCGACGACGACCCGGGTGTGCAGGCAGCCGGGGGCGACGGCGTCGACGGTGGCGGCGAGCCGGTCGAAGTTCTCGAGGGTGTCGAACGTGGAGCCGCGGCGCCAGCCGGCCGAGGGCAGCACGGCGTCCTGCCGGCTCCCGTCGGTGCCGACGACGGCGACGTGCGTCTTGGTGCCGCCGACGTCGACGCCCACGTGGGAGACGGCGGTGGCCAGGGCGGTGCTCTGGTCAGGCAAGGTAGACAGATCCCTTCGTCCGGCGGGCCATGAGCTCCCCGACGCCGAGCAGCGGTGCGTCGGCGCCGAGGGCTCCGACGACGACCTTCGGCGGGAAGGGGATGCGCCCGGTGAGGCGTCCCTCGACGCCGTGCAGCAGCCAGGCGGTGTCCTGCGGCAGCTGGCCGGACAGGACGACGACCTCGGGGTCGAGCACGGTGGTGAGGGCGGCGATCGAGAGGCTGAGGTAGTCGAGCAGCTCGTCGGCGAGCGGCAGCGCGGCGGCGTCCCCGGCGGCGGCGGCGTCGAGCAGCCCGGCGGTGCCGAGCGGACCCCGCTCGCCCTGGTACCGGGCGGCGAGGGCGCCGATGCGGGACTCGAGGTCGCCCTGCCGGGTGTGCAGCCGGTCGAAGGCGTCCCGTCCGGCGAGCAGGTAGCCGATCTCGCCGGCTCCGGCACGCGCGCCGCGCACCAGGCGGCCCTGGGACACGATGCCGGCGCCGAGGCCGACGCCGAGCACCACGGAGACGAGGCTGTCGGTGCCGGCGCCGACGCCCTGGGTCCACTCGCCGACGGCGATCGCGTTGGCGTCGTTCTCGACGAGGGTGGGCAGGCCGGTGCGGTGCTCGACGATCGAGCCGACCGCGAGCCGTTCCCAGCCGAGCTCGGCGGAGTTGGAGACGCGGCCGTCGTCGTCGACGACGCCGGGGACGGACAGGGCGACGCCGAGGCAGGACCGGTTGCCGGCGCGGGCCGCGCGGACGAGGGCGGCGACGAGCTCGAGCGTCTCGTCCAGGCGGCGGTCGGGGTCGGCGTCGGGGCCGTAGGAGCGCTCCACGCGGTCGGAGACCGAGCCGTCGAGCCCGACGAGCAGGCCGCGGGAGACGTGCGCTGTGACCTCGGCGGTGACGATGACGCGGCGCTCGCCGGCGAAGCGGAAGAGCGTCGAGGGGCGCCCGCCGGAGGACTTCTCGACGCCGGCGCGCACGACGAGCCCTTCGCGCTCGAGGGCGGTGCAGAGCCGGTCGACGGTGGCCGGGCTCAGGCCGGTGCGCTCCCGGAGCGCGGTCCGGGTCTGGGGTCCGTGCTGGGCCAGCGCGTCGAGGATCGCGGTCCGGTTGATGTCGGTGACGACCCGTGTCGTCGCCGTCCGTGCGGCCGTGCTGCTCATGTCCATTCCTCCTTCCACTTTCCTATCAGTGTGAGATGCAACCATGCCGGGAAGCCCTCCGACAAGTCCCTGAGCCGGGCGTTTCGGGGGCGGTCTCCTCGTGTTAATTCCTTGTTTCGAGCGTGCGTGACGGGCGAAACGGGGATTGACCGCTTTCCCATCGCACTGATAGCAAAGGCCTCACACGGACACCGGCCATCCCCGCCGGAGCCGCAGCTGGTCCCCCGAAGTGCCCCCCGAAGTTCCCCCCGAACTGCCCCCCGCACCGCTCCGCACGAACCGCACGACACCCGTCCCCCGCACGTGGCCCCGGACCCCCGCCGGCGCCTCCCGACCCGCACAGGAGAACCGTGAAGCTCCCTCAGCTCCCCCTCGCCACGGCGGCGCTCGTCGGCCTGCTCGCCCTCAGCGCGTGCGCCGGCGGCGCCACCGCCTCCGACGGCGACGACCCCGTCTCGCTCGAGTTCGTCCTGTCGGGCGACGCCAACCAGGGCGGTGGCTACCAGGCCATGGCCGACAAGTACGAGGCCGAGACCGGCGTGCACGTCGAGATCGTCGACGTGCCCTACGACGACCTCGTCACCCGGCTGCGTTCCGGCGCCCAGGCCGGCGACCTGCCCGCCCTCGCCCGCGCCTCCGAGGTCGACCCGCTGTGGTCGAGCAGCATCCTCGACCTGACCGACATCGCCGAGCAGAACGGCGTCATGGACTCCCTGCTCGTCGAGAACGCCGACGGCGAGGTGCAGGCCCTGCCCAGCGACCTCACCGCGGTCGGGCTCTTCCTCAACAAGTCCCTCTTCGACCAGGCCGGGGTCGCCTACCCCGGCGTCGACGACACCCCGTGGACCTGGGACGAGTTCGTCGCCGCGCTCGAGCAGGTCAAGGCGGCCACGGGCGCCAAGTACGGCATGGTCATGGACGCCTCGGCGCACCGGCTGCGCTCCTTCATGTACCAGTTCGGCTCCCAGGGCGTGCAGGAGCAGGCCGACGGGACCTGGGCGCTCGACGACGAGGGCGCCACGGCCCTGGAGTACTTCAAGGGTCTGAACGACGACGACATCATGCCGAAGTCGGTGTGGCTCTCGGGCGAGGACCCGTCGGCTCTCTTCAAGAGCGGGCAGGTCGCCGCCTACTACTCGGGCGTCTGGCAGGTCACCGACTTCTCGGAGAACATCACCGACTTCGAGTGGACGACCTCCCTCATGCCCGCGCAGACCACCCGCGCCACCAACCTCGGCACCAACTGGATGGTCGCGTTCGACGGCACGGGCGTCGAGCAGGAGACGCTCGACTTCATCAACTGGCTGTACGAGCCGACCAACTACGCCGAGCTGTCGAAGATCTCCGGGTTCCTGCCCGCCGAGACGGGCCTCGAGGTCGACTACACCGCCGACGCGGACGCGTTCGACATGTTCTACGCCGAGATCGAGGCGTCCGACCCCATCGCCGGCGACCAGGCGACCGCAGCCCTGGAGAACAGCTTCGCCGGCCGCGTCCTGGAGTTCGAGCCGCTCAAGGACGAGACCGTCAAGTACCTGAACGACGAGCAGGACCTCGCCACCACCGTGCAGGCCATCGGGGACCAGACCACCGACGCCTACGGCGAATGACCCGGCAGGGCCGGCGCCGCTCCCCCCTCGGCCGCGCCGGCCCTGCCGCACCCCCGCAGCACAGCAGCACCCGCACGACCCGACCCGTCCGGAGGACTGGATGACCATGGCCCCAGTGCGCGCACACACGGAGCAGACCACGCCGCCCGCCGCGGCGGCAGCGCCCGCGACGACAGCGCCCGCGACGACCGTCCCCGCGAGCGCCGCACGGACCCGGCGTCGGCGCCCCTACGGCCGCCACACGCTGGCACCGCTGCTCCTGACCGGCACGACGATCGTGCTCTTCGCCCTGTTCTTCGTCTGGCCCGGCGCCCTCGGCCTGGCCTACTCGTTCACGGACTACCGCGGCCTGGGCGACATGGACTTCGTCGGGCTGCAGAACTACCAGGACTTGTTCGTCGACCAGGACTTCTACTCCGCGCTGACCCGCACGGGGCTGTACGTGGTCCTGTCCGTGCCGCTGACCTACGTGGTCTCGCTGGCCATCGCGGTGCTGCTGGTCAACGTGCACGCCAAGGGGACCGCCGCCGCCAAGATCGTGTTCTTCGTCCCGTGGCTCGTCTCCCCGATCGTCACGGGCGTCATCTGGCGCTGGCTGTTCGGCGAGAGCTTCGGGTTCGTCAACTACGCGCTCGGCCGGCTCGGCGCCGGGCCGGTCGCCTGGGCCTCGGACGCCAACCTCTCGCTGCTGGTCGTCCTGCTCGCCTCGGCGTGGGCCAGCACCGCGTTCAACATGCTGCTGTTCATGGCGGCGATCCGGAACGTGCCGCGCTCGTACTACGAGGCCGCGCAGCTCGACGGCGCGAACGGCTGGCAGCGGTTCCGGGCCATCACCCTGCCGGGCATCGCCCCGACCTCGTTCATGGTCGTGCTCCTGACCACCATCGGGTCGATGAAGGAGTTCGCCATGGTGCAGGCCCTCAACGGCGGCGGTCCCGGCACCGAGAACCGGCTCATCGTCCAGTACATCTACGAGACCGGGTTCAACCGCGCGCAGGTCGGCTACGCCAGCGCCGTGTCCATGGTCCTCATGGCGATCCTCCTGGTCATCGCCCTCGTCCAGCTGCGCTTCGAACGGAGGGCCACCCGTGACTTCTGAGACCACCACCACCGCCGACCACGCCGCCCCCGCGGCCGCACGTCCGCCCCTGCGTCGCCGCGTCGTCCCCCGCCGGGTCCGCATCGCGCGCGCGACCCCGCCGACGATCGCGCTGTGGGTGCTCGTCGCGCTCTTCGCGTTCCCGCTGATCTGGTTCCTGCTCAGCTCCGTCAAGCCGGGCGGCGAGCTGTTCCGCTACCCGCTGACCTTCCTGCCCGAGACCTGGACGTTCGACGGCTACGCCGAGGCCTGGGACCGCGTCGACTTCGGGCTGTACTTCCGCAACACGCTGCTGGTCGCGACGATCACGACGACCCTGACGGTGTTCTTCAGCGCCGCGACCGGCTTCGCGCTGGCCAAGTACAAGGCGTGGTGGATCAACGTCCTGTTCATCTGCATCCTGGCGACGACCATGCTGCCCACCGAGGTCATCCTGACCCCCACGTTCGCGGTCATCCGCGACCTCGGGCTGTACGACACCCTGGCCGGCATCATCGTGCCCTCGATCGTCACCGCGAGCGGCATCTTCATGTTCCGGCAGTTCTTCCTGACGGTGCCCGACGAGCTCATGGACGCGGCCCGCATCGACGGCGCACGCGAGCTGACGATCTTCTTCCGGATCATGCTGCCGCTGGCCAAGCCGATCGCGATCACCCTGGCGATCTTCAGCTTCCAGTGGCGCTGGAACGACTACATCTGGCCGCTCATCGTGCTCTCGGACCCGGACCGGTTCACGCTGCAGGTCGCGCTGCGCAGCCTGGTCGGCGCAGAGAACATCGACTGGACGGTGCTGCTGCCCGCCTCCGTGATCTCGATCGTGCCGCTCGCGCTGCTCTTCCTCGTCGCCCAGCGGTACGTGCTGAGCGCCGACCTGAACTCCGGCCTCAAGGACTGACGCGTGCGCGGGACCGCCTACCTCGACCTGCTCACCGCCACCACGGCACGCGAGGCCGACGCGCTCGTCACGACCCTCGCCGCCGGCGTCCCGGCCGACCTGCCGCACCGCGAGACCATGCGCGCGGTCAAGGTGCTCGTCCTGGCCGACGTGACGACCGGACCGGACCCCGACCGGGCGAGCGTGATCGGCGCGCTGCTCGACCACCTCGAGGCGCAGCAGGGCCCGACCGGCCTGTTCGACGGGGACAACCTCGTCTCGCCGCCGGACAGCTCCTTCACGCTCAACGACGTGTGCCTCACGCTCGAGGTCCTCGCGCGGGCCGGGGAGTCGGCCGGTCCGGCCGGGGTCGCCGACCGGCTGCGCGCGCTCGCGGCGCGCTCGGTCGACGCGCTCGTCACCGGCGGCGTGCACACCCCCAACCACCGCTGGGAGCTGTGCAGCGCGCTCGCCGGGCTGCACCACGTGCTCGGCGACCCCCGGCTCGTCCCCCGCATCGACGAGTGGCTGTCGGAGGGCATCGACATCGACGCGGACGGCTTCTACTCCGAGCGCAGCCCCAACTACGCCGCCTACGTGACCAACCCCGCGCTGCTGACGATCGCCCGCCTGCTCGACCGGCCCGCGCTGCGCGACGTCGTGCGGGCGCAGCTGCGCACGCTGCCGTCCCTGGTGGACGACGACGGCGAGGTCGTCACCGTGCAGTCGCGCCGGCAGGACCAGCGCGAGACGTTCGGCGTGCACGCGTTCCTCAGCCAGCTGCGCTGGTTCGCCGTGCACGACGGCGACGCCTCGCTGGCCCGACTCGTCGCCCTCGGGCTCGCCGCCGGACCGCCCGACGCCTCGCGGCACCTGGCCGAGGCACTCGTCGACCCGGTGCTGGTCGGCGACCTGCCCGAAGCAGCACCGGCGCCCGAGGGCACCACGGCCTGGCCGACCGTCGGTCTCGTCCGTCACCGGTCGGGCACGACCACCACGACCGTGTTCGGCGGCTCGGACCACCGGGCTACCGGCCGCATCGCCTCCGGGCTGGCCAACAGCGCGACGGTGCTGCAGGTGCGCCACGGCGACGCCCGGCTGCGAGCGCTGCGGATCTCCCCCGAGTTCTTCGACACCGGCGCGTTCCGCCCCGACCGGATGGACGTCGACGGCACGCACGTCACCCTCGTCGAGGAGCGCGTCAGCGGGTACTACCAGCCGCTGCCCGCACCGCTGCGACGGGCCGACGGCGACTACCCGCTGACCGACGAGGGTCGCTTCTTCGCGCAGATGGACTTCCCGTTCCGTCCCCGCTCGGAGCTGCGGTTGACCACGCGTGCGGACGTCCGGCCGACCGACCACGGCGTCACGGTCGACCTCACGTTCGCGGGTGTGAGCACGGCCGTCGGCCTCGAGCTCGTGCTCGGCGACGGCGACCTCGACGGCGTCGAGCCGCACCCCCGGCTGACGGACGTCGGCTGGCTGCGCGGCGACGAGCTCGTGCTGCGCACCGGCGCCGACGAGCTGCGCGTGCGCGTCAGCGGGCACCTGGCCGACGTGCCGCCGCGCTTCGACGACGGCGAGCTGTTCACCTACGTGCACGGCGAGGACCGGGTGCCCGGCCGCCGGGTGCTCGTGGCCGCCCGCACCGACCGCCCGCTGCACGTCGAGGTCGTCACCGGCAGGCATGCGGCCGGGCCCGTGCGGTGAGCGCGACCGTCGCCGCCTTCACCCGGGCGCAGCCCGCTGTCGTCCGGCACCAGCTCGACGTGCTCGGGCCGCGCATGGACGACACGCTCGTCCGCCTCGGCCGCGGCCCGTGGGCCGAGGTGCTGCTCGTCGGCTCCGGGACGTCGCACCACGCGGCCGTGCTGGCCGCGGCCTCGTTCGCCGGCAGCACGCCCTGGTCGGCCCGGCGCACCGTGCGGGCCATGATCCCGACGGACGTGCTGCACCACCCGGGCGACCTCGTGCTCGGGCCCGGCACCCTGGTCGTCGGGATCTCCCAGAGCGGGCGCAGCACCGGGACCCGGGGCGTGCTCGCGCTCGCCCGCTCGCTCGGCTCGCCGACCGTCCTGGTCACGGGCGGGCCGCCGAGCGGGGACGTGCCCGCGGACGTCGTGCTCGACATCGCCTGCGGTCCCGAGCCGGTCGGTGCGAAGACCAAGGGCTTCACGGCGACGGTCGTCGCGCTGCACACCCTAGGGCTCGCGCTCGACGGGACGCCCGTCGCTGCCGCCGGGCTCGACGGGCTGCCCGACGACCTGCAGGCCGTGCTCGACGACGCCGCACCGCTGGTCGACGCCCTGGTCGACACGCAGGTCGATGCACCCGTCGACGCACCCGTCGGCACCGACGGTCCGACGAGCGTGCCCGTGGTCACCTGGGGTCCGTGGTGGCCGGTGGCCGCCGAGGGAGCGCTCAAGGTGCTCGAGGTCTCCCGCCTGCCCGTCACCGTGCACGACGTCGAGGAGTTCCTGCACGGACCGCACCTCGCACTGACCGCGGGCAGCCTGCTCGTCGTCGTCGGCGACGAGTCGCCGCTCGGCGCCCGTGCCGACGCGCTCGTCGCGTTCGTCCGCGACCTCGGCGCTCGTGTGCTCGACATCCGCGCGGGCGAAGGTTCCCCGCTCGCCGCACCGCCGACCACCGTGACCGGCACGACGTCGACCGACGCCGCGTCGTCCGACCGCAAGGCCGGGGCGCGGCACGTCGTCCGCGTCGACCTGCCCGCGACCCGCGACGTCCTCGCCGGTGCGGACCCCGCAACGACCGTGACCACCGCCTTGCCCGCCGTCGTCCCGCTGCAGCTGCTCGCCCTCGCACTCGCGCGGGCACGCGGCCTGCGGCCCGAGGACGACGTGTTCCCCGGCTTCCACCAGCGCCTGGGGAGCAAGACCCCCGACACCGCCGCACGCCCGCCGCGTGCGAGCGACCCGAAGGAGAACCGTTGAGGATCCACGTCCTGCCCGACCGTGCCGGCATCGGCACGGTCGGTGCCGCCCTGGTCGCCGCCGCCGTGCGCGACACCCCGGACCTGCTGCTCGGCGTGGCCACCGGCTCGTCCCCCGAACCGGTCTACGCGGCCCTGGCGGCACGGGTGGCCGGCGGCCTCGACCTCGGCGGCCTCTCGGCGGTCGCGCTCGACGAGTACGTCGGCCTGCCCGTCGACCACCCGGAGAGCTACCGCTCCGTCGTCCGGCGCACCGTGGTCCGACCGCTGCGCCTGGACCCGGCACGCGTCGCCGTCCCCGACGGCACCGCGGCCGACCCGTCCGCAGCCGCCGACGCCTACGACGCGGCGATCGTCGCGCGCGGCGGTGTCGACCTGCAGATCCTCGGGCTGGGCCACAACGGGCACGTCGCGTTCAACGAGCCCGGCTCGTCGTTCGCCTCGCGCACCCGGGTCGTCGCGCTCACCGCGCGCACCCGCGCCGCCAACGCCCGGTTCTTCGGCGGCGACGTCGACGCGGTGCCCACGCACGCCGTCACGCAGGGCATCGGCACGGTGCTGCAGGCCCGACGCCTGCTGCTCGTGGTCACCGGTCGCGACAAGGCGCCCGTCGTCGCGGCCGCCCTCACCGGACCGGTCGACGAGATCTGCCCCGGCTCGGCCCTGCAGACCCACCCCGACGTCACCGTCCTGCTCGACGAGGCCGCCGCGACCTACCTGGACGCGAGCCTGCTCGACGACCCGGACCGCACGTGCGCCACCGCGGGCGCCCGATGACCGCGCCCACGGCGCGCACCGGCGCGCACGTCCTCGCCGAGATCGCCTCGCAGCCCGACTGCTGGGAGAGTGCCGCCGCCCTGGCGCCCGATCAGCGCGGCCTGCCGGAACCCGGCGAGCGCGTCGCCGTCGTCGGCTGCGGCACCAGCTGGTTCATGGCCATGGCCTACGCGGCCCTGCGTGAGGCCGCCGGCCACGGCGAGACCGACGCGTTCACCGCCTCGGAGATGCCGCGCACCCGCCGCTACGACCGCCTCGTCGCGATCACCCGCTCGGGCACGACGACCGAGATCTGCGACCTGCTGACCGCGCTGCCCACCCCGTCTGTCGTGCTCACCACCGGCACCGAGCTGCCCGCGGCCCGGCTCGCCGACGCGGCCGTCGACCTCGGGTTCGCCGACGAACGCTCCGTCGTGCAGACCCGCTTCGCCACGACCTCGCTCGCCCTGCTGCGCGCTCACCTCGGCGAGGACCTGACGGCGGCCGTCGCCGACGCCCGCACCGCGCTGCGCCGCACCGTCACCGGGCTGCGCGACCTCCAGCAGGTCACGTTCCTCGGCCAGGGCTGGACCGTCGGCCTCGCCCAGGAGGCCGCCCTCAAGGCCCGCGAGTCCGCCCAGCTGTGGGTCGAGGCCTACCCCGCGACCGACTACCGCCACGGACCCCTCGCGATCGCCGAGCCAGGCCGCGCGGTGTGGTCGCTCGGGCCCCTGCCCGACGGCCTCGGACCGCAGGTCACCGCGACCGGCGCGCGCGTGCTGGGCAGCGACCTCGACCCGCTCGCCGAGCTCGTCGTCGCCCAGCGCTTCGCCGTCGACCGCGCCCTGGCCGCCGGCCTCGACCCGGACCACCCCCGCAACCTCACCCGCGCGGTGCTGCTGCCCTGAGCCCGGCCACCCACTCGGGCCGACGAGCCGTCAGACCGGGCCGCGGGCCGCGGCCGTCGCCACCAGCCAGACGAGCTCGCCCTGCGCGTCCTGCGTGACACGGTCACGGACGAACCCCAGGCTGTCGAGCACCCGCAGCGACGGCCCGTTCCATGCACGCACCGTCGACCAGATGCGCGACCGACCGGTGCGGAAGACCGCGTCGAGCAGCGCCCGCGAACCCTCCGTGGCGTACCCCATGCCCCGCGCCTCGGGCAGCAGCTCGTAAGCGAGCTCAGGCTCCGCGAGCGACCCCCGCCCCACGATGATCGCGCAGTATCCGAGCGGCTCGCGGCCCGGCTTGGCGCGCAGCACCCGCGCGCCGATGCCGTGCTCGGCGACGACCCGCTGCATCGCGACGATCCGGTCCTCCGCCTCCGCCGTCGAGACGACCCCCGCCCCGCGCGCGGTGAACAGTCGCGCCAGCCACACCGCGTCGTCCGCCGCCTCCGGCGTCATGACCAGGCGATCGGTCTCGAGTCGCGCAGGGAGCGGGTCGAACGGCATGGGCCGGAGTCAAGCACGCCCGACGCCCCCGGACGGCCACGAGCGCCCGCAGAACAACCTTTCGACCCCGCCGTGCGTCTAGGTAGACGACGGTCGCGCGCGCGACCGCTCGACGAGCCAGGGGGCCTCGATGACCAAGGCACTGCCAGGGTGGTACGCCGACGCCCGACGAGGGACCGGCGAACGCTGGTTCGACGGCGACCGCTGGACGGAGGTCCGCCGCGACAGCCCGGCGCCACCGACCGGGATCGCGCTGCGCCGCGGGCTCATCGTGCTGGCCGCCACCTTCTCGCTGGGCATCGTCGCCGCAGGGGCACTGGCCACCGTCCTGGCCTGAGCCGGGGGCGCGCCCGCACCTGCGAACGGCGACGGGGCGCAGGTTCACCCGCGCGACGCCCGTCCAGGCATGTGGAAGCACCTAGGCGAGCGCCGGATCGCCCACGCGCCGGGCGTACTTTGGTTGCACGCCCCCGGCGCCGGCCCCCTGGCTCCGGGGGCGTCTTCATGCCCGCGCGGCGCCCGCACCCCTGCGAGCCTGCGCGCGCCGCGCTGAGAGCTCCACCGGTCCCTGCTCGGGCCCCTCGGCGCCGAGACCCGAACCCCAGCGGGAACGACGAAGGCCCAGACCCCGGCGGGGCTGGGCCTTCGTGGTGGAGCCGCCTTGGAGAATCGAACTCCAGACCTTCTCATTACGAGTGAGACGCTCTGCCGACTGAGCTAAGGCGGCGCTGGACACTTCCCTGGGGAAGCGGCGAGCGCGGCCACTCTACCCGGACGGGCGCCCGGACTCCAAAGCGGGCGCAGGCGTCGGGGCGAGGGGTCAGGACAGCAGGTCGGTGAACCGCAGCAGCACGTTGAGCACCAGGCCGACCGAGCCGATGATGCCCAGGACGAGCCCGGCGACCGCGCGACCCTCGCCCGGCTCGCCCGTGGCCGCGATGCGGCTGCGCAGCTTGATGGACTGGACGAGGCAGACGACGCCGACGAGGCCGATGAAGAGCCCGATGACGCCGAGCCACGGCAGCAGCTTGACGTCCTTGGCCAACGGCAGCTGCGCGGCACCGTACGGCGAGGCACCGTAGCCGGGGTACGCCGGCGGGTACGCGGCCTGCGCCGAGTAGCCACCGGCGCCCGGGTAGCCCGTACCGGGGGCGTAGCCACCCGCTGCGGGGAAGCCGGGGGTCGCGCCCCCGTAGGCGTTCGGCTGACCGTATCCGCCCGTGGCCGGCGCGGGCGCCGCGTTGCCGTACGTCTGCTGCCCGAAGGTGGGCTGACCGTAGGTCGACCCGCCTGGGCCGTAGGCGGGTTGGCCGGACGTCTGCCCGTAGGCGGGCTGGGTGCTGTACGCCGGGGTGGCCGCGTAAGCCGCGGCCGCGGGGTCGATGGGCGCGCCACCGTAGGTCGCAGCCGCGGGCACCACGGCCGCAGCGGGCGCGATCGGCACCACGGGCGCGAACGGCGCGCTCGGCACCGAGGTCGCGGGTGTCGCCGGCGGCTGCGGTGCGCGCGTGTGCGTCGTCCACGCGGTGCCGTCCCACCAGCGGTAGCCCTCGGCGTCCTGTGGGTCGGTGTACCACCCGGCCGGTGTGCGGCCCTCACCCGTGCTGCTCATGCGTCCCCCTGCCCCTCGCACCGGCCGTAGGCGCGGTCCCACGGCTCCCCGAGGTCATCGGCCGGACCGGAGCCCTGCTTGAGGCACGCGGGCCACCGGCTGAGGTGCTCTCAGCAGCGCGTGCCCTCGTCCGGCACCTCGCCGGTGAGCAGGTAGGTGTCGACCGCACCCGCGATGCAGTCGTTCGACGAGCCGTAGGCGGTGTGCCCCTCGCCCTCGAACGTCAGCAGCGTGCCCGAGGAGAGCGTGTCGGCCAGCGACTGCGCCCACGCGTAGGGCGTCGCGGGGTCGTTGGTCGTGCCGATCACGAGGATCGGCGCGGCACCCTCGGCGGCGTACGACTCGAGCGGCTCCGAGACGGGCGTGGGCCACTGGGCGCACACGATGCCGCCGTAGGCGAAGAACGAGCCGACCGTCGGGGCGACCTCGTCGATCTGCGCGGCCTCCGCCCGCATGTCGGCGATGTCGGCGGACGCGCGCTCGTCGGCGCACCCGACGGCCCAGAACGCCTCCGAGGAGTTCGAGGAGTAAGTGCCGTCCACGTCGCGGTCGGAGTACACGTCCGCGAGGTAGAGCAGGAGCGAGCCGTCGTCGTCCTGCAGCGCGGTCGTCAGCGCCTGGGTCAGGTAGGGCCAGTTGTCCTGGGAGTAGAGCGGCAGCGCGATGCCGTAGAACGCGAGCGAGGAGGTCAGGGCCCGGTCGGACGTGGTCGGCAGCGGGCTGACGGCGGCCCGGTCGAGCAGCGCACGGATCTGCGCGAGCCCGTCCTCGACGTCACCGGTCAGCGGGCAGTCGGCGCCGGCCTGGCAGTCGGTGACGTAGGCGCGCAGCGCGCTCTCGAACCCACCGGCCTGACCCACGGCCAGCTCGGTCGAGCTGAGCGTCGGGTCGAGGGCGCCGTCGAGCACCAGGCGGCCGACCTGCTCGGGGAACAGCGCCGCGTACGTCGCGCCGATCTCGGTGCCGTAGGAGTAGCCGAGGTAGGTCAGCGCGGAGTCGCCGAGGGCGGAGCGCATCATGTCGAGGTCGCGCGCGACGCTGACCGTGTCGACGTGCTCCAGCAGCGCCCCGGTGCGCTCGAGGCACGCGGCGCCGAACGCGCCGTACCGGTCCTCGGCCTCCTGCAGGCCGGCGTCGCTCGTGTCGAGGTCCGCCGCGAGGATCGCGTCCAGCTCGGGTGCGTCGACGCAGGCCACCGGGGTGGAGCCCGCGATGCCACGCGGGTCGAACGCCACCAGGTCGTACTGCTGCTGCACGGACTCGCTGACCATCGCGACGGCCGACTCGAGGAAGTCGATGCCCGAGGCACCGGGACCGCCCGGGTTCAGCAGCAGCGAGCCGATGGCCTCGCCGCCGAGCGCGGGCTGCCGCGAGAGCGCGAGCGTGATCGTGTCGCCCGTCGGGTCGGCCCAGTCGAGCGGGGCGATCGCGGTGGCGCACTGCAGCTCGCCGCACGCGACCCACTCGAGCTCCTGGGTGTAGAAGCGCTGCAGGTCCGCGGGGACGTCCGTGGTCGCGGGCGCGGTCGGTGCCGCCGCCTGGTGCTTGGCGGGCGAGCAGCCGGCCAGCACGAGGGCGCCGACGACGACGGCCGCGACCACCCGTCCGACACGCACGACCAAGGACCGGGACGCAGCAGGCATGGCACACACCCTAAGGGGGCGGTCAGCCCTGCGGACGCAGCGCGATCGCCATCGCCTCGACGGCGAGCAGCGGCGCGACGTTGCCGGCGAGCCGGGTGCGGGCCTGACCCACCGCGTCCATGCGCCGCAGGGTCTGCTCGGCAGTGGTCGACGCCGCGAGCTGACGCACGCTCGCGTCCTCGTCCACGTTGACCAGCTCGACCCCGGCACCCAGCTGCACGACCAGCACGTCCCGGTACAGGGAGAGCAGGTCGACCATGGCCCGGTCGAGCACGTCGCGCTGCGCGCGGGTCGCCCGGCGCTTCTGGTCCTCCTCGAGCTGACGCACCTGGGCGCGCAGCGCAGGAGGCAGGGTCGCCGCGCCCTCGGCACCCATCGTGCGCAGCAGCGCAGCCTTCTCCTCGGCGTCGCGCTGCTCGGTCGAGGCCTTCGCCTCGGCCTGCGCGGTCTCGACGAGCTCACCGGCGGCCAGCACGGCGTCACCCACCCCGCGGATCCGCGGGGCGACGGCCAGGACGGCCGACCGCCGTGCGCGAGCCTCGGGGTCGCGGGCGAGCCGCCGGGCGATGCCGACATGGCTCTGCGCGGCGCGCGCGGCCACGTGCGCGGTCGCCGGGTCGACGCCGTCGCGGGCGACGAGCAGCGCCGCGACCGCGTCGACGGGCGGCACGCGCAGGGACACGTGCCGGCTGCGGGAACGCAGCGTGACCAGCACGTCCTGCGGGCTCGGCGCGCACAGCACCCACACGGTGCGGGGCGCAGGCTCCTCGATGGCCTTCAGCAGCACGTTCCCGCTGGTCTCGTTGAGCCGGTCGGCGTCCTCGACGACGATGACCCGCGCACGCCCGTGCGACGGGGATCGCTGCGCGAGCTCGACGAGCGGACGGGCGGTGTCGGCCCGGATGAAGACGCCCTCGGTCGCCACCACGGTCACGTCCGGGTGGGTGCCCGCCAGCGTGGTCACGCAGTCGTGGCAGAACCCGCAGCCCTGGTCCGTGCACTGCAGGGCGGCGGCGAACGCGCGGGCCGCGTTGGAGCGGCCTGACCCGGGCGGTCCGGTGACCAGCCAGGCGTGCGTCATGCGGGCGGGGTCCTCGACGGCCCCGCGCAGCAGCGCGACCGCCGGCTCCTGACCGACGACCTCGTCCCAGACGGTCATCGAGCGGCCCCCGGGGCACCGTGCGCGCGCACGGTCGGCGCGACGGCAGCGCACGCGGCCGCACGGGCGACAACGAAGGCAGCGACGACACGGGAGGGCACGACGACACCGTAGCCGCCCGGTGGGACACCGGACGCCGCGGCCCGGCCGTGGGCGGACGGGCACCCGCGGGGGTGCGCGACCGTCGTGACCTTTGCAGAACCCGAACACTCGCCTGACGCCTGCCGCACACCGCCCCGGCACCGTTCCTCCCGTGGCCGCACCCGGCGGCCGAACGAAGGAGCCCACGATGCGCACCTCCTCCCGGCCCGCTGCCAGGGCAGCCGCCGTCACGACCGCCGTCGTCCTGCTGACCGCGCTGGCCGCACCCTCCTGGGCCGCGACCGGCACGGGCGTCGCCGCGGACGAGCCGAGCGGGAACCCGACCGTGACGGTCGATGGCGACACCACGACCATCACCGTCGACACCGCGCGCGTGCAGGAGATGTGCACCCGCGTCCCGCAGGCCGTGCAGCGGCTCGACGACCTCGTCGCCCGCATCCAGGGCGACGCGAGCACGAAGGGCTCGACCGCCTGGCTGCACGCGCAGGCCGACACCGCCCGCGGCCAGGGACGCGACGCCGTGGCGAACCGGATGGACAACCGTGCCGAGCTGCGCGCCGGTCGGGTCACGAACCTGCAGGCCACGGCCGACCGGCTGCGACAGCTCGACTCGTCGGTGTGCTCGCAGCTGGACGCCTCGTGACGGCGTCGTCCACGCGGTCGGGCGCACGCCGGTCCGCGGCGCTCGTGCTGACCACGGCCCTCGCGCTCGGCCTGACGGGCTGCGGCCTGCGGGACGCCCGCACGACGACGGACCCGGCCGAGGGCGCGCCGGCCACCACGTCCGGCGCGAGCGCGCAGGAGGCGGCCGCCGGTACGGCGCCGACCTCACCCGCCGCCGACCCGTCCGCGGGCGCCTCGATCGACGAAGATGCCCTCGACGCGCTGGACGCCGCGCTCGCCGGGGCGACCGCTGCGGCCGAGCAGGTGGAGCAGGAGATGGCGCAGGACGAGGAGGGCTGACGTGGCCGCAGGTGCCGGGCTGGTCGTCGTGGCCGAGGACGACCCCGCTGTCGCCGACCTCGTGCGGATGTACCTGAGCCGTGACGGGTTCGGCGTGCAGACCTACGGCGACGGCAGCACCGCCCTGCAGGCCGTGCGCACGCACCGCCCGGTCGCCGTCGTGCTCGACATCGGCCTGCCCGGCATGGACGGCATCGAGGTGTGCCGACGGCTGCGGGCCGAGGGCGACCGCACCCCGATCCTGTTCGTCACCGCCCGCGACGACGAGGTCGACCGCGTGCTGGGCCTCGAGCTCGGCGCGGACGACTACGTGACCAAGCCGTTCAGCCCGCGCGAGCTGGTCGCCCGGGTCCGGGCGGTGCTGCGCCGCTCTCAGCCCGCGCCCACGCAGGACCGCCGCGAGGTGGGCGAGGTCGTGGTCGACGTCGTGCGTCGCCGGGTGCTGGCCGCCGGGGTCGAGGTGCACCTGACGGCGACCGAGTTCGACCTGCTCGCCCACCTGGTCGGCGCGCCCGGGCGCGTGTGGCAGCGCGAGGAGCTGCTGTCGGCTGTGTGGGGCTACTCCGCGCAGGCCGGCACCCGCACGGTCGACGTGCACGTCGCCCAGCTGCGCGCCAAGCTCGGCCCCGCCAGCCCGATCCGCACGGTGCGGGGTGTCGGCTACGCCGCCGACGAGGTGCCCGCGTGAACCCCGTGCCGGCGGCCGGCGGACCTCCCCCGCCCGGGCACGTGGGTCGGCTCTCGCTCACCGCCCGGATCACGCTCGCCTGCGTCGGGGTGGCCCTGGTCGCCGCGGTCCTGTCGGGACTCGCGGTCGGCCGGTACGTCGCGGCCGTCGACCGCGCCGAGCAGCCGACCGCCACGGAGAGCCTCGGCACGGACGAGGCGACGACGGACGACGCCGGCGGCACCACGGGCGGTACGGCAGGCGGCACCCTGCGCGAGGAGCTACGGGCGGCCCGCGACGACGCCACCCTGCGCCCCGCGGTCCGCGTCGCCCGCTCCGTGCTGCTGTCCGTGGTCGTCGGGGTCCTCGTCGGCACCGCCGCGGGCGCCGCGACGGCTCGCCTGCTCACCCGCCCGATGCGGCGCACCGCCGAGGCCGCCCGGGCGATGGGGGCGGGTCGCCGCGACCTGCGCGTCCCGGTCGAGGGTCCCCCCGAGATCGCCGACGTCGCCACCAGCCTCAACGAGCTCGCGGACGCGCTGGCCCGCAGCGAGGACCGTCAGCGGCGGTTCCTGCTGTCGGTCTCGCACGAGCTGCGCACCCCCCTGACGGCCGTGCGCGGGTACGCCGAGTCGATCGCCGACGGTGTCGTCACCGGCGACGACGCCCGGGACGCGGGTGCCGTCGTGCTCGCCGAGTCGGCCCGGCTCGAGCACCTGGTCCGTGACCTGCTCGACCTTGCTCGGCTCGGCGCCGACGACTTCCGCCTGGACGTCGTCCCCGTCGACCTGACCCGTCTGCTGGACGAGGCCGCGCAGGTCTGGCGGCAGCGTGCGGGCGCGCGCGGGATGCGGTTGCTGGTCGAGCGGCCCGATGGCCCGCTCGTCGTGCGCACCGACGGCGCCCGCGTGCGCCAGGTGCTCGACGGGCTCGCCGAGAACGCGGTGCGGGTCTCCCCCGCCGACGCCCCGCTCGTCCTGTCGTTGCGCACGGGCGGCACGGGCGACCCGGACGGCACCCGGGCGGTGCTCCAGGTGCGCGACGGCGGCCCCGGCCTGTCCGGCTCCGACTACGCGGTGGCGTTCGAACCGGGCGTCCTGGGGCTGCGCTACCGCGACGACCGACCCGTCGGGGTCGGCATCGGGCTCTCGCTCGTGCACGGCCTCGTGCAGCGGCTCGGCGGGGACATCCGTGCCGGTGCCGCACCCGAGGGTGGCGCGTGCTTCACGGTGCACCTGCCCGACGCGCCCTGACCCGACCTCACCCGGGCGCGGTCGCCCCCGGACGTGTCGGGCGTGACGGGTCAGGACGGGGCCGCCCCTCCCGGTCAGGCGACCGGTGCCGGCAGACCCGTCGTGCCACCGTCGGCGTCCGCGCCGCCCGCACCTACCGCCGGCAGCGTCGCCGCGACCGCGAGCGCAGCCGTCACCCGCTCGCGGATCGCCGCCGCCAGCTCGTCGACCGGCCTCGTCGCGTCGAGCACGAGCCACCGCGCCGGATCGGCGGCAGCGCGACCGAGGAACGCCTCCCGGGTCCGCCGGTGGAACTCGTCCCCTGCGCGCTCGAGCCGGTCGGGGTCGCCGGTGAGCCGGGCACGGCCGAGCACCGGGTCGAGGTCCAGCAGCACGGTCACCGCAGGCAGCAGCCCACGCACCGCCCACAGCGACAGCTGCTCGACCTCGTCGGCCCCGAGGTCGCGCCCCGTGCCCTGGTAGGCGACGGAGGAGTCCAGGTACCGGTCGGTGACGACGACGGCTCCCCGCTCGAGCGCGGGTCGCACGAGCGAGGCCACGTGGTGCGCGCGGTCGGTCGCGTAGAGCAGCGCCTCGGTGCGCGCGTCGACGTGGTCCCCGTGCAGCACGGCGTCCCGCAGCATCTGACCGAGCGCCGTCCCGCCGGGTTCGCGGGTCAGCACGACCTCGTGACCGAGGGACCGCAGCCACTCGCCGAGCAGGCGCGACTGGGTGGACTTGCCGGCACCGTCACCGCCCTCGAGCGAGACGAACAGGCCGGGCCCGGCGTGGAGCGGGTGCGGCACGCTCACTCCCCCGGGTACACCACGCCGGCCTGCGCACGGATCTCGTCGAGCGTGCGCATGACCTCGAGCGTGCCGTCCCAGGACATCAACGGGCTCTCGTGCTCGCCCGCGGCGACCCGACGGGCCACCTCGGCGGCCTCGTACTGCAGACCCTTCTCCCCCGGCTGGTCGAACGTCCACGTGCGCCCGTCACGACGCACCACCCGGAAGGAGGTGGGCCCGTAGAAGCTGCCCGCGACCTCGATCCACCCCTCGGTGCCCGAGATCGACGCGGTCGTCGGCGTCTTGGCCCACAGGGTCGTCGACAGCGTGGCCTGCGCCCCGCCCGGGTAGCTCAGGGCGATGGAGATCTGCCCGTCGACCCCGGTCTCGGTCAGCGCACCGGCGGCCTGCACGGCCGTGGGCACCCCGAGGAAGTCGTGCGCGAACGACACCGGGTACACGCCCAGGTCGAGCAGCGCGCCGCCGGCCAGCGCGGGGTCGTACAGGCGGCTGGCCGGGTTGAACGGGAAGAACTGGCCGTGGTCGGCGGAGATGTTGACGATGTCGCCGATCTCGCCGGCGTCGATGACCTGGTGCAGCGCGGCGACGTGCGGCAGGAACCGCGTCCACATCGCCTCCATCGCGAAGACCCCGGCCTCGCGTGCGGCGTCGAGCACCTGCGCGGCCTCGCCGGCGTTGCGCGTGAAGGCCTTCTCGACGAGCACGTGCTTGCCCGCCTTGATGGCCAGCAGGGCGTGCTCGAGGTGCTCGGAGTGCGGCGTCGCGACGTACACGACGTCGACGTGCGGGTCCTCGACGAGGTCGCGGTAGCCGATGTGGGTGGTCGGGATGCCGTGCGCGGTGGCGAACCGCTCGGACCGGTCGCGGTTGCGCGAGCCGACGGCCACGAGCTGGGCGCGGGTGTGCGCGTTGACCGCCTGGGCGAAGCTCGACGCGATGTTGCCGGCGCCGAGGATGCCCCAGCGGATCGACGGTGCGGTGCGGGGGTCCTCGGTGCGTGCCATGCGACCCAACCTAGTGGGCGGCAGCCCGCCGCGCCGCAGCCCGCCGCAGCGCGGCCCGCCGGGCCGCGACCCAGGTCGCCGCGGCCATGATCGCGACCGTGCCGCCGAACACGAGGACCTCGACCGCGAGGACCACCCCGAGCGAGGTCGCGGGCACCAGGAGCAGCAGCGCGCTGACGACCGTGGCACCCGAGGCGAGGACGACGGTCACCAGCGCCGGGCGCACGGGCACGGCACCGCCGCGCAGCGCCACCAGGTTGAAGGCGGCCGGGACGACGGCGATGAGCCCGATGACGACGGCGTAGGCGGCGAGCAGCCCGAACTCGAGGTCCTGACCGGTGTGCGAGGCCAGGGCGACTCCCCCGCCGATCGCGAGCGTGGCGATGAGGATCAGCCCGAGCCCGAGCGCAGCGGCGACGAACCTCGACGGCCGCGTGGGTCGCGGCTCCGCCTCGGCACCGACGGACACCACCGGGGCGTCCTGCAGGACGACACCGGGGCCGACCTGCACGTCACCTGCTTCGGTCACCGGGAACCGCCTCTCTCGCTGCTCGGACGCGCGCCACTGTAGCGATCCGTCCGATTCGCCGGAATTCCCCGGCCGTCAGGCGGGCGAGACGCTACTTCTTGGTCGCCGCCTTGCTGCGGGTGGTGGTCGCCCGACGGGCTGGCGCCTTCTTCTTGGCGGGGCCCTGCGCGCGCTTCTCGGCGAGCAGCTCGACGGCCTGCTCGGGCGTGATCGTCTCGGGCGTGACGTCGCGCGGGAGAGTGCGGTTGGTCTCGCCGTCGGTGACGTAGGCGCCGAACCGGCCCTCCTTGACCACGATCGGCTTGCCGGAGGTCGGGTCGTCGCCCAGCTCGCGCAGCGGCGGGGCCGCCGTCGCACCGCGCCCACGCTTGGGCTGGGCGTAGATCGCCAGCGCCTCCTCGAGCGTGACCGTGAACAGCAGGTCCTCCGAGGCGAGCGTGCGCGAGTCCGTGCCCTTCTTCAGGTACGGGCCGTAGCGACCGTTCTGCGCGGTGATCTCGGTGCCCGACTCGGGGTCGGCACCGACCACGCGGGGCAGCGACAGCAGCTTGAGCGCGTCGTCGATCGTGACGGTCTGCAGGCTCATCGTCTTGAACAGCGAGGCGGTGCGCGGCTTCGGGGCCGCGGCCAGGGCCTTCTTCTTGGCGGCGGCCGACAGCGCCGGGTCGATCTCGGGTTCGGGCAGCAGCTCGGTGACGTACGGGCCGTACCGGCCGTTCTTCGCCACGATCGTCGTACCCGTCGTCGGGTCCTGGCCGAGCACCAGGTCGCCCTCGGGCTGCGTCTGCATGAGCTCGCGCGCCTTCTCGACCGTGAGCTCGTCGGGGGCGAGATCCTCCGGGACGGACGCACGACGCGGGTTGCCGTCCTCACCGAGGTCGGACGCGTCCTCCAGGTACGGACCGTACCGGCCGACGCGCAGGGTCAGGCCGTCGCCGATGTCGATCGAGTTGACGTCGCGCGCGTCGATCTCGCCCAGGTTCTCCACCAGGCCGCGCAGGCCTCCCGAACCGCGGGTGCCGGAGCGATCCCCGAAGTAGAACGCCTCGAGCCACTCCGAGCGCTGCTTGTCGCCTGCGGCGATCTCGTCGAGGTCCTCCTCCATGGAGGCGGTGAAGTCGTAGTCGACCAGGCGGTCGAAGTTCTCCTCGAGCAGCCGGGTCACGGCGAACGCCAGCCAGCTCGGCACGAGCGCCTGGCCGCGGCTGGTCACGTAGCCGCGGTCCTGGATGACCGAGATCGTCGCGGCGTACGTCGAGGGTCGGCCGATGCCGCGCTCCTCGAGCGCCTTGACCAGGCTCGCCTCGGTGAAGCGCGGCGGCGGGGACGTGCGATGGCCGTCGGCGCTCAGGTCGGAGGCGGTCAGCGGGTCGCCCTGCGCCATCTGCGGCAGACGGGCCTCGGCCTTCTCGGCGCCCTTCTCGGACTCGTCGTCGCCGTAGCGGTCGACGTCCTTGCCCTCCTCGTACGCGGCGAGGAACCCGCGGAACGTGATGACCGTGCCGGACGCCGAGAACACCGTCTCGACCGGTGCACCGCCGGCCGGGGTGGCCGTCGCGGACAGTCGCACCGAGGCCGTCTGCCCACGCGCGTCGGCCATCTGCGAGGCGACCGTGCGCTTCCAGATCAGCTCATACAGCCGGAACTGGTCGCCGGACAGCTCCCGCGCCACCTGGGCGGGCGTGCGGAAGTGGTCACCGGCGGGGCGGATGGCCTCGTGCGCCTCCTGCGCACCCTTGGCCTTGCTGGTGTAGACGCGCGGGTTGGCCGGCACGTACTCGGCGCCGTACAGCTCGGCGGCCTGACGGCGGGCCGCGTCGATCGCCTGCGTGCTCAGCACGGGCGAGTCGGTCCGCATGTAGGTGATGTAGCCGTTCTCGTACAGGCCCTGCGCGGTGCGCATCGTCTGCCGGGACGCCATCCGCAGCTTGCGGGAGGCCTCCTGCTGCAACGTCGAGGTGGTGAACGGCGCCGCGGGGCGCCGCGTGTACGGCTTGGTGTCCAGGCTCGCCACGCTGAACGGCGAGGCGGACAGGCCCGCGACCAGCGCGGTCGCGGTCGACTCGTCCAGGTGCACGACGTCCTTGCCGCGCAGCTGGCCGCGGTCGTCGAAGTCGCGGCCCGAGGCGACCCGCCTGCCGTCCAGCCCGGTGAGCCGCGCCTCGAACGTCGGCTCGCCGGCGTCGGCCACGGCGAACGTGCCGGTGACGTCCCAGTAGTCGGCGGCGCGGAACGCCATGCGCTCGCGCTCACGCTCGACGACCAGCCGGGTCGCGACGGACTGCACGCGACCGGCGGACAGGCCCTGACGGACCTTGCGCCACAGCACCGGGCTGACCTCGTACCCGTACAGGCGGTCCAGGATGCGGCGCGTCTCCTGCGCGTCGACCAGGCGGTCGTCCAGCTCGCGAGTGTTCTCCAGCGCCCGCTGGATGGCCTCACGGGTGATCTCGTGGAACACCATGCGCTTGACCGGCACCTTGGGCTTGAGCTCGGCCAGCAGGTGCCACGCGATGGCCTCGCCCTCGCGGTCCTCATCGGTGGCCAGGAAGAGCTCGTCGGACTCCTTGAGCAGCTTCTTGAGCTCGGCGACCTTCTTCTTCTTGTCCGAGTCGACCACGTAGTACGGCTCGAAGCCGTTGTCCACGTCGACCGCGAACTTGCCGAACGGACCCTTCTTCATGTCCGCGGGCAGCTCGGAGGGCTGCGGGAGGTCACGGATGTGCCCGACGCTCGCCTCCACGTCGTACCCCTCGCCGAGGTACCCGGCGATCGTGCGCGCCTTCGCGGGCGACTCCACGATCACGAGCTTGCGTCCACCAGCCATGCGTCCGGTCTCTTCCCTGCTGTCGTCTTCTGTCGTGTTCTGTCGTCTGCCCTGACCATCACTCGTCGGCCCGGCCTACGGGTGGGGACTCTACGACCTCCCGTCAAACGCGCACGGACGCCGTGCCCGCGACGTGCCGCAGCACGAGGAGCACCGCGAAGCCCAGGCACGCCGATGCCAGCACTGCCGACACGCCGCCCGCGTAGGCCATGAGCAGCTCACCCCGGGTGTCCAGGTCCATCCGTTGCTGCCAGGTCGACGACAACGCGCCCGCGGCGAACGCGCTGACCACGACGCCACAGCCCACCAGGAGCCCGGCGACCCGACGGACCCCCGCCGGCATCTGCGGCCGGCCGGACCTGCCCACACGCGGCAGCATCCCGGTCGACGTCGAGGTCGGGCGCTGGTCGAGCGCCACGAGCGCGCAGACCCCCGCCGACCAGGCCAGGACCACCAGCACCGCGGCCACCACGTCCGACGGCCGGTGCCACTGGCCCACGAGCGTCGAGACGCCGGTCGCGGTCGTGTACGCGGCACCGAGCAGCGCGGCCCACGGGCGCACCCGCGGCGGGACCACGAGCAGCAGCGCGACGGCCACCGAGGCCGCAGCGGTCGTGTGCCCGCTGGGCAGCGTGTTGCCCCAGACACCCGCGACACCCAGGTCGGGCCGCTCGAAGACGACCAGCTTGAGCACCCGGGTCGTCACGTTGGCGCCGATCATCAGCACCGCGACCTGCACGGCCAGCGACCAGCGGCGCCGGACCAGCGCGATCACGACCGCGGCGAGCAGCACCGCCGCGATGAAGCCGACCGACACGACGTCGAGGACGTGCTCCGCGACCTGCCACAGCTCGACCTGGCCGTACCGCGCGCCCTCGAGCGCTGCCTGGTCGACCCGCTGCCCCGCCCACGTGTCGACGAACACCCGCCACAGCAACCACACACCGACGGCCGAGACCGCGGTGATGACCACCGCCGTGACGGCCACCTCGGGCTTCACGCGGACGTGCGCCGGTGCGGCCTTGCGCGGGGACGCGACAGGGGTGGGGTGCACCGCACCACGGTAGGTCACACGGCGCGCAGCCCGTAGCCCATCGGCAGCGGCTGCCCGGGCCCGACGACGACCGCATGCGTGCAGGCACCCAGCCGGGCCCGGGCGTCGGAGTCGGCGTTCACGCACAGCAGGCAGCCGCCGCGCTCCTCCAGCTCGCGTGCCGCCTCGTCGATGACCTCGGCCGCGTGGCCGCTGCGCAGCCTGGCCGCCTGCAGGTCGAGCACGACGATCGAGGCGCACGCGGCGAGCGCGTCGAGCAGCGCGCGCAACCGCCCGACGTCCGCCCGTCCGAACGAACCGGCGGGACGGACGTTCGCGGTCAGCCACGTCGGGTCCTGGTGCGTGTCCATGGTGTCCTCCTGGTCGTGGTCACGAGCGACGTCGCCCGCGCTCAGAGGACACTCGACCGGCGGCGCCTGTGACCGCCCTGGACGTGCGGGGCGCGGTCCCTGTGAGCATCGCCGCACCAGGGCGCCCGCACCCGGGCTCAGGTGATTCACAGGAACACTTCAGCGACACAACAGGTTCACAGCCGATGCTTGAGGACATGACGACGACGACCGCACGCCGACCGGACGTGCTCACCCGCCCCGACGGCTCCCCCGTCCGCGCCCTCGTGGTGGACGACGAGCCGACCCTCGCCGAGCTGCTCTCGACCGCACTGCGGTACGAGGGCTGGCAGGTCGACCACGCGCTGACCGGCCACGCCGCCGTCAAGCAGGCCAAGTCGCTCGACCCCGACGTCATCGTGCTCGACGTCATGCTCCCCGACCTGTCCGGCATCGACGTGCTGCGCCGCATCCGCGCGACCGACCCGCACGTGCCCGTCCTCTTCCTCACCGCCAAGGACGCCGTCGAGGACCGCATCGCCGGCCTCACCGCGGGCGGCGACGACTACGTCACCAAGCCGTTCAGCCTCGAGGAGGTCGTCGCCCGCCTGCGCGCCCTGCTGCGCCGCACGGGCGCCACCTCCGCACGCGAGGACTCCGTGATCGCGGTCGGCGACCTGCGTCTCGACGAGGACTCCCACGAGGTCTCCCGCGGAGGCGACGACATCCGCCTGACCGCCACCGAGTTCGAGCTGCTGCGCTACTTCATGCGCAACCCCAAGCGCGTGCTGTCCAAGGCGCAGATCCTCGACCGCGTCTGGCAGTACGACTTCGGCGGCCAGGCCAACATCGTCGAGCTCTACGTCTCCTACCTGCGCCGCAAGATCGACAAGGGCCGCGAGCCGATGCTGCACACCCTGCGCGGCGTGGGCTACGTCCTCAAGCCGGCGTGAGCACGGTCGTCGCACCCCGCTCGCGCGCGCACCCGTCCCGGTGGACGCTGCGCGCACGCCTGCTCGTCCTCGTCGTCGGGCTGATCGCGGTCGTCGCCGTGCTCATGGGCGTCGTCTCCGCGCTCGCGCTGCGCAGCTCCCTGGTCGCACAGCTCGACGAGCAGCTGACCCGCAGCGCGAGGCTCGCCCAGCACGCCCCGGACCGCGGCGCGGACGTGCCGTCGGACGGGACCTCCGACGGCACGTCCTCCGGCCCGAGCGACACCCCGTCCGGCCTGCCGACCTCGACCGACGGGCGGCTGCCGGACGGGCAGGCGGCCGGCACGATCAACGCCTTCACCGACGGCACCACCAGCACCGCCGGCTACATCGACGACAGCACCGGCGTCGCCACGTTCGTCGAGCTCGACGCCGAGGCGACCGACGCCCTCCTGGCCCTGCCCGCCGACGGGCGGGTGCACGACATCGCGATCGACGGCCTGGGCGACTACCGCGCCCTGGTCACGTCGAGCCGCGAGGGCTTCACCACGGTCACAGCCGTCCCCATGTCGACGGTGAGCGGCACCGTCAGCGACTACGTCGGCGTCGAGATCGTCGTGGCCGTCGTGGCCCTGCTCGTCGCGGGTGCGCTGGCCCTGCTCCTCCTGCGCCGCGAGCTGCGTCCGCTCGCCCGCGTCGCCGCGACCGCCACCCGCGTCGCCGAGCTGCCGCTCGACCGCGGCGAGGTCACCCTGGCCGAACGCGTCCCCGAGCGGGACACCGACCCGGCCACCGAGGTCGGGCAGGTCGGCTCCGCGCTCAACCGGATGCTCGGGCACATCGAGAACGCCCTGGCGGCCCGGCACGAGTCGGAGACCCAGGTCCGCCAGTTCGTCGCGGACGCGAGCCACGAGCTGCGCACCCCGCTCGCCTCCATCCGCGGGTACGCCGAGCTCGTCCGACGCTCGCCCGAGGAGCTGCCCGACGGCGCCCTGCAGGCGCTCGGCCGGGTCGAGTCCGAGTCGCTGCGGATGACCGCGCTCGTCGAGGACATGCTCCTGCTCGCGCGGCTCGACGCGGGTCGTCCGCTCGACTCCGAGCCCGTCGACCTGACCGGGCTGGCGATCGACGCCGTCGCCGACGCGCACGCCGCGGGGCCGGACCACACGTGGCGGCTCGACCTGCCGGGCGTCGAGGACTCCTGGGACGACGACACCGAGGCCGGTGAGGGCTCGGAGGAATGGGCGCTGTCCGACCTGGTCGTCTCCGGTCAGGAGGACCAGGCCGAGGACGTGGTCGTGCTCGGCGACGACCACCGGCTGCGCCAGGTGCTCGCCAACCTGCTCTCGAACGCCCGGGTGCACACCCCGCCGGGCACCACCGTCACCGTGCGGCCGCGCCGCGAGGGCGACCACGTCGTGCTGCAGGTCGCCGACGACGGCCCCGGGATCCCACCGGCGCTGCGCGACCGGCTGTTCCAGCGGTTCACCCGTGGCGACGCGTCACGCAACCGGGCCGCCGGGTCGACGGGTCTGGGACTGGCGATCGCGCACGCGGTCGTCACGGCGCACGGCGGCACCATCGCGGTCGACAGCAGCCCGGGGTCGACGGCGTTCACCGTCACCCTGCCGGCCGCTCCCGAGGCCTGAGCGTCGACGACCCCGGACCGGCACGACGCACGGTCCGGGGTCGTCGACGCGGGAGTCAGAGCGGGTATGCGGCGTACAGGTTGTCGATGTCCGCGGTCGGGCCGGTGATCTGGAACGCGCTCGTGCCGTTCCACCAGGCCGCCACCGACGTGCCGTCACCCTGGTCGACGATCAGGTAGGAGCCGACCGTCTCCCCGCCGACGAGCACGTCGCCGGAACGAGGTCCGGCCGTGCCCGCAGGCGTCCCGGAGGGTGTCTCGCTGGGACCGTCCGTCGGCTCCGCGGCGGGCTGGGCCGCGACGTCGCCGAGCGTCTCGATCATCTGCTGGGCGAACGCCGCCGACTCCTCGACGGTCTCCCACTGGCCGGCCTGCACCGTGACCTGCACTCCGGCACCGTCGTCGTAGGTGTCGGTGTAGGCCTCGAGCGCGCCGGCACCGACCCAGGCATCGTTCGATGCCGACGTCGTCAGCGCGTACTGCAGGAGCGTGGCGGGCAGAACGGTCGCGAACGGCGTCGTCGAGGCGCGCTCCGCGGCGGCGATCGTCGCGGTCGGGGTCGGCAGCACCACTGTGGACGCCACGGCCGGCGGCGGGGTGTCGTCACCGTTGCGCGAGGAGAGGATCCCGAAGGTCACCGCTCCCACCAGCAGCACGCCGGCCCCGGCCGCCACAGGAACCAGCCAGCGGGGTCGACCGCCGGACGAGGCGGCTCCGCCCGCGGCCGGAGGGCCGTCGGCAGGATCGCCCGGTTCCGCGGCGCCCGCGCCCTCCCCGGCCGCCGCGGCGAAGGCCGACCCCCGCACGGGGAACACCGGGGTCTCGGGTGCCGACGAAGGACGCACGACGGCGACCCCCAGGGTCGGTGCGGACGAGACGGGCGCGGTCGCCGGGTCGACGATCGCCCACCCCGACGTGAGCGTCGACTCGGCCGCAGGCCCGGGGGGCGTGGCGGAGGCCGGCGGGCCGGGCGGCGTGGCAGGGGCCGGCGGGCCGACGGGTGCGAACGCAGGTCCGGCAGCGACCCGCGCCGGCAGGGGCGTCCGGTCAGGGGCCTGCGCGACCGGCCGCAGGGCCGGAGCGGAGGCGTCCGCGAACGAACCCCCCGGGGCGCCTCCGACACCGGCAGGCGGCGGCCCGGCCACCACGGGTGGGGTCGCCGGGGCGCGGCTCGGCAGCGGTGCGAGCCCGGCCGGCCCGGCGCCGGGAGGGGCGGCCGCGGCGTGCGCCCCCGCGGGCGCCGAGCGGGTCGGCAGCGGCGGGACCGGTGCGGATGCCTCCGGACGGGTGTCCGCCACCTGACCCGCGAACGGGGCTGCGGGTGCCACGGGCGCCACGACGGGCGCCGACGGTGCCTGTACGGGGGCCACCGGGGGTGCCGCCGTGCGGGCCGTCGGTGCAGCGGGCTGACGCGCCGGCTTCGCGGGGCGCGCGCTCCACACGCCGCCCGCAGGCGCACCCGCCTGTGCGGCGGGCTGCGCGGTGGACGGAGCAGCGGACGGCGCGCTCTGCCCGGTCGGTGCCCACAGCGGCACCGCGGGTGCCGCGGCGACGTCCGCCGGCGGGGTCGGTTCGGCCTGCTCCGGCCGCCGGTCGTCGGTCATGTGGGCTCCCCTTGCGTGACACTCGGAACCGGCTGCGCCGGTCCCCGCAGCCTACCCAGCCGAGCGCCGTCGGCTCGGGACCGGGGTTCTGACGGCCCTCACGAGCCGCTCGCCCGCGGCGGAGCCCGTAGGCCGGCTGTCGGCGGTCGCGGCTACCGTGCGGGGCGTGACGACCACCAGCGTGCGACGCAGCGACCGCAGCAGCCGTCCGGCGTTCCGCTGCACGGAGTGCGGCTGGACCGCCGGCAAGTGGGTCGGTCGCTGCGGCGAGTGCCAGTCGTGGGGCTCGGTCGTCGAGGACACGGGCCCCGGGGGCGGTGCCCCGCGCACCACGGCGGTGGCACCGACGCGGGCGCCCGCCCGTCCGATCAGCGAGATCGACGTCGAGTCGGCACGCGCCCGACCGACGGGCGTCGACGAGCTCGACCGCGTGCTCGGCGGCGGGATCGTGCCCGGCGCCGTGGTCCTGCTCGCCGGCGAGCCGGGTGTCGGCAAGTCGACGCTGCTGCTGGACGTCGCCGCCCGTGCCGCTCGCACGGGCCGTCGCGTCCTGTACATCACGGGCGAGGAGTCCGCGGCCCAGGTCAGGCTGCGCGCCGAACGGATCTCGGCCCTCGACGACCGGCTCATGCTGGCGGACGAGACGGACCTGGCCACCGTCCTGGGGCACATCGAGCAGGTCGACCCGGACCTGCTGGTGCTCGACTCCGTGCAGACCATCGCCTCGTCCGCGGTCGAGGGCACCGCGGGCGGTGTCGCGCAGGTCCGTGAGGTGACCTCGGCCGTCATCCAGGCCGCCAAGTCGCGGGACCTGCCCGTCGTGCTGGTCGGCCACGTCACCAAGGACGGCTCGGTCGCCGGACCGCGCACGCTCGAGCACCTCGTCGACGTGGTCTGCCAGTTCGAGGGCGACCGGCACTCGCGCCTGCGGATGCTGCGCGCCACGAAGAACCGGTACGGCCCGACCGACGAGGTCGGCTGCTTCGACCTGTCCGAGTCGGGCATCGTCGGCCTGGCCGACCCGAGCGGCCTGTTCGTCTCGCGCAGCCAGCACCACGTCCCGGGCACCTGCGTGACCGTCACGCTCGAGGGCCGCCGTCCGCTCGCCACCGAGGTGCAGGCGCTGGTGGCGCCCAGTGCCGTCCCGAACCCGCGACGCACGACGAGCGGCGTCGACTCCAGCCGGGTCGCGATGGTGCTGGCGGTGCTGCAGCGTCGGGTCGGCGCCCGCCTCGCCGACCAGGACGTGTACGTCTCGACGGTCGGCGGCGCGCGGGTCGTCGAGCCCGCGGCGGACCTCGCGCTGGCCCTGGCCGCGATCAGCTCGCGGGAGAACGCCCCGATGCCGCCGGGCCTCGTCGCCGTCGGTGAGGTCGGGCTGGCCGGCGAGATCCGCACGGTCACGGGCGTGGGCCGGCGGCTGGCGGAGGCCGCGCGGCTCGGCTTCACGCACGCGATCGTCCCGGCCGGCGCGCTCGACGGCGCGACGCCTCCCGCCGGCCTGACGGTGCTGTTCGCGCACGACCTCGCGGAGGCCGTGGTCGCCGTCGGCATCGGTCGGTGAACGTGCAGGTCGCAACGCCTCCGGGCGGGTCGTCCGACCATTGCCGGGCAGGGCACGTACGATGCTGCGCGTGCCGCACCTGCACGCCACCGACGACCTGCTGAGGTCCACGCTCGCCGCTGTCGCCCCCGGCGGTGAGCTGCGCGACGGCCTGGAGCGGATCCTTCGGGGCCGCACGGGCGCCCTCATCGTGCTCGGTTTCGACAAGACGGTCGAGTCGATCTGCTCGGGCGGCTTCGTGCTCGACGTGGGCTTCTCCGCCACCCGCCTGCGCGAGCTGGCCAAGATGGACGGCGCCGTGGTCGTCGACCAGGACGTCAGCCGGATCGTGCGCGCGGCCGTGCAGCTGCTGCCCGACGCCACGATCGAGACGGCCGAGTCCGGCACCCGGCACCGCACGGCGGAGCGGGTCGCGAAGCAGACGGGCTTCCCGGTGATCTCGGTGTCCGCCTCGATGCGGATCATCGCGCTCTACGTCGGCGGTCAGCGGCACGTGCTCGAGGACTCGACCACGATCCTGTCGCGCGCGAACCAGGCGCTGGCGACCCTCGAGCGCTACAAGTCGCGCCTCGACGAGGTCAGCGGCACGCTGTCGGCCCTCGAGATCGAGGACCTGGTGACGGTCCGTGACGTCTCCGCGGTCGTGCAGCGGCTCGAGATGGTGCGTCGGATCTCCGAGGAGATCCAGGGCTACGTCGTCGAGCTGGGCACCGACGGTCGTCTGCTCACGCTCCAGCTGGACGAGCTCATCGGCGGGATCGGCTCCGACCGTGAGCTGGTCATCCGCGACTACCTCGACACCGTGCGACGCGACACCGACGCCGTGCTCGAGGCGCTGGCGGAGCTCGACGCGACCGAGCTGCTGGACCTGGCGCACATCGCGCGGGTGCTCGGCCTGCCCGGCGGCGGGGACGCTCTCGACGCGGCGGTCGGGCCGCGCGGCTACCGCCTGATGTCGAAGGTGCCGCGCCTGCCCGGCGCGATCGTCGAACGGCTCGTCGCGCACTTCGGGGGCCTGCAGAAGCTGCTCGCGGCTGGCATCGAGGACCTCATGGCGGTCGACGGGGTCGGAGAGCAGCGGGCCCGGGCGGTGCGCGAAGGACTCTCACGGCTCGCCGAGTCGAGCATCCTCGAGCGCTACGTCTGACCCTGCCGCGCCCCGCGGCACCCTCGCTGCGTGCAACGGGCCGGCGGATCAGCCGAGGCCGAAGACCGTGGCCTCCGACGTCGCACCCTGCACGGAGAGCGTCGCGGTGTAGGTGCCGTCACCCGGTGCGGGCAGGTCGGCGGGGCAGCCCTCGGCGGAGCGCGTCCGGTCCCAGCCGAGCTGCTGCTGGTGGCTCTTGCCCGCGTCGATCAGCAGCTCGTTGGTCGCGGCGTCGGCGGCAGCGCAGTCGCGTGACGACCAGATCCGGTCGGAGCCCGAGGTGATCAGCACCTCGCTCTGCGACGTCCCGGCGTCGACGAGGCACGGCGCCGTGCCGGTGTTGGTGATGGTGAGGTCGAAGGTGGGGTCGCTGCCCTCGGCGAACGTCGGTGCCGTGGCGGCGATCGTCACGGTGAGCCCGGCCGCCGGGCAGGTCGTGACACCCGAGCCCTCGTCACCGGCAGCGTCCGCGCCGGCGTCCTGCGCCGCCGCGGCGTCCGAGGCGGCGGGTGTGGACGCGGCGGGTGTCGCCTGGTCGTCTGCGCCGCCGCGACCGGCCACGAGCCACACGACGAGCCCGAGGACGAGCAGCGGGATGCCGAGGACGACGGCACGTCGAACCCAGTAGACGCGGGCCGGCAACGGCCCCTTCGGTCGCACGACGTTCATGCGGCCCCCTTCGGTCTGCTCCAGCGTCGGACGCCCAGCCACCCTACGTTCCCGGGCGCGCCCACGGCCGTCGACGCGCGGCTGCCTGTGGATGCCGGTCCGCCGCGTCGGGAGAGGATGGGCGTCGTGCTGCTCGACGACCCCCACCCGGCGCCCGACCGCGCCCCCGACCGCGCGCCCGCGGGTGCGCCGCCCGGGCCGCTCGTCGGACGGGTGCTGGACTGGTTCGACGTGCACGCGCGGGACCTGCCCTGGCGGGCACCCGACCGGACGCCGTGGGGCGTGCTGGTCAGCGAGGTCATGCTGCAGCAGACGCCGGTCGTGCGGGTGGTGCCCGCGTGGCACGCGTGGATGGCACGGTGGCCCGAGCCGGTCGACCTCGCGGACGCCTCGACGGCGGACGTCCTGCGGGCGTGGGACCGCCTGGGGTACCCGCGACGGGCGCTGCGGCTGCAGGCGTGCGCGCAGGCGGTCGTCGACCGGCACGGCGGCCGGGTTCCCGGGACCGAGGACGAGCTGCTGGCGCTGCCGGGGGTCGGTGCGTACACGGCGGCTGCGGTGGTGGCGTTCGCCTTCGGCGGCCGCTCGGTCGTGCTGGACACGAACGTGCGCCGGGTGCTCGCCAGGGCGGTCGACGGTGAGGCCCTGCCCTCCCCGACGCCGACGGTCGCGGAACGCGCCCGCGCCGAGGCGCTCGTCCCGCAGGATCCGGCGACGGCCGCGCGGTGGGCGGCGGCGTCGATGGAGCTCGGTGCGCTGGTGTGCACGGCCCGGTCGCCCCGGTGCGAGGAGTGCCCGGTGCTCGAGGCCTGCGCGTGGCAGCGGGCCGGTCGGCCGGACGACCGCCACGCCGCGCGCAGGCGCTCGCAGCCGTGGGCGGGTACCGACCGGCAGGTGCGCGGACGGGTCATGGCCCTGCTGCGCGAGGCGCTCGGCCCGGTGCCGTCCGAGGCCGTCGAGGCGGTGTGGCCGCAGGCCGGGCAGCTCTCCCGGTGCGTCGACGGGCTCATCGCCGACGGTCTGCTCGTGCGGGTGCCGGGCGCGGGTCCCGACGAGCCCGTGTCGTACGTCCTGCCGGACTGAACGCGACCACGGGGCGGCTGAGAACCGGCCGAGAACCGGTCGCGGACTGCCCGAGAACCGGTCGAGAACGGGCGTTCCCGGCACCGGGCTGTGCGCGCGCTCACATTCTTCGGCAAAGGACTCCCGGTCGCCTCGCGCGTGAGCGAAGATTCGCGCATGCGCCTGTACGAGCTCCCCCGCGGGGAGATCACCGCCTTC
Source organism: Cellulomonas soli (assembly GCF_013409305.1). Lineage (GTDB taxonomy): Bacteria > Actinomycetota > Actinomycetes > Actinomycetales > Cellulomonadaceae > Cellulomonas > Cellulomonas soli. The sequence goes on along the minus strand of NZ_JACBZJ010000001.1, from coordinate 2,218,565 downwards.
GGGTCCAGCGGTGTCGTCATGGACTTCCTGCCGCGTGCGCAGGACGGCAACGAGACCCGGGTGTCGATCGCGTACATCCGCCGGGGCGGGACCCTGGGCATGCATCCGGCGACGCTGCGCCAGGTGTTCTGCGTGCTGACGGGTGCGGGCGAGACGCAGATCTCGGGCGGTCCGCGGCGTGCGCTGCGGCCCGGCATGCTCGTCGTCTGGGAGCCGGGCGAGCTGCACCAGACGTGGGCGACGACGGACCTGACCGCGGTGGTCGTGGAGACGAACGGCAGCCTGGACCTGGACGAGCACTACCGCGAGCTCTGAGCGCGGGCGCGCGGGCCGGGCACGGCCGGCGGGCGCCTCTCAGCCCAGCTCGATGAGCATCCGCGTGTTGCCCAGCGTGTTCGGCTTCACGCGCGCCAGGTCGAGGAACTCCGCGACGCCGTCGTCGTGCGAGCGCAGCAGCTCGGCGTAGACCTCGGGTGTCACGGGCGTGCCCTCGATGGCGTGGAAGCCGTGCCGGACGAAGAAGTCGACCTCGAAGGTCAGGCAGAAGAGCCGCCGCAGCCCGAGCTCGCGTGCCCGTCCCATGAGGGCGTCGAGCAGCGCGTGCCCGACCCGGTGGTGCCGGTGCTCGGGGTCGACCGCGAGCGTGCGGATCTCGGCGAGGTCCTGCCACATGACGTGCAGGGCGCCGCAGCCCACGACGCGGCGCCCGTCCGGGGCGTCGGGGTCGGGCACGTCGGCGACGAGGAACTCCTGCACGGCCTCGTAGTACGCGACCCATTCCTTGGCGAGCAGGATGCGTCCGGTCGCGTAGGGCTCGACCAGGTCGTGGATGGCCCGGACGTCGGCCGGCAGCGCGGGCCGGATGCGCAGCGGCGGGACGGATGAGGCGGTGGTCACCCGACCACGGTACCGGCGCCGACCAGGCGTTCCGTGTGGCGTTCCGTACGGCCTTCCGTACGCCCCAGGCCCGGTCAGCGGCGCGGTCGGGGCCGCCGGTGGGTGGGTTCGACCGCGTCGAGAAGCTCGGTCGCGGTGACCTCGTCGACGACGAGGTCGGTGACGACCCCGGCACGCAGCGCGGCGAGCAGCGGCACCACCTTGTTGTCGCCGGCCACGACGCACAGCCGGCGAGGGATCCGCGCGAGCTCGGCCGGCGTGGGCCCGGTGGCGCGTTCGTTCAGGTGCACGTCCTGCCACGAGCCGTCCGCCCGGATGAACACGGTGCAGACGTCGCCGACGACCCCTTCGGCGTGCAGCAGCCGCACGTCGTCCTCGTCGAGGTAGCCGGCGGAGTACACGTGGCTGGGGACGGCGCCGGCGACGGCGCCGACGGAGAAGACCGCGATGTCGGCCCGGCGCTGCATGTCGAGCACCCGTTGCACGGACCGCTCGCGCCACATGGCCCGCTTGGTCTCCGGGTAGTCGAAGAACGCGGGCACGGAGAAGTGGTGCACGGCGGCGCCGAACGCGGAGCCGAAGCTGGAGATGAGGTCGCTGGCGTACTCGACCCCACTGGTGCGCATGTTGGCGGCGCCGTTGAGCTGGACGACGGTCGAACCTCGCGTGGGCTTGGGCGACAGGTACCGGGACACCGCGGCGAGCGTGGTGCCCCAGGCGACGCCGAGGACCATGTCGGAGTCGAACCACGAGCTGAGCAGACGTGCCGCGGTGATGGAGACCTGGTCGAGCCGGTCGATGTGGCTCGCGGAGTCCGGCACCGGGACGACGTACGCGTCGATGCCGTACGCAGCGGAGATGGTGCGGGCGAGGCCGGGGGCCCGGGTGCTGCCCGGGCGCAGGGTGATCTCGACGAGCCCGGTCTGCCGTGCACGCTTGATGAGCCGCGACACGGTGGAGCGCGACGTGCCGAGGTGGCGGGCGATGACCTCCATCTTGAGGTCCTGCAGGTAGTACATCGACGCTGCTCGCAGCACGTCCTGCTCACGTTCGACCGCCATGGCCGCCTCTCCCCCCTGTGTCCCGGACCGCCCCGGCCCGCGTCGCCGGCCGTCCGGGGGCACCTCCCTCGTGCACGTATGTGCACCCGGGTTGCGCGTTCGTTCGGCCCGTGATGACGATAACGGGCATGCCGTGCACCTGCGATCCGACGAGGACCGCACGATGGCCCGTCCGACCACGGACGACGGCCACCGGACACCACGCGTGGGCGGGCGAGAGCACACCTGACCAACCGGTGCACGCGTGAGCACTTCTGAGCACGGACGACCGGGGAGGACGACCACATGAGGACCGCACCACTGACGGTGCAGGCGCGCCGCGAGGCGCTCGACGCACTGCGGGCCAGCGCGAACCGCGGCAACGAGCTCGACGTCCTGGTGATCGGTGGTGGGGTGACGGGAGCAGGCATCGCGCTCGACGCCGTCTCCCGCGGCCTGTCGACCGCCGTCGTCGAGGGTCAGGACTGGGCCTCGGGCACGTCGAGCCGGTCGAGCAAGCTCGTGCACGGCGGCCTGCGCTACCTGCAGATGCTCGACTTCACCCTGGTCCGCGAGGCGCTCACCGAGCGCGACCTGCTGATCACCCGGCTGGCCCCGCACCTGGTCAAGCCCGTCTCGTTCCTGTACCCGCTGGAGAACCGCGTCTGGGAGCGGGCCTACGTCGGCGCGGGCGTCGCCCTGTACGACACGCTCGCCACCGTCTCCGGCACGCGGCGCGCGATGCCGTTGCACCGGCACCTGACCCGCAAGGGCATGGAGCGGCTCTTCCCCGACCTGCGGCACGACGCCGCGATCGGCGCGGTGCGCTACTGGGACGCGAGCGTCGACGACGCCCGCCTGGTCGAGACCCTCGTGCGCACGGCCGTCTCGTACGGCGCGCACGCCGCCTCGCGCACGCAGGTCGTCGACCTGCAGACCACGTCCGGGGGCGCTGTCACCGGAGCCGAGCTCGTCGACCTCGAATCGGGCGAGCACATCGACGTGCGCGCCCGCGCGGTCATCAACGCCACCGGGGTGTGGACCGAGCAGACCGAGGCCCTGGCCGGCACGGACGGCGGGCTGCGCGTGCTCGCCTCGAAGGGCATCCACATCGTCGTGCCGCGCAGCCGCATCGCCGGAGAGACCGGGCTGATCCTGCAGACCGAGAAGTCGGTGCTGTTCATCATCCCGTGGTCCCGCTACTGGGTCATCGGCACCACCGACACCCCGTGGGAGCAGGAGCTCACGCACCCCGTCGCGACCAGCGCCGACATCGAGTACGTCATCGACCACGCGAACTCGGTGCTGTCCCGGCCGATCAGCCGCGAGGACGTCATCGGGTCCTGGGCCGGGCTGCGGCCGCTGCTGCAGCCCGAGGTCAAGGCCGGCACGAGCTCGGCGAAGGTGTCCCGCGAGCACACGGTCGCCTCCCCCACCCCGGGCCTGACGGTGATCGCCGGCGGCAAGCTGACGACGTACCGGGTGATGGCCAAGGACGCCGTCGACTTCGCGATCGGGTCCCGGGCGACGAGCCTGCCCTCGATCACGCACGACCTGCCCCTGGTCGGCGCCGAGGGGCTCACGGTCTTCCAGCGTCAGTCCCGGGCCATCGGCGCGAAGTACGGCTGGGACCGTCCGCGCATGGACCACCTGCTGCACCGGTACGGCTCGCTGCTCGGCGAGCTCATCGACCTGGTCGACGCCGACCCCACCCTGGCGGCGCCGCTGCAGCACGCACCCGCGTACATCGGCGCGGAGGTCGTCTACGCGGCCAGCCACGAGGGTGCGCTGCACCTGGACGACGTGCTGATGCACCGCACCCGGCTCAACTACGAGCAGGCCGACCGTGGCGTCGGTGCGCTCGAGGAGATCGCCGACCTCGTCGCGCCCGTCCTCGGCTGGGACGAGCGCACGCGCAGCAAGGAGATCGAGGCCTACCGCGCCCGCGCCGAGGCGGAGGACGCAGCCGGGCTGGAGCCCGACGACGCGGCGGCCGAGCAGGTCAGGCTGCGTGCCGTCGACCTCGCCCCGTTGCAGCCGCTGGCAAAGCGCGAGAGCGTCTGAGGCGTACGGCGGCCGCGTCGTGCACCCTGCGACGCGGCCGGGCACCACCCGTCGGGCGCAGAGCCCGACCCCAGACCCCCGGTCCTCCGGACCGGGCGCACGTGACAACGACGTCCGTCAAGAAGTGGGGTAGGTCGTGGACACAATTCTCTCCCATGCGTTCGTCTCCGAGATCCTCGGCACCGGCATGCTCGTCCTGCTCGGTACCGGTGTGGTGGCGAACGTGATCCTGCCGAAGAACAAGGGGTTCGACGGCGGGTGGCTCCTCATCAACTTCGGATGGGGCATCGCCGTCTTCTCCGGCGTGTACGTGGCCTTCAGGTCCGGCGCGCACCTGAACCCCGCGGTGACGCTCGGACTCCTCGCGGCCGACTCGCCGTTCGCCACCCTCACCGGTCCGGAGGGCGTGGTCACCGCGACGATCGAACCGACGGTCAGCAACGCCTTCTGGTACATCCTCGCCCAGCTCATCGGCGCGTTCCTCGGCGCCGTTCTCTGCTTCCTGGCCTACAAGAAGCACTTCGACGAGGACGCCGACGGCGCCACCAAGCTGGCCGTCTTCTCGACCGGCCCGGCGATCCGCAGCTACGCGTGGAACTTCATCACTGAGGTCATCGGCACGTTCGTGCTGGTCTTCGTCATCCTCGTCTTCGGCAAGACGCCGTCGGGCCTCGGCCCGCTCGCGGTCGCGCTGCTCGTGGTCGGCATCGGTGCGAGCCTCGGTGGCCCGACCGGGTACGCCATCAACCCCGCACGTGACCTCGGCCCGCGCCTCGCGCACGCCCTCCTGCCGATCCGCGGCAAGGGCTCCAGCGACTGGGCGTACTCCTGGATCCCGGTCCTCGGCCCGATCGTCGGCGGCGTCCTCGCCGGCCTCGCGGGTGCCGCGTACGTCTGACCGGTGGCAGCGGCGCCACACCCCCACACCTCATGAGGAACGAGTGAGAGCACATGCCTGACACCCAGTACGTCCTGGCGATCGACCAGGGCACCACGAGTTCGCGCGCGATCATCTTCGACCACGGCGGCCAGATCGTCTCCGTCGGCCAGAAGGAGCACGAGCAGATCTTCCCCAGGCCCGGGTGGGTCGAGCACAACGCGACGGAGATCTGGGACAACACCCGTGCCGTCGTGGCCCTGGCGCTCGCGAACGCGAACATCACGCACCGGGACATCGCGGCGGTCGGCATCACGAACCAGCGCGAGACGGCCGTCGTGTGGGACCGCACGACCGGTGTGCCGGTCTACAACGCGATCGTCTGGCAGGACACCCGCACGCAGAAGATCGCCGAGGACCTCGGGGCGCTCGGCGGCGGGGCCGACCGCTACAAGGCGCGGGTCGGGCTGCCGCTGGCCACGTACTTCTCCGGCCCGAAGATCCGCTGGATCCTCGACAACGTCGAGGGTGCGCGCGAGAAGGCGGAGCGCGGTGACCTGGCGTTCGGCAACACCGACGCCTGGGTGCTGTGGAACATGACCGGAGGCGTCAACGGCGGCGTGCACGTCACCGACGTCACCAACGCCTCGCGCACGATGCTCATGAACCTCGACACGCTCTCCTGGAACGAGGAGATCGCGGCCGAGATGGGCATCCCGCTGTCGATGCTCCCGGAGATCCGCTCGTCGTCCGAGGTCTACGGCGAGGGCCGCACGGGCGGTCTGCTGCCGGGCGTGCCGATCGCGGGCATCCTCGGCGACCAGCAGGCGGCGACGTTCGGCCAGGCGTGCTTCGAGGTCGGCACGGCCAAGAACACGTACGGCACGGGCAACTTCATGCTGCTCAACACCGGCACGTCGCCGGTGCCGTCGAAGAACGGCCTGCTGACCACGGTCTGCTACAAGATCGGCAGCCAGCCGGCCGTGTACGCGCTCGAGGGGTCGATCGCGGTGACCGGGTCGCTCGTGCAGTGGCTGCGCGACAACCTCGGTCTCATCTCGTCGGCGCCGGAGATCGAGGCGCTCGCCAAGACGGTCGACGACAACGGCGGCGCGTACTTCGTGCCGGCGTTCTCGGGTCTGTTCGCCCCGTACTGGCGCTCGGACGCACGCGGTGCGCTCGTCGGGCTCACCCGATACGTCACCAAGGCGCACATCGCCCGGGCGGCCCTGGAGGCCACGGCCTTCCAGACGCGCGAGGTGCTCGACGCGATGAACGCCGACTCGGGCGTGGACCTGACCGAGCTCAAGGTCGACGGCGGCATGGTGCAGGACGAGCTGCTCATGCAGTTCCAGGCCGACATCCTCGGCGTGCCGGTCATCCGCCCGAAGGTCGCCGAGACGACCGCGCTGGGCGCGGCCTACGCGGCGGGCATCGCGGTCGGCTTCTGGTCGGGCGAGCAGGACGTCATCGACAACTGGGCCGAGGACAAGCGCTGGGAGCCGGACATCGACGACTCCGAGCGCGACCGCCAGTACCGGTTGTGGAAGAAGGCCGTGACGCGCACGTTCGACTGGGTCGACGAGGACGTGCACTGACCACGCAGCAGGACCTGCAGCACGGCTTGCAGCACTGACGGCGAAGGCCTCGGGGAGGGCGTCTCCCCGAGGCCTTCGCCGTCCCTGGGACCGGTCAGACGCCGACGACCGTGCTGCGGCGCTCCAGCAGGACGACGTCGCGCCACTGCCCGGTACGCGGACCGTGGCCCATGAGCCCCAGGCCGCGCCGCACACCGACCTCGGCGAACCCGACCGAGCGGTGCAGCGCGAGGCTGGCCGCGTTCTCGGTGAAGATGCCCGCCTGGATCGTCCAGACACCGCCGGCTTCCGTCGAGGCGACGAAGGCGTCGAGCAGCGCCCGGCCGACCCCGCGACCGCGCGCGGCCGCGGCGACGTAGACCGACACCTCGACGACCCCGGCGTAGACGCAGCGCCCGGAGACGGGACTCGCGGCGACCCAGCCGAGGACCGTCCCGGCCCCGTCGTCCAGGGCGACGAACCGGTGCTCGGCGAGGTGGCCGGCGTCCCAGTCCGCCCACGGCGCGGGCGCCTGCTCGAACGTGGCGTCGCCGGTGGCGATGCCCTCGGCCTGCACGGCCCGGACCTGCTCGCCGTGCTCGGCGAGCATCGGGCGCACGACGATCGTGGCCGGCGCGCCGGTGGGTGCGCTCATGCCCGTCCCATCCGGAACACGTCCGCGAGGGCGTCCATGCAGCGGGGGACGACCGTGTAGTAAGCCCAGACGCCGCGCTTCTCGCGGGTGACGAGCCCGGCCTCCATGAGCACCTTGAGGTGGTGCGAGACGGTCGGCTGGCTGAGCTCGACGGCGTCGACGAGGTCGCAGACGCAGGCCTCCCCGCCCTCCTCGGCGCACATGAGCGAGATGAGCCGGAGCCGGGTCGGCTCGGCGACGGCCTTGAGCACGCGGGCCAGGACGACGGCGTCGTCGTGCTCGAGGGCGGCGCGGGCGAGCGGCGCGCAGCACAGCCCGTCGGGGGCGTCCTGCGTGGCGGCGGAGACGTCTGTCAGCGGCAGCGCGACGGCCGGGGACACGGCCAGGGTGGTCGGACTCATGGGGACACGCTAACCCCGGAGATAGATCCGTGTCGATATTGACACTCGTCGATCCGAAGGCCACGATGGCATGCATCGATGCCTGTCGATACGAGATGCGACCAGGAGGACCCCATGAGCACGCTGGACCAGCCCGACGCCGTGCGCACCGCCGTCCGCGAGCACTACGGCGCCGCCGCCCGGGAGGTGCTGAGCACGAGCGCCACCGCCACCTGCTGCGCGCCCACCGACGCGACCGCGCAGGCCACCGCCGACGACGCCTGCTGCGGCCCGGACACGACCGCCGTCTACGACACCCGCTTCGGCGCCGCGCTCTACGAGGCCGACGCCACCGGCATTCTGCCCCGCGAGGCCGTGCTCGCCTCGCTCGGCTGCGGCAACCCGACCGCCGTCGCCGCGCTCCACCCGGGCGAACGCGTGCTCGACCTGGGGTCCGGCGGCGGCATCGACGTGCTGCTGTCCGCCCGCCGGGTCGGCCCCACCGGGCACGCCATCGGCGTCGACATGACCCCGGAGATGCTCGAGCTCGCCCGCGCCAACGCCGCACGGGCAGGCCTGGAGAACGTCGAGTTCCGCGCCGGCACCATCGAGGACCTGCCGGTCGAGGACGCGAGCGTCGACGTCGTCATCTCCAACTGCGTCGTCAACCTCTCCCCCGACAAGCCCGCCGTGCTCGGCGAGGCGTTCCGCGTGCTGGCCCCCGGCGGACGGCTCGGGATCAGCGACATCGTCGCCGAGGACCGGCTCAGCCCTGCCGACCGCGCCGCCCGCGGCGACCACGTGGGATGCATCGCCGGGGCGCTCAGCCGCACCGAGTACCTCGAGCTGCTCACGGCCGCCGGGTTCGCCGACGCCGAGGTGGAGTTCACGCACGAGGTCGCCGACGGCCTGCACGGCGCGATCGTGCGGGCGCACAAGACCCGCTGACCCGCAGACCTGCGCGACGGCCGGACGGCAGCGCGACGGCGGTGCGTCAGCGGAAGCCCGCACCGCCGTTCACGTCGAGCACCGTGCCCGTCACGAAGGACGCGGCCTCGGACGCCAGGAACACCACGGCCGCAGCCACGTCCGCCCCCGCGCCGGCGCGGGCCAGCGGCGTCGCGTCCACCGCGGCCCGCTGCGAGGGCTCCGGCGTGTGCCGGGCGTGGAACCCCGTACCGCCGACGAACCCCGGCGCCACCGTGTTGACCGTGATGCGCCGGGGTGCCAGCTCGCGGGCCAGGGCCCGGCCGAACCCCTCGAGCCCTGCCTTTGCCGCGGTGTACGCCACCATGCCCGTGCCCCCGCCGTTCGCGGCGGCGTGCGCACCGATGCTGATGATCCGGCCACCGTCCGGCATGAACGGGAGCACCGCGCGGGTCGCGTAGAAGGCCGACGACAGGTTGACGTCGATGACGTCGTGCCAGTGCGCGTCGTCGCAGTCCTGCACCGCCTTGCGCGCGACGATGCCGCCGACGTTGTTCACCAGGACGTCCACGCCGCCGAAGACCTCGGCCGTACCGCGTGCGGCCTTCTCGAGCTCCCACGACAGACGCGCGTCGATGCGCACGGCGATCGCGTGCCGACCCCGGGCGTCGACCTCCTGGATGACCGGCTCGGGGTCGTGCTCCAGGTACGTGAAGGCCACGTCCGCGCCGGCGTCCGCGAGCGCGAGCACGACCGACCGACCGATCCCCGTCGCACCTCCGGTCACGAGCACGGACCGCCCCGTCAGAGCCCCGTCCACCGCACCAAACCTCCTCGTCGAGCCGCGCGCACGCGGTCCGTGACATGCCCCGGGACAGAGGTGTCCGTTGTGTCCGTTTCCAGGGTCGTGAGCGCACGGTAGACGACCGCGCCGACCGGGGTCCACACCCTGGGCCGGACGGGTGACATCGGGGGCGTTCCCGGGCCCGGACGGGTGAGGCTGTGCACGAGCGCCGCCGCGTCGGCGACGGCACGTAGGGTGTGCGCGTGAGCGACGGGTGGGACGACGGCTGGCCTCTGGACGACGAACCTCCGTTCGACCCCGAGTACGACGCCGCACCCCCTGACGCGGCCGATCTGGCCTGGGTCGCGACGACCTCGACGGACGTCCGCGCACGGACGGCGACGCGACCCGCACCGTCCGGACCGCGGGCCGCATCGGAGGCCTACGCCGGGCGCACGACGCTCGACGTGCTGCAGGAGGTCTGGGGCTACGACGCGTTCCGCGGCGAGCAGGCCGAGATCATCGACACGGTCGTCGCGGGCGGCGACGCCCTCGTCCTGATGCCGACCGGTGGCGGCAAGTCGCTGTGCTACCAGGTGCCCTCGCTGGTCCGGCCCGGCACGGGCGTGGTCGTCTCCCCGCTCATCGCCCTCATGCAGGACCAGGTCGACGCGCTCTCGGCTCTCGGCGTGCGCGCCGGGTTCCTCAACTCCACGCAGGAGCGTGCCGACCGGAACCGCGTCGAGCAGGCGTTCCTCGCCGGCGAGCTCGATCTGCTGTACCTGGCGCCCGAGCGGCTGCGCGTCCCGGAGACCCTCGAGCTGCTGGACCGCGGCACGGTCGCGCTGTTCGCGATCGACGAGGCCCACTGCGTGTCCCAGTGGGGGCACGACTTCCGCCCCGACTACCTCGCCCTCTCGCTGCTGCACGAGCGCTGGCCGGACGTGCCGCGGATCGCCCTGACCGCGACCGCGACCGAGGTCACCCACGCCGAGATCGCCACCCGCCTGCAGCTCGGCGAGGCACGGCACTTCGTCGCGAGCTTCGACCGGCCGAACATCCGGTACCGGATCGTGCCGAAGGACAACCCGCGCGCGCAGCTGCTGCACCTGCTGCGCACCGAGCACGACGGCGACGCCGGCATCGTCTACTGCCTCTCGCGCGCCTCCGTCGAGCAGACCGCGCAGTACCTGGTCGACCAGGGCATCCCCGCGCTGCCGTACCACGCAGGCCTCGACCGGCGGGTGCGCGCGGCGAACCAGTCCCGGTTCCTGCGCGAGGACGGGATCGTCATGGTCGCGACCATCGCGTTCGGCATGGGCATCGACAAGCCCGACGTGCGGTTCGTCGCCCACCTCGACCTGCCCAAGTCCGTCGAGGGGTACTACCAGGAGACCGGTCGCGCCGGACGTGACGGCCTGCCGTCGACCGCCTGGCTCGCCTACGGGCTCGCGGACGTGGTGCAGCAGCGGCGGATGATCGACACCTCCGAGGGCGACGTCGCGCACCGGCGCCGGCTCACCGCGCACCTGGACGCGATGCTCGCGCTGTGCGAGACGGTCTCGTGCCGCCGGGTGCAGCTGCTCACCTACTTCGGCCAGGCGGGCAGCGAGGCGTGCGGCAACTGCGACACGTGCCTGAACCCGCCGCAGACCTGGGACGGCACGGTCCCGGCGCAGAAGCTGCTCTCGACGGTCGTGCGGCTCGACCAGCGCGGGCAGCGCTACGGCGTCGGGCACCTGGTCGACATCCTGCGCGGCAAGACCACCCCGCGGGTCACCCAGCTCGGGCACGGCGAGCTGTCGACGTTCGGTGTCGGCGCGGACCTGTCGGACGGCGAGTGGCGCGGCGTGGTCCGTCAGCTGCTCGCGCAGGAGCTGCTGGCCGTCGACACCGACGGCTACGGCACGCTGCGGCTGAGCCCCGGCTCGGGCGAGGTGCTGCGAGGCGAACGGTCCGTCCCGCTGCGCCGGGAGACTGCGAGCGCGAGCGGGAAGGCCAAGGCCGAGCGGGGCAGCCGCTCGGGGTCACGGTCCGCGGCGGCCGCCGACCTGTCCGGCCCGGACGCCGAGCTGTTCGAGCGGCTGCGCGCCTGGCGTGCCGCGACCGCGCGCGAGCAGGGGGTTCCCGCGTATGTCGTGTTCCACGACGCGACGTTGCGTGCCGTCGTCGAGAGCCGGCCGTCGAGCCTGGCCGACCTCGGATCGATCAGCGGCGTCGGGGCGACCAAGCTCGAGCGTTACGGCGCAGGCCTGCTCGCCGCGCTGGAGGGCACGGACGCCGAGCCGCTGCTCGACGAGGTCGTCGAACCCGCCTGACGCCGGACGCCCGCGGCGGCGGCCGCGCGGGGCCCGTTGCGAGGCCCCGCGCGCCGACCAGCACGGACGTCAGAGCGCGGCGGCGTCCGCCCGGGCGATCGCGTCGTCGAGCACCCGGAGGAACCCGGGCCGGTCGTCGCGGTGGATGTTGTGCCCCGTCGCCGCGAGCGCCACGTGCGTGAGCAGCCCGCCCTCGTCCTCGCCGCTGCGACCGAGCGCCGCCCCTGCGGCGGCGGCCATCGCCTCGTCGACGATCGCACCGGCCGCCGTGTCCCCCGTGACGAGCGTGACCGGGATCCGGGCGTCGACCAGCCCGGCGAGCGCCTTCGGCCACTCGCGCTCGCCCCAGTGGTGCGGGACGCGCGTGATCTCCAGGTCGAGAGCCTTCTTCGAGGCGGCCCACGGCTCGTGCTCGTCGTCGGGCCAGCCCGGGTTCTGCGACCGCGACCACTGCTCGAGACCGGCCTGCGGTGCCCGCTCGAACGATCCGGCGAACTCGCGCAGCCAGGCGGGGGCGGCGCCTCCGTCGGCGGGGTCGTCGCCCACCCACGCCGGGTCGACGAGCACGAGCGCGGCCACCAGCTCGGGTGCGAGCAGGGCGAGCTCCTCGGCGGTCACCCCGCCCATCGAGTGCCCGACGACGACCGCGGGACGGTCGAGCGAGGCGGCGATCGTGGCTGCGGCATCGGTGGCGAGCGCGCTGATCGTCAGACTCGTGCGTCCCTCGCCCGTGCGCCCGCCGTGCCAGAGCGCGGACGGCGTCAGCACCTGACGCCCGTCGCCCGCGGCGCGCAGGTGCGCGACGACGCCGGGCCAGCAGTGCCCGTCGTCGGTGATGCCGTGCAGCAGGACGACGGGCACGGGCCGGGAGGTCGACAACTCCGTCACGGCGTCAGCGACCCGTGCCGTCGACGGCGAACGGCTCGATCGCCGCGATCTCCTCGTCGGTCAGCGGCGGCGCCGACAACGCCGCGACGTTGTCCTCGAGCTGCGCGACCGAGCTGGCGCCGATGAGCGCCGACGTGATGCGCTCGTCACGCAGCACCCACGACAACGCCAGCTGCGCGAGCGTCTGCCCGCGCCCCTCGGCGATCGCGTTCAGCCCGCGCGCCCGCTCCAGGTACGTCTCGGACAACGCGGCCGGCTTGAGGAAGTGCCCCACCGACGCGCGCGAACCCGCCGGGACCTCGCCCGACAGGTAGCGGCCGGTCAGCAGGCCCTGGGCCAGCGGGGAGAACACGATCGTGCCGATGCCCAGGTCGCCGACCACGTCGATCAGGCGCTCGGTCTGGCCCTTGGCGACGTTCTCCACGTGCCGGTTGAACATCGAGTACGACGGCTGGTGGATCAGCAACGGCGTGCCCAGGTCAGCCAGCACCTGGTGCGCGCGCCGCGTCTGCTCCGGGGTGTAGTTCGAGATGCCCGCGTACAGCGCCTTGCCGCTGGTCACGGCGGTGTGCAGCGCACCCATCGTCTCCTCGATCGGCACCGACGGGTCCGGTCGGTGCGAGTAGAAGATGTCGAAGTACTCCAGCCCCGTGCGCGCCAGCGACTGGTCGAGCGAGGCCAGCAGGTACTTGCGCGACCCGCCGTCCCCGTACGGACCCGACCACATGTCGTAGCCGGCCTTCGAGGAGATGACGAGCTCGTCGCGGTACGGGCGGAAGTCCTTGGCCAGGTGCCGGCCGAAGTTCTCCTCCGCCGACCCGTACGGCGGGCCGTAGTTGTTCGCCAGGTCCATGTGCGTGATGCCCAGGTCGAACGCCCGGCGCAGCACCGACCGCTGCCGGTCGAACGGGGTCGTGTCCCCGAAGTTGTGCCAGAGCCCCAGCGACAACGCCGGCAGGTCCAGCCCGCTGCGCCCCGTGCGGCGGTAGGTCATCGTGTCGTAGCGCGCGTCGTCGGCGCGGTACAGCGGCTCGGTCGGCATCAGTGGCGTCCTCTCGTGGCTGCAGTGCACGACAACGCTAGTCGGTCGCCGGACCGCGGCCCGCACACGGAAGACCCGCCCGATCCGCCGTCCACAGATCGGTCCGATCCGTGCCGCCTGGTGGGCGGTTTCGGTAGGTTCGCCGGCATGACGGCACCCACCCGGTCGCGCCTGCCCGCCCTCCTGACGGTCGCAGCGGTGACGGCCGGGCTGCTGGGCGGGTGCACCGGCGGGTCATCCGCACCCGACCCGACGACCGAGGTCACCAGCACGGCCGGGTCTTCCCCGTCCGCAAGCCCCACACCGACCGTCGTCGCCGAGGCACCCCGGTGGACCGACGCGATGGACCAGGTCAGCCTCGACGGGGCACTCGCGGTCGGGCAGTACTTCCTCGAGCTCTTCCCGTACGTGCACTCGACCGGGGATACGACGACGTGGCGCACGCTGAGCCATCCGGACTGCCTCTTCTGCGCCGACGTGGCAGACGACGCCGAGCACCCGCCCGAGGGGGGTTTCGACGATGCGAGCGTCGAGATCGAACCACTTGACGGCGTCGAGCTGCAGCCGGGCAGCTCCTACTCGCTGACCTACACGATGCGCTTCGTCTCCGAGTCAGACCCGACGGGCGAGGTCGACGCAGTGACGATGATCGTCATCCGCGAAGACGACCGTTGGCTCGTTCGTGGTGTCGATGTCGTTCCCGCCGACGACACCGATGCGTGACCCCATGCGCCTCGTCTTCGCCATCCTGCTCGGCGCGGTGTTGCTGATGCTCGACGCGACCACCGGGTTCGCATCCGACGACAGCGGCGCGTACTCCGCACGCGGATACGCGCATGACGACGTCGTCACCATGCAGAACGGTCAGGTGCGCCGCGACGAGCTGGCGGCGGCAGCGAACCCGGCCGCGTCGCCCTGGGAGTACGCCCGCATCGCCCACTGCGGGATGGAGACCTGGATCGTCCCCGACGACCAGACGCTGACCACCTGCATGGGCACACCGATCGCGTGCGAGAACGACGCCACCCCCTACGCACCCCTCTACCGACGCCCCACCGGATCCACCGACGACAGCACCTGGGAACGCATCGGCGACTGGACCTGCCCCGAGGTCACCGTCCCCGCCTTCACCGCCCAGGACCTGCGCAACCTGCTCATCGTCTCCGGCACCGCCGGCCTGCAGCCCGGCGACGGCGCCCTGCTGGTCAACCACCCCAACATCGTCTACACCGACGCGACCGACCAGGCCTTCACCACCACCCTGCTCGGATTCACCTTCGACGTCACCGTCACCGCCACCACGTTCACCTGGGACTTCGACGACGGGACCCCCACCCTGAGCACGACCGACCCCGGCACCGCCTACCGCACCAGCAGCGGCGACGACCTGGACGGGTACCTCACCCACACCTACACCCAGCCCGGCACCCACGCGATGACCCTCACCACCACCTGGGCCGGCCGTTACCGCGTCCAGGGCGACACCGACTGGCAGGACGTGCTGGGCACCGCCACGACCACGGCCAGCAGCCGCACCTTCGACGTCGTCGAACGACAGGCCGACCTCGTCGCCGACGACTGCGACGCCGACCCCACCGCACCCGGCTGCGGCTGAGTGCACCCGGGCGAACCGGCCGCAGCGCGGCCCTGGCTCCGGGGTCAGGGGTCAGCCGGCGAGCAGCTCGGGGCCGAGCGGGAACCGGACGAGGGTCCGCACCGAGGTCGGGGACCACCAGGTGAGGTCGACGACCTCCGCGCGGACCGGGATGGGCAGCCGCAGCTCGAGCTCGGCGCGTTCGCCCGGGGTGAGGTCGTGGCCGATCGACAGGTGCGGGACGACCTCGTCGAACGCGCCGCCGTACGGGAGCCAGGCCGGGAACGCCTCGGTGAGCCGTTCGGTCAGGTGCCGCAGCGGTTCGGCCGGGTCGGGCGCGAGGTAGACCGGACCGGAGGGGAACGAGCGGATCCCGGTCAGCTCGAACTCGAAGGAGGCCGCCGAGGCCAGCAGCCGGCTCAGGGCGGCGAGCAGCTCGGCGTCGACGTCACGATGGTGCACGAACGGTCCGAGCAGGGTGATGTGGGCGCAGACGGTGGCGGGGTCGGGCGCGGTGA
This sequence comes from Cellulomonas soli, assembly GCF_013409305.1. Classification (GTDB taxonomy): domain Bacteria; phylum Actinomycetota; class Actinomycetes; order Actinomycetales; family Cellulomonadaceae; genus Cellulomonas; species Cellulomonas soli. Next base: position 2,203,004 of record NZ_JACBZJ010000001.1, on the reverse strand, counting down.
GCGACGGCGTCTCGTCGAGCAGGTGCCGACGCACCAGCGGTTCGAGCGCCCGGACGGGCAGCTGGAGGACGGTGTGACCCACGCGCCCAGTGTCGCGCCCCGACCCGCCGACCGCGCGGCGCCCCGCCCGGGCGACCCGTGACCGCCCGTCCGGCCGCATGCACGGCCGACCGCACGCACGGCCGGTCCGTGAGCAGGTGCCCCGACCCGCGGGTGCGATCATCAGGTGTGCTGCACGTCGTCTTCTTCGAGCCCCGGATCCCGGGCAACACCGGCAACGCGATCCGCATGGTCTCGGGCACGGGAGCGACGCTGCACCTGGTGGAGCCGCTCGGGTTCGACATGTCCGAGGCGAAGCTGCGGCGGGCGGGCCTCGACTACCACGACCTCGCGCACGTGAGCAGGCACGCGTCGTTCGACGCGTTCCTCGCGACCGTCCCCGATGCCCGGGTGTGGGCCTTCACGACGCAGGCGGACGCCTGGCACACCGGGGTCGACTGGGTGGACGGCGACGTGCTGCTGTTCGGCCCGGAGCCGACGGGGCTCCCGGACGAGGTGCTGGCCCACCCGCGGGTCACGGGGCAGGTGCGGATCCCGATGCTGCCGGGCCGTCGCTCGATGAACCTGTCGAACGCGGCGGCGGTCGCGACGTACGAGGCGTGGCGCCAGCTGGGGTTCGTCGGCGGGGTCTGACGGCGGAGTCTGACGGCGGGGTCTGCCGGCGAGGCTGACGGCGAGGCTGACGGGACGATCGGCGAAACCGGTGCGGCGGGCGCACCCCGCCGCTAGCGTCGCGAGGTATGAGCGTCACCGCCCTGGTCCTGTTCACCTACCTGCTCGTCCCGCTGTTCGCCCTGCTGGTCCTGTACTGGGTGATCCGGCTCGCGGTGCGGCATGCGCTGGCCGACGCCGCGGACGCGACCACCGTTCCCACCGCCGCGCCGACCGCCGTGCCGACCGCGCGCACGTCGGCCGCACCCCGGCTCGACGGACTCGACGGGCTCGGCGAGGACGGACCCGGCCGGCTCCCGTCCGGCGACTGAGCGTGGTCGTCACCCGGCCGGAGCTGTCCGGCACGTTCGGCATGGTGGCCTCGACGCACTGGTTGGCCAGCGCGGCCGGGATGCGCGTCCTGGAGGCGGGCGGGAACGCGTTCGACGCGGCCGTCGCAGCGGGCTTCACGCTGACGGTCGTCGAGCCGCACCTGAACGGCCTGGGCGGGGACGCACCGATCCTCGGGTACGAGGCCGCGCAGGACCGGCCGTTCGTCGTCTGCGGGCAGGGCGTCGCGCCTGCGGAAGCGACGATCGAGCGGTACACGGACCTGGGGCTGACCGTCGTGCCGGGGACGGGGCACCTGGCGGCCGTGGTGCCCGGGGCGTTCGGCGCGTGGCTGGACCTGCTGGCCCGGTACGGGACGCTGCCGCTGGCCGACGTGCTGGGACCGGCGATCGGGTACGCGCGGGACGGGTTCCCGCTGGTGGGCGCCGCGACCCGGACGATCGCGGCGGTCGAGGAGCTGTTCACGGAGCACTGGCCGACGTCGGCCGCCGTCTACCTGCCGCACGGGCAGGTGCCCGAGGCCGGCGCCCGGTTCACGAACGCGGACCTGGCGACCACGTTCGCCCGGCTGCTGGCGGCCGCGGAGGCGGCAGGCCCGGCGCGCGAGGCCGGCATCGAGGCGGCGGGGCATGCGTTCTACGAGGGATTCGTGGCCGAGGCGGTCGACGCGTTCGTCGGCTCGACGCCGCTGATGGACTCCTCGGGCACGCCGCACACCGGGTTCCTGCGCGGTGCGGACCTGGCGGCGTGGCGGGCGACCGAGGAGCCGACGGTGGCCGCGCCGTTCGCCGGGCACGAGATCCACAAGACGGCCGCGTGGGGTCAGGGGCCGGTGCTGCTGCAGCAGCTGACGGTGCTCGACGCGCTGGGGGTCGACGAGCTCGTCCGCGCGGCCGTCCGCACCCCGACGGGGTCGCGGCCCTCGGTCGACGCGCTGGTCGAGCTGGTGCACACGGTGGTCGAGGTGGCCGACCTGGCGTTCGCCGACCGGGACGCCTGGTACGGCGACGTGCCCGACGTCCCGCTGACCACGCTCCTGTCCCCCGCGTACGCGACGCAGCGGGCGGCGCTCGTCGGGCCGACGGCCGCGGGCGGGCTGCGACCGGGTTCGCCCGACGGACGCACCCCCCGGTACGCGCAGGCGCTGCTGGAGGCGCGGGAGCGAGCCGAACGGGCGGGTACGGGGGCGTCGTCCGCCCGCGGGTCGGTCGGGCTGGGCGAGCCGACGGTGTCCCGGCTGGGCCTGTCGCCGGGCGACACGTGCCACGTGGACGTGGTCGACCGGTGGGGCAACCGGGTGTCGGCGACGCCGTCGGGTGGGTGGCTGCAGTCGAGCCCGGTGGTGCCCGGGCTGGGGCTGTCGCTGCCGACACGGGCGCAGATGTTCTGGCTGGAGGCGGGCCTGCCGAGCTCGTTGGTCCCCGGTCGGCGACCGCGGACGACGCTGAGCCCGGCGCTGGCGCTGCGCGTCGACGGGCCGATCACGGGCTCGTCCGGGAGGGCCGGGTTCGCGTTCGGCACGCCGGGCGGTGACCAGCAGGACCAGTGGACGGTCCCGTTCCTGCTGCGGCACCTGCTGGGCGGGCTGGACCTGCAGGCGGCGATCGACGCGCCGGCGTGGCACAGCGCGCACGTGCCGGGCTCGTTCGACCCGCGCACGCACACCCCGCGCGGTCTCGTCGCGGAGTCCCGGCTGGGCGAGGCGGTGCTGGCGGGTCTGCGCGAGCGTGGGCACGCGGTGGAGGACGCGGGGCCGTGGGCGCTGGGTCGCCTGAGCGCGGCCGGGGTGCGCGACGACGGGCTGCTGGTCGCGGCGGCCAACCCGCGCGGCCGTCAGGGGTATGCCGCCGGGCGCTGAGGGCCCGCCGGTCGGGCGCCCGACGCGCTGCAGGCGGCTTCGGGGATGCCCCTCGGGGCGGCGGTACAGTACCGTCTACAACGTTGTGCAAACCGCGGCGGCACACCGATGTCCGCCCCGCTCCAGGAGTGTCCCGATGACTCAGCGCGCCACCGTCCTGCTCCACCCCGACTTCCGTGTCGGGGCTGTCGACCGCCGCCTGTTCGGCTCGTTCGTCGAGCACCTCGGCCGCGCGGTCTACACCGGCATCTACGAGCCGGACCACACCACGGCCGACGAGCACGGCTTCCGTCGCGACGTCGCCGACCTCACGCACGAGCTCGGCGTGAGCATGGTCCGCTACCCGGGCGGCAACTTCGTCTCCAACTACAACTGGGAGGACGGCGTCGGCCCCGTCGAGGACCGCAAGCCGTTCATCGACCTCGCCTGGCGCACGATCGAGCCCAACACGATCGGCACCGACGAGTTCCTGCAGTGGGCCGAGCGCGAGGGCATCGAGCCGATGATGGCCGTGAACCTCGGCACCCGCGGTGTCGCGGCGGCCGCCGCGCTCGTCGAGTACGTCAACGGCGAGGCCGGCAGCAAGTGGGCCGACCTGCGCATCGCGAACGGCCGCGAGAAGCCCTACGGCGTGACGCTGTGGTGCCTGGGCAACGAGATGGACGGACCGTGGCAGATCGGCCACAAGGACGCCCACGAGTACGGCAAGCTCGCCGCCGAGGCCGGGAAGGCCATGAAGCTGGTCGACCCGAGCATCGAGCTCGTGGCCTGCGGCTCCTCGTCGATGTACATGGACACGTTCGGCGAGTGGGAGCAGACGGTCCTGTCGTACACCTACGACATCGTCGACCACATCTCCATGCACGCGTACTACGAGGAGCTCAACGGCGACCGCGCCTCGTTCCTCGGTTCCGCGACGGCGATGGACCGGTTCATCCGCCGCGTCGTCTCCTCGGCCGACGCGGTCGGGGCACGCAAGCGCTCGGACAAGGCGATCACCATCTCGTTCGACGAGTGGAACGTCTGGTACCTGGAGTCGCGGTTCCCGGGCGAGGCGAACCTGCCGCTGCAGAAGGACGCCCCGCGCATCATCGAGGACGTCTACTCGGGCCTCGACGCGGTCGTCGTCGGCGACCTGATGAACACGCTGCTCAACCACGCCGACCGCGTGCCGGTCGCGTGCCTCGCGCAGCTCGTCAACGTGATCGCGCCGATCATGACCGAGCCGGGCGGCGAGGCCTGGAAGCAGCCGACGTTCTTCCCGTTCGCCCAGGCCGCCCGCACCGCGCGCGGCACCGCGCTCGACCTGCGCGTCGACGCCCCGGTCTTCACGACCAAGCGTCACGGCGACGTGCCGACCGTCACCGCCGCCGCCACGTGGGACGAGACCGACGGGTCGCTGGCCCTGTTCCTCACCAACCGCACGGCCGAGCCGGTCGACGTGACGATCTCGCACCTCGGAGCCAGCATCGTGCTCACCGCCGGCCTCGAGGTGACCGCCGACAACGAGCCGGCCGTCGCCGGACCGGAGCACGCGGCGAAGATCGCCGAGAAGCACGTCCGCGTGATCGACGCCCCCGCGGTGCGGGTCGAGGCGGACGGCAGCACGGTCGTCACCCTGGCGCCCGAGTCGTGGACCGCGTTCGAGGGCACCGCCGCGCGCGCCTGACCGACGCCCCGCACCACCGAAGGCCGACGCCCCTCCCCTCGGGCGTCGGCCTTCGGCGTACCAACCCCACCGGATCGGCACGCGCCGGACCTGCACCGACGCCCGGCCGGGCGCCACGCCAGGAGGCGCAGGCGTCGGGGCGCGCCGAACGCGACGAGGTGCGAGGGTAGGCCCGACACGGCTTCGTCGACGCGCGTCGACAGACGGAGGTGGGCGTGGACCCGATGGTCGCGAGCTTCGTCGTGCTGGGCGGGGCCATCGTGCTGTTCGCCTGGAACCGCCTGCCCGTGGGCGTCGTCGCGATCCTCACCGCGCTGGCCCTGTGGCTGACCGGTGCGGTCGACCTGGACACCGCACTGTCGGGGTTCGGCGACCCGATCGTCATCTTCATCGCGACGCTGTTCGTCGTGAGCGAGGGCCTGGAGCAGTCGGGCATCACGGCCTGGGCCGGGCAGGTTCTCACCGCGAAGGCCGGGACGGCCCGCACCCGGCTGCTGGTGGCGCTCATGGCGCTCGGCGCCGTGATGGCCGCGGTCGTCACACCGAACGGTGCGGCCGCCGCACTCCTGCCCGTCGCGGTCCTCGCCGCGCGGCAGGCGAAGGAGAGCACGTCGCAGATGCTCATGCCGCTGGCCTTCGCCGCGAGCGGTGGCGCCCTGCTCGCCCTGTCCGGCTCCACGGTCAACGTGATCGTGTCGGACACGCTCAAGGCCTCGACGGGCGAGCCCTTCGGGTTCTTCGAGTTCGCGATCGTCGGGGTCCCGCTCGTCGCGGTGACGGTCCTGGTCGCGGTCGGTGGCGGGCGGTTCCTGCTGCCGCGCCGGACCCCGTCGTCGTTGCCGTCGGACTTCAGCGGGCACGTCGACGCGCTCGTCGACCACTACCAGCTCGACCACGGGTTCTTCCGGTTGCGCGTCGACGCCGCGGGCAAGGCCGTCGGGCGGCGCTGGTCGGCGCTCGCTGGCCCGGACGACGTGCATGCGATCGGTCTGCAGCGAGCGGACGGCGAGCCCGCACCGCTCGAGCAACCGCTGGCGGCCGGCGACGTCCTGGTGGTGACGGGTGCCGTCGAGTCGGTGAGCGCCGCGGCCGCCGATCACGGCATGACGGTGGTGCGCACCCCGCTGACCCGCGCGACCCGCACGGAGCTGCTGAACAAGGAGGTCGGCGTCGCCGAGCTCGTCGTCCCGCCGCGCTCGGAGGCGATCGGCCGCACGTTCTTCCCCGGCATCGTGCGCGACGACGTCACGGTGCTCGGCATCAACCGTCTCGGCAAGGACCGTGGTGCCCGGCCGACGACCCTCGCCGAGGGCGACATGCTGCTCGTGCACGGCACGTGGCCGGCCGTGGAGGCGCTCGCGCACGACCAGGAGGTCCTGCTGGTCGACTCCCCCGCGCTGGTGCGCCGGCAGACCGTGGCGCTCGGCCCGAAGGCGCCGCGGGCGCTCGCGGTGCTGGTCGTGACGATCGTGCTGCTGGCGGGTGGCCTGACGACCCCGGCCGTGGCGGGTCTGGTGGGTGCGGTCCTCATGGTGCTCACGGGCGTCGTGAACCCGCAGGAGGCGTACCGGGCGGTGTCCTGGCAGACCGTCGTGCTCGTCGGCGGACTCATCCCGCTGTCGGTGGCGATCCAGACGAGCGGCGCCGCGGAGGTGGTCGCCGACGCCATGATCCGGCTCGTCGGCGACGGCGGCGGGTACGCGTTGCTCGCCGCGTTGTTCGTGCTCACGGCCACGCTCGGTCAGGTGGTGAGCAACACCGCGACCGTCCTCATCGTCACGCCGATCGCGGTGGCGGCGGCGGCCGAGACGGGCGTCGCGCTCGCGCCGGTGCTCATGCTCGTCGCGGTGGCGGGTGCCGCCTCGTTCCTCACCCCGATCGCCACCCCGGCGAACATGCTCGTGATGGGCCCCGGCGGGTACCGGTTCGGCGACTACTGGAAGCTCGGCCTGGCCACGATGGTCGCCTGGCTCGCGGTCGCCCTCCTCGTCGTCCCGCTGGTGTGGCCGTTCGACTGAGCGCACGATCCGAGAAGCACGTCCCGCCCACAGACCCGCCGACAGACCCAGGAGCACCGATGTCCACCGATCCCGCCGAGCTCGACCTCGTCCCCTCCGACACCGCGATCCGCGCCGTGCAGATCACGGTGGTCGCCGCAGCACCCGACGGCGCGACGGTCGGCGTCGGGGTCGCCCCGGACGGTGACGTGCCCGTCTCGGTCGGGCTGAACCGCGGGGAGCTGGAGCGCTGGGGCTTCGCCGGCAAGGCGGGCCAGACGTTCGCCGTGCCCGGTGCGCGGCCGGTGGTCGCGGTGGGCACGGGGCCTGCTGCGGACGTGACGCCGGCCGTGCTGCGCGATGCGGCGGCGGCGTTCGCCAGGTCCGTCGCCCGGGACGACGTCGTGGTCACCACGCTCGCCGACGCCTCGGGCGTGGACGTGGCGCAGGCGGCGCAGGCCGTCGTCGAGGGCGTCCTGCTGGGTCGTTACCGCTTCGACGAGCTGCGCACCGCGGCGACGACCGTCCCGGTCGAGGAGCTGGTCCTCGTGCTCGACGGCGCGGACGAGGCCCGGCTCGAGCAGGCGCGTGCGGGGGCACGCACGGGGCAGGTGCTGGCGCGGGCGACGGCCGTCTCGCGCGATCTGGCGAACACCCCGCCCGGGTACCTGACGGCGCCGGCGTTCGCCGACGTCGCGGTGCGCCTCGGTGAGGCCGCGGGCCTCGAGGTGCAGGTGCACGACAAGGCGGCGCTGGTCGCGCTGGGCTGCGGCGGCCTGCTCGGCGTCAACGCGGGCTCGGTCGTCGAGCCGCGCATGGTGCGCCTCACCTACACGCCCGCGGGCACGCCGGCCGGGCACCTGGGGCTGGTCGGCAAGGGCATCACGTACGACTCGGGCGGCATCTCCCTCAAGCCGTCGAACGCGATGCACGCGGCGATGAAGATGGACATGGCCGGCGCCGGTTCGGTGCTCGCCGCGATGACGGTGCTGGCCGAGCTGGACGTGCCGGTGAGCGTCTCGGCGTACCTGGCCTGCACCGACAACATGCCGTCGGGCTCGGCGACGAAGCTCGGTGACGTGCTGACCAGCCGTGCGGGCCGCACGATCGAGGTGATGAACACCGACGCCGAGGGGCGCCTGGTGATGGTCGACGCGATCGCCCTGGCCCTCGAGGACGGCGTCGACGCGATCGTCGACATCGCGACGCTGACCGGAGCGTGCCTCGCGGCGCTCGGCACGCGCAACGCCGGGCTGATCGGCAACGACGACGCGCTCGCCTCGCTCGTCGAGGAGGCCGCCGAGCTGACCGACGAGACCGTGTGGCGCCTGCCGTTGGACCGTCGCTACCGCTCGCAGCTCGACTCGGACGTCGCCGACATCAAGAACCTGGGCGGGGAGTTCGCCGGGGCGATCACCGCGGCGCTGTTCCTGGCGGAGTGGGTGGGCGCGACGCCGTGGGCCCACCTGGACATCGCCGGCCCGATGAAGTCGGACACGGACGACGCGTGGCGCACGAAGGGTGCGACGGGCTTCGGAGCCCGGCTCCTCGCGGAGGTCGCCCGGACCTGGTCGCCGGAGGGCGCACCGGCCTGACCGCCCGCGGGGGCGCGAGCGACGCCAGGGGCGCCAGGGGCGCGAACGGTCAGGTGGCGCCGAGGACGAGGTCGAGCGCGGCGAGCTGCAGGCCGGGGTCCTCGGCGCCCTCGGGCCCCTGGGCCACGTGGTACGAGCCGACGACGAACACGTGCAGCGCGTACCCGACGGCATCGAGCCGGTCCGAGCAGTCGATCTCGCCGCGTTCGACCGCGACCCGCAGCTCGGCGACGAACCGGTCGCGCATCGAGGCCGAGTCGGCGAACACGCGCGCGGCGACCTCGGGGACGGACGACAGCTCGCTCCAGAACGCCAGCATGACCCGGGCGACGTCGCCGATCTCCGTCGAGACCGGGAGCAGCGCACGCACCAGCACGCGCAGCGACGCCAGGCCGGGTTCGACCCCGATCATCTGCTCATACGTATGGGCGCGCAGACGGCTGTACGCCAGGTCGTAGCAGGAGACGAGGATGTCGCCCTTGGTCGGGAAGTACCGCTCGAGCGCCCCGTTGGCCACGCCGCAGCGCGCCGAGAGGGCCCGCATCGTGAACGCCGACGGCCCGCCCTCGGCGATGAGGTCCGCGGCCGCCTGCGTGATCTCCCGGCGACGCGCCGCGTGGTCGACGATCTTGGGCATGGATCCTCAGCGGTCGTATGAGCGGGAACCTCGACCTTAGGCCGTCACCGACGGGCCTCACGCAGTCGCAGGTCCCACCTCGACCGGTCAACCGAGCGTGACCGGCGCCCCCGGGCCGAGCGGCAGACCGATCAGGTACCAGACGATCAGCAGCGCGGTCCACGCGACCATCAGCACGACCGTGTACGGGAGCATCAGCGAGATGATCGAGCCCACACCCGTCTTGCGGTGGTATTTCTCCGCGAAGATCACGATGAGCGCGAAGTACGGCATGAGCGGCGTCACGATGTTGATCGGCGAGTCGCCCACGCGGTAGGCCGCGAGCGCCAGCTCGGGCGCCAGGCCCAGCTGGATGAACAGCGGCACGAAGATCGGCGCGAAGATCGCCCACTTCGGCACGACGCCGCCGATGAAGATGTCGATCACCGCCGTCATGAGCACGAAGCCGAGCAGCAGCCACACCGGGTGCAGCCCGGCCGCCTCGAGCACGTCGGCCATGTTGACCGCGGCGATCGTGCCGAGGTTCGAGTAGTTGAAGTAGGCGATGAACTGGCTGATCACGAGCAGCAGGAAGATCAGCCCGGCCAGCCCGGCGATGGTCTTGGTCATCGGGTCGATGACGTCCATCGAGCCCTTCACCGTGCCGGCGCCCTTGCCGTAGCAGAGCCCCATCACGAAGAAGTACACGAGGATGAGGAAGATGATGCTGCTCATCAGCGGCGACCCCTCGAGCAGCGAGCCCGTCTCGGGGTTGCGCAGGACCGCGTTCGGGGGCAGGGACAGCGCCAGGACGACGGCCGTCACCCCGAGCAGCCCCCAGCCGGCGAACCGCAGCCCGCGCTTCTCCGGTGCCGTCAGCTCGTGCTCGCTGGCGCTGCCGTCGCCGAGCACGCTCGGGTCGGGCGCCTCGGCCTGCGCGTCGTAGCGACCCAGCCGCGGCTCGACGATCTTCTCCGTGACCCACGTGGCCAGCACCGCGATGAGGATCGTCGAGACGATGCCGAAGTAGATGTTGCCCGTGATGGCGACGTGGTCCGCCGGGTTCGGGATCGACTCGTTGGTGATCTCCGTGAGCATGCCGTCGGCCGGCGTGATGAGCAGGTTCACGCCGAACCCGCCGCCCACGCCCGCGAACGCCGCGGCCAGACCGGCCAGCGGGTGCCGCCCGAGCGAGTAGAACACCGCCGCGGCCAGCGGGATCAGCACCAGGTACCCGGCGTCGGTGGCGATCGACGACAGCACGCCGAGGAGCACCACGCTGAACGTGATGAACCGGCGCGGGGTCACCTTCACGAGCCGTTTGATGAACGCACCGATCAGGCCGGTGGCCTCCGCGAAGCCGACACCGATCATCGCCACGACGATCACGCCGACGACGCCGAAGTTGTTGAAGTTGGCCACGGGCGAGGTGAAGATGAACCGCAGCCCGTCCGCCGTGAGCAGGGACTTCGCAGCGACGGTCACGGTCTCGGTGACCGGCTCGTCGCCCTCGACGATGTCCTCCCCGAGCGAGGCCTCGCTCCCGACGTCGGTCGTCACGACCGCCTGCTCGTAGCTGACCTCGGAACCGGCCAGGTAGAACACGTGCGAGAGCACGAGGATGAGGGCGATCAGGGCCAGGAAGATCATCACCGGGTGCGGGACCTTGTTGCCCGCGCGTTCGATCCCGCCGAGCATGCGATCGATCCGTGAGGGACGCTCCACTGCCTCTGCCGTCATGCTCGCCTCTTCCGGGGAGCGCCGCCCCTCCGGGACGACGGTCTGACGTGGGGTTTCACCTACGCGGGCAGACTATCCAGGGGTGCCGTCCTGCGCGCGCGGACGAGGTCGAGGGGTGCCATCCTGCGGTCGTGAACCCGCAGCTCCCTCGTTGGGCCGTGGCCCTCGGCGCCTGGTCCGCACGCCTCCTGCTGGGTGCGGGCGCGCTCGCCGTCGCCGTGTGGATCGGCGTGCAGGTCCAGCTCGTGCTCGTCGCGCTCTTCCTCGGTCTCGTGCTGACCGCCGTGCTGCGCCCGCTCGCGACCTTCTACCGCCGCCACGTGCCGGCCGCCGCGGCCACGGTGCTCTCGCTGCTCTCGCTCGTCGCCGCGGTGGGCGTGCTCGTGGTGATCACCACGGTCGGCCTGGCGGGGTCCTGGTACCTCCTGCTCGAACGGCTCGAGACGGGGATCGTGCGCCTCTCCGCGATCGGCGCCGGGCTCGGCCTGCCGGTCGACGTCGACGAGCACGACGTCGAAGCGCTCAGCTCGACCGTGCTCGACCTGGTCGGCACGCACGGGCCGACCATCGCCGGGCACGCTCTCGGCGTCGTGGGCACCGCGGTCACGGCGGGCATGGTGGTCGCGCTCGGGGTGTTCTGCGCCGTGTGCTTCCTCACCGGCGGCGAGCGCATGTGGGCATGGTTCGTCGGCCAGCTGCCGCGTGGTTCTCGCCCGGCCTGGCGGACGGCCGGTGAGATCGCCTGGTCGACGTTCGGCGGGTACACGCGCGGCTCGGTCCTCGCCGCGGTGGCCGTCGGCGGGCTGGGGTTCGCGGTCCTCGTGCTGCTCGGGGTGCCGTTGGCCGCACCGCTCGGCGTGCTCGTCTTCATCGGCGCGTTCGTGCCGCTCATCGGTGCACCGGGCGCGATGGTCGTCGCGATGCTCGTCGCGCTGGCGGCGAACGGGTTCTGGAACGCGGTGGCCGTCGGGGTGGCGATCGCGCTGGTCGGGCAGGTCGAGGGGCACGTGCTGCAGCCGCTGATCCTCGGCAAGCACGTCTCGCTGCACCCGATCGTCGTGGGCGTCGGGGTCAGCGCGGGGACGGTCGTCGCGGGGATCCTCGGCGCGATCGTCGCGGTGCCCGTGATCGGCGTGACGTGGGCCGTGTTCAGCGCGCTGCGCACCCCGCCCGAGCCGGACGACGTGCCGGCCGAGCAGCACCCCGGGGACGGCACGTCGGAGGCGGTCGCCGCGCTCGCCTGAGTGCCGGATGAGGGTTCGATGAGGATCACCTCAGTGCCCGTTGTGCGGCGCGGTCGGTGCTGCATACCGTCACGCCATGTCCGACACCGTCGTGGACGCCCACCTGCACGTGTGGAAGCCCGACGCCGTCCACTACCCGTGGCTGGCCGGCCAGCACACGCCGCTCGCCCGCCCATTCCTCCTGCCGGACGTCACCCCGGACCTCGACCAGCAGGGCGTGCACCGGGTGGTGCTCGTGCAGTCGGCGGACAACCGGGCCGACTGCGAGCTGCTGCTGCTCCAGGCGTTGTCGTCGCCACGCGTCGCCGGGGTCGTCGCCTGGGTGCCGCTCACCTCCACGCCCGACGCGGCCGCCCTGCTCGACGCCTGGCGCCGCGAACCCGTCGTCGGTGTGACGCACCGCGTCCAGGACGAGGCCGACCCGCAGTGGCTGCTGCGCCCCGACGTGCACGACGGGCTCCGGCTGCTCGCGGAGCGCGGGCTGACGTTCGACGTGCCCGCGCACACCCCGCAGCTGCTGCGTCAGGTCGTCGAGCTGGCCGACCGGCACCCCGACCTCACGATCGTCGTGGGGCACCTCGGGATGCCGCCGCTGGCCACGCTGCGTGCCGGCGAGCACCGCGACTGGGAACGGTGGTCTTCGCTGATCGGTGACGTCGCCGCAGCCCCGCACGTGGTCGCGAAACTGACCGGCCTCCCGCAGGCCGCCGGGCCCGGGTGGGACGCCGCCCACCTGCGCCCGGCGGTCGAGCGGGCGCTGACCGCGTTCGGCCCGTCCCGGCTCATGCTCGGCTCGGACTGGCCGACGTCGCTGCTCGGTGCGGACTCCTACGCGACGGCCTGGTCTGCCCTCGTCGGCACGCTCGACGAGGTCGGCTCCGACGGCCGCGCGGCGGTGCTCGGCGGCACGGCCGACCGCGTGTACGGCCTGGTCCGGGCGACCTCGGCCCTCTGACCGAGCTCTGCACGGCCCCCGGGGCGCGCGCGGTCGCCCCGTCCGACTCCTCCCGTTTCGCCCGCTCTGCGGTGGCCCGGCCCGGCCGGCGGGTGTACGAACACCTCGGTGGGGGACGCCGTCACCCACCGACGACCGGCCGGGCCGATGCGCTCGCGACGGTCCGACGGATGGCTGAGGAACGGCCGAGGAGGGACACCGCGATGCCCCTGCAGCTGGCACCCGGACGGCACCGGGTCGCGTTCGAACCCGCGGTGCACGGCTTCGCCTTCCCGAACGCGTTCGTCAACACGGTCGTCACGCTGCCCGGCGGCAGCGCGCTCACGACCGCCGGCCGGTGCGGCGGCATGGCCGCCCTCGCTCTCGACCACTTCCACGCGGGCATCCCCGCGCCGACGTGGGGCCCGTCCCTGTGGGCACCCTCGCTCGTCCCGCCCGACGGGCACTGGCTCGCCGAGGCGATCCAGGAACGGCAGATCCGCTCGTTCCTGGTCGGCTCGGCCCTGAAGTTCCTCACCTGGTCGCTGCAGGGCGACGACCCCACCTGGGTGCTGCCCGGCGTCGCACGCCGCACCGAGCAGGAGGAGCTCCCCCGCCTGGCGAACCTGCTGCGCTCCGGCGTGCCCGTCGTCCTGGGCCTGATCGTGGCCCGCGACCTGCGCGCCGTCGCCGAGAACCACCAGGTGGTCGCCTACGGCTACGAGTACGACGCCGTCGCCGGCCGCACGACGATCCTCGTGCACGACCCCAACACGCCCAGACGCGAGGTCACCCTCATCGGGCACGACGACACGCGCGGCTGGGTCGCGTCGAACGGACGCGTCTGGCGCGGGTTCTTCGTGCACGACTACGTCCGCCGTGAGCCGCCCGCGCTGACCCGCTCCCCCGCCGACCCCGACCGGCCGATCCGGTTGGCCGACACGGTCGTGCTCGTGCACGCCTGGACGGGACGGGTGCTGCACGGCTGCGACGACCGGTACGACCACCACGGGTCCTCGGGCCAGCACCGGGTCGTCGCCGACGACGCGGTCGACGGCACCCGCTGGGACCTGCGTCCCCGGCACGACCGCCGCGGCCGCAGCGAGGAGCCCGGCCCGCTGACCAGCGGCGACGTCGTCCGGCTCCGCCTGCGCGGGACCGACCGGCACCTGCACAGCCACCGCAACGTCGCCTCGCCGCTGACCCACCAGCAGGAGGTCAGCACGTTCGCCGAGCGGGACCGCAACGACGACTGGCGGGTCGTGGTGGACGGCGGCGGTCCGTGGCTGGCGGGCTCCCGCGTCCGGTTCGAGCACGTGCCGACGGGGGCCGCCCTGCAGAGCCACCGCCGACCCGACGACCATGACAGCGGCGGGGAGCAGGAGGTCAGCGCGTCCTCGCTGACCGACCCCGACGGCTGGTGGACGGTGCTCGAGGCGGACTGACCGCCAGCCGGACCCGGTGCAGCGGCGTCCCCGCGCACGCACGAGCCCGCCCTGCGAGGTGCAGGACGGGCTCGCGAGGTGTGGCGGCGATGTCGGACGTCAGGCGGCGGACCACTTCTGGTTGGCCGTGCCGGCGCAGGTCCAGATCTGCAGCCGTGCACCGTTGGCGGCGTTCCAGTCCGTCACGTCGAGGCACCGGCCGGCCTGGGGGTTCACCAGGTCACCGGCGTCGGAGAGCACCCACTGCTGCGCCGGGCTGCCCGAGCAGGTCGCGATCTGCACGGGAGCACCGTCGCCGACCGCTCCCCACGCGACGTCGAGGCACTGACCGTTCTGCGTGCGGACCGTGCCGTCGACGAGCTGCCACTGCTGGTTGGTGCTGCCGGCGCAGTCCCACAGCTGGACGCGCACGCCGTCACCGAAGTTCCACGCGGGCACGTCGAGGCACTTGCCGTTCCACGCGCTGACGATCGCGACCGTGCCGGACGTGTCCCCCGAGCTGTCGCCCGACCCCGAGCCAGAGCCAGAGTCCGAGCCCGAGTCCGAGCCAGAGCCAGAGCCGGTGCCCGAGCCGGTGCCGTCACCCGTTCCGGTGTCGTCGCCGCTCGTCGCGCCGGTCAGCGGAGAGAGGTCGATGCGCGCGCTGGTCGGGTCGCCGGCGTGCACGAGCGACTCGAACGCGCCGACGTCGTCGAACGCGAACGCGTAGGCACGACCGTCGGCCATCGAGGCGTGGACGGCCTTGGCGTACAGGTTGACCGGGGTGGTCCGGTAGAACTGCGTGCCGTCGGTCACGGGCTCGAGGGTGCTGGTGCCGAGCGTGCCGCGGTTGAGGGCGGCGCACAGCGTCCGTGCGATCGGACCGACGACCTGGTCGTTCGGCGCCGCGAGCGCACCGTCGCAGCCCCACACATCCGCCGAGGACGGCTGGGAGAAGGTCGCGACCTGGGCGCCCGAGGTGTCGGTGAACCGCAGCACGCCGCCCGACGTGCGGCCGGTGAACGTCACGGACGGCTGGTTGCTGAACGGTGCGACGGTCAGCGACCGCGTGGAGTAGGCGGACCACGCCGAGGCGATCGCCGGGTCGAGGTAGCCGGCGTCGAGCAGGCCGGCGCTGGCCGCCTTGCCCGGTGCGAGGACGCGCAGCACGGTGCCGTCGTCCCGCGTGACGACGGTCTTCGCCCACGCCGGGTCGGCCTGCAGCGTCTGCACGACCTGCTCACGACCGCCCGCGACCATCTGCCCGGTCGTCGACGTCGTCCCGTCCGAGCCGGTCACCGTCACGGCGTGCGGCACGGCGAACATGTCGACCTGCGAGCTGTTGATCCACAGCCCGGCGTCGTTGTAGGTGAGCTCGCTCCAGTCGAACAGGATGTCGGAGGTCGGGTCGCCGGACGCCCACGGCGCGGGCTGCACGAGCCCGTCGGGCGTGAGCGAGAACGGCAGCGTCTCCCCGAACGAGAAGTAGATGCGCCCGGAGAACCCGCGCGGCACCTTCACGGTGGTGCTGCCGCCGGTCGCGGTGCCGTTGATCGAGACGTCGGGTGCGGGTGACGGCGGGTTGCTGCCCGCGGGCCAGGCGTGGAACGCGCCGACCGCATCGACCCAGCCGAGCTTGCCGGTGGCGAGGTCGGTGCCGAGCACGTACAGGTGGACCTGGTCGCCGAGACCGGTCTGGTTGGCCACCGTGATCGGCAGCACGTCGGGTCCGGTGGCCTGCGCCGGTGCGACGACCCCCGGCCCCGCGAGCAGGGCGAGCGCCCCCGCGGCCAGGGCCGCTCCTCGGATGATTCTGCGCATGATCGTTCCTCTCGCCCCCCCGAGCGAAGCCACGGGCGAGCCCGCGGCCGTGCCACGTCCGCCGGCTGTGAGGCGCCGGGCGCACGCGTACATCAGGGCCGGCCGCACGAGGCGGCATGTCCGAAATGTCTCGAAAGGGTAACAGCGGTCACGCGCGGGTCACGGGGCCGACCTCGATCTTCACGAGCCCCACACGACGACGCCCCCGGTCCCTCTTACGGGCGGGTTCTAGCGATCCCCGCAACACCCTGAGTTTCAGGGAGTTGCGGGGATCGTGTCGTCGTTGGAGTTGAAGGGGTTGTTCTTCGCGGCCCTCGCGGTGGAGGAGGGGAACGTCTCGGCCGCTGCGCGTGAGGTCGGGGTGAATCTGAACACGGCGTTCGGGTGGGTGCGCAAGGCCGGTCTCCGCGGGACAGGCACTGGCGGCCGGGGTGGGCATCCTGGTCGGGCGGAGTACGAACGGTTGCGCGCTCAGGGAGTCAGCCGACGGCAGGCCGCTCGGCGTGTCAGCGTGCACGTGCGCACTGCTCGGGACTGGGATCGGGGCGTGCTCTCGCGAGGTCATACCCGGATCTATCCCGACGGCCGGAAGGTGGACTACCGCACCGGTGAGACCACGGCGGTCACCCCGCCGATCGGGCCGTCGATGGCCGTCGTGGAGGCCGTGCTGCACCCTCGGTTCCTGACCCTGGTCGAGCGTGAGCAGATCGCCGATCTGCGCCGTCGAGGTGAGTCGTTTCGCGCGATCGGGCGGGCACTGGGTCGGCCCGCGTCCACGATCATGCGTGAGATCAGCGCCAGGTCCGTCGACGGCATCTACCTTCCGCACCGCGCGCACCGGTCGTGGGCCTCGGGCAGGTCGCGGCCCCGGCAGGCCAAGCTCGCCCGGCACGGTCGCCTGCGTGACTACGTCGCGGGCAGGCTTGCCGAGCAGTGGTCTCCCGAGCAGATCTGTCACGCTCTGGTCCGGGAGTTCCCGGACGACGAGAGCATGCGGGTGAGCGTGGAGACGATCTACCAGGCGATCTACGTCCAGGCCCGCGGCGGTTTGCGCCGGGAGGTCGCCGACGCGCTGCGCACCGGGCGCACCCGCCGCAAGCCCCACCGGGCGCCCGAGCAGCGCACGCCTCGGTTCGTCGATGAGATGGTGATGATCTCCGAGCGGCCGGCCGAGGTCGCCGACCGGGCGGTGCCCGGGCACTGGGAGGGCGACCTGATCGTCGGGACGGGGTCGCGCTCGGCGATCGTGACCCTGGTCGAGCGCTCGACCCGTTACGTGATGCTCGGGCACCTGCCCGGCGGGCACACCGCCGAAGAGGTCCGCGATGTGCTGGTCCCGCTGATCGGGTCTCTGCCGGCGCACCTGCGCGGGTCGCTGACCTGGGACCAGGGCTGTGAGATGGCCGCCCACCAGCAGTTCAGCATCGCGACCGGGGTCCCGGTCTACTTCTGCGACCCGCACTCGCCCTGGCAGCGCGGGTCGAACGAGAACACCAACGGTCTGCTGCGCCAGTACTTCCCCAAGGGCACCGACCTGTCCGTCCACTCACCGGCCGACCTCGAGCACGTCGCTCAACAGCTCAACGCCCGACCACGCAAGACGCTCGACTGGGGCACCCCAGCCGAGCGCCTGCGTGATCTACTGACGACCACGTAGGCCACCAGGTGTTGCGAGGACCCCGAGAATCCGCCACGAGGGGCCGGGGGCGTCGTCGGTCGTGCCGGGGTGCGTCAGGCGGGAGCGAGCCCCGTGCCGCCGTCACCGCGCGAGGCGGCGGGCGGAGCAGAAGGCAGGTCCGTACCCGAGCCCGAGGTGCCGACGGTCGCACCGACGACGACGGGCTCGGCCGGGCGCTCGCCCCGCGGCACGCCGCGGAACACGAACTCACCCAGCAGGCCCTCGCCGACGGCGTCGACGATGACCGTCTGACCGGCCTTGAGCTCACCGAACAGGATCTTCTCGGACAGCGCGTCCTCGATGTCCCGCTGGATCGCGCGGCGCAGCGGCCGGGCGCCCAGGACCGGGTCGTAGCCCTTCTCCGAGAGCAGCTTCTTGGCCGCCTCGGTGACCTCGATGCCCATGTCCTTGTCGCGCAGGCGCTTGTCGAGCTTGGCGATCATCAGGTCGACGATCTGGAAGATCTCCGGCTGCGACAGCTGCGGGAACACGACCACGTCGTCGACGCGGTTGAGGAACTCAGGCCGGAAGTGCTGCTTGAGCTCGTCGTTGACCTTGGACTTCATGCGCTCGTACGACGTCGACAGGTCGCCGCCGGCCTGGAAGCCGGTCATGACGCCCTTGGCGATGTCCCGCGTGCCGAGGTTCGTGGTCATGATGATGACGGTGTTCTTGAAGTCGACCACGCGGCCCTGCGAGTCGGTCAGGCGACCGTCCTCGAGGATCTGCAGCAGCGAGTTGAAGATGTCCGCGTGCGCCTTCTCGACCTCGTCGAACAGGACGACGGAGAACGGACGACGGCGCACCTTCTCGGTGAGCTGACCGCCCTCGTCGTAGCCGACGTAGCCGGGGGGCGAGCCGAAGAGCCGCGAGACGGTGTGCTTCTCGGAGAACTCCGACATGTCGAGCTGGATCAGCGCGTCCTCGTCCCCGAAGAGGAACTCGGCGAGCGCCTTGGCCAGCTCGGTCTTCCCGACGCCCGTGGGGCCGGCGAAGATGAACGAGCCGCCGGGACGCTTCGGGTCCTTCAGGCCGGCACGCGTGCGCCGGATGGCCTGCGAGAGCGCCTTGATCGCCGCGTTCTGGCCGACGACCCGCTTGTGCAGGTTCTCCTCCATGTGGAGCAGCCGGCTGGACTCCTCCTCGGTGAGCTTGAACACCGGGATGCCCGTGGCGTTCGCCAGCACCTCGGCGATGAGCTCCTCGTCGACCTCCGCGACCGCGTCGAGGTCGCCGGACTTCCAGGCCTTCTCCTTCTCCTGGCGCTTGAGGCCGAGCTGCTTCTCGGCGTCGCGCAGGCGGGCGGCCTTCTCGAAGTCCTGCTCGTCGATCGCCGACTCCTTGTCGCGACGCGTCTCGGCGATCTGCTCGTCGAGCTCGCGCAGCTCCGGCGGGGCCGTCATGCGACGGATGCGCAGGCGGGCACCGGCCTCGTCGACCAGGTCGATCGCCTTGTCCGGCAGGTAGCGGTCGTTGACGTACCGGTCGGCCAGCGTCGCGGCGGCCACGAGCGCGGCGTCCGTGATGGACACGCGGTGGTGCGCCTCGTAGCGGTCGCGCAGGCCCTTGAGGATCTCGATCGCGTGCTGCAGGTTCGGCTCGGCGACCTGGATCGGCTGGAAGCGACGCTCGAGGGCCGGGTCCTTCTCGACGTACTTGCGGTACTCGTCGAGCGTCGTGGCACCGATGGTCTGCAGCTCGCCGCGGGCCAGCATCGGCTTGAGGATGCTGGCGGCGTCGATCGCGCCCTCGGCGGCACCGGCTCCGACGAGCGTGTGGATCTCGTCGATGAACAGGATGATGTCGCCGCGCGTGCGGATCTCCTTGAGGACCTTCTTCAGGCGCTCCTCGAAGTCACCGCGGTAGCGGGAGCCGGCCACGAGCGCGCCGAGGTCGAGCGTGTAGAGCTGCTTGTCCTTGAGCGTCTCGGGCACGTCGCCGCGCACGATGTCCTGCGCGAGGCCCTCGACGACGGCGGTCTTGCCGACGCCGGGCTCGCCGATGAGGACCGGGTTGTTCTTGGTGCGGCGGGACAGCACCTGCATGACCCGCTCGATCTCCTTCTCGCGCCCGATGACCGGGTCGAGCTTGCCGTCGCGCGCAGCCTGCGTGAGGTTGCGCCCGAACTGGTCGAGCACGGCGGAGCCGGAGGGCTGACCCTCGGCCGGACCGCCGGCGGCGACGGGCTCCTTGCCCTGGTAGCCCGAGAGCAGCTGGATGACCTGCTGGCGGACGCGGTTCAGGTCGGCGCCGAGCTTGTTCAGCACCTGGGCGGCGACGCCCTCACCCTCACGGATGAGACCGAGCAGGATGTGCTCGGTGCCGATGTAGTTGTGGCCGAGCTGCAGCGCCTCGCGCAGGGACAGCTCGAGGACCTTCTTGGCGCGCGGCGTGAACGGGATGTGCCCGCTCGGCGCCTGCTGGCCCTCGCCGATGATCTCCTGCACCTGGGCGCGCACGGCGTCCAGCGAGATGCCGAGGGACTCGAGCGCCTTGGCCGCGACACCCTCACCCTCGTGGATCAGACCCAGGAGGATGTGCTCGGTGCCGATGTAGTTGTGGTTGAGCATCCGCGCCTCTTCCTGGGCGAGGACGACCACGCGACGGGCTCGGTCCGTGAATCTCTCGAACATGTGCACTCCTCACGAGCGGCGTGCTCGTCGGCCTCCGGGGACGTCCCGGGTGCACAGACGAGGCGGCGTTGTTCGATGCTAACTGCGGGGGGTGCGCTCAACTGCCCGTGTTCGCCGCAGGCGTGACGCGGGCTCCCCCGTTCGCCGGCCGCGGCGGGGCCACCGGGCGCCCTCCCGGCCTCGCAGCGGTGCATGGTTTGATGGTGACCTGCTCCATGTGAACGCTCACACGCACCGTCGCGCGACCCCCTGAGGCCCCTGATGCAGCAGTTCCCGCTCTCCGCCGTCCGGCTGCTCGCCGGTCCGTTCCTCGACGCCCAGCGCACCGACCTGGCCTACCTGCTGGCGCTCGAGCCGGACCGGTTGCTGGCGCCGTACCGGCGCGAGGCAGGGCTGCCCGCCGTCGCGGAGTCGTACCCGAACTGGGAGTCCCAGGGGCTCGACGGGCACACGGCCGGGCACGCGCTGTCGGCCGCCGCGCTGATGTGGGCGGCGACCGGCGACGAGCGTGCGCTGACGTTCGCGACCGCGATGGTCGAGGGCCTGCGCACCTGCCAGGACGCGCTCGGCACCGGGTACGTCGGCGGTGTCCCGCACGGCGTCGAGCTGTGGGCGCGCATCGGTGCGGGCCAGGTCAGCGGCGACTCGTTCGGGCTCAACGGCGCGTGGGTGCCCTGGTACAACCTGCACAAGACGTTCGCCGGGCTGATCGACGCCGCCCGGTGCTGCCCGGCCCCGCTGGCCGCGACCGCGCTCGAGTCGGTCGTCCGGCTCGCCGACTGGTGGCTGGCCACGTCCGCGCCGCTCGACGACGTCGCGTTCGAGGCGATGCTGCGCACCGAGTTCGGCGGCATGTGCGAGGCGTTCGCCGACCTTGCCGCGCTGACCGGCCGCGAGGAGCACCTGGTGATGGCCCGCCGGTTCGCCGACCGGGCCGTGCTCGACCCGCTACTCGACGGGCGCGACGAGCTCACAGGTATGCACGCCAACACGCAGATCGCGAAGGTGGTCGGCTACCAGCGGGTCGCCGAGCTCGCGGGCGACCGGGCGTGGGCCTCGGCCGCGCGCACGTTCTGGGACGCGGTCGTCGAGCACCGGAGCCTGTCGTTCGGCGGGGACTCGGTGTCCGAGCACTTCCATCCGCGCGACGACTTCTCGGGGGCGGTGACCCACCGTGAGGGGCCCGAGAGCTGCAACACCTCGAACATGCTCGAGCTGACGCGGCACCTGTTCCTGGCCGACCCGCGCCCCGAGCTGATCGACTACTACGAGCGCGCGACGGTCAACCACGTGCTGTCCGCGCAGCACCCCGACGGCGGCTTCGTCTACTTCACCTCCGCGCGCCCGGGCCACTACCGGGTGTACTCGCAGGTCGAGCAGGGGTTCTGGTGCTGCGTGGGCACCGGCCTGGAGAACTACGCCCGGCTCGGCGAGCTGGCCCTCACGCACGACGGCGGCGACCTGCACGTGCAGCTGCCCGTGCCGGTCAGGGTCGCGTGGGCGCAGCGGGACGCGGTCGTCGAGCTGACCTCGGACTACCCGGACGTGTCCGGTCCCGCGGGCGTCACCCTGACGGTGCGCCTGGCGACGCCGCAGACGTTCACCGTGCACGTGCGTCGACCGGGCTGGCTCGCACCCGACGCCGACCTGGACCTGCGGGTGGGCGGCGTGCCGGTGACCGACGCCGCGGTCGGGGCGCACGCGGTCGGGGCGCACGCGGTCGCGGTGACGCGCACCTGGTCGGACGGTGACCAGCTCACCTACCGGCTGTCGGCGCGGGCGTTCGTCGACCGATTGCCCGACGGCTCGGACTGGGCGGCCCTGCGGTTCGGCCCGGTGGTGCTCGCGACGCGTGGTGGGGCGGACGGCCTCGACGGCCTGCACGCCGACGACTCGCGTATGGGGCACATCGCCTCCGGGCCGCTGCACCCGCTCGCGGACGCACCCGTGCTGGCCGCGGACAGCAACGAGGACCTGGCCGCCGCACTGACCCCGGTAGCGGGCGAGCCGATGCGGTTCACGCTCGACGGCGTGGCCGACCGGCCCGTGACGCTCGAGCCGTTCCACGCGCTGCACGACGCGCGCTACACGCTCTACTTCCCGACGTCCGCCGCCGACCCGTCCGCGGTGGCCCGTCGCCGTGTCGCGCTGCACGCCGCGGACGACGCGGCCCTGGTGCTCGCTACGCGCACGGTCGACCATGTCGGTTGCGGCCAGCAGCAGCCCGAGGTCGAGCACGACCTGGTCGGCGACGACTCCTGGACCGGCACGGCGGACGGCGTGCACTGGCGCACCGCGCACGGTTCGTTCTCGTACGAGCTGCGTGACCCGCAGGCGACGGCGGCGGTGCTGCGGGTCACCTACCGGGTGGGCACGGGCACGGTCGCGGCCGCCCGGGTCGACGTCGACGGCGTCCTTCTGGCGCACCTCGACGTGCTGGCCGAGCCGGGGGCCGACGGCGGTCCGGCTGCGCGGACGGTCGACGTGCCGCTCGGTGCCGCGATGCCCGGCGGGTGGCGGCCCGGGCCGCACCGGGTCACGGTGACCGCGGTCGCGGGCGGGTGCACGCCCGACGTGGTCTCGGTCAGCCTGCTCACCGCCTGACGGGTCGACCGCCCGCCGGCCCGGTCTCGGGGCTGTCGGCGGCGGCGCCCAGGATCATGCACGATTCCTCTTGACCGGTACAGATTCCGGAGTTACTTTATCGGTACAGACACCTGCTGCACCGACGAGGAGACCCGCCATGGAGAGCCCCCAGCTCGCACTTCTGCTGTCCCGCGCGGCCGTGCTGCGCGAGGTCGGCAGCGCCCGGCCCGACGCACCGGTGACCGACGACCGACGCGGGGACCGACCCGCCGGACGTCGACCCGCCGTGACGCGTCGCACCCGCGGCGCGCTGGCCACGTCGCTGCACCGCATCGCCGACGCCGTCGCACCACGACCGCTGCCCGGCTGCGTGCCCGGGCGCACCGCCACCCCGGCGCACTGACCCCGCCGCACTCGGAGACGACCGTGCCCCTGCGCACCGAACCCGGGTCGGCGGACGCGCCGCTCGCCCCGGGCCCGCCACCGCCGACCCGGCCGACCCCGCCCGCCGCCTACGCTGACCTCCATGAAGGCGGACCGGGCGGGACGGGCGGCGTCGTGGCGCGGGTGACGCTGCAGACCGTCGCCGACAAGGTCGGCGTCAGCCGGATGACGGTGTCCAACGCGTTCTCCCGGCCCGACCAGCTCTCGTCCGACCTGCGCCTCCGGATCCTGGCCGCCGCCGAGGAGCTCGGCTACGTCGGCCCCGACCCTGCCGGACGCGCCCTCGCCCGCGGCACCACCGGGGCCGTCGGCGTCCTGCTCACCGACTCGCTCGGCATGGCGTTCCGCGACGAGATCGCCTCCGGCTTCTTCGGTGCGCTCGCCGAGGAGCTCGCCCCCACCGGCCTGGCCCTGGCCCTGCTGCCGACGCGCGGCAGCGGCGAGACGATCCCCGCCCGGGACATCGCGATGGACGGCGCCCTGGTCTACGCGTGCGCGGGCGACACCCCCGCGCTCGACTGGCTCGTCCGACGCCGGCTCCCGCTCGTCTTCGTCGAGCAGCCCCCGCTGCCCGGGTACGCGAGCGTCGTCCTGGACGACGTGGGCGGCGCAGCGGCAGGGGCGCAGCACGTCCTCGACCTCGGGCACCGGGACGTCGCCATCCTGACGATGGCCCCGCACGGCGAGCACGGGCTCGTGGCGGACGTCGCCCGCGCCTCCGGCAGCTACGTCGACCGCGCGCGTGTGCGCGGCTGGACCGAGACCCTGCGCGCGGGCGGCGCCAGGGTGAGCGCCGCGCAGGTGCCGGACAACTCCGAGCGCCACGGCTACGAGGGCGCCCGCCTGCTGCTCGACGGCCCGGACCGCCCGACAGCGATCCTGTGCTTCTCCGACCTCATGGCGTGGGGCGTCGTGCACGCCGCGCAGGACCTGGGGCTGCGGGTGCCCGAGGACGTCAGCGTCGTCGGGTTCGACGACTCGGCCCTCGCCGCGCGCATCCGGCCCGCGCTGACGACCGTCCGGCAGGACCTGGCGGCCAAGGGCCGGGCGGCCGCGGTCGCACTCACCCGCGCGATCGAGGCGGCCCGTACGGGCACGCCGCTCGCCGAACCGCTCGAGACGGTCCTGCCGACCGAGCTCGTCGTGCGCCGCAGCACGGCGGCACCGAGGGTCACAGCCCGAGCTGGGTGACCTGGTCGGCGGGCGGGGCGGTGATCTGGATGTCGCTGCCCCAGCCGGTGTACAGCGCCTCCGTCGAGATCCCCATCGCGTCGAACGTGAGCTTGCGGAGCAGGTCGTCGTCGACGCCGAGCCACAGGTGGTAGGTGAGCTCGGCAGGCATGGCTGCCGCCACCTCGGCCGAGTCCACGCCCGCGGGCAGCAGGGCAGACGAGGTCTCGAGCGCCTTGGCCGTGTCGATCACGGCCACGTACGGCTGGGCCTGCACGCCGTCCAGCTCGATCGGGTCTCCGTCGGGCTCGAACGACACGAGGACGTCCTCCGAACCGGCGAACATGGCACCCGGGTCCACCTGGCCCGTCAACGCGTCGAGCGAACCGCCGAGGAGATCGCCGTCGGTCGCGGGGTCCAGGACCACGAACAGGCCACCGCTCGCCTCGCCCATGTTCATGTAGACGAGCCCGTCGACGATGACGATCTCGATCGTCTCGCCCGCCATGTCGATGGCCTGGTGCATCGCGATCGTCTGCCCGTCGAGGACGAACTCGCTCTGCGACGTCATCTCCAGGCCCTCGCCGCTCATGGTCATCGCCAGCCGTGCGGAACCCGCCGTCTGGCTCGCAGCCCGCATCCGCGCGTCCAGGTCGTGCGCGGTCACCAGCTCGGCGGCGGGGACGACCTCCGCCGCGGCCGGTGCCGATGTGTCGGTCGACGACGTGGCCTCGCCCGACTGACAGGCGGTGAGTCCGGCCAGGGCCATGAGCGGGATGGTCAGAGCGGTGATCGCGCGTCGTGCACGCATGGCGTGGGTCCCCCTTCGTCGGCGCCGTACCGGCCCGCCCCGCCGCGGGAGTCGGGCTCCGACGTGGTCCTGAGGACCACGGGTGCGGCGCGACGACCCTATCGACCCGCTGTGCCGTGGCGAGGGGCTTTCGGTGCGTCCGCTGTACGCCACCCGGACGGTCCGGACCGCCACCACCCGTTCCGCTACAGGGTGGTGATCTCCTCGGCCGTCGGCGCGACGACCGTCAGGTCCGAGCCCCATCCGGAGTAGAGCATCTCGACGACGGAGCCGTCCTGGTCGATGGACATCTTGCGGATCAGGTCGTCGTCGACGCCGATCCAGTAGACGACGGACATCTCCGCGGGCATCGTCTCCGCGGTCGAGCCGTCGGCAGCCATCGCGGCCTGCAGCGCGGCGGTGTCCAGCTCGAGCCGGTAGGGCTGGGCCTGCACGCCGTCGAGCTCGACCGGGTCGCCCTCGGGTGCGATGGAACGGATCGCGCCCTCGAGGTCGGCGATGCCGCCGGTCGGGTCCATCTCGCCGATGAGCGCGTCGAAGGCGCCGCCGAACGGGTCGGTGCCGGAGGCCGGGTCGACGGCGACGAACTTGCCGCCGGTCATCTCGCCCAGGCTGACGTACTGGATGCCGTCGACGATGCGGATCTCGGTGGCGACGCCCTCGACGTCCATGGTCATCCGCAGCTTCTGGGCGTCACCGCCGAAGACGAGGTCGGCGTTGACCTGCATCGACTGGGTGGCGTCCGTGGTGGTGACGGCCATCTGCACCGAGCCGGCGGCGGTGATCGCGGCGGTCGTGCGGGCCACGAAGTCCTCGGCGGACAGCACCGCCGACCCGGAGTCCTCGGTCGCGGCCGCGGTCGCACCTTCCGAGGCGGAGGACGCGGGCGCGGCCGCGTCGTCCGACTGGCAGGCGCTGAGCCCCAGGAGGGCCACCACCGGGATGGTCAGTGCGGTGATCGCCCGTCGTGCGCGCATGTGTCAGGTCTCCCTCGTCGGTTCCGGAGCCGCGCGGGGCGCCTGCCAGCGCCCGTGCAGGTCCGGGTGGGTCCCGTGCGCGGCGCGACGACCCTATCGGTCCGCTGTGCGGCCGTCGTGGGATCGGTGAGTGAACGCTGTGCGACCGCCGGGGCGCAGGTCACCACCCGTGCAGCTCGGGCTCCGGGCCGGTGAACCGCTCGAAGGCTGCGCGCTCGTCCTCGGTGAAGTGCCGCGGGGCGTGCGTCGCGCGGTCGAGCTGGACCATCCGGGACCGGGCGCGCAGGTAGGTCGTCGTGCCGCCCTCGTCCAGGATCTCGTAGGCGAAGTCCACCGACGAGCGGCCCGTGCGCGGCACCCACACCTCGACGGCGAACGGCACGGGCCGGAACGTCAGTGGCGTCACGTAGTCGATCTCGTGCTTGACGACGACGAGCAGCGAGGCCGTCATCGCCCCGTCCTCGTCGACCCCCATGCGGGGGAAGAGCGTGAACCGGGCGTCGTCGAGGTACCGCAGGAACGCGGCGTTGTTCACGTGACCGAACAGGTCGACGTCGGACCAGCGGACCGGCATGACGACCCGCCCGCGGCGGGGATCGGAGGTGCTCACCCTGGTCAGGGTAGGCCGACCTCCGAGACGGGGCCGGTCGCGGCGGCGCGGCGGGCCAGCGTCAGGCCACCGAGCATCACGAGCGTGCTGGTGAGCATCACGACGGCCATCGGCACGGCGCTGCGCTCCCCCGCGACCCCGACCAGCGGTGCGGCGAGCGCGGCGATCGCGAACTGGGAGGCCCCCAGCAGCGCCGACCCGGAGCCTGCGGCGTGCGGCACCTGCGCGAGCGCGAGCATGGTCGCGTTCCCCGCGACCAGCCCGAGCGAGGCGACGGCCACGAACAGCAGCACGAGCGTGGGCCACAGAGGCGTGCCGAGCAGGACGGTGTCGACCACGAGCAGGGCGCTGGCCGAGGTCATGGTGATCGCCCCGACCTGGGTGAGCCGGCGCGGCCCGACGGTGTCGACGAGCTTCGTGCTGGCGATGCTGGCGGCCATGATGCCGATCGAGTTGACCGCGAAGACGATCGAGTAGGTGCCCGTCGAGAGCCCGAGCAGGGTCTGCAGCACGAACGGCGAGGCGGAGATGTAGGCGAACATCGCGCCGAAGCAGAAGACGACCGCGATCGTGTTCCCCAGGTAGGCGCGGTCGCGGACGATCGAGGCCATGTCGCGCCCGAGCCCGGCGAGCCCGCCGCGGTGCCGCTCCTCGACGGGCAGGCTCTCGCGCACGATGAGCACGGCGGCCGCGGCCATCAGGGCGCTGACACCGGTGACGACCCAGTAGATGCCGCGCCAGCCGATCTGCGGGGCGAGCGCCCCGCCGAGCAGGGGTGCGACGACGGGCATGACGCCCTGGATGATCATGAGCCCGTTGAAGACCTTGGCGGCCCGCTCCCCCGCGGCCACGTCGGTGACGACGGCCCGGGCGAGCACGACGCCGGCCGCCCCCGCGAAGCCCTGCACGAACCGGGCCCCGACGAGCAGCCCGACGCTCGGCGCGACCGCGCACGCCGCGCTGGCCAGCACGCAGACCGTCGCCCCGACGAGCAGCGGGCGGCGACGCCCCCACTGGTCGGACAGCGGCCCGATGACCAGCTGGCCGAGCGCGAGCCCGATCATGAACGCGGTCAGCGTCAGCTGGACCGCGGAGGCCGAGACGCTCAGGTCGGTCGCGGTCGCCGGGAACGCCGGCAGTGCGAGGTCGGTGGCGAGCGGGGCGATCGCGGTGAGCAGCGCGAGCGTGCCGATGAGCGCGGCGCTGCCCCCGGTGCGGACAGGCGTGACGACGGCGGGTGCGACGACGGGGGTCGCGGAGGTCAGGGGCGCGCTGGTGGGCACTGTGGGCACTGTGGGCACGGTGGGCGCTGTGGGCGCTGCAGGCGCGGTGGAGCTGGGCACGGGTGTCCCTTCGGGACGAGGGTGAGGAGGGCAGGGGCGAGCGACGGAATGGATCTTACTTTATATCTATCTACGCGTGGATAGGATCCCGCCATGCGCACCGACGCCCCCGGACCCGACGACGACGTCGCCGACTTCGCCGCCGCCGTGCACGCCGTCGTCCTCCGCCTGCGCCGCCTCGGCGAACGCCGCCTCGGCCTCGAGCTCCTGCCCACCTCCGAGCTCGAGGTCCTCGCCCACGTCATCGACCACCCCGACGCCACCGTCACCACCGTCGCTCGCGCGCTCGGCCTGCAGAGCTCCAACGTCAGCACCACCGTGCAGCACCTGGTCACCAAGGGGCTCATGGAACGCCTCCCCGACCCCCGCGACGGCCGCCGCACCCTCCTGCGCCCCACCACCAAGGCCCAGGACGACCGGCGGCGGATCGACGGGGCATGGACCGCGGTGCTCGGGCAGTTCCTCGACGAGCTGCCCGACGCCGACCGGGGCGCGGCGCTCGCGGCGACGATGGCGCTGGCGCGGCTGGCGGAGATCGACCTGGGGTGAGGGCGCGCCCTGATCATCGACAGCGTGGATGAGGTGCGCGCCTGCGGGCGGTGACATCGAGAGGGCGGAGCACCGAAAACAAGCCTCATCTCTGTTCGGCCGGGCGAAGTAGGCCGTCGCACGGCGCAGGATCTCGTTCTCCTGCTCGACCTACCTGACCCGATGCAGCTCACGGACCTCGTCCTGATCGCCGGGCACCGGGTGTGGCTCGCGGCGGCCCGAGGCCCGGGCGTCCTCGCGGTCGGCGATCGCCAACCACCTCGCCAGGCAGGACTCGGAGATCCCGAAACTGCGGGCGACCTGCGCCCGGGACTGCTCACCGCGGCGAGCGACTGCGATCACGTCACGCCGGAACTCCGACGGGTATGCGACAGGCACGATGCTGATCCTTCCAGCGAGGACCACGTCCTCGCAGGCCAGGAGTCAACCGAACCCGGGGCAGTCCCCAGCGACCTGACCCGTTAACCACCACGGGGTTCACATCAAGCTCACTCACGAGCGGGGTAGAGCCTTTCCCGGCAGCTGCGCCTGCGACAGGTACGCCGCCGCGCGAAGCAGCGCTTCGTTCTCCTGATTGAGAAGGCGGATCCGCCTGCGAGCCTCGTGCAGCTCGGCCCACTCAGACGCGGTCACGTTCGGCCGACGCGCGCGCACGGTCTTGTGATGCCACCATCGTCCGCGGGCAGCATCGCTCTTTCAGCGAGAGGTTGGGTCCATGCAATACCGAGTCAATCCGAGTTGGCCACCGCCGCCAGACGGCTGGCGGCCTTCACCGCGATGGTCGACCACCACACGCATCTACCCCCGTCGTGGCTGGTCGAGCTGGGACCGGACACCGCACCCTTCGGGCCGAGCACTGGGGTGGTCCGTTGCCGGGCTGATCATCGGTTCCATGCTGAACCTCTGGTTCGTCTTTTCGCTGACGCTGCCGCTGCTCGGCGAAGTCGCGACGACAATTCGCGTGGAATACGGCGCTGGCACAGTCTCAACCGTCGAGACCGAACAGACACCGTGACCGCGGCGACCTCGCGGCGTGCCTTCCGTCGACTCGCGACCAAGTCCTCACGTCGAGAGCCGGCGGGCAGTTTCGAGATTCAGAACGCTCTGTACGACCAATGGTCGTGGCAGTCGCTGGCGATCTGGTGCGCGAAGCACCCGGGCCTGGACAGCGCGCTCGCGGCCTACTTCTTCGCCACTCAGGTCCCCGAGATCCTAGGTTACGTCCGTTGGGCCGGCGTAGCAGCAGGCTTCTGCGGGGCGTTGGCGGCACTGGCGATGTGGCACGCCTGGCGGGTGTGGTGCTCCATCATCGCGGGAAGTCCGCTGCGAACTAATCAGGGGTTGCTGGCAGTGGCCGGGCTGTTTCTCGTCCTCGTCAGGCGGGGCAGCATCGCTGACCGCATCGACCTCACGGTGCCGATCTTGGTTGTGTTCACTGCTGCGGCGTACCTCGCGCGTGCACTGTGGCGCCGGACCCGTATGCACACCACACACGAAGGCACTGTCGTGGTGATGACCACGGTCCTCGCAGTCGCCGTTGCGCTCATGTCCTGGACGGCCTTTCGCGGCACGGTGCCTCAGGAGCAGGACCTTGAGGTGGACGGGGGGTTGGCGATCTTCACAGCAGATCCTGACCAGGAGGTGCAGCTCCACGTGACACCGGACCAGGAGCTCTTCGGCGGTGACCTCGATCGGAATCGCCTCAGGATCCGGGTGGAGACAGACGGTCCCTGGCTGCTGCTGGCGACCGGGCGATGGGCCGGAGAGTGGTCTGGGGAGGACGAGGCCGCAAGGCGCCCGCTGACCATCGATGTGTTCGGTAAAGAACGCAGCCTCGTGGTGGACCGTTCCCGGTACCTCATCCCGTGGCTCAGCGATGGGGAGCTCACACAGCGAGAGGGATCCGGCGCCCAGGATCTGACTCTCACTCTTGATCGGCCGTACGCGTTCGACGACGCTGGCCATCGAACCTTCCTCTACCCGCCAGTGGGCTGCATGCTGAACCTCCCCTGGGCGGTCACGCTCACGCGCGGCTCTGCGGATGACACCCTGGTCGATGGTTGGGCCGTCCCAGCGGCGTGCACAGTCGTCCAGAACGGGCTCCGCTGGTCCGATGACTATGTGGAGTCCTACAGCCGGACGCCCACACTCCACCCCAACAGCCCGACCTGGGTGACTCGCACGACGACTGACACCAGCGATGAGCTCACCCGACGCCTCGACGCGCTGCGTGAGCCAGCTCAGGTCCAGGCTGATGGCAGCATCAGCATCCAGTTGTTCTTCAATGACGACGAGACCGGCCCCGGGGGCGCGCGGGACCTGGCAGAACTCACCAGCCCCGCCCAAGTATGGAAAGCCGACTCAGACAGCGCCATGGGGCAAGCCGCCCTGCGCCAAGCGATGGCCGTGACAGGCTTCGGTGCCGCCGGCGCCCTGTTGGGCAGCGTCCTACTCGCCGCACTGCGCCTTCGCATGGGTCTGGCAACTTGGCGCCAACGAAGGTTCCCTGGACCTGGCATGGTCGGCCACCCTGCTGCATGGCGCACCTGGGCGGGCCTTGACCGGCGGATGCAGGTGATATTGGACAGGGCACCACGGGAGGCAGCCCCGCTGGAGCGCCCCTAGCTCACCCCGACTCGGTCACCCTCACACCTCACAACTCGAACTCAGTGCGCGCAGCCAGATTCATGTCGACCGGGGAGCGGTCAGGTCGCCCGGGTCCTGGGCATCCGGCACCGGCGTGCTACCCGTGAGGCGCATTTGGCGAATGATGGGGCTATGGATGAGATACCAACGTGGAGCCAAACGACTGTTCGGGCCACGCTGGCCGCGATCCCCTACGTCGGCGGCGCGCTAGAGATCGTCTACTCAGACGTGCGCGCTCGTCGCGCCGCGCGCGCGGACGAACTCGTGTCCCAACTCATCACCGCGACCGGAGAGGATCGCCTTCTCAAGCGGCTGCGCGATTCGCCGGAGGTCGAGGCCGTATTCGTCACCGCCATCGACGCCGCGCTGAGGTCAAGCGTCGAGGCTAAGCGACGGCGCCTGGTGAAGGCGGTGAGTGCCGCGGTGCTCGACGATGCGCGGGTCGACGAGTCGCTCTTGGTGGCCGACGCTCTCTCCCAACTTGATGTGCCGCACCTTCTCGCGCTCGCCAGAATGGCTGATGAGTGGGAAGTCACACGGTCCGACATGTCGGATGCGGTCAGGTGGGGAGCGAGCAATGTCTTCGCCGCCACACCCGAAGCGATCCGGGCTGCTCTCGTTAGGACAGGTACGGCAAAGTCAAGCGTCGGCACGTACATCGCGCTGGCGGAGCCATCGCGTCAGGACGGCATCACAGACTTCGGCCTGTCCATCGTTGCCGACCTGCGCGCCGAGGATTGGCCCGAGTAGCGCTCGATAGTGGCTCTTCGCCGATCCAGTGGGACGGAGAGACGGGTAGGCGGGATGACGGTCCGACTGGTGGTGCCTGCAAGAGATGACCCGAAACCTGGCCGAGTTCCCCGCCCATCAGGTCAATGCGCGGAGCTCGGGGATGTCCTAGCCAGTCGCCCGTGCGACCAGCGGGTGGATGAGCTGGCTGTGCCCCTCCTGACCAGACGGTTCCGTCTCAGTCGATGCCTGGACGGTGGTGGACATCGAGGAACAGACCCGTGGGTGGGGCGACGTAGGGCAAAGGGTCGCCCCGCTTCGAGGGGGTCAGCAGCGCGGCTACTCGCCGGCGCCCTCGGTCGTTCTAGGGTTCATGGATGGCCGTACGACTCGAAGACCTGCAGCTGGTGTGGCCTCGGAAGTTGTTCTTGATAGAACTGAGGGGTACCCAGGTTGCCGTCTCGACTCCCGACCCTTGGGGGTTCTCCGAGCCAGCCGCGATGGACTTCGACGAGGACAAGACCGGCCTGCTCTTCGAGGAGGCGTTTCACGCCAAGTCGGGCGCTGAGTGGCTACAACAGGCGAGGGACGAGGGAACGGCCGGAGATCTGCTCGGATCGATCCTCACCGATCCAGACCGCATCGGTACCTATGCGCCACCCGTCTTGTATCGCGATCGGAAGGCAGGGGTCCCGGTTCGCGAGTCGGCAAAGTTGACCTGGGACGAGTTCGTCGACGTGCTCGGGGCCCTCCTCGGTGAGCTTGATGCCGCTGGCTACTTCGACGGCACGTTCGGAAGTCGCTGCGTCGACGCGCATGCGGACCACGACCGCCAGGGCGCCCTCGCCCTGTCCGACCTGATGGGATCTGAGGAGGCATGGCCACCTCAACTGTTCCTCACGACGGATGACCACATCTACACGGTCGTTGAAGCCGTCCACCACCTCATCGCTCGTCCGCGGGATCGGAGATGGCACTCCTACGGTAAGGAGTGGGACTACTCCGACTTCGCGCGACCCGCTGGGCAGGCGGTGTACCGGTGGCGGGTGAACACACTCCTGGAGCGGTATGGCACATCCCTGCGGTTGGACTCCACGGGGTTCCTGGTGGAGACCACGAACGATCCCCGTGACGAGCTCATCGAGGCCATCCAGCAGGAGCCGTCAGCGCCGAACGCTGACCAGCTTCGTCACGCAGTCGATCTGTTTCGCCGCCGCGGCGCAACTCGCGAGGACAAGCGGTCGGCCGTCGTTGCGCTGGCCGGGATCCTCGAGGAGCATCGAACGCTACTTGAGCAGGAGCTGTTGACGAAGGACGAGGGTGCTCTGTTCGAGATCGCGAACAGATTCGGGGTCCGGCATCAGCGTGCAGATCAGCACCCGGACTACGACGACGCCTACCTGGACTGGCTCTTCTGGTGGTACCTGGCGACGGTCGACCTCCTGAAGCACCTCCTGAGGCGTGGGGAACCTCAAGATGGTCGGGGCGGATCACAACCTTGGAAGTGAGACGGTCGCCGACCGCTCCTCCCCCGGTCCGTTCCGGACCGTGCGTCACGTTCCAGAAGCCCTCGCACACCCGCGTCGCGCAACCGTGGGGTGTGGACGACTTCCGCACCGGTCGCTGCCACCCCGCTCCGGTACGCGCGGGCGTCCGCGCCTCCCCGCGCCGGGCGGGTAGTCGGCGAAGGAGCAGGCCGTAGCGCACGAGGATGCTCGGACGTCCGCGGCGAGCGACGTCGACCGATGTCACCCGGCGAGGTTGGAGCACCGCGTCGTCGGTCGGAGGGCGGCACCCGGCGGTCGCGGGTTCCCGAGGCATGCCGTCACGGCGTGACGATGGCGAACCCCGGGTCGACCGGCGCGAGGAACCCGACGAGCGTGGCCAGCTCGCCCGGGTCGCCGTCGACGGTCACGGTGCCGTCCGCGAGCGCGTCGGCCAGCGGGAGGGCGCCGGTCATCAGGTCGACGAGGACGAGCCGGGTGAGCCGGAAGGTCGTGACGTCGGGCGGGGGTGCGGGGACGGTGAGGTGGTGCAGGGCGCCGTTGCGCAGCTCGGTGAGGTAGGTGGCATCGCCGGTGACGGCCCAGCACAGGCGCAGGCACGCGTCGGCGCTGGCGGGGCCGTCGATGCGCACGGCGAGGGAGTCGAACAGCTGGGTGACGGTGAGGGCGCGCAGCAGGTCGGGGGCGTTGGGGTTGGCGGGGGTGCCGAAGGAGCCGTGGCGCAGCTCGGTGGCGCCGGCCAGGTAGGCGGAGCGCCAGGTGCCGTTCTCGGTGGCGAAGCCGAGCTGGTCGAGGGTGTCGGCCTGCAGGGCGCGGGAACCGGGGTGGTCGGCGCCGGAGAAGATGACGTGGTCGAGGACCTCGGCGGCCCAGCGGTAGTCGCCGTCGTCGTAGGCCTGCTGCGCGACGGCGACGGCGGCGTCGGCGCCGCCCATGGCCCGCACGTAGCGGCGACCGGCTTCCTGCGGGGGGTGCTTCCAGAGGCGGGCGGGGTTGCCCTCGTACCAGCCCATGTAGCGCTGGTAGATCGCTTTGACGTTGTGGCTGACGGACCCGTAGTAGCCGCGGGCGTGCCAGGCGTTCTCCAGGCCGGGCGGCAGGGTGAGCAGCTCGGCGATCTCCGAGCCGACGTACCCCTGGTTGATCATCCGGACGGTCTGGTCGTGCAGGTACAGGTAGAGGTCGCGCTGGGTGGCGAGGTAGTCGACGGCGCGCTCGCGACCCCAGGTGGGCCAGTGGTGGGAGGCGAGGACGACGTCGAGGTCGTCGCCCCACAGCGCGATCGTCTCGGTGAGGTAGTGCGCCCAGGCGTGCGCGTCACGCACGACGGCTCCGCGCAGGGTCAGGATGTTGTGCAGCGTGTGGGTGGCGTTCTCGGCGGTGCACAGCGCGTGCAGGTCGGGCAGGTAGAAGTTCATCTCGGCGGGCGCCTCGGTGCCGGGGGTCACCTGGAAGACGATCCGGAGCCCGTCGACCGTCAGCTCCTGGCCGGTGCCGACGACGTCGACGGTCGGCACGATGAGGGTCGGTTCGCCGGTGGACGTGGTCTGGCCGAGGCCGGCGCCGATCTGCCCGGCGGGCCCGCGGTCGAGTGCGGCGCCGTACATGTAGCCGGCACGTCGACCCATCGCGGTGCCGGTGAAGACGTTCTCGGCGACCGCGTGCTGCAGGAACCCGGCGGGCGCGATCACGTCGGTGCGGCCGGCGTCGACGAGGTCCTGCGAGACGACACCCTTGACCCCGCCGAAGTGGTCGATGTGCGAGTGCGTGTAGATGACGGCCCGCACGGGCCGGTCGCCGCGGTGCTCGCGGTAGAGGGCGAACGCGGCGGCGGCCGTCTCCTTGCTGATCAGCGGGTCGACCACGACGACGCCGCCGTCGGTCTCGATGACGGTCATGACCGACAGGTCGAAGCCGCGCAGCTGGTAGAGCCCGGGGACGACCTCGAACAGCCCGTCGATCGCGTTCAGCCGGCTCTGCCGCCACAGGCTCGGGTGCGCGGTCGGCGGGACGTCCTGCTCGAGGAACGTGTACGCGTCGAGGTCCCACACGACCCGACCGTCGTCGGCGCGCACCTGGCGTTGCGTGCTGCGCGCGACGAGGCCGCGAGTCGCGTCCTCCAGGTCCTGCGTGTCGTGGAACGGCAGCTGCTCGGCCGCCCCGGCGAGGACGCGCAGCGTCGCGGGTGTACTGGTCGACGTCATGGTCGGCTCCTCTGCGCGATGGCGGGTGTGAGCCGAGCGTAGGAGCGCCGGGGTGGGCCCGCCCGGGGAAGCGCCGACCCCGACCAGCGGGCCCACCGGGAAAGACGGACGGCGGACCACCCTGTGGGGCGGTCCGCCGTCGTCGTTCTCGCCTGCTCAGGGCCCGGGGTCGCCGGGGCACTCAGCCGCGAGGTGCGGGGGTGCTCAGTCGTCGGCGCCGTCGAGCAGGAGCTCGCGCTCGCCGAGGGGCTGCACCGGGCGGTCGTTCTCGGGGATGACCGCGCGGAACGCCGCGAGCTGCGCGGCCGAGACCTCGACGGGCTCCTCCAGCACGACCCACGAGACGCCCTCGGTGCACGGCGGGGTCGTGAGCGAGCCGGTGTAGCGGAACGAGGCGAGGGAGTCGGGCAGCAGCGCCGCGGGGTCGAAGTCGTCGATCATCGTCGTGCCGTCGACCTCGGTGGGCAGCGAGGTCAGGTACGACTGCAGCGCCGCGTTCTCGTCGCCCACGGTGAGCAGCACGGCCATGACGGTGATGGCACCCGCCCCGTCCTTGTGCACGAAGTGCAGCTCGGCGTCGTACTTCACACCGTCGACCGTGTGCTCGGACGGCTCGTGCAGGTGGATCTGCGCCAGGGCGGAGACCTTGCCGTCGATCGTGAGCGTCGAGCCCGAGTGCGGGGAGATCTGCACGCTGTGCCCGGTGTTCGTCAGCTCCGCGAGCCCCGAGACGTAGCTGAGATCGGGGTCGGCGACCGCGACGTCGCTCGCGCCGGTCAGGTCGACGGGCGACTGGGAGCTCGCGTCGGCGCACGTGGCGTAGTCGGGGCTCAGGTCGGCCCAGGCCTCCGGGCCGGTCTCGCCCTCGTAGGTGAACTCGGCGGCGTCGGCGGTGGCCGAGGCGCTGGCCGAGGAGCCGGTCGAGGCGGCCGAGGTGCTGGTGGAGTCGGTCGCCTCCGCTCCGCTGGAGCAGGCGGCGAGCAGGCCGAGCAGGGTGGGCACGGCGATCGCGGAGACAAGGACGGGGTAGCGCACGGGTATTCCTCTGGTTGTGGTGCTGGTGTGTCGGCTCGCGGGGCGGGGGACGCCTCAGCCTGGTGACCGTGACGCGCGGGGCGCCGGGACCATGAGCCGTACGACCACCTTCACACGCCTGGTACGGGCGTTTCACCAGGTGGGGTGTCTGTTCCGTCACGTCCCGTCAGGACGTCGCGGCGACCAGTGCAGCGAGGGTCGCGGCGACCGCCGGGACGCGCAGCAGGTCGGGCGTCGTCACGGCGTGCACGGTCCGCCCGGTGAGACCGCGTGCCGACCGGAGCACCACCCCCGGGTCACGGTCGGCGGTCGGCCGCACCAGCCCGGGCAGCAGCGCGACACCGAGGCCGGACCCGACGAGGGCGAGCACCGCCATGTAGTGGTCCGTGGCGTGCTCGACCGTGGGCACGAACCCGCGGCCGGCGGCGTCGGCGAACAGGTGCCCGCGGCAGCGCGGGCAGCCGGCGATCCACCGTTCGTCGGCCAGGTCCGCCAGATCGAGCGACGGGGTCGCGGCGGCCGGGTGCGCGGCGGGCAGGGCGACGTACGTGGGGTCGTCGAGCAGCCGGGTGCTGACCAGACCGGCCCGGTCGTCCTGCGCGGGGTCGCGGTCGACGCCCGGGTACTCGAAGGTCAGCGCGAGGTCGCACCTGCCCGAGCGCAGCAGCTGCAGCGACTGCGGCGGCTCGGCCTCGTCGAGCGCGACGGTCAGACCGGGGTGCTCCTGCCGCAGGGCGGCCAGGGCCCGCGGGACGAGGCTCGCCGCCGCGGACGGGAACCCCACGAGCCGGACCCGTCCCGCGCGCAGACCCGTCAGCGAGGCGACCTCCGCCTCGGCGGCACGCAGCGCGGCGGTGACGGTCGACCCGTGCCGGGCGAGCACCGCGCCGGCCTCGGTGAGCCGCACGCTGCGACCGCTGCGGTCCAGCAGGGCGGTGCCGAGCCGACGTTCGAGCCGGCGCACGTGCTGGGACACGGCCGGTTGGCTGAGCCCGAGCAGCGTCGCCGCGCCCGTGATGGTCCCGGCGTCGTCGATGGCCCGCAGCATGCGCAGCGCGGCGACGTCGAGCCGCCCGGTCGGTGCGGGGTCGACGGTCGACAGGTCGTCCAGGACGGGGGTGGTCACGTGAGGACGCTACTCGCCCATCACACTCTGTGATGGCTCGCCTCCGATCTCTGTCGTTGTGTGATGCATCCCGGAGCGCCACGATCGACGTATGACGACCACCGCCGCGTCGCTCCTGACCGCCGCCGACCTGCGCGAGCTGTTCGCCCCCGTACCCGGTCACCTCGACGCCGCGACCGCCGGCCTGCCCCTGCGGGCGACCACCCGGGCGCTGCACGACCACGTCGACGCCTGGCAGGCGGGCCGGCTCGACCTGGCCGTCTGCGACGACGACGTGGTCCGTTCCCGCAGCGCGTTCGCGCGCATCGTCGGCGTCGACGTCTCCGACGTGGCCATCGGCTCGCAGGCCTCGGTGCTCGTCGGGCTCGTCGCCGCCGCCCTGCCCGACGGCGCCGAGGTCGTCGTGGCGCACGGCGACTTCACGTCCGTCGTCTTCCCGTTCCTCACGCACGCCGACCGGGGCGTGACCGTCCGGCACGTGCCCGTCGAGCAGCTCGCCGACGCGATCGGGCCCCGCACGAGCGCCGTGGCGTTCTCCCTCGCCCAGTCGCGCGACGGGCGCCTCGCCGACGCCGCCGCCATCGGCGAGGCCGCGGCCCGGGTCGGCGCCCTC
The DNA here is from genome assembly GCF_013409305.1 of Cellulomonas soli. GTDB lineage: Bacteria > Actinomycetota > Actinomycetes > Actinomycetales > Cellulomonadaceae > Cellulomonas > Cellulomonas soli. The sequence continues at coordinate 2,164,385 of NZ_JACBZJ010000001.1, read as the reverse complement.
ACCGTGTGCGACCTCACCCAGTCCGCCGGGTGGCTCCCCGTGGACGCCTCGGCGTTCGACGTCACCGTGACCTCCACCTACAAGTGGCTCACCGCGCCGCGCGGCGTCGCCTTCCTCACCGCGCGCCCCACCGCACTGGCCCGGCTACGACCCCTGCACGCCGGCTGGTACGCCGGGCACGACATCTGGCAGTCGGCCTACGGCCCGCACATGCGCCTCGCCGACGACGCCCGCCGCCTGGACGTCTCCCCCGCCTGGCCCGCCTGGGCCGGCGCCGCGCCCGCGCTCGAGACGTTCGCCGCGGCCGACATCGAGAACGTGCGACGGCACGACGTCGGCCTCGCCGACCGCCTGCTCACCGACCTCGACCTCGCCCCGCGCGGCAGCGCGATCGTCTCCCTGCCCGACGACGAGGTCGGCACCGCCCGGTGCGCCCTCGAGGCCGCCGGGTGCCGGGTCGCCGGACGCGGGGGCGGCGTCCGGCTCGCGTTCCACGTCTGGAACGACGAGGACGACGTCGACCGCGCCGTCGCCGCGTTGCGTCCGCACGTGCGGGCGGTCGCACACTGATCCCGTGCCGCACCACGACCACCCGACCCTGACCGTCACCGCGCTGACCGGCGCGGGCATCTCCACCGGCTCGGGCATCCCCGACTTCCGCGGACCGCAAGGCACCTGGACCCTGCACCCCGAGCAGGCCGCCCTGCTCGAGATCGGGCCGTACATGGCCGACGCCGACGTGCGCCGACGCGGCTGGGCCGCCTGGGCCGACAGCCCCGTGTGGCACGCGCACCCCGGACCCGCGCACCGCGCGCTCGTCGCCCTCGAGGAGGCCGGCGCGCTCGGCGCGGTGCTCACGCAGAACTTCGACGGCCTGCACCAGCGCGCGGGGTCCGCCGCCGACCGCGTCGTCGAGCTGCACGGCACGCTCGCCACGACCTCGTGCCTGCGCTGCGGCGCCCGGTCCGCGACACCCGACGTGCTCGCCCGCCTGCCGCACGAACCCGACCCGCACTGCACGTGCGGCGGCGTGCTCAAGCCGGACGTCGTCTACTTCGGCGAACGGCTCGACGACCTGGCCGTCGAACGGGCCGTGGCCTCCGTGACCGACGCCGACGTGCTGCTGGCGATCGGCACCACGCTCACCGTGCAGCCCGTCGCCAGCCTGGCGGCCATCGCCGTCGAGCACGGGACCCGGCTCGTGGTCGTCAACGCCGACCCGACACCGTACGACCGGCTCGCCGAGGAGATCGTGCGCGAGCCCATCGAGCAGGCGCTGCCCGCCCTCGTCGAGCGGCTACTCGGCGAGCTCGCCTGAGCGGACCGGCACGGGCCCGACCCGCGGCTCCGGGTCCGGGGTGAGCGCGGGGACCGGCACGGCGGCCGCCACGGGTGCGAACCGGCGCGCGTGCCCGGCCACCGGCGCCATCAGCACGAACGGCAGCAGGAAGGCCACCGCCAGGCCCGTCCCGTCCGACAGCAGACCGACGACGACCGCCCCGAGCACCGCACCGGCGTAGTTGAACAGGTTGACCCGTGCGACGACCTCGTCGACCCGGTCCGGCGCCAGCTCCCCCGCGGCCGAGAACGCGAGCGGCACCAGCGCCCCCACCCCCACGCCGACCAGCGCGAACCCGACGATCGCGACCGCGGGCAGCGGCACCAGCGCGACCGGCAGGAAGCCGACCGCACCGACCACGGCCGCGACCGCCGCGACCCGCACCCGCCCGGACCGGTGCACCCATCGGTCACCGACGAGCCGGGTGGCCAGGATCGCCGCCTGGTACGCCGCGTACCCGAGCGGCACCACGGCCGCCGAGGCCCGCAGCACGTCGTCGAGGTAGATCGAGCTCCACGTGCTCACCGCCGAGTCCGCGACGAACGCGACCAGCACCACGCCGCCGAACACCCAGATGCCGCGACGCGGCAACGGCGTGCGCGGCGCTGCCTCTCGGACCGCACCGTCACCGAGCACCCCGTCACCGACCGCCCCGTCACCGAGCGCCGGGTCACCGCCCGGCACCTCCGGCTCGTCCGGCGCCGGCGCGACCAGCGACCCCCTGCTGCCGATCGACACCCCGGCGAGCACCACACCGGCCGCCGCGAGCGCCCACGTCGCCGCCGACGAGCCGCCCGCGAGCGCCGACATCGCGAGCGCCGCGACGATCGCCGCAGCCGTGTAGCTCGCGAAGAACGAGGACATCACCGACCGGCCGAGCCGGTGCTGCACGAGCACCCCCTGGATGCCCGCGGCCGCGTCCACCATGCCGAGCCCGACCCCGTACACCGCGAACCCGCCGACGAGCACGGCCGGTGCCGCGCTGACCGCGACGAGCAGCACGGCCACCGCCTGCGCCGCCAGCCCGAGCACGACGGCCGTCCGGCTCCCCCGACGGGTCGCGAGCCGCTCGGCGAGCACCGACCCGCCCGCCGCCGCCAGGCAGACGAGCAGGACGAGCAGGGAGACCTGGGTGTCGTCGATGCCCTGCCGGTCCTTGAGGGCGGGCAGGGCGGTGACGACCGTCGCGTAGCCGAATCCCTGGGCGGCGTACGCGGCACCGACCGCGATGCGGGCCCGGCGGGCGTCCAGCGGACCCGTCGGGACCCGACCCGTGAGGTTCGGGCCCCCGGGGTTCGGGCCCGTCGGGGCCGGGTCGAGCGGTGCGTCCGTGCTGGTCATGGCGCGCTCCTTCGGTGGGGAGCCGGCGCGCCGTCGGGCCGGGCGGAGGGGTCGTTCTGCGGTGCGGGTCGTTCTGCGGTGCTGGGCGGGCAGCGGTGCGGGGCGACCGTCAGCCGAGCTCGGGGTGCCGGGCCTTGACGATCCCGAACGCCTCGTGGGCGACCTCGACGGTCCGGGCGATGTCCGCCGAGGTCAGCGAGGCGTTGATGAAGTGGTTGTGGTGCGAGGTCAGGAACACCCCGCGCTGCACGCACTCGGCGACCCACTCCTGGTGCAGCATGAGCGAGTCGTCGTCGGCCAGGCGCAGGTAGAACAGCGCGGGTGCCCCGGAGGCGACCAGGTGCAGCCCGTGGTCGGAGGCCGCCGAGACGAGCCCGGTGGTCAGCTCGGTGCCGAGCCGCTCGAACAGCGCCGGCCCGTCGAGCTGCTTGAGCTTGGTGATCGAGGCGATCCCGGCCGCGAACGGCACCGCGCTCATCCAGTACGAGCCGGTGTACGACAGGCTCGAGACGACGTCCTTGAGCGACTCCTTGCCGCACAGCGCCGAGACGTTGTAGCCGTTGGCGAGGGCCTTGCAGAAGCAGATGAGGTCGGCCTCGAACCCGAAGTAGTGGTCCGAGCCGGCCAGGTCGAGCCGGAATCCGGCCCGCACGTCGTCGACGATCAGCACGACGCCGTGGTCGTCGCACAGCTTGCGCACGCCCGCCCAGTAGCCCTCTGCGGGCAGCTGGTTGTCGACGAAGTTGCCGTGCATGTACGGCTGTGCGATGAGCCCGGCGATCTGGCCGCGGTGCTCGGAGAACAGCCGCTCGAGCGCCGCGAGGTCGTTCCACGGCGCGTACAGGTTGTGCGCGACGTCCTCCTCGAGGATCCCGGGGTAGTCGAGCTTCTGCGTCCACGGCGCGACCCCGTGGTAGAACCCGTCGAAGAAGACGATCTTCTTGCGCCGGGTCGCCGCCCGGGCGGTGAGCACGGCCAGCGTGGTGGTGTCGCCGCCGTTCTTGGCGAAGAACGCCCAGTCGGCGCTCGCCACGGTGTCCACCAGCAGCTCGGCGAAGTCGACCATCACGGCCGACGGGATCGTGACGACGTCCTCGATCTTCGCCTGCGCCTGCGCGGCGGCGTCGACGTCGGGGTCGCGGTAGCCGAGCACGTTGGGCCCGTAGCCGCACATGTAGTCGATGTACTCGTTGTCGTCGAGGTCCCAGAACCGGGTCCCCTGCGCGCGCGAGGAGAACAGCGGGAAGGCCGTCTGCGGGATGTAGCAGCCTTCCGACGGTCCCTGGTGGCCGTAGATGCCCGACGGGATGACGCGGAACGCCCGGTCGAACGCCTCGCGGCTCTTGGTGTACGTGTACGGCGGGGTGACGGTGGTCGCGGTCATGGGGCTGCTCACTCTCCGAGGTACTGGCCGACGCGGTCGAGGATGCGGTTGACGTTGTCGACCATCGAGACGGTTCCGCGCATCGCGATGGTGCCGTCGCAGATGCAGGCCATCGCACTGGCCTGACCGGACAGCAGGCGGCCGGCGACGTCGAGGTCGGCGAACGTCATGGCGGCCCGCGGGTGCGGGGACGCCTCGGGCAGGAACGTCATCCGGTGCTCGAGCACCCGCAGCGTGTACGCGAACGACCCGGTGACCTCCAGCGCCACGTCCCCGTCGGGGATGAGGTGCGCGCTGAACCGCCCCTGACGGTCCTCGTTCGCCAGCTGCGCGACGGCGGCCGTCGCGACGTGCAGCGTGAGCGCCGTGCTGGCCTCACGGAAGCGCTCGTCGACCAGGTCGTCCTCGCCTGGCTTGAGGTAGCGCGCGAGCAGCTCGGTCAGCGGGGCGAACACGCCGGTGAGGAAGCGGATCCGGTGGAACCCGCTGACGGGGATCGGCTGGGCCGTCCCGTCGACGACCTTGTTGAACGCTGCCGGCCCGGTGAACGGCATGACGACCGTGCCGGTGGCCCGGTCCGGCACGAGCCGCACCTCACCGTCCCGGAACGCCAGCACGCCGCGCGGTCCGCCGCGCACGACGAACGCGATCGACACCGGCCGGGGGTCGCGCGCGAGGATGTCGCGCGCCTCGGGCACCCGGCGGCACAGCTCGGGGATCGCCCCGAGCACGGCGTGCAGGTTCACGTACGCCGCGGCGCGCGGTTCGGTCTCGGTCAGCATGCGCGGTGCTCCTCGTGCTCGGGCTCGTGGGTCCCGGCGCCGGGCGCCGGTGAGGTGCTGGGGTCGAGCGGGACGGCGAGCGCGGCCAGCGCCCGGGCGGCGAAGGCCACCGTGGCGCGCGCCGCGGCCGTGTCCCGGTCGGCCAGCCAGGTGGTGGTCAGCCCGTCGGTGAGCGTGACGAGCAGCCGGGCGGCGTCGGGCAGCGGCACGAGCCATCGTGACCGGGTGGCCCGGGCGGCCGTCTCGAGCGTGGCGGCGGCCGACCGGTGGTAGATCGCGTACTGCGTGGCGAGCGCGGCCTCCTGACCGGGGGTGCGCAGCGCGTACAGCGTGAGCTCGAGCAGCGCGCGCTCGCGCAGCGGGTCCTCGACGAGCAGGTCGACGAACCGGTCGAGCCCTGCCCGCACGACCTCGGCCATGGTCGGTGCCGGGTCGGCCGGCTCGCCGAGCGGCAGCAGCCCGTCCTCGGCGGCGCGCCGCTCCTGCTCGGTGACGTCGGCGATCACGGCCTCGAGCAGCTCCTCGCGGGAGGCGAACGCGTAGTGCAGGCTCGCCAGCTTCATGCCCGCCTCGGCGACGACGGCCCGGGTCGTGGCCCCGGCGACGCCTTCGCGGGCGATGACCCGCACGGCGGCGTCGACCAGCGCGCGGCGGCGCTCGGCGACGGGCATGCGGGTCATCGGCTCACTCCCCCGTGAGCCGACCGGCGACGGCGAGCGTGAACCGGCGCGGCATGAGACCCGCCGCGACGGCCGTGACCTTGTTCCGATGCCCGGCGACCACCGACGGCGGGGTGTCGCGCCGGTCGAGCGCGCGGAAGGCCACGTCGACCACGGCCGGGACCGAGAGCATCTGCCCGACCTTGAACTTCTCGGACCCCGCCGCCTCGAAGAACTCGGTCTCGGTGGGCCCGGGGGCCAGCGCGAGCACCTTGAGCCCGGTGCCGCGCGTCTCCTGCCAGATGGCCTCGGTGAGCGAGCGGACGTACGCCTTGGTCGCCGCGTACACGGCCAGGTACGGCCCCGGCTGGTAGGCGGCCGTGCTGGCCACGTTCACGAGGACGCCGTCCCCGGCCGCGAGCAGACCGGGCAGGAACAGCCGCGAGAGCAGCGTCACCGCGGTCACGTTGAGGGCGATCTCCTGGGCGATGCGCGCCTGGTCGGCCTCGGCGAACGCCCCGTAGGTGCCGAAGCCGGCGTTGTTGACCAGGGCGCGCACGTCCACGTCGAGCGCGACGACCTCGGCGAGCAGCCGGTCGCCCGCGTCGGCCTGCGTGAGGTCGAGCGGGACGACGTGCGCGGACACCCCGTGCTCGGCCGTCAGCTCGTCGGCGAGCCGCTGCATGGGCTCACGGCGACGGGCGACGAGCACCACGTCGTGCCCGCGCGCGGCGAACCGGCGGGCGAACTCCACGCCGAAGCCGGCGCTCGCCCCGGTAATGACCGCGGCGGGGCGGCGGGACGGGCTCGCGGGCGGGTTCGCGTCGATGAGGGGCTCCGGGCTGCGGGTGGCGGGGCGGGCGGTCAGAAGTGGGTCAACTGACCCACTCGGTGAGAGTGCCACTGTGACCGGCGTCGCACCAGGGCCCGGGCGCAGTGTTTACGCAGCGGTAACGGCCCGCACCTCGCCGTCACCCTGCCGGGCGCCTCAGGCCCGCTGCATCGGCACGATCCACGGACCCTCGCCGGCCGCCAGCGGCACCCGGTCGCGCACGGGGTCGTAGCCGAGCGCCCGGTAGTAGCCGACGTTCTCCGGCTTCGTCGTCTCCAGGTACGCCGCGGCGCCCGAACCGTCGATCGTGCCGTGGACCGCCTCGAACAACGCCTTGCCGCGACCCTGACGCTGCAGGTCCGGCCGGACGCCCACGGCCTCGACGTACCAGGCGTCACCCGGCACGCCCTCCGAGGTCAGGTCCCCGAACCGGGCCAGCGCCCGGCTGTGCTCGCGGGCGTGCAGCGCCAGCCGCACCAGACGCCACGACTGCCGCCACCAGCGCCGCGCGTCCATCGGGTACGCCCCCGGCGGGTACACGGCCACGACCCCGGTCACGTCCCCGGCGTGCCGGGTCGCGAACACCGTGCCGTGACGCACGGCGTCCGACAGGGTCATCCGGTACAGCGCGTCCAGCTCGCGTGCCCGGCGCGCGGCCGACGGGAACAGGTACGTGTACCCGGGGTCCTCGGCGAGCGCGTCGGCCAGCACCCGCGCCGCCGCCGGGACATCACCGGGCGTCAGGGTCTCGATCACGTCGGGGATCCGGCGGGGCGTCCCGGCATCGTCGGAGGAGTCACGGGGCGGCGTCGGTGCGGACATGCCGCGCATCCTGTCCGTGACATGCGTCCAGGTTCAAGGGGACGTCCGCCGCACGGCTCGAGGTGACGCGTCCGGGCCGACACGCACGCCGCCCCCGCCCCTCCCCCGACGATCAGGCGAGCGCCCGCTCGAAGGCCGCGAGCGCGGCCGGCCCGGAGAGCACGAACCGCACGAGCTCGAGCCCCGACGGCTGGGTCTGGCCCTCCAGCACGCCGTTCTGCGCGCAGGCCGCCCACCCCTTCACGACACCGGCCGCGACGCCCGCCACGTCGGCGACGTCCCAGCCGTACGCCCCGGCACCGACGGCCGGGAACGCGATGCTGCGCGCGCCGAGCTCGACGGCGATCTCCAGCGACCGTCCGAAGCACGAGGCGAGCGCGGTCGTGCTCACCTGCCCCGCGTGCCGGTTCGGGCCCACGGTGTGCACGACCCACCGGGCCTGCAGGTCGAAGCCCGGCGTGGCGACCGCGTCGCCGACCGTCAGGCCGTCGGCGAACCGCTCCTGGGCGCGCAGGGCCTGGCACGCCTCGAGCAGCTTCGGCCCCGCCGCCGCGTGGATGGCCCCGTCGACCCCGCCACCGCCGAGGAGCGTGAGGTTGGCCGCGTTGACCACGACGTCGACGTCCTGCTCGGTGATGTCCCCCTGGACGGCTTCGATCCGCATGGGGGCCATCCTCGCGCGCGGCGCGCTGAGCACCACCCGACGAAGGTCTCAGGCCCTCCGGCGGGCGATCCGGCGCGAGAGCGGGACGACAGGCGGGGAGCCAGCCGGCGAGGGACGAGGAGAGGCCCCTCGGACGCTTACTCCGGGGGGCCTCGACCTGGTCCGAAGGGTATCGAGCAGACGCGTCCTTCCGGGTGAACGCCGGGTGTGTGTCCACAGAACTCATCCACAGGCCTGTGTTTGCCGCGTGTTCATGCAGGTCGACCTGTGGACGAACATGTGCACCGACCGGTGGACAAAAGTTCCTGGTCAGAGCGCTTGCGGGCACCCGGGGCCAGGACTAGACATCTCTCGACGGCCACGACGGCCCGGGCAGAGAGCGGCAGCACCCCCCCGGGGGGCATGCACCGCCGGGCGGCCGGGTAACCGTGGCCGGGCCGAGCGGAGAACGGGAGACCACCCGGCAGGGAGACCTGGCGGACTGCGGATGACGACGCAGGGGGCACCGGAGCCGCGACGCCGGACCGCAGTCGCCCCGCCCATGGAGAGCCGGTCAGCCGGCGAACCGGGTGCCGGGACGCAGCCGCACCGTCATCGCGGCGTCCGCCCCGCCGTCCACCGGTGGCTCGGGACCTGCGGTCACGGGAGGGCCCCTCGGACGCTTACTCCGAGGGGCCCTCTCGCGTCCCCGACCGGCGAAGCATCCACGGGCACCGGCGCACGTCCGACGGCTACCGTGGGCCCGTGACCAGCGCGCACGCCTCCGTCGGACCCGTCCCCCGCGTGGCCGGCCTGCTGCTCACGCCCGGTGCCGGCGCGGACCGCGAGCACCGCACGCTGCTGGCCGTCGAGCACGCGGTGGCGCCGCTGCCCGTGCGTCGCGTCGACTTCCCGTACCGGACCGCCGGGCGTCGGCTGCCCGACCGCGCACCCGTGGCCGTCGCCCACGTCTGCGCGGAGGCCGAGGCGTTCGCCGAGGAGCTCGGTGTCGGCACCGACCGCCTCGTGCTGGGCGGTCGCTCGTACGGCGGCCGCATGTGCTCGATGGCCGTCGCCGAGGGGCTGCCCGCGGCCGGCCTGGTGCTGCTGTCGTACCCGCTGCACCCGCCGGGCAAGCCCGGCACCCTGCGGGTCGCCCACCTCCCGGAGGTGCACGTCCCCGTGCTCGCGGTGTCCGGGGAGCACGACCCGTTCGGCACCCCCGAGGAGCTCGCCCTGCACCTGGGCACGCTCGGCGGCCCGCTCACCACCGTGCTCGTCCCCGGTGGGCACCAGCCCGACGGCGACGCGGCCGTCGCGGCAGCCGTCCGCGACTGGCTGACGACGCTGGGCTGATCGGGCACCCGGCCGTACCGGTCTCCGGGGCTGCGATCAGGAGCCCGGGACCGACTCCAGCAGGATCGTCACGGGTCCGTCGTTGACCAGCTCGACCGCCATGTCGGCCCCGAACCGCCCCGTCGGGACCTCCAGACCCCGGGCCCGCAACGCCGCCACGACCTGCTCGACCAGCGGTTCGGCCACCGACCCGGGCGCCGCCGCGTTCCACGTCGGACGCCGACCCTTGCGCGTGTCGGCGTAGAGCGTGAACTGGCTGACCACCAGCACCGGCGCCCCCACCTCGACCGCGCACCGCTCGTCGCGCAGGATCCGCAGCTCGGCGATCTTGCGCGCGATCAGCTCGACCTGCGCGGGCCCGTCCCCCGGGGTCACACCGACGAGTGCGACCAGCCCGGGACGGTCGATCGCACCGACCACCTCACCGTCGACCCGCACCGAGGCCCGCGTGACGCGCTGGACGACCGCCCTCACGGACGGCTCCGGTCGGGCCCGCCCGCCTGATCCGGGACCGCAGCCCCAGGGCCGAACGTCGCGACCACGTCACCGACCGGCTCCCCGTGCCCGAGCACGGGTACTCGTCCGACCGTGCCGACGAGCGCCGGGTCGACACCCGCCGCCATGAGCGCCGCCGCGAGCACGACGGGCCGCGGCCGGGCGGACCCGTCGGCGACCTTGAACGCCACAGCCGACCCGTCGGGCAGCCCTGCCGCGTACACGCCGTCCGCGCCGTCCTTGGCCACCAGGCCCGGCACCGCCTGCATGAACGCGGTCGCGTCGCGGCCCGTGCCCGCCACGCACCACGGGTGCTGCGCCATGGCGCGCGCGACCCGACCCTGCGGTCCGAGATCTCCCGAGGCACCCGCACCCGCGAGCGCGCCGAACGCCCGCGCCAGCCCGGCGAGCGTCGTCGAGAACAGCGGCGCACCGCACCCGTCGACCGTCACGTGCTCGACGGGCGCGCCCGTCAGCTCGGCGATCGTGCCGCGCACGGCCACCTGCAACGGGTGCGACGGCTCGAGGTAGGTCGCCGTCGGCCAGCCCGCGGCGACGCACGTGGCGACCATGCCGGCGTGCTTGCCCGAGCAGTTCTGCGTGAGCGACGCCCGCCCGTACCCGTCGGCCCGACGCTGCCAGGCCGCGTCCGCGTCCAGCGGCCAGTCCGGGGTGTTCTGCAGCGCGTCCTCCGCCAGTCCGGCGTCGGCGAGGAGCTGCCGCACGACCTCGAGGTGCCCGTCCTCGGCGTTGTGGCTCGCGCACACCAGGGCGAGCCGTTCACCGGCCACGTCGAGCCCGCTGCGCAGCATCGCCACCGCCTGCAACGGCTTGAGCGACGAGCGCGCCCAGATCGTCACGTCCGGGTCGCCCAGCGCGAACCGCACCGACCCGTCGGGCGCCAGCACCACCACGTGGCCCGCGTGCACCGACTCCACGACCCCGCCGCGGACCACCCGGGCGAGCGGGACCGCACGACTCCCGACGTCCGAGGCAGCGAGCTCCTCGGCCCGCACCCTCACCACCCGCCGCGCGACGACGGGCCGCGGGGGCCCTTCTTGCGCGAGTACGGGGCGATCGCCGGGCGCACGTCGACCAGGTAGACGATCGACGCGACCGCGCTGCCCAGCGCGAGGAACGAGAGGAACCCGAGGCCGAGCGGTGCCGGGATCGCCATGAACGCGATCGCCGCTGCCGGTCCGAGGATCAGCCCCCAGAACTGCTTGGTGCGCTTGCCGCCGTCGACGAACGCGCGCGACGGCCGCGTGGCCAGATCGACGAGCGCCCACAGGGACAGGCCGAAGATCACCAGGTAGAAGGCCAGGAACATGAGGATCTGCAGGTTGGCGATCACGGGCCGAGCCTACGAGACGACCCTGCGCACACGCGTCACCCGCGCCACGATCACCCGGGCGGCGATCGGGGCCGTCAGGGAACGACGTGCAGCCCCTCGGCCCGCGCCGCCGCTGCCAGCCGCTCGTCCCACACGGCCACCACGAGGTCCGGCGACCGCAGCGTCAGCGCGCTGGCCAGGTGCAACGCGTCCCCCGAGCGCAGCGGGTGCCGACCCACGAGCACGGCCGCGCTCGCACTGATGCCCCGGTGCAGCTCCACGACGTGCAGGCCCGCCCACAACCGCTCCCACGCGGCCAGGGCCCGCCGAGCAGCCTCGGGCTCCAGCGCACCGCTGCGACGGGCGGAGGCCAGGGTGGCCCGCACCTCGCTGTCGGCCAGCCGGGACGTGGCCACCAGGTCGGCACCGTCCCACAGGGCGGCGCTCAGGTCGGTGCCGGGCTCGGTCACGCACAGCTTGAGCAGCGCGCTCGTGTCGAGGTAGACGATGGCCATCGGCGTCAGCGGCGCAGGCGGCGGACGAGCCCGGACACCGCGTTCGGCTGCCGGGCCCCCGGACCGTGGGCGCCCTGCGCGCCGTGCTGCTCCGGTTCGGCGGGCGGACGGGGCTCGTCGGGTGCGGTGAGCAGGCCGTCGCGGGTCAACCGCGTCAGCAGGTCGGCCGACTCGATGCCGCTCAGGCGCGCCACGGGCACCCCTCGGTCGGTGATCACGACGTCCTCACCGGCCTTGGCGGCCTCGATCCACTGCTTGAGCTCCGCGCGCAACGCGCTGACCGCGACCTCCACCCCGCGACCGTACCGCCTGACCCGTCGCACCGGCAGACCTGCGACCGGGTCGGTCTGCGAGCAGCCGCAGGTCAGAGGGTCGACCGGGGCAGGCACCTGACCGGGTGCCGACCCGGTCGTCGGGCTTCCGGAGGGCTACAGCGGCGGGAGCACGTCGCGCGCCTCACGCGCGGACACCCCGGCGATCTCGAGCAGGTCCACGACGAGGGACCGCTGCAGCAGCACCAGGCTCTGCACCTGCCAGTCGTCCGGCGCCAGCACGAAGGGGTCGAGCCGTCCGGCCGCCGCGAGCAGCCGAGAGCGCGCACGGTCGGGCGCCCGCCCGGTCGCGAGCGCACCGGCGAGGTCGTCGGTCGCCGCGGCGACGTCCACCACGGCGGCGGCCACGGCGCGCAGGTCGTGCTCGGTGCTGCCCAGCTCGACCCGGTCCGCCTCGACACCACCGGGCACGTCGCTGCCGTGCGCCACGCCGGGCTCGTCGCACCCGTCGGGCCGCTCGGTGGGCCGCGGAGTGGGCTGCTGAGCGGGCTGCTGAGCGGTCTGCGTGCCCGCCTCCACGAGCGGCAGCGCGCGGCGCGTGAGCACCCGCGCGTTGCGCATCGCCCGGTCGGTGAGCACCGCGGCCTGCACCAGCGCGGTGAGCTCGTCCCGGTACCGCCGCGCAGCCGGCGAGACGCGCGCCAGGTCACGTGCCCCGGTCGCCGTGTCGAGCCACTCGTCGAAGGCCGGCTGCGACGCCCGCCCGCGCACGAGCGCGTCCTCCACGTCGGCCGGACGCATCGCCACGAGCCCGCGCGCGAGCATTCGCAGCACCCCCGCCAGCTCCTCGACGCCGACCCGCGCCATCGCACGGGCCCGTCGCCGCGGGTCGCTGGGCGTCAGGACCGCCACCGCGAGCGCGACGGCGCCACCGACGAGCGCGTCGGTCCACCGCCCGAGCGGCCCGCCCGAGGCCCCGAGGGCCGGCAGCCCGACGATGACGATGGCCTGCACGCCCGCCTGCGTCGTGAGCATCGCCCCGCGGTCGATGAACCGGGCGATCACCGCCGACGCGAAGAGCACCACGGCGACCTGCCACCAGCCCGAGCCGATGACGTGCACCACGAGGTCACCCAGCCCGACGCCCAGTGCCACGCCGACGGACAGCTCGGCGACCCTGCGCAGCGGGCGGTCCGAGGTGAAGCCCAGGGCGATCCACGCGCTGACGGGCGCGAAGAACGGGTACGCGTGCCCCAGGAGCGTGTGCGCGATCGCGAACGCGATGCTCCCGGCGACGGCCGCCTGCAGGATCGGGAACCACGCGGCGCGCACGCGCGACCAGCCCTGCCGGACCCGCGCGTCCGCGACGACCCGCGCCGAGTCCGTCAGCGTGAGGTTCACAGCATCGGGTGCTGGCCGAGCCCGCGGGTGAGCGGACCGCGCGCCGCAGGGCGGTCGGCGGACACTCCCTCCGCGGGCACGACGACCTCCTGGCCGGCGGTGACCGCACCGGCCTGCGAGTCGACGACGAGCTCGACGTCCCCGGGGACGGACCGCTTGACGACGGCGAGCGCGACGGGCCCCAGCTCGTGGTGCCGCGCGACGCTCGTGACGTACCCGACGACCTTCCCGTCGGCGTCCGCCCCGGTGCGTGGCCCGTCGCCCACCAGGCGCACGGGGGCACCGGCCTCGGGCAGCAGGTGCCCCGACCCGTCCAGGTGCAGCATGACCAGCCGGCGCGGCGGGCGACCCAGGTTGTGCACCCGCGCCACGGTCTCCTGACCGCGGTAGCAGCCCTTGTGCAGGTGCACCGCGGTGCGCAGCCAGTCCAGCTCGTGCGGGATCGTGCGGTGGTCGACCTCGTGCGAGGCCCGCGGCCGCCAGGCCTCGACACGGGCCGCCTCGGTGGCCCACGTACCCGCGAGCGACCACCCGGTGGCCTCGCGCTGCGCGACCGCGTCGACCAGCGACGCCCGCGGCACGAGCACGAGCCGCCACGCACGGTCGGCGCCGGGGTGCGCGTCGTCCTCGGGCCCGTACCGGGTGCCCCCGGGCGCCGTCCGCGGCCACGGGTCGCGCCAGGTCATCGGCTCGTCCGCGGTGCCCTCGGCGTCGACGGGCTCACCGATCGCGGCCCAGTCGTCGGTGGCGTCGGCGACCTCGACGCGCAGCGTGAACCGCATGCGGTCGAGCCACGCGCTCAGGGCGACCGGGCTCTCGGTGAGCAGCCAGGTGGTGGTCCCGTCGTCGACGACACCGGCGGCGTGCTCGACGTGGCCGTTCGGGTCGAGCACCAGCAGCTCGGTGGAGGTGCGCGGCGGCAGCGCGGCCACGTCCTGCGAGGTGATCGAGTGCAGCCAGGTCAGCCGGTCGGGCCCGGTGACGGTGACCACGCCCAGGTGGGACTGGTCGACGACCGCTCCCCCGCGGGCCAGCGCCCGCTGCTCGGCCGTCGGGTCGCCGTAGTGCCACGGGACGCCCGCGTCCGGCCCGGAACCGTCGACGGCGCCGCGGCGACGCAGCAACGGGCTGCTGTGCCGCGGCGGCTCGGTGCGCACGCCGGGCCCGGTCGGGGTGTCCTGACCCTGCGCCCCGGTCGGGGCGTCGACGGCCACGTCAGGCCTCGTCCTCCACCCGGGCGAGCCGGGCGGAGGCGTAGGACTGCATGGGGTTGCCGAACGCGGCCATGTCGTGGGCCCACATGAGCTCGCCCTGCACGAGGCCGTAGAGCCGTGTGGCGGCACTGACCTCGGCGCCGGTGGCGGTGCGGGCGATCAGGTCGGAGACCAGGTCGATGCGACCGTTGCCGACCGCGCCGACGTAGATCGCGACGTGCCCGGACGGGTCGGCCAGCAGCAGCTCGACGGGGTGCTGGTCGTCGCTCAGGCCGTCCGGGCGCTCCGGCGGCACACGCCAGTAGCCGGACTCGGTCGACCAGACGGGCGCGTGCTCCTCGGCGGGTCCGGGTGCGGCGTCAACCTCGGCGTCGTCGCCGTCGACCGGTGCAGCGCCCGGCTCGTCGACGAGGGCCGCCGCGTCGTCCGGCGCGACGACGAGCCGGATCGTGGACGTGTACGACAGGTAAGGCCCGCCGTCGTGGTCGACGACGACCTCCTGGACGAAGGCCGTCTCGTCGATGCCGGGGTAGCCGACCACGCCCGGACCGCTCCACCGACCGACCAGCCATGCCAGCGGGTAGACCTCCGGGGCGAGCCCTTCGGGCAGCACGAATGCCATGACCAGCCTTCCCTCCGGGCGGTCGCACCACCCGGCACCGTTCGTCGGACGCGTCAGCGCCCGACGTTCATCGACCGCCGCGGTACAGGCGATAGACCACCAGGCAGGCGAACCAGCCGATCGTCAGGGTGGCCGCTACCAGCAGGCCGATGAACACTCCCTCGAGCGCACTCATGCGCTGATGGTAACGAGCCCGAGCCCTACCCTGTTCCGGTGACGACGCCGATGCGACCCCTGGTGATCAAGAGCACGTCCGGCCTGGACCGTCCGGAGGCCGCGAACCAGGCGCTGACGGTGGCCGCGGCCGCCGTCGTGGCCGGTGCGGACGTCAGCCTGTGGCTCACCGGCGAGGCCGCGTGGTTCGGTCTCCCCGGGCGCGCCGACGAGCTCGAGCTGGAGCACGCGACCCCGCTGGGCGAGCTGCTCGAGGTGGTCCGCGAGGGCGGGCTGGTCACCGTCTGCACGCAGTGCGCGGTCCGGCGCGGCATCACCGCCGAGGACCTGCTGCCCGGGGTGCGGATCGCCGGGGCGGCGGTGTTCGTCGAGGAGTGCCTGGCCCCGGACGCGCAGGCGCTCGTCTACTGACGCAGCACCCGCACGTCCGGGGGTCCGGGACGTCGGTCAGGCGGTGCGGGCGGTCCGGGCGCGCAGCCGCACGCCCAGCAGGTACAGCTCGCAGCCGAGGCACAGCCCGAACACCGCGTTGAGGAACGCCGCGACGAGCGCGACCGCGGCGGCGATCGGCGCGGCCACCGGCGAGACCAGCACGGCGAGGACGACGCCGACGCCGGTGACCAGCAGCCCGACGAGCTGGGCGAACCGCGGCGGTCGCGGGTCCTCCAGCTCGGTCGGCGGTGCGAGACGGGGACGGACGAGGCGCGCGTAGACCTTGCCCTGCCAGGTGCCCTGCACACCGCGGGCGACGCCGAGCGCGAAGCTCGCGGCGATGAGCGTGAGCAGCAGGGTCGCCGCGGTCCCGCTGCCGAGCAGCAGGACGACGACGAGCAGGACGGCGGTGATCGCGGCGCCCACGCGCGGACCGCGCGGATCGATCCCAGCCGGACGGGACGTTGAGGCCCCGGCCCGGGGCGGGGTCTGCGGGGTGGTGTCGGTCATGGCTTCTCCAGGGTGGCGAGGGGTGCGCGGCACCGGGCTGCGCCGGTGGGGGTGCGCGGGTGGGGGTGTGCGACGCGACCACGTCGGACGTGGCCGCGGGGGCCGGGGACACAGCCGCCGGCCGGAGGGGTCGAGGGACGACCCGTGGGCTCAGCGGGCGGTGGCCCCGCCGGGACAGCCGTCCGGACACTCGCCGCCCACAGCAGGCGCAGCAGGGACGGCGTCGAGCGCCGCGAGGGCGTGCCGGCGGTCGCTCCCGCCGGACATGCGGCCGACGACGGCACCATGGCCGTCGAGCACGAGCGTCGTGGGCGTGCGCATCACGCCGAAGCGGCGCACGAGGTCGAGGTGCTCGGTGACGTCCAGGTCGACGTGCACCAGGTCGTCGTGCTCGGCGACGAGCTCGGTGAGCACGTGGTGCGTGCGCCGGCACGGGCTGCACACCTCGGACGAGAACTGCACGAACGTGGCCCGGGCGCCGAGCTCGACGCCCAGCTCGGCCGGGGCGAGCCGCTCGTGGGCGACCGTCGTGGCCGTGGCGTGCTCGACGGCCTGCGCCTGCGTCACGTGCGCGGCGGCGAGCACCTGCGGGTCGACCGCGGTGAACCGTCCGTTGCGCGCACGCCACCACAGGCCCAGCACGGCAGCTGCCGCGAGGACCGCGAGGACGACGAGCACCCGGACGAGCACGGCTCAGCCCACCAGGACCCGACCGGCGACGTACACGACGAGCCCGGTGACGGTGACCGGCAGCGTGACCGCGGCGAGCGCCGGGGTGCGCCGTCCGAGCGCGGGCAGGCGGTGGAACAGGGTGCTCAACGAGGCCATGAGCACGCCGACCGCGAGGCCGAGGACCGCACCCGCGACCGGAGCGACCGACGGGAGCGCGTAGGCACCCAGCGTGCCCGCGGCGGCACCGGCGAGCGCGGTGACGATCGCCCGCGTCCAGGGAGAGAGCCGCACCACCGTGACGGCCGAGGCGACGGCGAGCGCGAGCGCACCCGTGACCACGAGCCCCTCACCCCCGGGCGTCCGCCCCGTGGCCACCCAGCCGGAGACCGCGATCGCGACGAGCGTGCCGGCGACCGTGCCGGAGACGGACTCCACGAGACCCTCCCGGCCGTCGCGACGCAGCATCTCGTTGACGAAGGCCAGCAGGATCGCTCCGGCGAAGACGACGGGCAGGAACCGCAGGAACGGCTGCTCGATGGCGCTGTGCACGGCGAACACTCCCCCGATGCCGCCGAGCGCGACGACCGCCGCGGACCCGGGCGGGTAGGGCAGGTCGAGCAGCGCGGGCCACCCGAGCGCGAACACCAGGGCGAGAGCCGCCGCGAGCCCAGCGACCGGCAGGTCGCCGAGGTACCCCGCGACGGCGACGAGCGCGGCGAGGACGGCCGTGACGACCGAGCGGGTGGCGACATGCACGGGTGACATCCTCGCAGACGGCCCACGTCCGCCCACGACACGTCCACCCGTCCGCCGCCGGACGGTCGGCGCACCCGACGCTCCCGGAGCGGTACCGTGTCCCCACTCGCACGCCAGGAGGCCCTCGGTGGCAGATCTTCTGCTCCTCACTCCGGCGTCCGGGGGCTCTGCGCAGGTGCTCCCGGCACTCGGTCTGCTGTCCCACCGAGTCCGGGTCCTTCCTGTCGAACCGTCGGCTCTCGTCGATGCCCCGGACGCGGACATCGTCGTGCTCGACGCACGACGCGACCTCGTCACGGCACGGACCACGTGCCGGCTCCTGCGCGCCACCGGCCTGATGGTCCCGCTGGTGCTCGTGCTCACCGAGGGCGGCCTCACGGTCGTCACCGCGGAGTGGGGCGCCGACGACATCGTGCTGGAGAACGCCACGCCCGCCGAGGTCGAGACCCGGTTCCGGCTCGTCATGGAGCGGTCCGCGGCGGCCGGCTACGACGACGCCCCGCAGGAGATCTCGTCCGGCGAGCTGACGATCGACGCCGGCGGCTACACGGCCCGGCTGCGCGGCCGCCCGCTCGACCTCACGTACAAGGAGTTCGAGCTCCTCAAGTACCTCGTGCAGCACCCGGGCCGCGTGTTCACGCGCGCCCAGCTGCTGCAGGAGGTCTGGGGCTACGACTACTACGGGGGCACCCGCACGGTGGACGTGCACGTGCGTCGCCTGCGCGCCAAGCTCGGCCCCGAGCACGAGCAGCTCATCGGCACGGTGCGCAACGTCGGCTACCGGTTCGACCCGCCGAAGGAGCGTCGCGCGGCCGCCGAGGAGATCACGGCCGACGCGTCCTGACCTACCCCGGTACCGTGGGTCCCGGTGTGCCGGGAAGCCTGGTCGGCGTCCGCTCACCCCTGCCCGGAGGCCCTCATGGTGACCCGCGACCCGCATGCACCGACCCCGCCGCCCACCCCTGCGCCGGCCGTGCGCCGGCTGTTCGCCGCCCTCAGCCCCGGCGCCGAGCGCAACCTGCTCGACACGCTCCGCGGGGAGCGGACCGGCGGGATCCTCCTGCTGGCCGGGGCGCTCGCCGCTCTCGTGTGGGCGAATGTGGCGGGCGACTCGTACGTCGCCGTCCGTGACACGGTCGTCGGTCCGGCGGCCCTGCACCTCGACCTGACGGTCGGGCAATGGGCCACCGACGGCCTGCTGGCGGTCTTCTTCTTCGTCATCGGGCTCGAGCTCAAGCGCGAGATCGTCGTGGGCGAGCTGCACGACGTGCGCACGGCGGTCGTACCGGCCGTCGCTGCGGTCGGCGGCATGCTCGTGCCCGCAGGCCTGTACCTCGCGGTGAACCTCACGGCCGACGGCGGGGCGCCCGGAGGCTGGGCGGTGCCGACGGCGACCGACATCGCGTTCGCGGTGGCCGTGCTCGCCCTCGTGGGGCGGAACCTGCCGTCGGCGCTGCGCGCGTTCCTGCTCACCCTGGCGGTCGTCGACGACCTGCTCGCGATCGTGGTGATCGCCGCGTTCTACAGCGACCAGGTGGCGTTCGGCTGGCTGGCCGCGTCGTTCGCGTGCGTCGCGGTGTTCGCGCTCGTCCTGCGCCGCGGCTGGACGTCGCCCTGGCTTCTGCTGCCGCTGGCGCTGGCGGCCTGGGCCTTCATGCACACCTCGGGGGTGCACGCGACGATCGCCGGCGTGCTGCTCGGCTTCGCGGTGCCCGCCTCGCCGGGGTCGACCCAGCGCGCGCTCCGGCTGCCTGCACCGCCCGAGGACTCGCTCGCCGAGCGGTTCGAGCACCGCTGGCGCCCGGTGTCGGCCGGCTTCGCCGTCCCGGTGTTCGCGCTGTTCGCCGCCGGGGTGCCGCTCTCGGCGACCGTGGTCGGCGAGACGTTCACCGACCCGGCCGCCCAGGGGGTGGCTCTCGGGCTCGTGCTCGGCAAGCCGCTCGGCATCGTGGCGGCGACCTGGCTCGTCGCGACGTTCACCCGGGCGACCCTCGCCGGCGGTCTCGGCTGGGGTGACGTGCTGGGCGTCGGCCTGCTCGGCGGCATCGGATTCACCGTGTCCCTGCTGGTCGGCGAGCTGGCCTTCGGGTCCGGGACGACCCACGAGCACGTCGTGGTGGCGATCCTCTTCTCCTCGGCGGCGGCCGCCGCTGCGGGGTCCGTGGCGCTCGCCGCACGCGGTCGGCGGCACGCCCGGGCGACGAGCCCGGGTGACTTGTCCGCCGCGGACGGATAGGTTCGCTCCCGATGACGACGGTCGACTCCTCGACGCTCCTGCTCGACGGGCCCTGGCAGCACCGGTTCGTCCCCGCCAACGGCGCCCGCTTCCACGTGGCCGTGGCCGGGCCGGACGAACGTGACACGCCACTCGTCGTGCTGCTCCACGGCGTCCCCCAGTTCTGGTGGGCGTGGCGCCGGCAGATCCCCGAGCTCGCCGCGGCCGGGTACCGCGTGGCCGCGATGGACGTGCGCGGCACGGGTTCGTCCGACAAGCCGCCCCAGGGCTACGATTGCCCCACGCTCGCGGCGGACGTCGCCGGGGTGATCCGGTCGCTGGGTGCCGAGCGTGCCGTCGTCGTGGGCGCCGGGACGGGTGGCGACATCGCCTGGACGCTCACCGGCACGCACCCTCAGGTGCTGCACGCGATCGGCGTCCTGGCCGCGCCGCACCCCGTCGACCAGCGGGCCGTCGGCGCCCGTGCGGTCCGCGTGCGCGCGCTGCCCCGGCTGGCCTTCGCCCAGCTGCCCTCGTTCCCGGAACGGGCCATGACCGACGGCTCGCTCGTCACGCACATGCTCACCGAGTGGGGCGGCGCACCGGGCTGGCTCGACGCGCAGTCCGCCGAGACCTACCGCCGGGCCGCCCGCGTGCCGTTCGCGGCGCACAGCCAGCTCGAGCAGCTGCGCTGGCTCGCCCGCTCGTCCGTGCGGCCCGACGGGCGCCGTCACCTGGCCTCGCTGCGCTCCGCCGCGCCGCTGCCCGTGCTGCAGGTGCACGGCGGCCGGGACGGCCTGCGGCCTGCCACGCACGCGGCGCTGTCCGCGCACACGCGGGCATGGGTCGGGCCGCGGTACCGGTTCGAGCTCGTCCCGCAGGCGGGGCACTTCCTGGCCGACGAGGCACCCGGCCAGATCACCGGGCTGCTGCTGGAGTGGCTCGCGACGCTGGACCTGCTGCCGGCACGCGTCACGGGCTGAACGACCCGGCCGACGCCTCGGTCAGCCCTTGCCTCGGTCAGCCCTTGATCAGCTCCGCCGCCAGGACCGGGTCCGTCTCGCCGATGCCGGCCGACGGGCACTCCCGGACCAGCGGGCACGCGCCGCATGCCGGCCGCCGGGCGAAGCAGGTACGCCTGCCGTGGAAGATCAGCCGGTGCGAGAGCAGCGTCAGGTCGCGGCGCTCGACCAGAGCACCGACCTCCTGCTCGACCGCCACCGGGTCGTCGCTGCCCGTCCAGCCGAGCCGCTGGGAGAGGCGGAGCACGTGCGTGTCGACCGTCAGGCCCGGCACGCCGAACGCGTCGCCCAGCACGACGTTGGCCGTCTTGCGCCCGACCCCCGGCAGCGTCACGAGGTCCTCGAGGCGTCCTGGCACCTGCCCGCCGAAGCGCTCGACGAGCGCCTGGCCGATGCCCTGGACCGACCGGGCCTTGGCCCGGAAGAAGCCGAGCGGCCGCAGGATGTCCTCGAGCACGCGCAGGTCGGCGTTCGCGCACGCGGCCGCGTCGGGGAACCGGTCGAACAGCTCCGGGGTCGACTGGTTCACGCGCACGTCCGTGGTCTGCGCCGAGAGCACCGTCGCGACGAGCAGCTCGAACGGGTTCCGGAAGTCCAACTCGCACCGTGCGTCGGGGTAGCGCTCCCCCAACGCCCGGTAGATCCTGCGCGCGCGGCGTACCCGCGCCAGAGGGGTCTCCTCGGCGAGCACCCGCCCGGGGTCCTGCGTCGAGAGTCGGTCCACGCGGGCAGCGTACGGCCGTCTGCTCCGACGGAGTGATTTCCGTCGCTCCGAGACGTGGATTCCTGCCGCACTCCTCAAGAACCGGCGGGTGAAGGCCGAGGCATGCCAGGAGAGCACGGAGGACGAGATGACACCGACCGTCGGGCAGCAGGTCGTGGACCTGCGCCTCGACAGGCGAGCGCTGCGCGCCGAGCGCGCGCGGGTCGCCTGGTGGCGCCGCCTGGTGCGCGCGCGCCTGGACCTCGCGGTGGCGAGCGTGTCCGGCCCCGGACCCCTGGGCGAGGACGTCGCGTTCCACCTGCCGGTCGATGTCGGCGTGCACGTGCCTCGCCCGAGCGAGCTGGGCGTGGTCCTGGCCGGCGCGGACCCCGCGGCCGAGCTCGCGCGGGTGAACGAGCTGCGCGACCTCGACTCACGCCTGGCCGTCTATCTGGCCGGGGTCGACGAGGCGCTGCAGACCACCACGAACCGACTGGTGTCCCACCTGGCCGGTTCACCGGGTGCGACGCTGGCAGCCATCGCGGAGCTGCCGGGCCGCGGATGACCGTCCCGATGGGGCAGACTGTCCGGTGAACGGTCGCTGATCTGCGGCCATGCCTCCGGTCGCTTCCACGCCACGGAGCGCGTGGGCGCCACCCACCCCGCAGCGGCCCTGCACGACCCTGGAAGGCGAGGTGCCAGCGTGGAGGACGACATCGTGCTGTCGGCACCGATGTTCGCGGGGCTCGACCCCGCTGCGTCGGCGGCACTCATCGAGTCGATGAAGACGCTCGACGTCGCGCGCGGCGACGTGATCTTCCACGAGGGCGAGCCGGGCGACCGCCTGTACGTCGTGCGCTCGGGCAAGATCAAGCTCGGCCGACGCTCGAACGACGGCCGCGAGAACCTGCTGGCCGTGCTCGGCCCGGGCGAGATGTTCGGTGAGCTGTCGCTGTTCGACCCGGGCCCGCGCACCGCGACCGCGACGGTCGTCGCCGACACCACGCTGCTCGAGCTCGGCCACCAGGACCTCGTCGCGTGGCTCGACGCCCAGCCGACGGTCGCCCAGCACCTGCTGCAGGCCCTGGCCCGCAGGCTGCGCCGCACGAACGAGGCGTTGGCCGACCTGGTGTTCTCCGACGTGCCCGGCCGTGTCGCCAAGGCGCTGCTGGACCTGTCGACCCGGTTCGGCGAGGAGGTCGACGAGGGCATCCGCGTGGCCCACGACCTCACGCAGGAGGAGCTGGCCCAGCTGGTCGGCGCCTCGCGCGAGACCGTCAACAAGGCCTTGGCCGACTTCGCCGCCCGTGGCTGGGTCCGCCGCGAGGGCCGTGCGGTCGTCCTGCTCGACGCGGACCGGCTGGAGCGCCGCGCGCGCTGACCCCGTGAACGCCGACGAGGCGCCCCTGTCCGCGTGGACGGGGGCGCCTCGTGGTGTCGGTCCTCGTGCGGTCAGACGGTCTCGACGACGATCTCGACCTCGACGGGCGAGTCGAGCGGGAGCACGGCGACGCCGACGGCCGAGCGTGCGTGCACGCCGGCCTCGCCGAGCACCTCCTGCAGGAGCGTGCTCGCGCCGTTGATCACCCCGGGCTGCCCGGTGAACGTCGGGTCGCTGGCCACGAATCCGACGACCTTGACGACCCGCACGATGCGGTCGAGCGCGTCCGCACCTGCCGGGCCACCCTCGGACGTGATCACGGCGGCGACGGCGGCCAGGGTGTTGAGCGCGGCGGTGCGGGCCAGCGCGGCGGCCTCGTCGGGCGCCACGAGCCCCTCACCCGTGCCGACCTTGCCGGTCGTCGGCAGCGCACCGGCGACGAACGGCAGCTGACCGGACGTGTGCACGTAGGCGCCGGTGCGGACGGCCGGGACGTAGGCCGCGACCGGCGCGGCCACCGCCGGCAGCGTCAGGCCGAGGTCCGCGAGGCGCGCGGCGGCACCCATCAGGCGTCCTTCGGACGCTTGAGGTACGCCACGAGACCGATGTCAGGACCTTGGATCACCTGGACCAGCTCCCACCCGTCGGCACCCCACTGATCGAGGATCGCCTTCGTCGCGTGGATGATGAGCGGAACGGTCGCGTACTCCCACTGGGTCGCCATGGCGTCACCCTACCGAGCGTCTCGGCGGGCAGACGGCAGGGCAGACGGCCGTGCGGCCGGCGGAGCCGACGAGCGGGCAGCGGTCAGGGTGCGCCCACCATCTCCCCGGAGCCGACCAGCTCGTGCCGCCACGAGCGGACCTCGGGGCGCCTGCGCAGCAGCGCACGCCGCTCACGCTCGGTCATCCCGCCCCACACGCCGAAGTCCATGCGGTTGTCCAGCGCGTCGGCAAGGCACTCGAGACGGACAGGACAGCTCTGGCAGACCGACCGTGCCTCCCGCTGAGCAGCCCCCTCGACGAACAGCGCGTCCGGAGCGAACTCCGACTTGCCGTCCTTCCCACCCTTGCCGCACGCCGCGCGTGCCGCCCAGTGCGCGTCCTGCATGATCGTCGCCACCGAGAGTCCTCCTACCCGGGCGACCACTCGCCCGACGCCCCCTTGCATGTGTTCAGACCGGACCGTATCGGCTGGTGAACAGCCCTGGCGAGACTCCGATCGGGTCTTTTCGTCAGTCGGACGTCCGTCCAGGGGAGCGCTCCCTCTCCAGATGTCGACGAACGGAGCGTTCCAGCACCCACCGACATGCCCCTGCGTCGAGCGCTCGCGGACCCTTTGTGCGCCGTGAACAGGCCCCGGGCGGGCGTCGCAGGGCCGTCCAGGGCCCCTCCGTGTGCACATCCGGTGGAGGTCCGCGCACCCTGCGCGACGCTCACACCGGCTGCCGGGCACCCCCGTTACCCTGGGGCCATGCCGAACCCTGCCCCCACGCGCGGACGCCAGGTCACCGTCTTCCAGGCGCTGGCCCTGCTGCTGTCCTTCATCCTGGTGGCCGGGGTCGGCGGCGTGCTCGCAGCCGGCCTGGTCCTGCCCGGCGTGGCTGCGGCGAACACGGTGACCGACCTGACCGTGAACGCGTTCGACGACCTGCCCACCGCGCTCGAGCCGACCGCGCTGCCGGAGAAGTCCCGCATCCTCGCCGCGGACGGCACGCTGCTCGCCACGTTCTTCAACGAGGACCGCGTCGTGGTCCCGCTCGCCCAGATCTCCCAGGCGATGCGCGACGCGGTGATCGCGATCGAGGACAAGCGCTTCTACGAGCACGCCGGGGTCGACCCGAAGGGGATGCTGCGCGCCTTCGTCACCAACGAGGTCACCGGCGACCAGCAGGGCGCGTCGACGCTCACCCAGCAGTACGTCAAGAACGTGCTCATCCAGGCCGCCAACGCGATCGACGACGAGGCGGAGCGCCAGGCGGCGCTCGATGCCGCGACCGCCAACGACGACACCGAGGGCATCGCCCGCAAGCTCCGCGAGGCCAAGCTGGCGATCACCCTCGAGAAGACCATCTCGAAGGACGAGATCCTCGAGAAGTACCTGAACATCGCCCAGTTCGGCGCCTCGGTGTACGGCGTCGAGTCGGCCGCGCAGCGGTACTTCAGCAAGTCGGCCGTAGACCTGACCTACCTCGAGGCCGCGACGATCGCCGGCATCACGAAGAACCCCTCGAGCCTCGACCCGACCCGTTACCCCGAAGCCGACCAGGCACGCCGCGACGTGGTGCTCGGCGCCCTGCACGACCAGGGCTTCATCAGCGACGAGGAGTACACCGCGGACATCGCCACCCCGATCGCCGACACGCTCCACGTGCAGGAGGTCAGGCTCGGCTGCCAGGCAGCCGGCGACTCCGTGCCCGGCTCCGGCTACTTCTGCGACTACGTCACCAAGGTCATCATCAACGACCCGGCATTCGGGGAGACGCAGGAGGACCGGAAGGCGCTCCTGTACCGCGGCGGCCTGACCATCACGACGACGATCGACCCGCGTCAGCAGGCCATCGCCGACGCCGAGGTCAAGGCCGGGGTCCCGGTCGGGGACGCGTCCGGCGTCAAGTCCGCCATCTCCGTCGTCGAGCCCGGCACCGGCAAGATCACCGCGATGGCGCAGACGACCGACTACAACCCGGCGCAGTCGACCCCCGGCTCCAGCGAGACGGCCGTCAACTTCAACACCGACCAGGACTACGGCGGCTCGGGCGGGTTCGCACCCGGTTCGACCTTCAAGCCGTTCACGCTCACGGAGTGGCTCAAGGAGGGGCACAGCCTCTACGAGACGGTCGACGCCAGCCCGTTGAGCTACCCGATGTCCACCTTCAACGCCTCGAGCTGCGGCGTCCGCTTCTCGAAGACGGCCTACCCCTTCGGCAACGCCGAGGGCGGCAGCCGGACCACGATGACCGTGCTGGACGCGACCAAGAACTCCGTGAACTCCGGCTACATGGCCATGGCCACGAAGATCGACCTGTGCGGCGTCATCAGCACGGCGAGCTCGCTCGGCGTGCACCGGTCCGACACGGGCGAGCCGTTCCAGGTCCTGCCGGCCAACGTCCTGGGCTCCGACAACGTCGCGCCGCTGACCATGGCGGCGGCGTTCGCGGCGTTCGCGTCGGGCGGCATCTACTGCAAGCCGATCGCGATCACGAGCGTCATCGCCCCCGACGGCTCCTCCCTGACGGTGCCCTCGGCCGGCTGCACGCAGGCGCTGGAGCCCCGCATCGCCAACGCGGTCAACTACGCCCTCTCCAACGTGTGGACGGGTACCGCGAGCAAGGTCGGCGCACCCGACTTCCCGTCGGCGGGCAAGACCGGCACGACCAGCCACAACGAGTACACGTGGTTCCTCGGGTACACGCCCCGACTGGCCGCTGCCGTGTGGGTCGGGCACGCCGACAAGAAGACCCCCGTGCAGAACACCTGGGTCGGCCCCCTCTACGTGAAGAGCGCCTACGGCGCGACCATCGCGGCACCCACCTGGAAGCGGTTCATGACGCAGGCGCTGGCCGACGGCGCCGAGAACCCCGGGTTCGCCGCGGCCGACCAGAAGGAGATCTACGGCGAGAAGGTCTCGGTGCCGTCGGTGCTCGGACTGTCGGTCGACGCTGCGACGTCGGCGCTCAAGGGCGCCGGGTTCACGGTGAACGTCAGCGGCGAGCAGGTGGCCTCGAGCTACGCCGCCGGCACGGTCGCCGAGCAGTCGCCGTCCGGCACCGCTTCCCGCGGCTCGTCGATCACGCTCAAGCTCTCGAACGGGCAGGCACCGGCCGGGCAGGACCAGAACCAGGGCGGAAGCAGCCCGGGCAGCGGCACCGAGAACCCGGGCAGAAACAACTGATGGCGGCCTCGACGCTCGCCCGCACCGCGGGCGGGCTCGCTGCCGCCACCGTGGCCGGCCTCGCGTGGGCCTCGCTCGTCGAGGTCCGCTGGTACGCGCTGCGCGAGGTGACGGTCCCGCTGCTGCCCGCCGGTCAGGACCCGCTGCGGATCCTGCACCTGTCCGACCTGCACCTGACGCCCGGTCAGCGTCGCAAGATCGACTGGGTGCGCGACCTGGCCTCCCTCGACCCGCACCTGGTGATCGACACGGGCGACAACTGGGCGCACCTGGACGCCATGCCGGCGCTGCTCGAGGCCCTGGAGCCGCACCTGGCGAAGCCCGGGGCGTTCGTGCTGGGCTCGAACGACTACTTCGGCCCGGTCCTGAAGAACCCGGCGAGATACCTCGGCAGGGACGCCCGACGCGGATCCGCCCCCGCCGTGGTCCCCCTTCCGTGGAAGGAGCTCGCGCGGCGCTTCGACTCGGCCGGCTGGATCGACCTGTCCAACCGGCGCGACGTCCTCGAGGTCGACGGCCGCCGGATCAGCCTGGTCGGCACCGACGACGCGCACCTCGACCGGGACCGGTTCCCGGGTGCCGGAGGCAACGACGACGCGCGGGTGGACGCCACCGCCTCGGGCCGACCGGTCGACCTGCACCTCGGGGTCACCCACGCCCCGTACCGCCGGGTGCTCGACGCGATGCACGCCGACGACGTGGACCTGGCCATCGCCGGGCACACGCACGGCGGTCAGCTCGCGGTGCCCGGCTGGGGTGCGCTCGTGACGAACTGCGACCTGGACACGCGCCGGGCCAAGGGGCTGCACGGCTGGCCCGGAGCCCGTCCGGACGCGCGCGGCGGAGCCGGCTCGACCTGGCTGCACGTCTCGGCCGGCCTGGGCACCTCGCCGTACGCTCCCGTGCGATTCGCGTGCAGGCCGGAGGCAACCCTGCTGACCCTCGTCCCGGCCTGACGGACGGCGCGCCGGGCTTCTCGCGGGGCCCGTGGACACCGTTCCCGCAGGTCCGCAGGTCAGCCGGTTTCGTCCCTGGGTCTCACGTCGGGTATCCTGAGCAGGCTCCACGGGGTGTGGCGCAGCTTGGTAGCGCGCTTCGTTCGGGACGAAGAGGTCGTGGGTTCGAATCCCGCCACCCCGACACAGCAAGAAGGGCCCCTGACCTGCGGAGACGCGGTCGGGGGCCCTTCTTCGCACCGGGTTCGAGCCGCCATGGTTCGTAGGGTCAGAGGTGGCCGGAGGTCACCCTCGACGACCATCCCTCCACGCGCGACCCGAGCGCGTCATCGAATGACGGCCTTGGCTATCGCGACGAGCACGTCGGTGTCGATGTCGGTGCCCGCGATGATGATGTCCGCGGTTGCGGCGGGCACGGTGATCGACGGCATCGCCTGCCCATCGAGGTGGTAGAGCACGGCCCCCGGTGCGATGTCGTCACGTGGTTCCGCCGTCACCTCGGGACCCGGCGTGGCCGGCTCGAGCGCTCGATCCGCAGGCGTCACCGACACCACGCGCACGACCACGACGGGACCCCTGTCAGCCGCGGGGTCTGCCCGATAGGCCTCGTACTGTGCCGTCGCGAGCATCAGGAAGGGCTGCACGTCCTCGTTCTCGTACTGCTCGACGCGGCGGAAGCCGTCCGGGAGCGCGTCCTCGGGTAGGCCCTCCTGGATCCGGGCCTTGACCGCCGCCTCATCGACCGGTTGCGAGGACGCATCGACGGCCCCGGCGGCGGGGTCACCAGCAGCCGGGGCCGTTCTCGTCGGCGCAACCACCACCGGGTCGCCGCGGCTCGGTCCGTCCGCGTCCTCGGCCCGCAGGCCCGCGCAGCTCGTCAGCGTGAGGATCGCGGCGACGACGAGAGCCCGCCTGCCGTGTCGGGCGAGCCGATCTCTGCCTCTGGTCACGCGCTCCTCCTGGCCCCTGTGCACAACGAGCCATGCATAGCAGCCCGGTTGCGTCCGTCGCGGGTGTTCAGGCGGGGAGATCCGATCGCACGCGCGCGACGCGGGCCGTGCGACGCTGATCGCACGGCCCGCGTCCTGTCACGTCAGCCGATCGTGCAGGGGCTGCCGTTGAGGGTGAAGGCCGTCGGCTTCGGGTTCGAGCCGGTGTGCGACCCGTTGAAGCCGACGTCCGTGCTGGCGCCGGGGGCGAGCGTGCCGTTCCACCCCAGGTTCGTCGCCGTCACGGCGGTGCCGGTCTGCGACCAGCTCGCGCTCCAGCCCTGCTGGACCTGCTGGCCGCCGGTGAAGGAGAACCGGAGCGCCCAGCCGGTGATGGCGCTGGTGCCCGTGTTGGTGATGCGCACCGAGCCGGTGAAGCCGGTGCTCCAGTCGTTCGTCGTGTATCTGACGGTGCACGTGCCCGTCGGGGTGACGGGCGCCGTGGTGACGGCGAGGGGTGCCGAGGCGGCGGACACGTTGCCGGCGACGTCCGTGGCCTTGACCGTGTAGGAGTACGCGGTCGCGGCGGTCAGGCCGGTGTCGGTGAACGTGGTGCCGGTCGGCGAACCGACGAGCGTGCCGCCGCGGTACACCTGGTAGCCGGCCACGCCCGAGCCTGCGTCGGTCGACGCGACCCAGGTGAGCCCGACGGACGTCTGGGTGACGCTCGTCGTGGCGAGGCCGGTCGGGACGGAGGGTGCCGTGGTGTCGACCGGGGTCGCCGTCGTGGTGACGGACAGCGCGGCCGACGAGGCGGACACGTTGCCGGCCGCGTCCTTGGCCCGCACGGTGAACTGGTAGGCCGTCGACGGGGTCAGCCCGGTGGCGGTGTACGAGGTCGTCGTGGTCGAGCCGGCGAGGGTGCCGTTGCGGTAGACGTCGTAGCCGGTGACGGCCTTGTCGTCGGTCGAGGCCGTCCAGGTGAGCGGGACGGTCGTCGAGGTGATCGTGCCGGCCGTGAGCCCGGTGGGGGCGGTCGGTGCGGTCGTGTCCGGGGTCGACGTGCCGAAGAGGCGGTCGTAGTCGGCCATGGCACCGGCGATGGCCGTCTGCGCCCAGAACCGGTGGTACCGGAACGTGGGCGCGGCTCCGCCGTTGAGGTAGGTCTGCACCTTCGCGTAGGCCGGGTCGTTCTTGTAGAACGAGCGGATGTCCTGGAAGCTCACGCCCGGCTTGATGACGTCGCCGTTGGGCATGGTGCCGGTCCAGGCGGCGGGGATGTAGACGCCGTTGCCGCCCGCGACGTAGGTGTCGTCGAAGCGCTGGTAGTCCGTGCGGGTCTCGTCGGCGGAGACGCCGAGCGGGTCCTGGTTTTGCGCCCAGATGGCGTCGAGCAGCCCCTTGGCCTTGGCCTGGGCGGCGGTATCACCGGACTTGGCGGCGTAGAACAGCAGCGTGCGGGACAGGTCGCCGGCGACGCCGACGTCCTGGCCGTAGCTCTTCACGGAGACCGACAGGCCCGCGTTGGCGCCGGGGTTCGTCTTGTTCCACGTGTCGGGCTTACCGGTCCAGGTCAGCTCCGAGGGGATCTGCCAGGACGTCGAGGTGACCGTGGTGTTCGCGAGGACCCAGGGCACCCACTTGTCGAGGACGGCCTTGGCCTGCGCGTTGCCGGAGGCGTAGTAGAGCTCGGCGACGCGCTCCATGCCCCACGCCTGCATGCCGAACCACTGGTTCGACGGCGGGTCGTTGTAGACCGGGGCGACCGTGTAGGCCATGCCGTAGAACGTGGGCGTGCCGGCCGGAGGTGTCGCGTAGGCGCCGTCCCAGCTGTTCGTCGCACCGCCCGCGATGCCGCCCTCGGGCGCCTGCAGCCAGCGGTAGAACTCGAGCTGACGCTCGAGGGAGGTCGCCCAGTCGGTCTTGGCGGTGGCCGACTTCGGCGTCATGTCGGCGTCGGTCGACAGCACCCAGGCCGCGAGCGGGTTCTGGTAGCCGAAGTGCGCGTGCGACGAGCCGATGCGCCACGCCCAGCCGGCGCTCGTGTCGGTCGCGCCACCCCAGGCGTAGTACCAGGACAGCAGGTAGTGCGCGCTGGTCTTGCCGGTGCCCGCGGCGCAGGACGGCGAGGTGCAGCCGATGGTCTTGAAGTACTTGTCGAACAGCGAGTAGCGCAGATAGTCGCCCATCTTCGTGGCCTTGGCGACGGTGGCGGCGACGTCGGCGGACTTCCCCTGCTCGGCGGCCCACTTCTTGGCCCAGTACACGGCCTCGACGGCGCGGGCGTCGGCGTCCGGCGCGTTGGTGTACTTCCACTGCTTGGCGTAGGAGGAGTCACCGGTGAACAGGTCGAGGAACCCGTTCTTGCCGCCGTACGTGAACTCCTCGCAGGACGGCTGGGGGACGGTCTCCCAGACCGACTCCTGCGGCCCGCGCTGGAACGTGTTGATGTACGACGTCCCGGTCGCGGTGGGGCCGAGCTCGCAGCCCGCGCCCGGGGTGGCACCGAAGCCGTAGACGTTGTCGACGTCGGCGAGCCAGTGCATGCCGTAGATGTCGGACGTGCCGTACGTGGTCTTCAGCTCGCCGGCGATCGGGTCCTGACCGGAGGACACCCCGGAGTTGAGCTGCGAGGGGTAGCTGCTCGGGTGGTTGTACTCGGCGGCGTAGGTGGCCGGGCTGTTCGCGTTGTAGAAGGAGTTCGTCGGCTGGTCGGCCGAGGTCGGGATCATGTACGCCTCGAGCGTGGCCCAGGCGTGGTTGAGGGGAGCCCAGTCGCCCGTGACCTGCCCGTAGAGGGCCTCGAGCCACACCCAGTAGCTGTACGCCTCGGACGTGGTCTCGTGGCCGTAGTCGGGCGCCTCGACGATGAGGGTCTCGACCGAGTGGTACGGGATGCCCTGCGCGCTGAAGTACCCGTTGGCGGGGTCCTTGATCTTGTTGTACATGGTCAGGAAGCGCTGGGTGTACTCGCCGTCGACACCGACGACCGCGGCGGGCGCGCCCGCGGGGAGAGCGGCGGGCAGGGCGGCAGGGACGTCGGCGGCGAGCGCGCTGGTGGCGCCGGGCGAGCCGGACCTCGCGGCAGCCACGGCGGGCGTGAGCCCTGCCACGGCGAGGATCGACGATGTGCCCAGGGCGGCGAGCGCCACCCAGGCCGACCGTCGTCGGGTGGATACGGACATGGGCGGACCTTTCTGCTGCCCGGCCCGGACGACGCGGTCGCCTTCGACGTGCGCGCCGTCGCGGGTCCGGCCACCGGCGACGCCGGCGGTGGCGGGATGTGCGACCGTCCGACCCGCCGAGGCCCCCGCACCTGTGCGAGGGCTGTGGACGAGGACCGGACGGGGCCACCTTCGACGGGCCGGCAACGGGTCGTCCATGCCGTGAAACGATTCGGCGAGGCACGTCATGGGAGCGCGTCCACGTCGCGTGGCCCCCGGGCGGCCGTGCCCCCGCGCGGGGCTGCACGCACGCCGTGACGTTCGACGAGGTCAGGTCCAGCGGAACAGGCGCGCCGCGAGCGGGATGCCGACGAGCGCCCACACCGCCATGACCACCATCGAGGAGGTCGGGAACGGCTGGGCGAGCCAGGCCGCCGTCATCGCCTGCGAACCCGCGCCGACGGGCGTCAGCTCGGCCACCCGTCGCAACCCCTCCGGCATGACCTGCAACGGCACCCACACGCCTCCGAGCAGCAGCGAGACGAAGTAGGCCGTCATGCCGAACCCGGTCGCCGCGCTCGTCGTCGGGGCGACCGCCGCGATCACGGCCCCGATCGCGAACGTGCCCAGGACCGTCAGCACGAACGCGAGCACGAACGTGGCCGGCTGCGCGGGCAGCCCGACGTCGAGCACGCCGACCGCGAGCGCGAGCGCGAACAGGCACGCGACGAGCAGCGCCGCCAGGTTCACCAGGACCTGCGCGACGAGCAGCTTCCACGGGGGCACCGGTGTCGTCGACATGCGGCGCAGCACGCCGCGCTGCCGGTACGTGGCCACCAGGGTCGGGAACGTGGTGAACGAGACCGTCGCGATCGCCAGCACCAGCATGATCGGGGTGAAGCCCGTGATCCACGTGACGCCCGCCAGCTCCGGGTCGGTCTCGTCGAACGGCAGGTCGGCCCACGGCATCACGAGGCCGAGCACGGTCAGCAGCAGTGCCGGGAACAGCAGCGCGAAGAACAGCGCCGACGGGTCGCGCAGGAACAGGCGTCCCTCGGTGAGCGTCAGACGCCGCAGCGCGGAGGTCGGACGGGCGGGCATCAGCGGGCCTCCTTCGGGGTGGGGTCACCGGTGAGGGTCACGAAGGCGTCCTCCAGCGAGGCGCGTTCGAGCCGCACGTCGAGCGCTCGCACACCCGCGCGGTCGAGCGCGACGAGCACGTCCTGCACGACGGTCCCCGACCCGTGCACCTCGACCGAGCCCTCGCCGTGCGGTGCGGCGACCGGTACGGCGACCGGTGCCGGCTCCCCGACCGACGACACGGTCGGCAGCGCGCCGAGGAGCCGCACCACCGCGGGGTCCAGCGGCGACGAGGGCCGGAACCGGAGGACCTGGCCGCCCGACGCGCGGGCGACGACCTCGTCGGGCGTGCCGGTGACCACGACGCGACCCTCGTCGATCAGGGCCAGCCGGTCGCACAGCCGCTCGGCCTCCTCCATCAGGTGCGTGACCAGCACGATCGTGACGCCGCGGGCGCGGATGCGTTCGATGAGCCCCCACGTCTCCCGGCGCGCGTGCGGGTCCAGGCCCGTGGTCAGCTCGTCGAGGATCGCGACGCTCGGGTTGCCGACCAGCGCGAGCGCGACCGACAGCCGCTGCTTCTGCCCGCCGGACAGCTTGTCGAACGCGATCTCCGCGCGGTCGGCCAGGCCGAGGTCGTCGAGCAGCGCGGCCGGGTCGGCGGGGTGCTCGTAGAACGACGCGTACAGCTCGAGCGCCTCGCGGGCACGCAGCCGGGGCGGCAGCGCCGACTCCTGCAGCTGCAGGCCGACCTGCTGGCGCAGCAGCCCGGCGTCGTGCTGCGGGTCCAGGCCGAGCACCCGCACCGTGCCCCGGTCCTGCCGGCGCAGGCCGCCGACGATCTCGACCGTGGTCGTCTTGCCCGCGCCGTTGCGGCCGAGGATCCCGAAGATCTCGCCCTCGTGGACCTCGAGGCTGACGTCGTCGACCGCGACCGTGCTCCCGTACCGCTTGTGCAGGCTGGTGACCTCGATGACCGGGCTGCTCATGGACGACCTCCTCGGAAGGGACGGGCGGCAGCTCAGCCTGCGGACCGTGACACGGCGGTGCGGCGGGCCACCCAGGAGAACGCCAGGGCCACTGACACCGCGATCAGCAGGACCAGCACCACGACACCCGCCGTGCCGCCGACGCTCCCGGCGACGCCCGGCAGCAGGTCGTCCGCGAGCAGCCCGCCCGTGAGCAGGACCGGTCCGACCGTGACGGGAAGCAGCAACGTTCCCCACCAGCCGCGGTACGCCAGGTAGACCGCACCCACCAGCAGCCCGCTGAGGTTCGCGACCAGGAACATCAGCGCGTGGTCGAGGAAGATCAGGTCGACCCGCGGCCCGCTGGACTCGAGCGCGACCACCTGCAGCGCCCACGTCCACCCGTTGGCCTCGTACCAGAGGCGCTCGGCCAGGAGCCCGGCGGTCATCAGCGCGGCGTAGAGGGCGGCGACCACGACCGCGCAGCCGACGGCGCCGCGCACGTACGAGCGGCGGGTCATGCCGGCGGCCAGGTGCGGGCCGAGGTAGCCGGTCGCGAGGACCACGTGCATCGAGAACGGGAACCAGATCCCGGCCTGCCGGGCCTGCGCGAGGATCGAGACCTGCGGCTGCGCGTACCGGTGCAGGACGACCCCCAGCACGACGACGACCACGAGGACGATCGCCCAGAACCACACGCCGACGGACAGCTGCACGCGGACCAGCCGACGGGCGGTGCGGGAGGCCGGGCCGGGGGCGTGGGCGGGGCGCACGGTCGGTGCGGTGAGCGCGGTCATGGTCACGCCTCCTGGTCGCTCGTGGCGCGCGTGCCGGCCGGCAGCGCGTCGGTGGGTCGCGGGTCCGGCCGGTCGCCGTCAGGTCGTGCCGGCGGCGGGGCGTCGTGCGCGGTGCGGCGGGCGGCACCCGTGAACGCCGGGGCGCCATCGGCCGTCAGGTGCACGAACAGGTCCTGCAGGGGCACCGGTCCGAGCTCCAGACCCGCGTCACGTGCCTGCTCGGCCTCGGCCTCGTCGGGCGGTCCGAGCAGCGTCGCCTGCGCGGTACCGCCGAGCCGTTGCCGGCCGAGCACGGTGCGCCCGGCGACGAACCGTTCGACGGCGTCCGCGGGACCCGTCACCGAGAGCCCGTGGCCGCGCAGCGTCTCGGCGTCCTCGGCGAGCAGCAGCCGGCCACGGTCCAGCACGACGACGTCCTCGAGCAGTCGGTCGATCTCGGCGATGAGGTGGCTGGAGAGCACGATGGTCCGCGGGTGCTCGACGTAGTCGGCGACGAGCGCGTCGTAGAAGGCGTACCGGGAGGGCGCGTCGAGCCCCAGGTGCACCTCGTCGAGAAGCGTGAGCCGGGCGCGGCTGGCCAGCCCGAGCACGATGCCGAACGCCGACCGCTTGCCGCGGGACAGCTTGTCGGGGCGGGTGCGCACGTCGAGCTCGAACGTGTCGAGCAGGGTGCCGGCGAGCTCGTGCGAGAAGTCGGGGCGGGCGTCGGCGACCATGCGCAGCGTGGCGCTCAGCCGCTCGGCGACGAGCACGTCGCCGGACTCGCGCACGAGGTGCACGTGCGGGGCGATCCGTTCGTTCTCCCACGGGTCCTCGCCGTCGACGAGCACCTGCCCGGCGGTGGGTCGGCGGAACGCGGCGGCGACGGACAGCAGCGTGGTCTTGCCCGAGCCGTTGCGGCCGAGCAGCCCGGTGAGGGTGCCGGCGCGCACGTCGAGGTCGACGTCCTGCAGCGCGGTGGTGCTGCCGTACCGCACGGTGAGCCCGCGGACGGTCAGGGTGGATCCGGTCATGACGGTTCTCCTGCCGGGGTCGGGGTGCCGGCCGCGTGGGCCCGCAGGTGGGCGACGACGTCCTCGACGTCGATGCCGAGCACGCGGGCCTGGTCGAGCACGGGGTCGACGACCTGCGTGAGGAACGCCTCGCGGCGGGCGGCGAGCAGGTTCTCGCGGGCGCCGGGGGCGACGAACATGCCGATGCCGCGGCGCTTGTAGAGCACGCCCTCGTCGACGAGCTCGGCGAACGCCTTGGCCGCGGTCGCCGGGTTGATGCGGAACGTCGTCGCGTACTGGGTGGTGGACATGACCTGCTCCTCGGCACCGAGCGTGCCGCGCAGGACGTCCTCGCGGATCTGGTCGGCGATCTGCAGGTAGAGGGGGTCGCGGCCGTCGAACATGCCGCCCTCCTCTCAGGTTCGGTGGTTCATTACTCGACTAATGAACCACAGAGCCGTGTCTCGCGCAAGAGGCCGACGAGACCGAACCGGTGCATAGAGTCGGTCGTGCAGACGACGTCACGAGAGGCGGCACGCATGGCGGACTACGGCCACGAGCTCGCGTTCGGCACCTTCCTCACCCCGCAGAGCGCCGACCCGCACGCCGCCGTCGCGCTCGCGGTGCTCTCCGAGGAGGTCGGCCTCGACCTCGTCACGTTCCAGGACCACCCGTACCAGCCGGCGTTCCTCGACACCTGGACGCTGCTGACCTGGGCCGCCGCCCGCACCACGCGCGTGCACCTGGCCGCCGACGTGATCAACCTGCCCCTGCGCCCCCCGGCCGTGCTCGCGCGGTCCGTCGCCAGCCTCGACCTGCTCTCCGGCGGGCGCGCCGAGCTCGGCCTCGGTGCCGGCGCCTTCTGGGACGCGATCGAGGCCATGGGCGGCACCCGGCTCACCCCCGGGCAGGCCGTGGACGCCCTCAGCCAGGCCATCGACGTCATCCGCGGCCTGTGGGACACGAGCGAGCGTTCGCCGCTGCGCGCCGGCGGCGAGCACCACCACGTGCACGGCGCCAAGCGCGGACCCGCACCCGCGCACGACATCGGCATCTGGGTCGGCGCCTACAAGCCGCGCATGCTCCGGCTCGTCGGCCGCCAGGCGGACGGCTGGCTGCCCTCGCTCGGGCGCCTCCAGCCCGGCGACCTCGCGCGCGGCAACGAGGCGATCGACGCCGCCGCCCGCGAGGCCGGCCGCGACCCGCGCGCGATCCGACGGCTGCTCAACATCGGCGGGCGGTTCACCGTCGTGTCCGAGGACGGTGCTCTCGTCGGTCCCGTGCAGCAGTGGGTCGACGAGCTCGTCCGGCTCGCGCTCGAGGACGGCATCGGCACGTTCGTGCTCGGCACCGACGACCCGCACGACCTGCGCACCTTCGCCGAGCAGGTCGTCCCCGCGGTGCGGGACCAGGTCGCCGCCGCCCGTGCGACCGCGGGCACCACCGAGGGCGGACCCCGCACCGACGCCGCCCTCGCCCGTCGCACCGAGGGCATCGACTACGACGCGGTCCCGCCCGGACTCGACGTCGTCGAACCCGGCGACCGCCGCTACGGCGGGCTGCGCTCCACGTACATGCGGCGCGGCACGCCGGGGATCGTGCTGCTCCCCCGCGACGTCGACGGCGTCGTGGCCGCGCTCGGCTACGCCCGCAGCCAGCGCGGGCCCCTGGCCGTGCGCTCGGCCGGCCACGGCATCTCCGGCCGGTCGACCAACGACGGCGGCGTCGTCCTCGACGTCCGCGGGCTCGCACGCGTCGACGTCGTCGACGAGACCACGCGTCGCGTCCGAATCGGCGCGGGCGCCACCTGGGGCCAGGTGTCCGCCGCCCTCGCACCCCGCGGCTGGTCGGTCGCCGCCGTCGACCACGGCGGCGTGGGCGTCGGCGGGCTCGCGACGGCAGGAGGCATCGGCCTGCTGGCCCGCGCGCACGGGCTCACGATCGACCAGGTCGTCGCCGCCGAGGTCGTGCTCGCCGACGGGAGCGTCCACCAGGTCGACGCGACGCACGAGCCCGAGCTGTTCTGGGGCCTGCGCGGCGCAGGCGGCAACCTCGGCATCGTCACCTGGGTCGAGATGCAGGCCGTCGAGCTGCCCGACGTGGTCCTGGCCACCATGGTCTTCGACGCGACCGAGACCACCGGCCTGATCGCACGGTGGGGCCGGTTCGTCGAGGAGTCACCGCGCGAGGTCAGCAGCCTGCTGCACCTGTCGACCGGGCACCGCGGCCGCGGACCCGTGGCGCAGACCACCACCGTGTGGGCCGGGGACGACACGCAGGCCGCCGTCGCGGCGTTCGAACCGCTGCTCGGCGCGGGCCCCCTGCTCGACCACCGCGCGCAGGTCACCCCGTTCGCCGGCGTCGTCGGACCCGTCGAGGAGCACCAGGACGGCGCCGCGCCGCCCGCCAGCCGGTCCGGGCTGCTCCCCCGGATGAGCGCGATCGCCGCCGCCGACCTCGGCACGCTGCTCGGCAGCGGCGTCGCCACGATGCTGCAGGTCCGCGCGGTCGGCGGCGCCGTCAACGACGTCGCACCCGACGCCACGGCCTACGCGCACCGCCACCAGCTGTTCTCGGTCGCCGCGTTCGGCGGGCTGCCCGACCGCGCAGGGCTGGACACCGAGTGGGACCGGCTCGCCCACCCGCACATGGACGGGCTCTACCTGGCCTTCGAGACCGACCCGCGACCGCAGCGGCTGCTCGAGGCGTACCCGCCACGGACCCTGGCCCGGCTGCGCGCGCTCAAGCGTGCGGTCGACCCCGAGAACGTCTTCGACCAGAACTACCCGATCGACCCCCGAGGCTGACCGCCGGGCGAACCCGCCGTCAGGCGGGCACGCCCCCGCGCAGGCGGTCGGCCACCACGAGCTCGGCGATCTGCACCGCGTTGAGCGCGGCACCCTTGCGCAGGTTGTCGTTGCTGACGAACAGCGCCAGCCCACGACCGTCCGCGATCGACTGGTCCTGCCGGATGCGACCGACGAGCGAGGGGTCGATGCCCGCGGCCTTGAGCGGGGTGGGCACGTCCTCCAGCTGCACGCCGGGGGCGTCGGCCAGCAGCTCGGTGGCCCGCTCGACCGACAGCGGCCGGTCGAACTCGACGTTGATCGACAGCGAGTGACCGGTGAAGACCGGCACGCGCACGCAGGTGCCCGCGACCAGAAGCTGCGGGATGTCGAGGATCTTCCGCGACTCGTTGCGCAGCTTCTGCTCCTCGTCCGTCTCGTGCGAGCCGTCCTCGACGATCGAGCCGGCCAGCGGGATCACGTCGAAGGCGATCGGGGCGACGTACTTGACCGGCTCCGGGAAGGTCACCGCGGCGCCGTCGTGCACGAGCGCGAGCGTGTCCTGCTCGACGGCGGCACGCACCTGCGAGTCGAGCTCGGTGGCCCCGGCCAGACCCGAGCCGGAGACCGCCTGGAACGTGGTCACGGTCAGCCGGCGCAGGCCGGCCTCGTCGTGCAGCACCTTGAGCACGGGCATGGCGGCCATGGTCGTGCAGTTGGGGTTCGCGACGATGCCCTTGCGGGCGTCGGCGAGCGCGCCCGGGTTCACCTCGGACACGATCAGCGGCACGTCGGGGTCCAGGCGCCAGGCCGAGGAGTTGTCCACCACCAGCGCACCGGCGGCGGCGAACCGCGGTGCGTGCACCTTGCTCGTGCCGCCACCGGCCGAGAACAGCGCGACGTCGATGCCGGACAGGTCGGCGGTCTCGACGTCCTCGACGACGACCTCCGTGCCGCGCCAGGGCAGCGTGCGACCGGCCGAGCGCGCCGAGGCGAAGTAGCGGATCGTCGCGACCGGGAAGTCGCGCTCGTCGAGCAGCCTGCGCATGACGGCGCCGACCTGTCCGGTCGCGCCGACCACCGCGACGTTGAGCCCTGCAGCGGCCTCGTTGAGCGCCATGTCCTTCACCTTCCGGTCCCGCCGTACACGACGGCCTCGTCCGACTCGGAGTCCAGCTCGAACGCCGTGTGCACCGCGCGCACCGCCTCGTCGAGGGAGTCCGCCCGCGTGACCACGGAGATGCGGATCTCCGAGGTCGAGATCATCTCGATGTTGATGCCGGCTTCGGACAGCGCGGCGAACAGCCGGGCCGAGACGCCCGGGTGCGACTTCATGCCCGCGCCGATGAGCGAGAGCTTGCCGATCGTGTCGTCGTACTGCAGCGACGCGAAGCCGATCTCCGGCTGGTGCTCGGTGAGCTTGGACGTCGCGGCCGCACCGTCCGTGGCCGGCAGCGTGAAGGAGATGTCCGTCAGACCCGTGGCGGCGACCGACACGTTCTGCACGATCATGTCGATGTTGACGCCCGCGGACGCGACGACCTCGAAGATCCGGGCGGCCTTGCCCGGCACGTCGGGCACGCCGACCACGGTGATCTTGGCCTCGCTGCGGTCGTGCGCGACGCCGGCGATGATCGGCTGCTCCATGGTGGCTCCCTCGGCAGTGGCGGGATCGATGGCGGGATCTGTGGCGGGATCTGTTGCGGTCTCGGTGGCGGGCGCGGGCGCGTCGGTGACCAGCGTGCCCGGGTGGGACGTGAACGACGAGCGCACGTGCACCGGCACGCCGTACCGGCGGGCGTACTCGACGCAGCGCAGCACGAGCACCTTGGCGCCGGACGCGGCCATCTCGAGCATCTCGTCGTAGCTGATGCGGTCGATCTTGCGGGCCGCCGGCACGATGCGCGGGTCGGCGGTGAACACGCCGTCGACGTCGGTGTAGATCTCGCAGACGTCGGCCTTGAGCGCCGCGGCGAGCGCGACGGCCGTGGTGTCCGAGCCGCCGCGCCCCAGGGTCGTGACGTCGTTGGTGGAGGGGTTGACCCCCTGGAACCCGGCGACGATCGCGACGGACCCCTCGGCGATCGTCGTCGCGATCCGGCTCGGCGAGACGTCGATGATGCGCGCCTTGCCGTACGACTCGTCGGTGATGACACCGGCCTGCTGACCCGTGAACGACTTCGCGTCGACGCCCAGGTTGTGGATGGCCATGGCCAGCAGCGCCATCGAGATGCGCTCGCCGGCCGTGAGCAGGATGTCCATCTCGCGCTGCGGCGGTAGCGGGGTGACCTGCTGCGCGAGGTCGATGAGCTCGTCGGTCGTGTCACCCATCGCGGAGACCACGACGACCACGTCGTTGCCCGCGCGCTTGGCCTCGGCGACCCGCTTCGCGACGCGCTTGATGCTGGCGGCGTCAGCGACGGACGAGCCGCCGTACTTCTGCACGATCAGGGCCACGATGAGTCTCCGGAGGCGAAGGAGCGGGTCCTGGCGAGTCTAGGACGGGACCAGAGTGCGGACGCCTCGAGTTCCGCATGACGGACGGGACGTCCGAGGCCGCCGGACCCTCACAGGTTCTGCACGGACGGCGGCGCGGTTCACCCTCGGCGGCGCACCGCTCGCCCCTAGGTTGGGCCCATGCCGAGCCCGGTCGACGACACCCCGCCCACGGAACCCGCTGCCCCCGCCACGCCACCCGGCGAGGAGGCGCCCGCCGCTCCCGTCGCGGCGCTCGCGACCGTCGGCGCGCAGCGGCCCGACGCGGCGAGCCACGGGATCGTCGTGCGGCGGCTGCACCGCGCGTTCGGGCCGGTGAAGGCCCTCGACGGGATCGACCTCGTCGCGCGTCCGGGTGCGGTCACCGCGCTCGTCGGGCCCAACGGCTCCGGCAAGACGACGCTCCTGCTCGTGCTGGCCGGTCTGCTGGTGCCGGACGCCGGGGAGGTGCGCGTCGCCGGGCACGACCCCGTGGCCGACGGCCCGCAGGCGCGGGCCCGCACCGGCTGGATGCCCGACGCGTTCGGCACCTGGGACTCCCTCACCGCCCGCGAGGTGCTCCTCACGTTCGCCGCAGCCTCGTGGATCTCTCCGTCGGTCGCCCGCCGCCGGGTCGACGAGCTGCTCGCGACCGTGCACCTGAGCGAGTTCGCCGACCGGCACGCGAGCGTGCTGTCCCGCGGGCAGAAGCAGCGTCTCGGCCTGGCCCGCGCCCTCGTGCACGACCCGCAGGTCCTGCTGCTCGACGAGCCCGCCAGCGGCCTGGACCCGCGCTCGCGCGTCGACCTGCGCCTGCTGCTGCGCGACCTGGCCGACCAGGGCCGCACCATCCTCGTCTCGAGCCACGTGCTGACCGAGCTCGAGGAGATGGCCGACGACGCCGTGTTCGTCTCCCGCGGCCGCACCGTCACCGACGCGGGCATCGACGCGACCGTGGACGCCCCCCGAGCCTGGCGCGTGCGGGCGCTGTCCCTGGCCGCGCTCACCCGGTGGCTCACGTCGGTGGGAGCCGCATGGAGCCCCGACGACGGCGGCCCGGACAACCACCTCGCACCACCGACCGACGGACCCGGTGCGGTGCTCGTCCAGATCGCCGGCGACGACGGCGCGGCGACCCTGATCCGAGACGCGGTCGCCGCCGGCGTCCCGCTGGTCTCGGTGGCCCCGGCCGGCGGTGTGCTCGAGCAGGCATACCTGGCACTCGACGAGGAGCGACGGTGAACGCGATGAGCACGGTGACCCTCGACGAGCACCAGCCCCCCGAGGAGTCCGGCCCGGTGCTCGTGCCGCCGACCCGCCGCAGCCCGTGGAGCATGACGTGGCACGGCGTGCGGACCGTCGCGGTGCTCGACCTTCGCCAGCGCGTCCGCTCGACCCGGTGGGCCGTCGCGCTCGTCGCGTGGTTCCTCGTCGTCGGTGCCATCACGCTCCTGTCGACGGGCGCGATCTCGTCGACCTGGGGCTCGTCGGGCAGCCGGGCCGAGTACGGGCCGCTGCTGTTCGGCGTCGTCACGTTCCTGGTGCTCGGGCTCGGTCTGCTCGTCACCCCGACGCTGACGTCCACGGCCGTCAACGGCGACCGCAACGCCGGCACGCTCGCGACCCTGCAGGTCACGCTGCTCACCCCCGCCGAGATCGCCATGGGCAAGCTGCTGGCCGCCTGGGTGGCGTCGCTGGCGTTCCTGGCGATCAGCGTGCCGTTCCTCGCTCTGGCGCTCGCCTTCGGCGGCACGCCCGTGTGGGCGATCGTGCGCGTGGTCGTGCTCGTCGCGCTGCTGCTCGTGGCCGTCTGCGGCATCGGCATCGGGTTCTCCGCGCTGACCGCGCGCACCGCGGGCTCGACGGTCCTCACGTTCGTCGCCGTCGCGACGCTGACGATCTTCTCGCTGATCTTCTACGCGGTGACGTTCCCGTCGATCACCACGACCGAGCAGGTCCGCGTCTACGGCACACCGGCCACCTGGGACTACTCCTCGAACGACATCCCGGAGTGCGAGTGGAGTACGGAGAGCCGCGACGTCATGCACACCGAGCGCACCTGGTGGCTGCTGGGGATCAACCCGTTCGTGATCGTCGCCGACGGCGCGGGCACCGGTGACCTCGAGAACCGCACCGACCCGCTCGCCGGGATCCGCGACGGCGTGCGCACGCTGCGCGCCGGGCCGGACCCGGAGCTCGACGAGTGCTGGACGTACGGCAACGACTCGACCGCCGACGACGTCGTCGTGCAGCGGGCCGAGCCGACGTCGACCCCGGTCTGGCCGTGGGGCCTGGCGTTCAACCTGCTGCTCGGTGCGGGCGGGTTCGCGGTGGCCGTGCGACGGCTGACGGTCCCCCAGCGCGTCCTGCCGCGGGGCACCCGCGTCGCCTGACGCCCTGCTCGCCCGAGGCCTCAGTCGGCTGGCGTCTCGGTCGCGTGGCGCGTCAGTCGTCCGTGCCCGAGCGGCCGGCGCGGACGACTGCCGCCCCGGCGCGCAGCAGCGCCGCCGTGACCGCCTCGGGCGCGCCGACGTCGCCGGCGACCATCGCGCCGTCGCGCAGCATGCCGAGCTGGAGCGCGACGGCGTCGGGGTCGTGCACGCCGAGCCGCCCGAGCACGTCGGCCGCGGTGCCGAGCAGGCGGCGGCGGTGCTCGGCGACCACGAGCCGGACCGGGTGCTGCGGGTCGGGGTACTCGGCGGCGGCGTTGATGAACGGGCAGCCGTGGAACCCGGGCGCGCAGGACTGGGTGCCCACGGCGCGCGCGTAGGTGCGCAGGACCTCGGCCGGGTCGTCGGCGTGCTCGGTGCACCAAGCGTCGAGCCGGGCGTCCTCCCGTTCGGCGACGACCGTGAGGTAGGCGACGACGAGGTCGTCCTTGGTCGGGAAGTGCCGGTAGAACGTGGCCTTGGTGACGCCCGCGTCGGCGATGACGGCGTCGGCGCTGACCGCGCGGATGCCCTCGGTGTAGAACCGCACGGCGGCGGCTTCGAGGATGCGTGAGGCGACCGGCGACTGCCCGCCGTCGCGGGCGGGGCGGCCGACGACCGTCCCGGCGGGGGCGGACAGGGTCGTCATCTGTGCTCCTTCGTGGCTGCGCGGGTCTGCCGGTGGACGGCCAGGTGCGGGGCCCGCCGGCGTCGCCCGGGGGTGACGCACGTCCCTTCGGCCGAGTGTGACACGGGGCCGTCGAGCGACGTACGGTAGACAGACTAGTTCGTCTCTCTTCGAGGAGCACCATGAGCACGCTCTACACCGCCACGGCCACCGCCACCGGAGAGGGCCGCGCCGGACGCGCCGTCTCCGACGACGGCCAGCTCGACCTCGCGCTCGCGATCCCCGCCGCGCTCGGCGGCCCCGGCGGCGGCACCAACCCCGAGCAGCTGTTCGCCGCCGGCTGGGCCGCGTGCTTCCACTCCGCCCTGCGCACCGTCGCCCGCGCCGAGAAGACCACCCTCGCCGACAGCAGCGTCATCGCCGACATCTCCCTGCTGCCCGACGGCAACGGCG
The DNA here is from genome assembly GCF_013409305.1 of Cellulomonas soli. Classification (GTDB taxonomy): domain Bacteria; phylum Actinomycetota; class Actinomycetes; order Actinomycetales; family Cellulomonadaceae; genus Cellulomonas; species Cellulomonas soli. Next base: position 2,119,959 of record NZ_JACBZJ010000001.1, on the reverse strand, counting down.
GCTACAAGCTCCAGGCCGCGCTGCACGTCGAGATCGGCGGGATGGACCAGGCCGTCGCCGAGCAGCTCGTCGAGCGCGCCCACCAGGTCTGCCCGTACTCCAACGCGACGCGCGGCAACATCGACGTCGTCATCGACACCACGGTCGGCTGACCCCACCGCAGGCAGACGAAGGGCTCCGGCGCTCGACCACCAGGGTCGGAGCACCGGAGCCCTCGTCACGACCTCACTGCTGCAGCGCGTCGTACTCCGCCTCGGTGGCCACGTCGTCGTCGACGTCCAGCCGCAGGTGGCCCAGCATCGACTGCAGCGTGCGCAGACAGCTCGACGCCCGACCACCCCAGTCGGACAGGTACGAGAACTGCCACCACCACAAGGCCTCGAGCACCTGACCCGTCTCGTGGTGACGCAACCCCTGCGCCAACGCGCCCGCGATCGAGACCAGGTCGCCCGAGACCGTCGCCTGCGTCACGTCCGAGCCGAGCACCGGGTCGACGACCTCGTCGTACTCGTCGATCCCCTCGAACACGTTCGCCAGACCCGCCCGCAACGGGTCGACGTCCGGGTCCGGGCCGAGATCGGGCTCGAAGCGCAACGGCGGCACGACGTCCTGCGTCGCGCCCAGCCGCGCACCCGCCGCCAGCACGTCGGAGACAGCCAGCAGCAGCAACGGCAGCGACGCGTCCGGGTTCGTACCCGCGGCGACCTCGGTCACCGTCGTCAGGTAGCTGCGGGCCTCGTCGGCCACCGCGCGCGCGATGTCGCGCAGGTCGGCGTCCGGCTGCACCTCGTCGGTCGTGCTCATCGTGCTCCCCTCTTCGTCGCGCCCTGCTCGAGCGTCAGCGACTACGCGTTGATGCGGCGACGACCCTCGAACGCCCGCCCCAGCGTGACCTCGTCGGCGTACTCCAGGTCCCCGCCGACCGGCAGCCCCGAGGCCAGGCGGCTGACCGTCAGACCCATCGGCACCAGCAGCCGCGCCAGGTACGTCGCCGTGGCCTCGCCCTCGACGTTCGGGTCGGTCGCGAGGATGACCTCCGTGACAGTGCCGTCCGCGAGCCGCGTCATGAGGTCCTTGATCCGCAGGTCGTCCGGACCGATGCCGGCGATCGGATTGATGGCCCCGCCGAGCACGTGATAGCGGCCACGGAACTCGCGCGTGCGCTCGATCGCGACCACGTCCTTCGGCTCCTCGACCACGCAGATCACCGACAGCTGACGCCGCGGGTCACGGCAGATCCGGCACTGCTCCTCCTGCGCGACGTTGCCGCACACGGCGCAGAACCGCACCCGGGCCTTGACCTCGGTGAGCGCGTCGACCAGCCGCCGCACATCCGCCGGATCGGCCGCGAGCACGTGGAACGCGATCCGCTGGGCACTCTTGGGACCGACCCCGGGCAACCGCCCGAGCTCGTCGATCAGGTCCTGGACCGCGCCCTCGTACACACCGGCAGCCTACGGGGTCGGTGCGCATCGGCAGCGGCAGGCGCGGGCACGCAGGCCGCCGGTCGGCCCGGCGCCCCGCACTCCCGGACGCCTCCCGTCGGCGACGGGAGCCCCACGAGGACGGCAACGGTGGCAGCATGGCGGGGACGACGAAGGGGGGCGATCGTGCGACGGACCTGGGCCGGACCGCTGGTCGTGGCGACGCTCGCGTCCGCCACCCTGCTCCTCGCCGGGTGCGCCTCCGGGACCTCCGGCTCCCCCACCGTCACCGCACCCGGCACCGCACCCGCCGGGGCACCCGCGAGCCCGTCGACGACGGCCACGATCGTGCCCGCGCCCGACGGGTCGGTCGTCCCCGGTGAGCTCACCGTCGAGGTCGACGCCACCGGTTCCGGGGCCGTGGAGACCTGGACGCTGACCTGCGACCCGGTCGGCGGGAGCCACCCCGACCCGCTCGGCGCCTGCCTCGCGCTGGGCACCCCCGAGGGCGTCGCCGCGCTCGCCCCCGTACCTGCCTCGACCATGTGCACCGAGATCTGGGGCGGGCCGCAGACCGCACACGTCACGGGCACCCTCGACGGCGAGCCGGTGGACGCGACCTTCTCGCGGACCGACGGGTGCCAGATCGCCCGGTGGGACACCCTCGTCGCGGTCCTCGGGACGGGCGGGGCCTGACGACGACCTGCGCCGTCAGAGCCGGACGAGCACCTTGACGACCGTGTCGCGCTGCTCGACGAGCACCCGGTAGCCCTGCTCGACGACGTCCGCCGCCTCGATGCGCGCCGAGATGAACGGTCGCAGGTCGACCTTGCCGTCGCGGACCAGGGCGATCGCCGTCGGGTGGTCCCCCGCGTAGCCGATCGCCCCGCGCACGTCGAGCTCGCGCAGCACCACACGCGAGAGGTCCACGGCAGGGCGCGCGCCGAACTCCGCGACGACCTGCACGACCCCGCGGGCGCGGACCGCCTCGACCATCGCGTCCAGCACCGGCTGCACGCCCGCGCACACGAAGGCCACGTCGGCCCCGCGACCGTCGGTCATCGTCGCGACCCGGGCGGGCACGTCGTCCTGCGTGGGGTCGAGCACGACGTCGGCCGCGCCCGTGCGCAACGCCGTCTCCTTGCGCGCCGCACTCACCTCCGACACGACCGTCGTGGCGCCCAGACCGCGCGCCACCGCCGCGACGAGCAGACCGATCGGCCCCGCCCCGCCGACCAGCACCACGTCCCCCGCCCGCACGCCCGCACGTCGCACCGCGTGCACGGCGACCGCCAGCGGCTCGATCAGCGCCGCCTCGTCGAGCGGCAGGTCGCCCACCGGGTGCACCCACCGGCGATCGACCACGACCTGCTCGGCGAGCCCGCCGCCACCGCCCGAGATGCCGACGAAGCCCATCGAGTCGCACCCGTTGTAGCGGCCGTCCCGGCACGAGGGGCACGCCCCGCACACCAGCAGCGGCTCGACGACGACACCCTCACCGACGCTCAACCCCTCGACGCCCTCACCGAGCTCGAGCACGACGCCGGAGAACTCGTGCCCGAGCACGACCGGCAGCGTCTCGCCCGACAGCGGGTGCGGCCGCTCGGCGGTGGGCGAGGGCGGGAGCGGGCCGTCCTGGAACAGGTGCAGGTCCGTGCCGCAGATGCCCGTCCACGCCGGTGCGATACGCACCGCGCCCGGCCGCAGCGACGGCTCGGGGATCTCCTCGAGCCGGACGTCTCCCCTGCCGTGGTACCTGACCGCACGCACGGGTGCCTCCTCGCCGACCGGGACGTCGACCCGGGCAGGGCCGATCGGACCCGCAGAGCCGGGCCGGGTCGACCGTAGGCCGGTGCGGACGGGCAGGCTGCGGGACGAAGGTCAGGCCGGGTCGTCGAGCTGCTCGTCGATGACCGTGCCCCCGAGCATCTGCGCGACGAGCGGTGCACCGACCAGGCCGGACGCCGTGATGTCCGGGTCGTCGGGCGACGGGTCGTCCTCCTCGATAGGAACGCGCGGGCGCTCCGCCTGCTCACGCCGGACGGCCGCCATCGCACGCTCGCGTGCGGTGGCGGGCACGTTGGCAGGCGCAGGCGAGATCGGAGCAGGAGACGGCGGTGCGTCGGCGGTCGCCCGGGTCGGGGAGGACACGGGCGGCGAGGGCGGACCGGACTCGTGCCAGTCGTCGTCCGGCGGCTCCGCCAGCGGCGGCTCGTCGTCGTCCGGCGGACCGTCCTGCGGGCGCCGCGCGTGGGCCGCCTCACCCGGGCCGGACGCCGCCGGGGGCACCGCCGGTACGGTCGCGCGGGCGGGGGCGGGCGTGTCCCAGGAGGCCGCGGCCTCGGCCGAGGTCATCTGCCGGTGCGGCGAGGCGGGGGCAGCGGACGCCGGGCTCCCGCTCCCGGCGGGGGGCTCGGGCGACCCACCCGGTGCGGCCGGGCCGCGGCCCTGTTCGACGAGCACGCCCTCGACCCGCACGTCCACGCCGAGCGTCTCGCGCAGGGCACGGGCGACCGCGTCGGTGTGCGCCGAGCCCTTGAAGGCCGTGACCAGGCCGGGCTGGGCGAACCCGAGCCGCAGGGTGGTCTGGTCGAGCTCGAGCACCTGCGCGTGCTGGCTGACGAGCGCCCACGCGGCGACCCGCAGCCCCTTGAGGGTGCCGAGCACCTCGGGCCAGCGACGACGCAGCATCTCGGTGTCGGCAGCGACCGCACCGGCGGACACGCCCGACGTCGCCGGCGCGGCAGAGGCCGGAGTGGCGGCGGGGGCGGGAGTGGCGACAGGGGCGGGAGTGGCGGGAGCCGCGGCGGGGACGGCAGGAGGGATCGGGGCTGCTGGCGCGACGGGCCGGGATTCCGCAGACGCCTCGACCGGCGCCTCGTGCGACGGCGTCTCCTCCTCGACCGGCTCGTCCGTCGGCAGGTCGACGGGGGTCGGCTCGACGGACCCCTGCTCGGCGACGGTCGGCGCGACCTCCGCGGGTACCGCGGCGAGGGGACCAGCGGTCACGGGTGCTTCGGTCACGGGTGCAGCAGGGGCGGCCGCCGCAGCGGGCTCCGTCCAAGCGGTCGGCGCGGGCAGGCCGCGCTCCAGCCGGTCGAGCCGGGCGGCCAGGCCCTCCCGGGTGTCGTCCGCCGCGGGTAGCAGGAGCCGGGCCATGAGGAGCTCGAGGTGCAGCCGGGGCGAGGTGGCACCCGTCATCTCCGTGAGCGCGGCGTTGGCCAGGTCGGCGGAGCGGGACAGCTCGGCCGCGCCGAGGTGCAGGGCCTGGGCGCGCATACGTTCGAGCTGGTCGGCGGGCACGTCGCGCAGCGCGGCGGCAGCGGAGTCGCCGGACGCCGCGATGACGATGAGGTCGCGCAGCCGCTCGAGCAGGTCCTCGACGAAGCGGCGCGGCTCGTGACCGGTGGAGATGACGCGGTCGACGACCTTGAACGCCGAGGCGCCGTCGCGGGCGGAGACCGCCTCGACCAGGTCGTCGAGCAGGGAGGAGTGCGTGTAGCCCAGCAGGTCGACCGCACCCTCGTAGCCGAGGCCCTCGGCGCCGGCACCGGCGATGAGCTGGTCGAGCACCGAGAGGGTGTCGCGCACCGAGCCGCCGCCTGCGCGCACGACGAGCGGCAGCACGCCCGAGCCGACCTGCACGCCCTCGGTCGTGCACAGCTGCTCGAGGTAGGGCACGAGCACGTCCGGCGTGACGAGCCGGAACGGGTAGTGGTGCGTCCGCGAACGGATCGTGCCGATGACCTTGTCCGGCTCGGTGGTCGCGAAGATGAACTTGATGTGCGGCGGGGGCTCCTCGACGATCTTCAGCAGCGCGTTGAAGCCCTGGTTGGAGACCATGTGGGCCTCGTCGAGGATGAAGATCTTGTAGCGGTCGCGCGCCGGGGCGAACGTGGCGCGCTCACGCAGGTCACGCGCGTCGTCGACGCCACCGTGGCTGGCCGCGTCGATCTCGACCACGTCGAGGCTGCCGGGGCCGCCGCGGGCCAGCTCGACGCACGACGGGCACGTGCCGCACGGGGTGTCGGTGGGGCCCTGCTCGCAGTTGAGGCAGCGGGCCAGGATGCGTGCCGAGGTCGTCTTGCCGCAGCCGCGCGGGCCGGAGAACAGGTAGGCGTGGTTGACCTGACCGCTGCGCAGCGCCTGCCGCAGGGGCGCGGTGACGTGGTCCTGCCCGATCACCTCGGCGAACGAGTCGGGCCGGTAGCGGCGGTACAGGGCTGTCGTCACGCACCGAACCCTAGACGCCCGCACCGACGGTCGCCGACCCCTCCCTGGCCCGGGATCAGCCGAGCGCGAGGGCTGCCGCGAGCCCCACGACGACCACGCTGCCGCCGACCGACAGGGCGGTGCGGCCCCGCTCGGCGAGCCGACCTCCGAGCAGCCCTCCTCCGACGGCGAGCAGCAGCTGCCAGGCCGCCGAGGCGACGGCGACCCCGACCACGAAGGCCGCACCGACCGCGAGGCCGGGGCGGCCGGTCGTCGCAGCAGCACCCGAGACGCCGGCCAGGCCCGCGACGGCACCGACAGCGACCGTGGCGAACGTGACGGCTGTCGTCGGGTTGACGGCGGTGAGGGCCACGAACCGGGCGTAGGCACGCCGCGACGCCCGCACGCCGGCGGGTCCGGGCGCGACCGCGGGGGTCGAGCCGGCAGGACCAGCCGCGTCGGCACCCGTGCGATCCGGGTCCGGGTCCGGGTCCGCCCGAGGACGCGCGGCCGGGCCGCCGGCGAGGTGCCGGGCGCGCAGGGCGCCCGCGACCCCGGCGAGCCCGACGGCCAGCAGGACGCCCGCGCTGCCCAGCCGGACCAGGTCGGCGTGCGCCTCGACCGCCCGCCCGACCGGGACGCCGACCAGCACCGCGACGAGCGCGTACGTCGCGTCGACGGTCGCGACGCCGAGCGCGGCCCCGACCGCGACCCGGGTGCCGCGCAGCAGGCCTTCGCGCAGCAGGAGCACGCCGACCGGGCCGACCGGTACCGCGACGGCGAGGCCGGCGAGCAGGCCGACGACGAGCGCGGGCACGGTCCCGGCGGTGAGGAGGAGGGTGCCCATGCCGGCCGATGCTGCCGGGACGAGCAGCCCGGAGCACCCTCGTCCTGCGCATCCGTTCGGTGCACTGCGATGATCGCCGTGTGGACGACCTCGACCGCGCGATCCTGCGCGAGCTGACCGCGGATGCGCGGTTGCCCTTCCGTGAGCTGGGCCGCCGCGTCGGCCTGTCCGCGAACGCCGCCTCGGCCCGGGTGCGGGCGCTGCAGCGCGACGGGACGATCCGCGGGTTCACCGTCGTCACCGCGCACACGGCCGCGCAGGTCGGCGGGGTACGACCCGGTCCGGTGCCCCCCTCGGCCATCGGACCGGGTCGTCCCCTCGATGGTGCCTCCGCCACGACTGCGGGGCACCCGCTGGAGGTGTTCGTCGAGGTGCGCCTGGCCCCGGGTGCGAGCGAGGAGTTCCTCGACCGCCTGCACCGGCCGCCGGGCTTCCCGGAGGTGCTCGACGCCGTGCACGTGACGGGCGGGTACGACTACCTGCTGCACGCTCTCGTCGCCGACCCCGCCGCGATCGACCACCTGGTGCGCCGGCTCAAGCGCGAGACCGGTGCCGAGCAGACGTTCACCCGGCTCGCGCTGCGCACCGGCACCGCCTGACCACCGTCAGTCGGCGCGCACGACCGTGGTCGCGAGCACCGAGCGCAGCAGCGGCCGGCTCGTCTCGGTGGCCGCGACCACGAGCGCGACCCCGCCGACCAGGCAGCCCAGCAGCAGGAGCAGGCCGCCCGGGGACTGCACGGCCGCCAGCCCGAACAGCGGCAGCAGCATGACCAGCGCGAGCGCGGCCGACCCGACGCCGACGGCGAGCAGCGGCACGAGCACCTCACGTCGCCGGACCGCGTCGAGCAGCTCGACGGGAACACCCGCCAGGTCGGCGAGCGCGTACTCCCGCCGCCGGTCGAGCACCGAGGCCGCCTGCGCGATGCCGGCCGACGCCGCCGCGACGAGGAACGTGATGACGAGCGTGAGCATCGCACCGGTGACGATGTCGTCGAACAGCAGCCGGCCCTCCGCGTCCACGTTCTGACCCACCGAGAGGGCGGGCACGACCGCGAGCGCCCCGGCGACGAACCCGGCCAGCCCGAGGCCGCCGACCACCCGCCAGGTGGCGCGCGGGTCGTCGAGCAGGCGGCGGGCGGCCAGCAGGCGGGCCGGGGTGGTCGCGCGGCGCAGCAGGACCCGGCCGAGCAGGCCGAGCGTCCACGGCCCGAGGGCGTTGAGCGTGGCGAACGCGACGGCCAGCATCACGACCAGCAGGATGACCGCGGCCGCGCCCCACATGCCGAGCGTCGCCGAGACGACCATGAAGGCTCCCGTCGCGACGAGCGCGAGGACGAGCCGGAGCGCGCTCAGGCCCGGGGGCGTCTGCCGTCGGGCGACCCCGAGCGGCGAGACGGTCACCCGCCGCAGGGACACCGCACCGGAGACGAGGGCGAGCAGCGGCACGACGACGAGCGCGCCCAGCACCCCCTGCCAGCCGACCCACAGCTCGCCGACCGTGAACGTCGTGCCCTGGAACGGCACCAGCGCCCACAGGGGCAGCAGCGCGGCGTAGAGGAGCGTGCCGACGACCGCACCGACCAGCCCCTGGCCGACGGTCTCGACGAGCGTGAGCCCGACGACCTCGCGCGGGGTCGCGCCGAGCAGCCGCAGCGTGGCCAGCCGGGCGTCGCGCCGGGACACCCCCAGCCGGGCCGCGGCACCGCCGAGCGTCACGAGCGGCACGACGAGCAGCACGAGCGCCGTCCACGCGAACAGCACGTACGCGTCGCCGACGTCCTCGAGGAACCGGCTGGTCGGGTGCTGGGTGCGGTGCACGAAGCCGAGCAGGCCGCCGACGACCGACAGCGTGAGCGCGGTCGACACGGCGAACGCGGTGACCGCGAGCCCGGTGACGATCCGGGCGTCGCGCCCGCCGGCTCGTTGCAGGCGCGGGGCGAGCGCCAGCACGGGGTTCATGGCGTTCATGCCGCACCCCCGACGACGAGGCCGTCACGGACCTCGATGCGACGGTCGCACCAGGCGGCGACCTGCGCGTCGTGCGTGACGACGACGAGCGAGGCCCCGGCGCGACGCGTCGTCTCGGTGAGGATCCGCATGACCTCCTGGCCGGTCGCCTGGTCGAGGGCGCCGGTCGGCTCGTCCGCGAAGACCACGTCGGGGCCGGTGATGAGTGCGCGGGCGACGGCGACCCGCTGCGCCTGGCCGCCGGACAGCTCGCCGGGACGCCGACCCTCCATGCCTGCCAGGCCGAGCGAGGCGAGCCACTGGGTCGCGACGTCGATCGCCTCGCGGCGCGGCGTGCCGAGCAGCATCGAGGGCAGGGCGACGTTCTCCACCGCGGGCAGCTCGGACAGCAGCTGGCCGAACTGGAAGACGAAGCCGTAGTGCCGGCGGCGCAGCAGCGAGCGCTCCCGCTCCCCGAGTGCCGAGACGTCACGGTCGCGCAGCACGACGCTGCCCTCGTCGGGCCGCAGGATCCCGGCCAGGCAGTGCAGGAGCGTCGACTTGCCCGAGCCCGAGGGGCCCATGACGGCCAACGACTGCCCCTCGCCGAGGTCGACGTCGACGCCGGCCAGCGCGGTCGTCGTGCCGAACCGCTTGACCAGGCCGCGGGCGCGCAGCCGTGCAGGTGCGACCCCCGGGGCCGGTGCCGTGGGTGCGGCCCCCGAGAGGTTCGGGACGGGCAGGTCGGCGGTGGGGATCGGGCTCGGTGCACTCATGCCGTCAGCGTCCGTCGGCGGGGTGCCGGCGCGCGTCGGCCCGCGGGACCCACCTGGTGCGCGGGGCGCTGCGACCACGGGCCGACGCGGGTCCACCGGACGGACGACGCCACCCTGAGCGGACCCTGAGTGCGCGTCCCCACGCAGCAGCACGGGACCGTCCCGCTCGTGCGCACCGGTGCCGCTGCTGGGACTACGCACCGGCTCTTCTCAGAGTTCCCTCAGGTCCGACCGTCACCGTGGTCATCACGACCCCCCGAGGTCGACCGTAGGAGGAGCGAGATGACGACCACCACCGCACGACCGGGCACCGCACCGGCCGCGTCGTACGCCGACCGCGCGGATGCCCGGCAGGCCGCGGCCGCACGCCCCGTGCGGCTGCGCCCGCCCGTCCGGCGTGCGTGGTGGCCGGACGCCGTCGGCATGTTCACCTGGGGCACCCTGCTCGTCGTGACCGCCCTGTGGGTCGCGAACAGCGGTCTGCAGGACGTGGTCGCCGGACCGGCCGAGGCGCTCAGCTCGCTGGGCCGGCTGACCGGGCTGTGGGCGTCGAACCTGCTCCTGCTGCAGGTGCTCGGCATGGCCCGCGTGCCCGTCATCGAACGCGCCTACGGCGCCGACCGGCTGGCCAAGTGGCACCGGTGGGTCGGGTTCAGCTCGTTCCACCTGCTGCTCGTGCACATCGTGACGCTGGTCCTCGCCGAGAACCTCTACAACGGCACGGGCGTCGTGCAGTCGGCCTGGTCGATGGCGCTGACGTACCCGGGGATGCTCCTCGCCTGGGCCGGCACGCTGATGATCACGATGGTCGTGGTGCTCTCGATGCGCGCCGCACGCCGCCGGATGCGCTACGAGTCGTGGCACCTGCTGCACCTGTACGCCTACCTCGGCGTGGGCATCGCGCTGCCGCACCAGCTGTGGACCGGCACCGACCTGACCGCGCAGCCCTGGGCCGCCGCCTACTGGTGGGGTCTGTACGGCGCCGTGCTGGTGCTGGTCCTCGTGTACCGCGTCGGCGTCCCGCTCGCCCTGTCCGCCCGCCACCGGTTCGAGGTCGCCTCCGTCGTCCCTGCCGGTCGGGGCACCGTCACGGTGCACGTCACCGGGCGCCACCTGGAGGCCCTGCGCGCCGAGGCGGGCCAGTACTTCGTGTGGCGCTTCCTCACCGGGCCCGGCTGGACCCGCGGGCACCCGCTGTCCCTGTCGGCCGCACCCTCCACCGCGGGCCTGCGCGTCACCATCGGCATCGACGGCGACGACGGCGAGCGCATCGCCTCGCTCCGACCGGGCACCCGGGTGCTCGTCGAGGGCCCCTACGGGCGGATGGTGACCAGCGCCCGCACGCGTCGGCGGATCGCGGCGTTCGCCGCGGGCACGGGTGTCGCACCCGTCATGGCCCTGCTGCACGACAACGCCGCGAAGAGCCGGACCACGGGCGCCGACACGCTCGTGCAGCGGCTCAGCGACGACCAGGACGGCACCCTCCTGCAGGACGCCGCCTGGCTCGCCGACCAGTTCGGCATGCGGCACGTGACCCTCGTCGGACGCCGCTCCCGCACCGGGACGTCCTGGCTCCCCGAGGAGTACGGCCACGTCGCCGGCCCGCAGGCCGTGCGGCTCCTCGTCCCGGACCTCGACGAGCACGACGTGTTCGTCTGCGGGCCCGACGGCTGGGCCGATGCGGTGGTCGCCGACGTGCGCGCCGCGGGCGTCCCGGAATCCGCCATCCACCTCGAGCGCTACACCTGGTAGGTCATCATGCGTCGCATCGTCATCGCCTTCATGGGCACGCTCAGCGGGCTCGTCCTCCTCTTCTCCTACCCGACCAGCACCAACAAGACCGTCGACACCGCGGACACGACCTCGACGGGCTCGGCGAGCTCCTCGTCGTCCAGCACCACGGACGGCACCGCGGACAGCACGACGGACAGCGCCACGGACAGCGGGACGACGTCGGCCCCGACGACCGACGCGGGCACCAGCACCGACTCCTCGGGGAGCACCTCCTCCGCGGACCAGGGCACGACGAGCTCGTCCGGCATGGCCGACGGCACGTACACGGGTACGACCGTGTCGACCCGCTTCGGCGACGTGCAGGTGCAGATCACGGTCTCGGGCGGCGCCATCACGTCCTCGGACGCGATCGCGTACCCGACCAGGGACGGGAAGTCCAAGCAGATCAACGCCTACGCGGTCCCCACCCTGAACGACGAGGCCCTCTCGGCGCAGAGCGCGTCGATCGACCTGGTCTCCGGTGCCACCTACACCAGCAACGGGTACGTCCAATCGCTGCAGGACGCCATCGATCAGGCGCTAGCCTGACAGTCCGTTCTGTCCGGTTCTCATGGTCCTCTCACAATCGCGGGGGACCATGAGCACCACCGCACCAGCCGCCGCGTCACGACGACGAGGACCGTGATGACCCTCTCCACCACCGAACGTCGCCCGGTCGAGCTCCCGCCGACCGAGCCCGTGCCGTCCGTCCCCGCCGCCGCGGAGGTCCCGCGCCGTGCGTGGGTCGAGCAGATCATGGGGATGCCGATCAGCATCCACGTGCGCGGCCCGATGGCCGAGGCCCCGCTCACCGCGCGGGCCGTCGCCGACGCGTTCACCGAGCTGCGGCGCATCGACTCGGTGTTCAGCACGTACCGCGAGGACTCCGTCATCTCCCGGGTGCGGCGCGGTGAGATCCGGCTGGCGGACTGCCCGCCCGAGGTCCTCGAGGTGCACATGCTGTGCCGGCAGGCCCGGGAGCGGACCGACGGCTGGTTCGACGCGTGGCGGTGGAGCGACGGGTTCGACCCGACGGGCCTGGTCAAGGGCTGGGCGATCGCCCGCGCGGCGACCCTGCTGGAGGACGTCGAGGGCGACGTCGCGATCGACGCCGGTGGCGACGTGCTCGTCCGGTCGGCGGCCGACGCGCCGTGGCGGGTCGGCATCGAGGACCCGCGCGACCGCACCCAGGTGCTCGCCTGGGTCGACGTGACCGACGGCGCCGTGGCCACCTCCGGGCCGGCCGCCCGCGGCGCGCACATCATCGACCCGTTCAGCGGCGAGGCCGTCACCGGGATCCTCTCCGCCACCGTCATCGGCCCCTCGATCGTGTGGGCGGACGTGCTCGCGACGGCCGTCGTGGCGCGCGGCGAGCAGGCCGTCGAGTGGGTGCAGACGCTGCACGGAACGTCCGGGGTCATCGTGCTCGCGGACGGCCGCGTGCACCGGTGGTCCAACCCGGTCTGACCCCGTCCGACCCGGACGACCAGGTGGGCGACGCACCGAGCGGCTGCTGGCGTCCTGGCGTCACGCGAGAGGACACCACCGTGAGCGTCGTCGACGTCGATCTCGTCACCCTGTGCCGCGGAGCTCGCCGCCCGGGGTCGAGGGGCGGTGACGGCGCATGACCGTGCCTGGCTGGGGCCCGTCGGTGCAGCGGCCGTCGCTCACCGTGACCTCCGACGCCTCGGCCGACGTGGTCCGAGCGGCTGCGGTCGCCGCGCTGAGCGCCCGCCGGTTCGCCGTCTCGGAGCGAGACGGGACGACGCTGCAGGCGCGCCGGGTCCAGTGGTGGAACCTGACGGCCCAGACGTTGCCGGCACCGGTGGTCGTCCTGGCCACCGTGACCCCGACGGCGGACGGCACGGGCTGCACGACGAGCCTGACCGTCACGCAGGGCAAGGACGGGGTCCGGGTCGCGTCGCTGATCAGGGACCTTGTCGACGACTTGGTCGCACGGGTACGGCGGACGGGTGCCGACGTGCGGACCGGGCAGTGGGAGTCCGCACCGCGCGAGGGCTGAACCTCCCCGGGCATGCAAGGACCCCCCGCACACCCGCCAGAGCTCACCTGCCCTTGCTGCCTTCCGGCCCTGGGGGGGTTCAGCGAGATGACGCCGCACGAGGGGTCTGCCACCAGCCTAACGCAGCCACGGGACCGTCCGGACGCCCCGGTGTGGACGACTCAGTCGACGAGCGTGCGGCGGCCCCGGGCACGGACCAGGGCGGCGGCCTCGGCGACGAACGTCTCGGCCATCCGGTCCGACACCCCCGGCAGCGCCGCGACCTCGGCGACATCGGCCCGGGCGAGCGCGACGACATCCGTGATCCCGGCACGGGTCAGCGCCGTTGCCCGGGTGTCGGCGATCCCGTCGATGTCGCTCAGGGCGGCGTCGACCTGCGTGCGGGCGACGATGGCGGGCACCCCGGAACGCAGGGCCGCCGCCGCGCGGGCCGGGCCGTCGGCGCGGACCAGCACCCGGTCGACGGCACGGAACCGCGGGAGCGCGAGCGTGCGGGCACCGGCGACGACCTGACCGCCCAGCCGGACGCGGTCGGCACCGCACGTCGGGCACGCACTGACGGCCGCCGGCCGGCCCGCCGGGGTCGTGGCCGCGCGCACCTGCGCGGTCGGCCGGGCGCCCGCGACGGGACGGACCGGAGAGGGCGAGGCGACCACGGCGTCCGCTGCCGGTCGGGTACGACGGTCGCCCGTCGGTGCGTGCGTCCCGCAGGACTGGCAGTAGCAGCAGTCGTCGCACTCGCCGTCCTCGCCGGTCGGGGTCGGCGGGCACAGACCCCCCTCGGGCACCGGAGGGGGTGTCGGCACGCCGTCGTCGAGACGGACCGTCACGTCGGAGACGCGCAGCTCACCGGGGGCGTCGGATGCGAAGTACACCTCGACCTGGGCGACCGGACCGACCGCGAGCGCCAGGTCGTCCACGTCGACGACCGCGCCCGGGGGCAGCACCAGGCGCAGCTGGACCTCGGCGGCGCCCGCGGGCACCGTGCCACCGGCCGAGCGCGCGTCGAAGTCGAGGCTGTCGAGCGGGAGCGTCACGGTCTCGCCGACGGGCGTCCCGGTGTCATCGGCCGGCACGAGGTCGAGGTGTGCGCCCGGGGGGCCGTCGACGTGCGCGGATACCCGCAGGTCCCAGCGGTCGCCGGGTCGGGCGGGGGCGATCTGGGTGACGGTCGACGGCGCGGCGCCGCCGTTGGTGAAGGTCACGGCGACGGGTCGCCCGGGGACGTCGGCCCCGCCCGTCGATGGCGTGCCCGGTGCGCCACCGCGCAGCGGCGAGGTCACCGTGGTCACGGTCGTCGTGGGGGCGTCGGCGCTCCACGTGGCCGTGGCCAGGTCGGCCGTGCCGAGCAGGCTGACCTTGTCGACGAGCGTGAACCCCTCGGGCGAGAGGATGCGCACCTCGGCCTGCACGGCGCCCGCGGGTGCCACGAGGACCACCTCGTGGTGCGGCACGTGCGCCAGGGCGGACTCCTCCTCGGGGTCGAAGACCGTGACGGGGACGCGGTCGACCCGCTCGGCCGTGCACGCACCGGCGGCCCAGCGGACCTGGGCGACCGCACCCTCGACGGTCGTCAGGCCGTCGAAGGCGAAGCGGTAGCGGGCGCCGCCGACCGCGGGAACCACCTGGGACAGCGCGGACGTGACGGTCTCCGGGGCGTCCTTGGTGCGCACCCGGCGGGCGCGGGCGTCGCCGAGCAGGGCGAACAGCTCGCCGGTGGTGCGCACGGCGTAGGGGCGGACCGTGCCGGCGGTGAGCTCCCACTCGACGGGCAGGGCGTCGCCGAGCGGCACGAGGTCGGCCGCGGTCGCCTCGACGGCGGCCAGCAGCGCATGCGTCCCGGCGGCGCTGATCGCCACGCTCGCACCGTCCGGCGCCGCGGTGCCCAGGCGCCCGTCCTGCACGAGACGACGGCCGGGCACGTCGAGCGCGGCGACCGCGTCGGACCGCACGGCCAGTGCGACGGTCCCCGACGCGTCGACGGCCAGGGCCTGCGCGCGTCCGGCATCCACCGCCTCGAGCGGGACGTCGACGACCGTGGACAGGTCACGCACCCGGGAGAAGCGCACCCGGTCGTCGGCCAGCGTGAGCACCTCGGCGGCGGGCGCAGCGGGCACAGCGGGCACAGCGGTCGACGAGGCCCCGGTGGGTGACCCTGCGACCGTCGGGGCGACCGCCACGGCCCGCGCGTCGGCGACCGCGTCGACCTGCACGCCGACACCGCCCGCGAGCGCACCCCGGTCGGCGAACGTGACGAGCCGCCCGACCGTGGCGTTGCCCACGGCACCCGCAGCGCCCTCCTGCTCCAGCAGCGCGACGACCCGCCCGCCCGGTCCGGAGGCCAGGTCGCGCGGGAAGCCGGCCAGGCGCGCGGTCGGCAGGCCCGCCCAGTCGACGACCGTGCCCGCGGCCGCGGCCCGCAGGTCGGACCAGGGCACGTGCCGCAGCGCGCTGCGTGCGGAGAGCTGCGCGCGGTCGGGCCAGGCCAGCACGTAGACGCCGAGCCCGTCCTGGGCCGGCACGAGGCGGGCGACGGCGTCCGGGAACACGATCGCCTGGCCGACCGGTCGGCCGGTCGCGGTGTCGACGAGCACGAGCGTGCCCTGGGCATCGCCCGTGCCGAGCTCGTCGACGACCGCACGGTCGAGCGCGACGACCGCGGTCGCCCCGGTCGGGTCGAGCGCGAGGGCAGACGGGGTGCCGTCGCCGATCGCGCCGTCGACCTCCTGCGCGCCGGAGAACACGTCGAAGGCCAGCAGGTGCGCGACGCCGTCGACCTGCACCGCGGTGTAGGCGGTGGCGCTGTCGGGGCCGAACGCGCCGACACCGAGCTGGGCCGCGGGGTTCGTGGGGCGCAGCGGGGTCGGGCGGCCGACCGCCGTGCCGACGCGGAACCAGTCGACGAAGTCACCGTTCGCGACCCGCTCGCCACCCCCTGCGGGGGCACCCGCGCCGACGTCCGCGAGCGCGGTGTTCACGGCGTGCGCGACGTCGTCGAAGCCCAGGTCGACGTCGACCGTGCCGGCGGCCGCGAACCGTTGCAGCGAGACGGCGACCTCGGGCCCGCCGGCGCTCGCCCGCAGCTCGAGGGGCATGTGGAAGCCGGGGGTCGTGTGCCGCAGGCGCAGCTCCGCACGCAGCCCGCTCGATCCGGCCGTCGCGTCCCCCTCCGGGGTGGCTGCGCGCCAGGACAGCCCGCCGTCGCGGGTGTGCTGCAGGCCGGGGCCGGGCAGCAGCGCCGGGTTGCCGGTCGGGGCGTCCGGCCCGGCTCCCCCGCGTCCGTCGTCGCTCGACGCGCTCCAGGCCGCGGACCCCTCGGTGACCTGCAGGACGACCCACCTGCGCTGGCCTGCGGCGACCTCGACCTCGCCCGGCAGCGGGACGGACACCCAGGTGGGCCTGCCGGCCGCGTCCCGGGTGAGGGTCAGCGTCGCGGGGCGGGTCAGGGCGGACCTGCGACCGGGCTTGCCGTCGAGGTCGTCGACCAGGTCGAGCGCGAGGCCGACGGACGCGGTCACCGCGGTCAGCCGGACGTCGACCGACGTGACCACCTGCGTGGCCGGCAGCACGAACGCCTGCGCGAGCGACTGGCCCGACGTCACCGGCACCAGCTCGTCGTCGGCGCCCGTGGTGAGCGGGCCGAACACGACCCGGTCGGCCGCGAAGCCGCCCTGCGCCCGCCCGGCGGTGCCGCCGGTCACCGCGACCATGCCCGCCGGGACCGGCACCAGCAGCCTCCCCTGCCCACCGACCGGGGTGCCGTCGTAGGCGTAGGCCGCCTGCACGCTCGCCACGCCGTCCGGGGTCGCGGGGACGGCCAGCTCGTGCTCGATCTCCAGGTCGACGTCCAGGCGGGCGATCGAGTCGGAGTGCACGACGAACGGCACGACGTGGCAGCCGTCGACCACCTCGAACCGCGTGAGCATGCCCATGAGCAGGTCCGCGAAGTCGGGTGTGGTCACGGGCTCGACGAGGTCACCGGACCGCGCGAAGAACACCGGACCGCCCTCGAGCGCGACCGTTACGCCGCTCGGCGGCGAGGCCACCGTGAGCCGGGCCAGGTCCGCACCCGCCGCGGTCCCGGCCACACGCAGGCCGGTCACCGTCAGACCGGGCAGGGTCATCGCGTCCTGCAGCGCGAGGGCGGCACCGTCACCGATGCCCCCCGCGGCGTCCACCGCCATGAAGCCGCCGCCGAGGTCGACCAGCAGGGTTCCCGCGCCCACACCCGTGCCCGACCAGGCCGCGAGCCGGCGGCGGGCGTGCAGGTCGACCTCGACCGCGCCCGGGGTGCCGCTCGTGCGCGCCTTGACCGCCCCCCAGTCCCCCAGGCCGTCGACGAGCGCGAGCGACTCGAGGAACCGCGACCCCGTGTCCGTGCTCACCGGGGTGAGCGTGAGAACCGCCCGCCGCACCACGGCACCGACCGGCAGCCGGCGCAGCACGAGGCGCCGGTCGCGCTCGAACGGCAGCGCCCGCCCGCGGTGGGTGGTGCGGATGCGCATCGGGACCTCCTCGTGCGATGCGGCGGCGCGGCGTGCCGCCCGGGCCGTGGGTGGAGCGGTGGGTCAGACCTTGAGCAGCACCATGAGCTTCTGCTCGCGGTCGTAGCGGGTGCCGCCGATGTAGTCGCGGGCCGCGATCTCGTCCGCCGTGTCCGCCGGCGTGACGCCGAGGTACCAGAGGGCCAGCCGGTTGTTGTCGAGGTGCTGCACGAACACGCTCGTCGGGTGCGGGTGCAGCGTGATCGTCGCGTCGCCGCCGTCCTTGCCGCCGCCCGCCAGGACGGTCGAGGTCTCGAAGTTCACCGACTTGCGGGGGCGGACCTGGAACACGATGTCGTTCCAGTCGCCGTTCGCCTTGAGCTTGCGGACCGTCTGCTGCTCCTTGCAGCACCGCTCGAACCAGGGCGAGTGCGTGTACTGGTCGTCGTTGAACTGCTCGTTCGGGGCCCGGAAGAACGCCTTCCAGAACTCCGTCTCCAGGTCGTCGAGCGTCGAGGTGTCCGTGTACTCCACGCCGTAGCGCGTGAGCATGTCGGCGAAAGGGATGCCCATCTCGGGCCCGTCGGGTGGCTGGATGTCGACCGACCTGCGCTCGTTGTTCTCGCCCGTGACCCGGATGCGCCGCTCCTCGGAGTGGTGCAGGTAGAACGTCGCCCACGCGTCGCGCGTCTCGTCGTCCTCGCGGGAGACGACCTCGAAGTACTCCAGCCGGTACAGGTCGACCAGCGGCGGGGTGCCCAGGCCGTGCTCGACGACCTGCGGCTCGTCGTTCTTCAGGACGAGGAACAGCTGCTGGTAGCCCGTGCGGCCACGGACCTCGTCGAGCACGCGCTTGGTGATCTCCTCGGTGAGCGCGTCGAGGCCCTTGCCCTCCAGGTGCGTGGAGTCGTCGGCGCTGTGCACGTGCGTGACGGCGTCGGCCGCGGTCTGGGCGGTGCTGCGGATGTCGTCGTGGATCTTGTCCTGCAGCGTGTTCCAGTCCTCGGCGGTGAGCAGGTCGCCGGGTGCCCGGTCGACGTAGCGGGTGCTGGTCTCGCTCATGGTGGTCCCTCCTGGTGCTGGTGGTGCTGGCTCGGGCTGGATTGCGGCTGGGGTCTGGTCCGGGGTGGGGCCCGGGGTGGGGTCTGGTCGGGTGCGGCCGTCAGGGTGCCGCTCCGTCATCTGTGATCTCGACGGGCTCGACGCGATCGCGACCGACCGCCGCGCGCACCCCGGCGGCCTTGGCGGTCGCCACCCCGGCCGGGGAGGGTGCGAGGAGCGCGGAGGCAAGGGACGGTGGCGCCGGGCCGAGGACCGTGGCCCGGGCGAGCTCGAACGGCGTGCCGGGCACGTGCACCTCGAGGTCGTAGAAGCCGGGGGTGCTGCGCCGCAGCGCCACCCGCAGCCCGTCGCCCCACGTGCCCGGCTCGGGCGCGGACAGCACGGCGAACCGTCCCCCGAACCCCGGGTCGGACACGTACAGGCGGGCCGGGTCGTCGCGCGTGCCCCCGGTCAGCGGCACCGACGTGCGGAACGGGACCGCGACCGGCGACCAGCCGATCGGCACGCGGCCGACCAGCGCGGCGACGAGCACGTGCGCGGGGTCCTTGTTGACCCGCGTGACCAGGTGGGCGTCGTCGAGCTCGGGCTCGGTGACCACGCCCTCGAGCACGTGGGGGTCGGCCGTGCCGAACCGTGCCTCGCCGAACGTGGCACCGAAGCGCGGGTCCAGGTCGGCCGGCAGGTGCACGACGAACGCGCCCGCCTGGTGGGAGTCCCACGTGAGGGTGACGTGCGCGGTGGTGCGGCGCTCGCCGGTCCCGGCCAGGACGGCACCGACGGTGGCCGTCGTGCCCGCATCGCCCACTGCACCCGGAGCACCCGCAGCGGCGAAGCGGCTGAGGTCGAGCACGGCCTCCTCGGTGCATGGGCCGCCGGCGAACCTGTCCTCGTCGAACGACGCCTCGTCGAACCGGGCCGCCCGGCACTCCGTCCAGCTCCACGTCTGGCGGCCGCGCCGCACGGTCAGCGGGGCGGCGCCCGACGGGTCGGCGCTCACCTGCACGAGCGCGGGCGGCACGACGCGGGCGACGCCGTCCTCGACGATCGTCGCGCGGACCACGCCCGGGGCGCCCGGGACGACCTCGAGCGCCAGGCTGCCGCCCGCGCCGATGCCGTCGTCCACCCGCACCGACCAGCCCGCGTCGGGCGCGGCCAGTCGCGGACCGGACACCCCGGCGGGCGTGCGGACCTCGACGCGGGCCGGGACGTCGGAGGCGCCCGTGCTGGTCAGGCGGATCGTCGCGCCGTGCCGGACGGGTGCGGTGAGCGTCGCGGGGACGGGCGGGTACTCCTCGAGGTCGAGGTGCCGCACGGGGACGACCTCGACGCGGCTGGACGGGCCCGTGGTGGACGACGTGAGCCGCAGCCGCTGCTCGGCCGTCAGCGCCGCCGACAGGCCTGGCGAGGAGGCGGTCGAGCCGGAGCCGGTCGGTGTGGTCTGCCCTCCGAGGACCCCGGCGCCGACCTGCGCGGCCGTGATCGCCGCGACGACCTCCGGGCCGGATGTGCGGGACGGGACGACGCCGGCGAGGTCGACGTCGACCGGCTCGCCACCGTCGACCGCGAGGCGCAGCAGCGCACGCCCCGACAGGTCGACCGGCCCGAGCAGGTCGACCGTGCCGTCCAGGACGGCGGGACCGGCAGCCTGACCGGTGGCGACCCGCGCGCCGGGACCGAGCAGCAGCGCGGCGGCGTCGCCCGTGTGCGTGAAGCCCAGGCGCAGCCTGCTCGACGGCCCGCTCGTCGGGGACATGACCCGCACGGACAGGCCGCCGGGCACGACGGCGGTGCTCGCGGTCGCCGTCGTGCGGGCGTTGATCGCGGCGGCCACCTGCGCGGCGGTCACGGCGGCCCGGGCGCCGTCGGGCAGGCCTGCGGTCAGGTCGACCGTCACCGCCTCGCCCTGGTCGACCGTCACGGACAGCAGGTGGGCGACCCGCAGGTCGATCCCGGCGGTCAGGTCGGCCGTGCCGGTGACCTGAGCGGGCACGGCTGCTCGCCCGGCGTACGTGCGCGGGGCGTCGATGCCCAGCAGGGCCGCCGTCACGTCGGTGCCGGTCGTCGGCACCTCGACGTGCAGCGCGCTGCCCGCGCCGGTCGTCGGGGACGTGAGCAGCAGGTGCGTGCCGTCGTGCGCCGCGACCGACGCCCCGAGCGTGAGGTTCACCAGGGCGACCAGCCGGCTGAGCGCGAGCGTGGACGGGCCCGCGCCGTCGCCGAGCGGCACGTCGACCGGGGCCGCGGCATCCACGCCGAGACGCAGGGCCGCGTCGGCGGGCACGGTGACACCGGCCGAGAGGTCGACCGTGCCGGTGAACCGGACGCCGCCGGCACCTGCGCCCCGGACGTCCACGCCGCCGCTGTCTGCCGCACCAGCACCAGCACCGAGCACGGCGGTCAGCGCGTCCACGGCACGGGTCGGCTCGACCTCGACCCGTGACCCGGCGCCCGGCGTCGGGTCGACGAGCACCAGGGTGCGCCCGTCGGTGAGGGCGACCGGCGGACCGGCCGCCCCGCCGGGGGCCACACCCGTCGACGTGTCGATCGCTGCGTTGATCGACGCGGCGACGGTGGCCACCGTGGTGGCGCGCGGCCGGTCCGGGTCCGCGCAGTCGACCTCGACCGGCGCGCGGTCCCCCACCCGCACGCGCAGCCACCGCGCGTCGCGCAGGTCGACGCCACCGGTGAGGTTCGTGCTCCCGGCCAGCCGTGCGGACGTCTCCGGCGTGCCGACCGCGGCACCGGCGGTGAAGCCGAGGACCGTGGTCGCGGCGTCGTCGGTCACCCGGGCGCGGGTGACGAACCGGCGGCGCGCGGTGACCCGCAACGGCTCGACGACCAGCCGACCGCCCGCGCCGTCGGTCGGCGAGACGAGCACGAGGTGCGTGCCGTCGTCGGAGGCGACCGGGCTGTCGTCGGGGCGGTGCAGCGCCGTGTTGACCGCGTCGACGAGCTCGTCGCGCGTGACGCGGTCGGGGTGCGCGGCGCCGGCGCGCAGGTCGACGTCGACGGGATCCTCGTCGTCCACGCGCAGCCGCAGCACGTGCGCGGCGGACAGCTTCGCGCCCGCGGTCAGGCCGACGGTCCCGGTGAACGCGGCCGTCACCGGCGCGGCACCCGTCGCCGAGCGGGGGCGCAGGCCGAGCACGCGCGGGGCGGCATCGCCGTCGACCTCCTCGACGCGCACGCTGCCCGCGGCGCCCGCGACCGGCGAGGCCAGCGTGATCCGGTCGCCGTCGTGCGTCGCGACCTGCGCACCGAGGCCCTCGTTGAGCGAGCTGACGATCTCGCCGGGCAGGGTCGCGGCCGGGTCGAGCCCGGCGACGTCGACGTCGACCGGGTCCTCGTCGTCGACCGCGACGCGCAGCACCGAGGCCGTGCTCAGGTCGACGCCGGTGCCGATGGCCCGGTGGGAGACGAGCGTGCCGCGACGGTCCGGCAGCCCGACCGCGCTGCGCGGCGCGTCCCCCAGGAGCCGTGCCGTGGCCGGCTGCGCCGCGGGGTCGAGCAGCACCACGGAGCCGGCCGGGCCGACGGTCGGGGACGTGAGCGTCAAGGTGCGTCCGTCGTCCGCGGCGACCACCAGACCGGGGTGCACGGCGGCGAGCGCGGCGTTGATGGCGGCGGTCACGTCGGACAGGTCGACGTGCGCCGGGTCGACCGACCCGGCGGCGCAGTCGACCTCGACCAGGTGCGTGCCGTCGACGAGCACCCGCAGGTACCGGGCGTCGGTCAGGTCGAGCGCGGTGCTCAGGTCGGCGGTGCCGACCACACGCGCGCGGGTCGCAGCCGCGCCGTCGTAGGTGCGCGGGGGCAGGCCGAGCACGAGCGTGGCCGCGTCGTCGGGCCGGTCGGCCACGTGCACCGCGGACGTGGTGCCGACGGTCGCGGAGGCCAGGTGCAGCCGCCCGTCGGCGACCCATGCCCGGACCCCGGCCCCGAGCTCGGCGACCACGGCCTGCGCGACCTCGGCGGCGGTCACGTGCGCGTGCGTCGGGTCGGCGGCGGCGACCGTGAGGTCGACGGGCACCTCTCCCCCGCCGTCCAGCGCCACGGACAGCAGGTGCGGCCCGCGCAGGTCGACCCCGGCGGACAGGTCGACGTCGCCGACCAGCTCGGCCGCCTGCGCGTCCGCCCCCCGCCGGTCGACGGCCGGCACGCCGAGCACCCGGACCGCGGCGTCACGGCCGTCGGGCAGCGACGTGACGAGCACCGGGTCCGGCCGGGTCCACCAGGTGTCGAGCGCCTCGTCCTCGAGGTGCAGGCCCAGGGCCTCGGCCGCGGTCCGCAGGATGCCCTGGACCGTCACCGTCGAGTCGAGCCTGCTGCGCACGTACCGCAGGAGGTGGTCGCGGAACTCCTCGACGGACTCGTCGGGCCGGGGCGCGAGCCCGTAGAGCGCCGCGATCAGCGCGAGGTCGTGCACCTCGCGCCCGCCGGTGTCGGCGAACGGCACCCAGTGCGCGCGCATGACCGCGACCAGCGAGTTCTCCGCGCTCTGCAGCTCCCCGCCGTACGCGTCGACCAGGGCGCGCAGCGCGGAGGGGTCCCCTCGCAGCCGGAACGTGGGCGGGAGGGCGGCGAGGATCCGGTCAGCCTTGGGCATCGCCGTCCTCCACGCTGACGTCGGCGGGACCCATGTCGAGCGCGATCCACCACGGCTCGCCGTCGACCGTGGCGAGCACGGTGAACGTGCCGGCCTCGATCTCCTCGTCGGTGGCCGGGGTGGCCGGCGTCGCAGCCGAGCGCAGCAGAGACCGGTCGGGCACCCGGGCCTCGGACGGCGCGTGCGACCCGGCGTGCGTGACGGCGTCGGCGAGCGCGGCCCGCAGCGCGGCGGCGTCCCCGGCCGGGGCGAGCGCGACGGCCTGCACGAGCGCGTCCACCAGCCCGCCGTCGCCGTCCGGCCCGGCCAGGTCGGCGCGCGCGACGACCACGTCGACCACGGTCGCCTCCGAGACGTCCGCCACCGCGCGGACCGCCTTCAGCATCGCGGCACCGTCCGCCGGGTCGCCGCGGGTCAGGCCGTCGACGTACGCCGCCAGCGCGGCCACGATGTCGGACCGCACCTGCTCGCGTCCCAAGTTGGGCAGGCCCGGGGTGATCGTGGCGCGCACGCGCGGCGTGACGAAGACGTACCGGGCGACCAGCGTGGCCAGCACCCCGGCCGCGCGCGTGGCGTGCACGGCGTCGACCAGGCTGGGCAGACGTTCGGGCTCGGCGTCGACGACGACGGTCACGGCCCCCGGCTCGCTGCGGTGGTCGAGCGGGCCGTTGGGGTCGAAGAGCTCGACGGGCGTGCCCCGACCCTCGCGGACGGCGAGGTCGAGCGCGGCGATCGTCGCCTTGCCCAGCCCGCGCAGCACCGCCTTGGCCCGTTCGCGCAGCTCGTCGTCGGTCTCGTCGGCGGCGGCCCGCTGGGTCGGGTCGAGGTTGCTGACCCGCTCGATGCCGCCGACCGGCTGGGACATGCCGGTGATGGCACCGGCCGGCACGAGACCCGCGTCACCGGCGAAACCCCGGTCGGCACGCACGGGCACGTCGATGCGCACCTGGCCACGCTGCAGCGTGCGCAGCTGGGACGCGGCGAACACCACGGTGCCGTCGGTCGTGGTCAGTCGCGTGCCCGCGGGGATCGTGATGTTGCCGTCGCCGCCCGCGGCGCGGAAGAACGTCACGAGACCCTCGGCGAACTCCGCGGTCCGGCGCGTGACGTCGAGGATCGCCACGACGTGGTCGAGCGAACGGCCGGTCGCGGTGTCGACGAACGCCGACAGGTACGCGAGGTTGATCTGCTCGTACACCGTGGCGATCTCGCGCCCGACCGCCTCGGTGAGCGTGCGCGTCACGGAGCCGACGTTGATGTCCGACAACGGTGAGCGCGAGTCGACGCGGAAGTAGTCGACGTAGAACGTCGAGTCGTCGTCGGGCAGCGTGCCGTCCTCGAGCCACAGCACGGTGTTGGTCGCCGGCTCGAACGCGAAGTCGATCCGCACGAGGAACGTGCGCGGCGCCCCGGCGGCCGTGCCGGTGATGCCGCGCACCCCGGTGGACGGTTCGGCGAGCGGGTAGGCCAGCACCTTGAGGTCGAACAGCACGGGCTCGTTGACGACGCCCCCGACGACCGACGTCAGGATGTCGTCCACCAGGTCGCCGAACGGCCGGTGCACCAGGGTCTCGGTGTCGCCGTTCACGGCGCACCCCCCTCCAGCGGGACAGGGAACACGAGGTTGAGCTCGGTCACCTGGTCGATCGCGACGACCGAGGCCCGCACGTCGACCCAGGTGGGTCGGCGGCGGTCCGTCTCGACGGTGATCGACCGGACCGCGGCGACCCGCGGCTCGTCGAGCAGGGCCTGCAGGGCGAACAGCCGGGCCCGGTTGCGGGTGGTGACCGTGTTGGGCTCGCCGATCAGCTCGTGCAGCCGGCTGCCGTACGTGGGGTGGCCCAGGTGCGCGAGCTCGCCGACCTGGGTGAGGAACCGCAGGACGAGCGCCTGCTGCAGGTCCTCGACGCCCTCGACGCGCTGCAGGTCCTGCGGGGACGAGGCGGGTGCGCCGGGCAGGGCCGTCTGCGGGCGGGGGGCGACGAACAGGTCGGAGCCGCGCTCGCGCTGCTCGGCGGTGAGCAGGTCGCCGAGCAGGCGCAGGTCGGTCCCGAAGTGCGCGGCCCGGGGCGGCGCGGTGCCGGTGCCGGTGCCGGTGCCGGTGCCGACGGTCGGGGTGCTCATCGGGTGCTCCTCGTCGAGCGGGTGCGGTTCAGGGGATGCGGGCCGGGCCGCGCGTGCGGGTTCTGCCGCGGGTGCCGTGTCATGGCGGCCACCCGTCGCTCACGGAGGTCGTCGCGGGCGGCCCCACGATCTGCAGCACCCCGGGCGGCGAGGGGATCATGTCGCCCATCCGCACCAGACCCCGGCCGCCGACGCTCACCCCGGACGAGCCGAGCGGGCCGATGACCAGCGGGTACGGCACGCCGGTCACGGAGTTGACCATCGTGCAGATCGAGCCGGTGGTGGCCAGCGGCATGCCGTTCGCGGTGACCCACGGCGGCAGGACGACCAGGAGCGTGCCGGTGTCGGGCGCCCCGGCGGCACCGGGGGTGACCACGACGACGCAGCCGACGGCGACGGGTGGTCCTGGCACGGTGGTCCTCCTTCCTCCTCCAGCGGGCGGGTCCTGCTGACGGTGCGTGCGCCCCTCAGGGCGAGAACGACGTCTGGCCCTTCACGGTCACGAACGCCCCTTGCACGGTCGCGCCGGCCGAGCCCTGCAGCTCGGCGGTGACGGCGCCCTTGACGGTCGCGGTCGTGCCCGCGTCGGCCGTGATGCTCGTGCCGGCCTTGAGGGTGAGCGACCCGCCCGCCTCGAGGGTCAGGTCGCGCGAGGCCGTCAGCTGCACCGAGCCGGACGACTCGACGGTGACGTCGCCGTCCTGGTCCATGACCACGGTCGTCGAGCCCGAGCTGACCCGGACGGTGCCTCCGCTGCTGCCCGACTGGTCGAGGCGCAGCTCGCTGGCCCCGGCGGTCGCGGTGACCGTGCCGTCGACGATCCGCACGGTGATCTTGGGCGGCATCCGGATGACGAGCTCGCGTGCCGGGTCGGCGGCCGCGTCGTCGGCGTGGTTGCGGATCGAGGCGAGCACGCTCGCGTCGTCGTCGGCCGCGAGCGGCAGCCGGAAGACCACCTCGTCGGTCGTCGACGTCGGCGGACGGTCCTCGTCGTCGTACACCCGGCCGATGACGAGCGGGGCGTTGACGTCGCCCTGCAGGAACGCGACGAGCACGAGGTCGCCCACGTTCGGGATCGCGACCGTGCCGATCCGGTCGGTCGCGACGGGCACCCGACGCAGCGCCAGGCCCGAGCCGCGCAGCACCAGGTCGACCGCGTAGTTGTCGTCGTCGGACTCCTCGGCGTGCGGGTGCACGTCCTCGACGACGGCCAGCTCGGTCACGCGCACCGCGGCCAGCTCGTGCCGGACGATCGCGGCGATGGTGTCGACGAGCGTCACGGGGCACCTCCGGGGGTCGGGACGGCGGCGGCCGCGGCCCCCGCGAGGGAGCGCAGCACGAGGTCGGTGAGCAGGCCGTCGGCCTTGCTGAGCCGGTGCGTGACGGCCCGCACCTGGTAGTTCCCGTCGAGCCGGTCGACGCCGGAGCGCTCGGGGAACCGTTCGAGCCGCACGAGGTCGCCCAGCAGCACCTGCGGGCGGCCCTGGATGCGCACCCGCACGCCCAGCGAGGCGGCCGTGAACGCGTCCGCGAGCGCCGTGGCCGTGGCCTGGGCGACCCGTGCGGTGCGCAGCACCCACCGTTCGACGAGCAGCGTCGGGGTGCCCTGGCCCGCGGTGCCGTGCCGGGGCCCGACGTCCTTGGTCAGCCATGCCCACGACTCGTCGCCGCGGGACGAGCCCGGGCTGTCGCCGACGACCTGCACGGCGCCGGCGCGCGGGCGGGAGCGCCACTGCTCGGCGGCCAGCACGTGCTCGCCGTGCTTGAGCACGTGCACCGAGCGGCTGCCGGTGAACGCCTCGAAGACCACGGCGCCGTCGGGGTCCAGGTACGTGTCGAACCCGGCGAGCCAGGCCAGGTCGCGGATGTGCCGGGAGGCCGAGCGGCGTCCGTCGACGACGTAGGCGGACAGCGCGGGGCCGTCCTCGACGCGTGCGACGTCGACGCCCGCGGTCTGCGCGAGCGAGCGGACCACGTCGCCCGCGGTGCCGTCCTCGAACGTGCGGTCGACGTAGGTGCGCAGCAGCGCGTCCGCCCGGGAGAGCCCGACGACGCGTTCGGTGCGCAGCCCCGGCTCGACCGTGTGGACCGTGCCGGTGAGCACCCGGCGCAGGTCGCCGTCCTCGTCGGCGTAGCCGAGCTCGACCGTGAGGTCGTCGCCCGGTACGGCCCGCAGACCGCCGACCTGGCCCTGCACGTAGGTCACCTCGTCGGCGGGGGTGTCCATGTCGAGCCGGACCGTGAGCTCGACGAGCGTGGAGGCGCGCGGCTCGGCCGTCGTGTCGACCACCCGGTCGCCGACGGTCACGCGGTACGCGGGGCGCAGCACGTCACCCACCCCCGCCCGAGCCGGCCCGGCCCGCGGATGCGTCGGCGTCGAGCCACGCGAGCACGGTCGAGCTGTCCGTCGCGGGGTCGCGCGGGTCGCCCAGCTCGGTGCGCACCGCGTCGCGCAGGTCGGCGGTCGCGGGCGAGAACACGTCCGACGCGACGAGCGCTGTGGGCAGCGGGGCCCGCACCAGGGCGGGCACGTAGGTGCCCAGGAGCGCGGCCCGCCACTCGCCCACCCGCGGGTCGAGCGCGACCCGCAGCATCGCCCGCACCAGCCGCGCCCGCCGGTCGGCCGGGAAGTCGGCGCCGAACGTCATGTCCTCGAAGGCCGCGACCAGGTAGACCTGCTGCGCGTCCAGACGCGTGCCCGGATCCTCGGCGGTGCCCATGAGCATGTCGAACCGGGCTGCGTCGGCGCGCACCGCGTCCCGCACGGCCACCCACACGTACCGGGCGAACACCGCCCCGCCCTCGCCGCGCCGCCGGTGCGCCTCGGCGAGCAGGCGGTCGACCGTCGGGCTGCGCCGCTGCACCGCCCGGGCGAGCCGCACGTCCGCGAGCACCCCCGGGGGGTCCTCACCCGCGGAACCTGCGCCGGCCGGGCGCAGCGACGTGCAGTGCTCCGGGGTGAGCAGCACGGCCAGGTCGGTCGACCCGCCGCCGGTGAACGCGACGAGGCGGTCGCCGACGTGCACCGAGGCCCACAGGTCGGCGTTCGAGGTGACGCTCACCGGCACGCGCACGTGCTCGCCGGGCGCCGCGTGCACGCGGCCCTTGACGACCTCGACGAGCTCGACCTCGATCGTGCCGGTCCCGACGGCCAGGCCCGGAGCGGAGCCGGGCACGCCTCCGGCGCCAGGGGCGAGATCCACCGCACAGACGTCCACCGCGACCACCACGGCCGCGGCGAGGAGCTCGGAGACGACGGCGTTCATGCGCGCGCGTCCTGCACGAGCGTGTTGAGCCCGGTCGGCGGGCGCACCTCGACGCCCGAGGCCGTCGCGGTGACCGCGGGCGTGGACGGCACGCGTGCGGTCACGGCGCTCGCGGGTGCGGAGACCACGGCGATGGCCCCGGTGCCGGGGTCGATCGTCCACCGCCCGTCGAGCTGCCAGTCGACGCGTTCGAGCGCGCCGTACAGCCGGTCGGCCGGGTCGCCCGTGGCCCCGGCGACCGCGGTGGCGTTCGTCCAGAGGGTCAGGGTCGCGTCGAACCGGATGCGCAGAGTGAAGGCGGTGAGCCGGGCCGCGGCGACCGCGGGGTGCGGGTTCGTGATGCCGACCCCGGGGCTGTCGACGGCCTCGACGATCCAGCGCTGGCCGATCGGCAGCGGGGTGCGGCTGCGGATCCGGCTGCGGGTCAGCGAGGACGTCTCGCCGCCCGAGCCGCCGCCGGGTCGACCGGTGTCGAGCACGGGTGGCACGACGAGCGCGGGGGCCGGGTCACCGGGGATGAACTCACCGCCCGGGCCGGTCGCCGCCGCACGGTTCGACGCGAAGACGAACGGTGCGGGGTGCACGGTCGGCGGTGCGGTGGTCGGGTCGGTGAACGTCGGGGAGAACGTGGTCGGCGAGAGCAGGTCGTTGGTCCACGAGCCGAAGTACCGGTCGGCGGACCGCCGCCCGTCGGTCCCGCCCGTGACCAGGTCGACCTGCGCGTTGAGGTGCACGGCCGCCGTGCCGGGGTTCGCGATGTCGAACTGCCCGGAGCGCACGTCGAACCCGTTGCCCGCGAGCGGCGTCACGACGAAGTTCGCCGAGGACGCCACGGTCGAGTCGAGGAACAGCGTGGCCCGGCCCAGCACGACGTTGCGCACGATCGCCGGCTCCCGGTCGACGCCCTGGTCGTAGCGCCCGTTGCCGTTGCCGTCGAGGAACGCCCGCACGTGGTAGGTCCCGGTGCCGTCGGTGAGCAGCGTGGCGCGCAGCGCGTCGGCGGCGTCCTCCACGAGCGTGGGGGCCGGTGCGGCGTGCAGCGCGACGATCGCGGGCGCGTCGTCCCCGCCGTCCGCCGCGGGGATGCCGGCGGCCCGCAGGACGCTCCACCGCACGGGTGCGCCGACGGGACGCACGGTGACGCGCAGCGCGATCGGGTCGGCGACGACGACCGACCCCTCCAGCAGCGGCACGGGCGGGTTGACGCGCGGGTTCGTGTCGAGGTCGGCGGGCACGGGTGCGGCCGGCGCGGCCGGGACCACGTGCGGCGGGACGGGTCCGTTGCCGAGCCGGGCGGTGCGCGGCGCGGTGCCGGGGATCGTCATCGTCAGGTCGCGCAGCTCGACGACGGTGAGCTGCACGTGGTCGCCGTCGGCCTCCACGGTGTCGATGCCGAGCTGCAGCGTGGCGTCACGCAGGGCCCCGCTGACGGCCGCGCCCTCGACCCAGAACCGCAGCCCGTCGGCGGGCACGGCGGCGTTGGGCGTCAGCACCGGGAACGGCACGACGGCCTGCCCGGGGGCGGCGACCTCGTCGGCCGCGGCGAACAGCCGGGTGCGAGCGTCGAGCGCGGCGAGCCGGAGCGTGCCGGTGAAGGCGGCGGGCTGCGCGGCCC
Source organism: Cellulomonas soli (assembly GCF_013409305.1). Classification (GTDB taxonomy): domain Bacteria; phylum Actinomycetota; class Actinomycetes; order Actinomycetales; family Cellulomonadaceae; genus Cellulomonas; species Cellulomonas soli. The sequence goes on along the minus strand of NZ_JACBZJ010000001.1, from coordinate 2,089,798 downwards.
GCACCGTGAGCAGGGCGCGCCCGGCGTGCGTCCCCGCGTCCTGCACCTGGACGAACCGGCCGGGCGTGATCTTCGCGGCCTCGCTCAGCGGCACCGGGTCGACACCGACCGCGGTCCGGCTCGCGTGCAGGTCGAGCGTCAGGGCGACGCAGGTCAGCGTGTGGGTGGCGGACAGGCCCGGGGTGGCACCGACCGTGAGCCGCAGCGTGAGGGTGACGTCACCGACGGCGGCGGACGCCGCCCGGCCCTCGGTGAACAGCGTGACCCCGGCGGTCAGCTGCGCGGCGGTGAACACGTTGTCGACCCCGTCGAACGTCAGCTCGGTGCCGCCCGCGGCCGCGTCGAACAGCCGCACGACGTCCGACGACCGGGTCAGCGTGCCGCTGCCGGTGAACGCCGTGGACGCGCGCAGCACGACCGGCCGTCGCGCCGGGTTGGTGTGCGGCTTCTTCACCACGACCACCTCCGGACCCGTGATCGACGGCTGCACGGAGGCGACCGCGCGGTCCACGATCACGACGTCCACCGGCGCGGACCCGTCCAGGCGCAGGCACACGGCGTTCCCGCGGACGTCGGCGAGCGTCTGCGTGCGGGTGCGGGCGAGGAACGGGCCGTCGACCGCGAGCACGTAGACGCCCGGGCCCTTCTGCTGCGGGTACGTGAACGACCCGTCGGGCTGCGTGCGCCCCGCGACCGGCTCGCCCGCGTGCACACCGGCCGCCGTGGCGGGCACCTCGCCGTCCAGGTACTCCCCGTCGGCGGCCATGAGCACGTACGGCCCGGACGCGTACGGGCTGCCGTCCTCGAAGGTGATCGTCCCGGCCACGACGAACGAGCCGGGCTCGGCGGGGGTCCGGCACCACGGCTGCGAGGCGGGTGCCGGCCCGGTGGTGCCCGGGGCGTTCGACGGGCACGGCTGGTCCCACGGCACGACGAACCCGTCGCGCGTGGTCGCGGTGCCGTCGTCGAGGCACCACCCGCCGCCGCCCGCGCCCGCCGGGACCTGCGCGAGCGTGACCGGCGCGGGCACGGCCACGGGCATCGTCTGCTCGTGCACGAACAGCAGCTCGGTGCGCCGGTTGGGCCGCCACGCGGTCAGCACGTTGAGCACCGGGTCGTCCTCGCCGCAGCCGAGCCAGCGCAGCGGCCCGTTGTCGCAGCCGGCTGCGTCGGCGTTGCGCATCAGCCGGTCGACGGGCAGGTCGAGCGCGTCGTGCGCGAGGTACTCCTCGATGAGCACCGGCCAGGTCGCGTCGCCCACGACGCCGTCGTCGACGAGCCCGTGGTCGCGCTGGAACTGCCGCACGGCCGCGTCGGTGTCGGCGAGGTCCTTGCCGACGTTGCCGCGGAACCGGCCCAGGTCCTGCAGCATGTGCTGCACCTCGCGCGTGCCCCAGCTGTCCTTGACGGTGTCGGTCGTGCCGGTGGGCCGGGTGCGGCGCAGCTCGTCCCACTCGGCCACGGAGCGTGCCGGGTCGGAACCGAAGGTGAGCATCGCGTAGGTGGCCCGGCCGCGGCGCTCGGACAGCGCCTGGTTGTAGGCGTCCGAGCCGACCTTGTCGGTGTGCCCGACGATCAGCAGCCGCTCGTCGGCGTGCGCACGGGCCCGTTCGACGACGCGGGCCAGCACGTGCCTTTCGCACGGCTCCACGAACGCCTTGTCGAAGTGGAACGTGATGACGAGCACCGTGCCGACCTTCGCGCCGCGGCGCAGCACGATCGTCACGGACGTGACCGCGCCGTCGACGACGCGCACGGGCGCCGACCCGCTGAGCACCTCGCGCTGGCCGGTCGGGGTCGCGGTGTCGTCGACGAGCGCCTCGGCCGTGTAGCTGCCGGCCGGGAACGGGTCCTCGAACCACGTGTCGGGGCGGATCCGGTTCGTCAGCACGCGGTCCAGCGGCAGCGCGTCCTCGTCCTGGGTGCCGCGCACCGAGACGTGCACCCGGTCCATGTCGAACGCCGGGTCGCCCTCGACGACGACGGTCACGGACAGCTGCGCCTGCTCCACGGGCGGCGGCGGGGGCGGCGGGATGATCACCGGCTCGACCGTGACCGGCTCGGCCTCCGTCAGCTCGCGCAGCGTGAGCGCGTACTCGTAGGCGCTGGGCCGCCCGGCGACCTCGCGCACGTCCATGCGTTCGACGACGACCTGGTCGACGAGCGTCGCGGTGGAGATGTCCGACACGAACGGCACGGGGTCGCCCGCGTGGAACTGCTCGCGCAGCGCGGCCAGACCGGTGTGCACGTCGGGCCGGGTGAGCACGCCCGTGAGCGTCAGCCGTGCGCCGCGCCGGCCGAGGTCCTGCAGGAAGTCGCCCTCGAGCGCAGGGACGGGGTGGCGCACGACGACCTGGTCCTCGTCGGTCGTGACGACCTGGACCTGCTCCAGCTCGAGGTCGCCGAGCATGGGACGGACCACTGCGCACCCCCTCTCCTCCGTCGGGTTCCGGTCGGACTGGCTCAGGCTCGGCTCAGGCTCGGCTCAGGCTCGGCTCAGGCCTTGAGCGAGGTGAGGTGGGCGCTGATCGCGGTGATGAGGTCGAGCAGCTCGGTCTTGACGGCGTCGACCGACGGCAGGCCCGTGACCACGTCGGCCACGTCCGCGATCGCGTCGATGCTCGAGGTCTCGTCGGGCAGCAGCTTCTTGGCCGCGTCGAGCAGCGCGGGGATCATCCCGGTCAGCTGGGCGACCTCGCCGAGCCCGGGGATCGCCCCGACGTCGAGGTTGGTGATCTCGGTGCGCAGCTTGTCGAGCAGCCCGACGAGCTGGTCGAGCAGCTCGTTGATCTGCGGGACGAGCGCGGCGATCGCCTGCACGGCGGGCTTGATCGTCGCGACGTTGTCGTCGAGGAACGACTTGAAGTCGGTGAGCACCGACTTGAGCTGTTCGAACAGGTTCGCGTCGGCCATCGGTCTCTCCTGTCGGGCCGGTACCCGGAGGCACGGGGTGGGTGTGCGCCCGGACGGAGCCCGGGCGAGTGGCGGCCGGTCAGGGTCCGCCGGAGGCCTGGCGCAGCGCGACCAGGCGGTCGAGCAGGTCGGACAGCGGCGCGACGAACCGGTCGAGGCCGGTCTCGAACGGGACGGCCAGGTCGAGGCCGTCGAGCACGTCGCCCAGCTGGTCCTCGGCGTCGCCCAGGACGTCGGCGTCGAGGGCGTCGGTCGCGGCCGGCTCGACGGGTTCGGTGAACTCGTGCAGCGTCACGACGTACGCGTACCGGTCGGGGCTGCCGGCGAGCTGCCGGACCTGCACGTCGTCGACGAGCACCTGCTCGACGTCGGTGTCGGCCGTGATGTCGGCGACGAACGCGACCGGCTGCCCGGTGCGCATGTCGGCCTTGAGGCGTTCGACGACGTCGAGCGCGGACGGGCCCGACGCGACCCCGGAGAGCGTGATGCCGGTGGGGGCGCGGCCGAGGTTCTGCAGCATGCTGCCGTCCTTGCCGGGCGCCTTGTGCTCGGCGAGCGCGCGACGGTCGACCGTCGTCAGGTCCTGGACCTGCGGCAGCTCCTCGCCGGCGAGCATCGGGCGCACGTCACACCTCGATCCCGTGCCGTCGCGCGGCGTCGGTGAGCACCTGGGTGAGCAGCTGCTCGAGGTCCGGTTCGGCCAGCCCGACGACGGCAGCGGACGCGCGGGTGTCGGCGGTCACCGGACGCACGCCGGTCCACGTCTCGCCGCGCCCCGCCGGGGCGGTGTCGCCGTCGCGCAGTCGGTCGGGCGTGCCCGGCCGTTCGTCGAGCGGCCCTTCGGGGTGCGGACGGCGCTCGTCCGAGCCGGCCGGCGGCCACAGGCGGGTGGGGCCGGTCCGGTCGTCCGCGACCGACGGCGGACGCGGGGTGACTGCGGGGCCGCGACCGGCCCGGGCGGCACCGGACGGTTCCGGGCCGGGGCCCGCGGTCTCGTCGGTCACCGGCGCACCGCGGCGGCCGCGGCGCGCACGGCCCGGTACCGGCGGCGTGACGTCCGCGACCCCACGCCCGCTGCCCGCGCCGCCCTCGCCCACGGGCGCTGCGGGACCCGCGGGCACAGCGGCCACGAGCCGGGCGAGCAGCCCGGCCAGCTCCGGGCCGGCGGGGGTACCGACGGGGCGCAGAGCACCGCGGGCCAGCTGTCCGAGGGCGTCACCGCCGTCGCTCGCCCGAGGGCCCCCGGCGAGCCCGGCCACGCGCTGCACGAGTCGGCGCGCGAGGCGGGCGGCGAGATCCTCGGCCCCGGGGAGCGTCTCGCGTCCCGAGCCGCGTGCCGGTGCCGACCCCGTGCCGGGCCGGGCCGCACGCCGTCCGGTCGGGTGCGCGGCCGCTCGCCCGACCGGTCCGGCCAGCGCCCGCAGCCGGTGCTCGGGCACCACGGCCACGGCGGCACCGCTGCCTCCCGGTGCCCTGCCGGGTCGAGGCGCACCCGTCGTGCCGCCCGCCCGGGTGCGGCGGACGGGCGGCACGGTCTCGGGACGGGGTCCCGGTGCCGGAAACCGGTCGGCCACCCGGGCCCCTCCGGGAGCGGGACGTCCGACGCCCGCGCCGACCGGCCCTCCCGACGACGACCGACGTGGCGGGCGGGACCCGGCGGCCGGTTCGTCGGGCGGGTCCGCGGGTGCACGGTCCAGCACGTCGGTCAGGCAGGTGCCGAGCAGCGGGCCACGCAGCACGTGCGGGGTCCGGGGCGCCGCGGCGCACACCGCACGGACCGCGTCGGGCACGTCGTGCAGCGCGCGGGTGGCCCGCACGCTCGCGGCGCACCACGCCGCCGGGGCGCCCGCGGCGTCCAGCGGCAGCACGGTCCGGCCGGTGCTCATGCGACCTCGGCCGCCCGTCCGGCCATCTCCAGGTACATGAGGATCTGGCCGATCGTCATGCCGGTGACGTCCTCGGGCGTCCAGCCGAACTCGTCGGCCAGCACGAAGCACGCCTTGGCCAGCGGCGCCTGCACGAGCTCGGCGAGCCGGTCGCGCGGGGTGTCGATGCCGGACAGCTCGTTGATCGTGTCGACGAGGAACCGGGCCAGCCCCGCGGGCAGGCGTCCGGCCTGGTCGGGGGTGAGCGCGGGCTCGACGAGCGCGCGGGCGATCATGAGCCCGGCGGCCAGCTCACGGTCGTCCTTGGCGGCGTGCGCGACGAGCTGCACGTCCCGCACGGTCAGCGGCCGGACCCGCACGGTCCCGGGCACCCCGGCACCCGTGGCGTCGGTGCCGTCGCCACCGGTCCCGCCGGCACCTCCGACCAGCCCGGCCGGCACGGTGACGTCGTGCGTCAGCGTGCTGCCGGCCAGCAGGTCCTCCGCGGTCAGCGCCATGGTCCACCCCCTCCGGCCCGCTCGTCCGTCGACAGGTCAGGCCCCGGCGCCGGGGAACGTCACCGAGACGGTGTCGAGCACCCGGACGGTCAGGGCCTTGAAGCACAGGTCCTCGAGCACGAAGTCGTCCTCGGGCAACGAGAAGCGCCAGTTCTGGAACTTCACGCCGCCGATCTCGAGCGCCACCACGTCGTCGGGTCGCGCCGGTTCGAGGAACAGGACCGTGATGCCGAACGTGGGCTGCACGTACGGCTCGGCGACCGCGGTGGGCTGCGAGCCCTGCCCCTGCAGCAGGAGCAGCAGCGCGCCGTTGACGTAGGCGCGCCCGACCGTGCCGCTGATCGCGATGTCCCCGGGGCTGAGCGACACCGGGTGGCGCCGCCCGACCTCGTAGAACTCCTTGAGCGCGGTGTCGACGGTGACCTTCACGTCGGTCAGCCGCCCCACCACCTGGACGCCGTACGCGTCCACGACGGCCTTCGCGGCGGCCCCCTCGGGGGTGTCCTCGGCCGCGAGGGTCAAGGTGCCGTGCTTGCCGGTGAAGACTTCTGTGAGTGCCATGAGCGGGCGTCCTTACTCGAGGAACATCGTCACCTTGATGAAGTCGATGGAGAACGTCGGCCGGATGACCAGGTCGACCAGGGCGCGCCCGGCGATCTCGTCCTGGCGGGACGCGTGGACGTCGAGCTCGTAGCTGACGAGCATCTCGTCGAGCACCATCGTGGTGAGGAAGCCGTTGATGGTGGCGCGCAGTGCCGAGCGCACCCGCTCGTTGTTGAGCAGGCCGATGTAGGGCGTCGCGGCGCTGCGCACGCCGTACTTCGTGTAGTCGACGATCCGGCGCGTGGTGATCTGCGTCCAGGCCGTGTTCGTCGAGGTCGTGATGCCCTTGACGATGCGGAAGCCCTGCCGGTTCTCCAGCACGAGCAGCCGGCTGAGCACGAGCTGCGCGAGCTCGGCGTTGCTGAAGTCGTGCTCGAGCCCGGCGACGGGCAGCACCTTGTTCGTCAGGCTGATGTGCGGGTCCTGCGAGGAGAGCAGCCCGGCGACCGCCGCGGCGGCGTACGCACCGGGGAGCACGACGTCGGCCGGCGGCTGCTGCGAGCGGTCGGCGGCCTTGATGCCGGGGCCGACGAGCACGAGCCGGTCGGAGGCGAGCGTGTGAGCGGAGGCCGCGGTCACGAACGCGGGTCGGTTCGCGGCGGCGGCCGTGCCGACCAGGGCGATGCGTTCGCGCTTGTTCGCGTCGCCCGAGGCGACCGCGGCGTGCGCGGCCAGCTCGTCGCCGAACGACTGGTCCTGCCCGGCGGCGACGACGATGTGCGCGTCGACCTCGAGCAGCGCCTCCAGCCCGGTCTCGTAGCCGGCGCCCGCGGCGCCGTTGTCCCCGCCGGTGAGCGGGGTCGTCGGGAGGGGCGCCGAGGGGACCTGGGCGGCGTTGGCCAGCGCGAGGCCCCGCACGAGCGCCGAGCCGGCGGCCAGGTCGGCCACCAGGTCGTCGCCGGACACCACCGAGTACGTCTCCTCGGCGGCCACACCCTGCTTGACCGTGACCTTCACGGCGGCGGACTTCGCGACCGTGTAGGTGGCCAGCACGTCGTCCGTGCCGCCGGGTGCGGTGCCGAACGTGAGCGTGCCGTCCGCGGTGGTGATGCCGACCTGCGTCGGCCCGGGCGCCGCGTCGTACACGATGCCGGGCACCAGGTCCGCACCACCGCCCGAGGGCCGGACCACGATCCGGTTCACGGCACTGGGCACGACCGGGAAGTGCGCGAGCACGCCGGCGGCGACGGGCTCGCCGCGGACCAGGGCGTTCGCGTCGGCCGTGGAGACCGCGACGGTCAGCTGGTTGCCGCTCGTGCCGGGGGTCAGGGCCTCGACCGTGACGCACGGGCCACCCGCGCTCGCCAGGTCGACGGCCGCGGGGGCCGCGTTGCCGTCGGCGATGCGCACAGCCCACACGGTCGTCGCGCCGAACCGGTAGGCCTGCTCGAGCGCGCGCACGAGCGTGAGCTCGCCCGACGCCCCGTCGACCCAGCGGTCGTACGTGCCGAACGTGCTGACGGCGTCCGCGTAGCTGCCGAGCAGCCGTGGCGTCCCGACGGGACCCTTGGCCGCGGTGCCCACGACACCGAGGTTCCCCACGGTGATGGCACCGGGGACGATGAGCGCCTCCGGACGTACCTCGATGAGCACGCCGGGCAGGACTTGTTCGGTCATCTCTTCCTCTCCTCCGACAGGCGGGTCCGGGTGCACGCACGGCCCGTGACCGGGGCGGCCCGGTTCACGGCGGGTCCATGCGCAGGTAGACCACAGCGGTCTGGTCGAGCCCCGTGGCCGGACCCGGCGGCGGGGTGTACGTCACGGTCAGGCGGTGCGACCCGGTGGGCAGCACGACCGCCGGGTCGAGGCGGCGCACGACGCCCGAGTAGGCGTCGGTGACCAGGTCGAGGTCCCAGTCGCCCATCGCGGTCGCGGGCGTCAGCGTGCCGAGGGCGGCGAACGCGGCGGCGGGGTCGAGCGCCACGTCGACGTCGAGCAGCGTAGGTTCCGGCCCGGCGACCGCCGCCCAGAACAGGTCCAGGTCCGGCAGGTGCTGCACGGGCGCGCCCGTGCCGGAGGTGCGCGCCACCGTGACCGTCCCGCCGAGCGCAGGCCCGGGCACGAACACCAGCGCGGCGAGCGCGCTCACCGCCCGTGGCCCGTGCACGACGAGCGGCTCCGCCCCGTGCTCGTCCCACCGCACCAGCGAGTCGGTGACCGTGCCCGTCTCGTGCGCGAGGCCGTCGCGCTCGTCGACGTCCGTGGTCACCGGGATCCGCGCGATCAGGCTGGCCGCGTCGTCGGTGTCGACGTACCGGTACTCGTAGAGCACCTCGTAGCTGGTCGTCTTGCGCCACGCGGACGCCGCCGAGACCTGCTCGACGAGCGTGGTGCCCGCGGCCGTCATCCGCAGGAACCCCTCGGCGTACAGCGCGTCGGCGTCCTGCAGCAGCCGCGCGTGCAGAGACGACATCGCCTGGTCGGCCGCCGAGGACGTCGAGGACCACAGCTGGAACCGGATCGTCGCCCCGAGCCGCCCCCCGCGCACCGTGCGCAGCCCGAGCGTGCCCGTCTGCTCCGAACCGGCATGGTTGCCCAGGCCCAGCAGCTTCTCGGTGACCCGTTCGAGCGTCACGTTCGACGCCGGCACCCCGACGACGGGCGACGGCAGCCGCGAGCCGAGCCGCAGGAGCATGTCGTCCACCACGGCCGTCAACGTCGGGGCCGCCACCGCGACCACCTCGTCGTCGAGCGCGAACCGGGCCCGGGGTGCACGGGCACCACCCGCGGGCGGTGGACCTGCCGGACCGACGCCGGCGACGGCGGCAGCACCGGCGGGACCGGCGGCCACGGCCGCAGCGACCGGGACGGCGTCGAGGGCCGGCGCGGGCGCCGCCCGTCCCGCACCGATCGCGGGCACGCCGACGGCCGCGGTGCGCATGCCGGTGCGCTCCGCGGCCAGCCGGCGCTCGATGAACCGCACGAGGTCCCGGCTGCGCCGCCACGCCTGACGTTCGCCGGTCTCCGCGTCGGTGACGAACCCGTGCCAGTGCCGGCCGTCGTCACGCTCCAGGAGCGCCCGCACGACGAACGAGCGCGCTGCGACGAGCGCGTCGTCCGCGTCGGTCGCCAGCCCCGGGTCGTCGGCCATGTCACGGGTGCCCCCCTGTGCGTCCGCCCCGATCGACGGGGCCGAGGACGTCAGGTTCGTGCGGTCCCGTCTCGACGACGTCTCCGCGACGTCTCCGCCGCGTCTCGCAGAGCACTCATTGCGCGGCGCGTCGCCCTCCGAGGGTCGGCCGTGCGGGACGCACGCTCGCCACCGCCGGAGGTAGCCAGCGCGCTAGGGGGCCGGCACCCCGGTTGACGACTCGGCCGCCGGGACGTCGACCGCGGCCGAAGAGATCCTCCGCCGCCGGAGGACGAGGAGCAGCCCAAGCGCGACGATCAGCAGGAACTCGTAGAAGGCGAAGTCCGAGGTCCGAGGTTCCTCGAGCCCCAGCTCGCCACTGAAGGAGGAGAAGTCGAACAACCAGTGGACGACGATCGGGAGAACGATGCCTCCCGCGGCGCGGCGGGTGAGGTACAGGTAGTAGCCGACGACGCACGCGAACAGCGCCTGAGGGATCGCCGCCGGCCCCGACACCAGGGCGTTGACCAGATGCAACCCTCCGAACAGCAGTGAGCTCCACATCGCCGCCCATCCCTCCCGGGTGACGCCGCGGAAGGCCTGCAGCGCCAGCCCCCGGAACATGAGCTCCTCACTGAGCCCCGTGCAGAACGTCCCCGCGACGAGCACCAGGACGAGTGCGGGGCCCTGCTCGAGCAGGTTCTCGTAGTCCGTCATCGCCGCCGACAGGACGATGAGGGAGAGCGGCACCACCATGACCCAGGGTCGCGCCCGTCGCGTCTCGAGTCGGACCACCCGACCCCAGTGCAGCCAGCCGATGGCGGCAACCGCGATGACGGCGCCGCCGAGATCCGGCAGCACTTCACTCGCCAGCGCCGTGCGGACGGAGAGATACCCGCCGCTCACCGCGTCGACGCCGAAGGCAACGAGTGAGACGAGCTGAGGCACGAGGAGGAAGGCGACCACCAGCACGATCAGCCACGAGATCCGGAGTCGACGCCCGTTCCCGGCGGGCTCCCGTCGCCGAGGCTCATCGGCCCGCCCGGAGCCGACCACGTCGTCCTGCGCTCGCATGTGCATCACCGGCTGAACCTCCGCTCCACGCGCCACGGTTCGCGGGCAAGGCCAGTTCCTGCCGACCGGACGAGCACTGCACCGAGCGCCACGGCGATCGGCAGCGTCGCGAGGGAGGAGAGCGCAGGAGAGAGCCTGTCCTCGAGGAGCAACCAGGCGAGCACCAGGACTCCGCTTGCCGCGACCATCAGCACCAGCCCGCCCAAGGTGGACAGGACAGCCGTCGCTCTCGGCCCACGGGCACGCATCCGATCCTGGGGGGCCGCAACGCTGAGCACGGCACCGATCCCTACACAGACGAGCGCGACCTGGATGCCGCCGAGGAACGCCACACCCGCATCGGCCCACAGGCCGTTGAGCGCCGCTTCTGCCAGGACGGCCGCACCGGCGAAGGGCACCACGACTCCGAGGGTCGCCATGACCTTGCCGCGCACGACTGCGGCCATGGGCGCGCCGGCACCGAGCAGGTAGCTGAAGCCTTGCTCGTCGTAACCCAGGAGGTTCGAGGCCAACGCGAAGGAGGTCATGGCGACCAGGGTGACGATCCCGATCGTCAACCCCACCTCGCTCGTCCCGCTCTGCAGCACCACCACACCCATCACGGGCAGCGTGATCGCGCTCTGCAGGGCGCGCGGCTGCCTGAAGAAGTAGTAGCGAAGGTGTTGCGCGGCGACGGCCGTGGTGGGAGACGCCGGCAGCAGGGCCAGCGGTCGCGGGATCAGCGACAGACCATGCCCTGCCGACTGTGGCCCCTCTCGCCTGCTGATGTCGCCGCCCGAGTGGCCTCTGACCCGGCGGGTGATCGTCCCGACCCAGAGCAGCAGTGCCAGCAGGACCGCGAGGACCGCGACTGCCCCGTGCTCCGACGCGGCAGACCACCGCCCGTCGCGGGAGCTCACCACCACACGGCCCACGGCCCCCGGCGGCAACCACGAGAGGACGCGCACGACCGGGCTCGCCTCGAGATCGATCAGCAGCGACGGGCGCCCGCGAAGCAGGCCGGCGAGCAGGTAGGCACCCAGAGCCAACGCGCCTGCCGCTACGACGATCGCCTCTCGAGCCACCCGGGACCCGAGTACCCCCGCCATGGCCGCCGTCAGCGCCCGCGACGCGACGACGCAGAGAACGGTGAAACCGGCGGCGCTCGCGCCGACGGCGAGCCGGGTCACGGTCGCCTCCCCCCTCGCCGAGGCGCCACCCGCGACGAGCATCAGCGTGAAGAGCGCGGTCGGCGAGACCAGCGCGCCGAGCATCAGGCCCACGACCTGCTCGCCCGGACGGACGGGAAACTGCTCGAGGCGTTCGGGATCCACGGACTCGTCGCTCAGACCGGGCATCACGAGCGGCGCGAGCGCCCAGACCAGGAACACGAGGGTCAACAGCACCACGACAGCGGAGTCCCCGGTGCCGTCGCGCGCGTCCACCAACGCACGGAACCCGGCGCCTGCCACCAGACCGAGAGCACACGCCAGGACCCATCCGAGCACGTGCAGGACGTACTGGATGCCGCCGGTGCGCCCCAGCGCCCGGCGCCTGAGCCTGAGCTTCAGTCGGAGGAGGACGAGAGCCACGACAGGTCGTCCTCCGCAAGGGTGCGGCCACCGACCAGGTCGACGAACGCTTCCTGGAGCGTGCGCCCACCGGCCAGCTCGCGCACCGTACCCTCGGCGCGCACGCGCCCGGACTCGATCACCGCAAGTCGGTCGCAGAGCCGTTCGATGACATCCATCACGTGGCTGGAGAAGACAACCGTCCCTCCACCCGCCCGGTAGCGTTGCAGCATCTCCTCGATGACCTGGGTGTTCACCGGATCGAGCGCACCGAAGGGCTCATCCAGCACCAGCACGCGAGGAGAGTGCAGGACCGCGACCGCCAGGCCGATGCGTTTGGTCATGCCCAGCGAGTAGTCGGCGATCCGTCTGTCCGCAGCATCCTCGAGATCCAGCACACGGAGCAGGTCCCGGGACCGGGAGCGGATGACCACCGGATCCATCCGGCGCAGCAGCCCCGCGAACTCCAGCATCTCCAGGCCGCTGAGCCGGTCGAAGAGCACGGGATGGTCCGGTACGAGTCCGAGCCGACCCTTGGCTTCGGTCGGATCCGGCCACACCGGGATCCCATCCACCTCGACCGAGCCCTCATCGGGCGCGAGGAGTCCGACCAGCATGCGGATGGTCGTGGTCTTGCCTGCGCCGTTCGGCCCGGCGATCCCGTAGAAGGAGCCCACCGGGACACGCAGGTCCAGCCCATCGACCGCACGGGTGCCACCGAAGTCCTTGACCAGACCCCTCGCAGCGACCGCGCTCACCGGACTACTGCCTCTTGCCCTTGCCGAGACCCCACATCGCCACGGCGCCCAGCAGGTAGCTGACGAGCATGACCCCCCACACCGGCACGCTCTGGGACGCGATCGTGACCGAACCGGCGTCCTGCGCCTGCGCGAAGATGAGGACGAACACGATCAGGGCGACGATCGCGCCCCACCGTCCCCACGGTGCGGCGCTTCGCGGCTGACGTGATTCGTCCATGCTGCCCCCAGGGTCGTGTGCTTCCGACAGGATCATGGCGCACGACCGGCGGGACCGCGAGGGCAGCGAGGGCGGCGAGGCTGCAGGTCGGGGCCGCACGACGCCGATCGACCACGTCGCTCCCGATGTGGAGCGCTGGTCAGGACTGGTCGCGCTCCCGCCAGTACCCGCCGGGGGCTGCGGCGACCCACCGAGCAGTCGGGGTCCAGCCCGGGGTGCGTGAACCCCAGTGCACGGCGCCGGCGTCCCGCTCGTCGAGGACCGCTCCGGGCAGCCAGCCGAGGATCGCGTCGACGGCCTCCTGCCAGGTCTGCCCGCGCGGCACCCAACCGACGAGGACGGTCGCGCGCACGTCCGTGGGGACGAGCACCTCGACCCTGACCAGCGCGTACGTCGAGCCGGGCGAGGTCATGGCGTCCAGGTCGGCGTCGTCGAGCGACTGCACGCCCCACGGGTGGAGCAGCACCTGGAGCTCACGCAGCAAGGCGTCGCCGAACGGGTACGGCGTCATGCTCAGCGCGAGCTCCCCGGTGGGAGCGGGCAGCGCGGTGCACGACGCACGGTGGAGGTCCGCGGCGTCGGGGGTCGGACCGCTCACAGAGGGAACCCGGCCCACATCGGCAGGTCCTCCGCGTCCGACGGGGGCAGGCACGTCACGGCCACGAGGACCTCGGCCGCGCGGGCCGAGGTGCTCACCAGCTCATGGGTGAGCACCTGCTCCACCCACCGGCCGTCGGGGTCCGTGGTGATCTCCTGGATCAGGCTCCACGCCTCGTCCCGGCCCCACAGCAGCCAGACGCTCGTCTCGCGGGTCGTGACCCAGCCCGGGCCGACCTGCACGAGGGCGTGCACCCGGAAGACGGCCTCGAGCTCGTGCGCACGCGCCTGGTCGGCCAGGTCCTCGTTGAGGCACTGCCGCAGCACGTCGGCCAGCCGCGCGGTGTCCGGTCGTGCTCCTCGCGGGTCGAGCACGACGCCGGTCGTCATCATCGGGACCACTCCAGGGTTCGGCGGGCGATGGCGGTGAGCGACTCGACCTCGGGCTGGAGGCGCTGCCACAGCTCGACGTAGCGCAGGGAGAAGCCGGGGCCGTCGGCCACCAGCTCGCCGATCGCCACGTCCAGGGCCGTGACCGCGTCGCCGTGCTCGGCCAACGACACGTCGAAGGCCACGCCCCACAGACGGCTGAGCGCATGGGCACGCTCCATGACCTGACCGAGCTCGGCGCTCATCGTCTCCACCTCTGCTTGATCGGCTCCCGCATCCATCTCGGTACCTGAATGGGGATTCCGCCTGCTGGGAGAGCACATTTCACCCGGGCAGCCTCGGGCCGCTCATCGGTGCGTCCGCCGGGCTCGTCTCGCCCCGCTGGCGGAGCCGTTCGCCGATCGCCTCGACGCTGAGCCGCAGCGCGACGAGCTCGGCCCGGAACGCGTCGGCGACCCCGCCGTCCTCCGGGTGCGCCGCCTGGTCCCGGTCGACGACCACCACGGGGACCGACCCCGTGTCGGGCAGCACGGACCCGGCGAGCCGGTCGGCGCCGATGGCCGCACCCAGCTCCTCGGTCTGCGCGGACGGGCGCACGCCCAGCTCGTGCTGCAGCACCCAGCGGCACCGGTGCAGCTGCCGGAGGGCTCGCGTGCGGTCGCCCGTGCGGTAGTACAGCCGCATGAGCCGGCGGTGCGTGCGCTCGTGCGCCGGCTCGACGTCGAGCAGCCGCTGCGCCCACACGATCGCGGCCGCCAGGTCGCCGCGCCCCTCGTGACCGCGGCTCAACGTGTCGAGCAGCGTCAGCGCACGGTCCTCCAGCCGGGCGCGGGGTGCCAGGCACCACTCGTCGTAGCAGCCCGCGAGCAGGGGGCCGCGGTAGAGGTCGGCGGCCCGTTCGAGCTCGCTGAGCGTGGCCTCGTCCGGCGTCCCTGCCCCGAGCAGCTGGGCCCGTCGCGCGGCCTCGGTCACCTCGGTGACGTCCACCTGCAGCGGCCGGACGGGGTTGACCCGCAGCGCCTCGCCCTCGCAGAGCACCAGCCGGCCGGCGTCGGCACCCTCCTGCCCGTCGTGACCGGACCGTTGCCGCACCGGGACGGACGAGACCCGCAGCCCGCCCGAGGGTCGACCCAGGGTGGGCATCGGGAGCACCGCCGGCTCGTCCGTGGCCTGGTGGATCTGCCACAGGGCCTGCCGCATCGACTTCTTGGAGGCCTCCACCGACGACTCGGGCCACAGCGCCTCGGCGGCCGTCTCCCGCAGGATGACGCCGTGCGGGGACAGCAGGATCAGCGCGAGCAGGTCCTGCGCCTTGCGCAGCAGGGGCCGGGGCACGCCGGGCTCACCGGACCGGCCGTCCAGCAGACTGAACGGCCCGAGCATCTGCACCCGAAGCTCTCGCACGCCCGCACCCCCCAGGGCCCTGCGACGACCCTCCGTGCCGTCCGTCGGACGGCACCGTCGGCGGGACGCGCCCGCCGGACCGCATCCCTGGCGACGACGCCCTCGCTGCCGTCCGACCCAGGATGCTCCAGACCACCTTCCACCCGGAAGAGTGATCCCGCCCGGCGCCAGATACCTCCCGCAGGGGACCCGCTCGGTGCCGCGGTGGACCGTGGTTGTCGGTCTGACGTCCAGGAACACCGTCCAGTTCGGGCTCACCGACGGGGCTCGTCAGCAGGGCCAGTCAGCGGGGCACGCGCACCAGCAGCGCCCCGGCCACGGCTGCGAGGGCGACGACCCCGGCCAGCACCGCGCTCGCCGCCGCGGGGCCGCCGGCGTCGAGCAGCGCGCCCAGCGCGAGCGGGCCGGCCACGGCCCCCAGGTCGCCGACCGAGCGGAACAGCCCGGTGATGCGGCCCTGCCGCTCGGGCGGCACGACGTCCGCCAGCACCACGCCCGGCACGATGCCGCCCGCGCTCACGCACGTGCCCGCCACGACCACGAGCACCGCGAACGTCACGGCGTCGCCGGCCACCGGGTAGAGCGCGAGCGCGAGCGCCCCGACGGCGAGCGTCGGCACCATGAGCCGCCGTCGCCAACCGGCGTCCAAGGCCCGGGCCGTCAGCGGCATCGCCGCGAGGGAGAGGACCGTGACGACCGCGAGCGCGATCCCGAGCCCGCCCGCGTCGAGCCCGACGGCCCGGCCGAGCAGGGGTGCGAGGGTCTGCTCCCCGCCGAACCGCGCGACGAACACCGCGGCCCCCACGACGTGCGCGCCGACGACGGCCCCGAGCACCGCGCGCGGGACCCGGACACCCGCACGGGGGTCGGACGGGGCGCCGGGTGCCGCACCGCCCACCGACGCGTCGACCGCCGGGCGCACCCGCGCCCAGTAGCCCCGGTCGTGCCGCAGCGCGGCGACCACGACGCACACCGCGACGGGCACGGCCGCGACGAGGAACACGGCCCGCAGCCCCCACGCGCCCATGACGGCCCCGCCGAGCGCGGGTCCGAGCGCGGCACCGGCGAGCTGCACCGCCTGGGCGGTGGCCATCACCGTCCCGCGCGCGCCGGCCGGTGTGCGGGCCGCGAGCATCGCCATGCCGACGGTGACGACCGTCCCGCCGAGCGCTCCGGCGACGACGCGCAGGCCGAGCAGCACCGGGAGCGAGCCGACGGACCCGGTGAGCGCCGTGACGAGCGCGAGCGCCGCGGCCGCCCCGAGCACGAGACCGCGCGGACCGCGCCGGTCGGCGAGCATCCCCGCGGGCAGGTTCGTCAGCAGCCGGCCGACGCCGAACGCCGCGACGACCACGCCGAGCAGCGTCGAGGTGAGCCCGAACGCGGCCCCGAGGTCGGGCAGGGCCGGCACGATCGCCCCCCAGGTGATCTGCGCGGTCGCCACCAGGGCGCAGACCAGCAGCACCTGCTCGCGCATGCCGGGCGGCAGTGCGCGGTCGGCCCGCCGGGCGGGACCGACCGGCGTGGTGACCGGCCCGGTCGGGGCGAGGGGGATCCCGACCGGGCCGGTGCTGGGGGGTGCGGCCGCGCTCACCGGCCGAGCAGGTTGTCGCGCAGCGTCGTGCCGGCGTAGTGCTCGCGCACCAGCCCGCGGCGGCGCAGCTCGGGCATGAGCAGGCCGATGACGTCGTTCAGGGTGCCGGGCATGGACAGCGGGTTGCAGATCATGAACCCGCCGCGCTCCCCCGTGGCGGCGAACTGCTGCTCGAGCTCGTCGGCGACCTGCTCGGCGGTGCCGGCGATCGTCTGCTCGTAGCCCGTGGCCCACCGCCAGCCCTCGTCGAAGAACTCGGCGCGGGTCATCGTCGCGTCGGACCCTCGCTGGGCGATGAGCCGTTGCACGAACCCGGCCTGCGTCGCCTGCGCGGCGGCGATCGCCTCGGCGACCTCCGCGAGCGCGAACGAGGCGGGCAGCGTCGAGAAGTCGAACCCGGAGTTGTACGACAGGTAGGTGCCGACCGCGTCGAGCGGCAGCATCTGCGCCATCTGGTCCTTGCGGGACTTGGCCTCGGCCTCGGTCGCGGCGACGAGCACCTGGATCGCCCAGAGGATGCCGACGTCCGCCGGGTCGCGGCCGGCGGCCACGAGGGCCGCGTCGAGGCGCTCGCGGTGGGACACCTGGGAGGGCAGGTGCCCGCCCATGCCGAACACGACGTCGGCGAACGCGGCGGACGCGGCGATGCCGCGCGGTGAGGCCCCGGCCTGCACGAGCACCGGGTGGCCCTGCGGGCTGGGCACCGAAGGCAGCGGTCCGGCGACCTTGAAGTAGGGCCCGTCGTGGTCGACGCGGTGCACCTTGGCGGGGTCGGCGAACCGACCGGTGGCACGGTCACGGACGATCGCGTCGGGCTCGACCGAGTCCCACAGCGCCCGGCACACGTGCACGAACTCCTCCATGCGCTCGTACCGGCCGTCGTGGTCCGGCAGGGCGTCGAGCCCGTAGTTGGCGGCGTCGGAGACTCGCCCGGACGCGACGACGTTGAACGCGATGCGCCCGCCGGTGACGTGGTCGAGGGAGTTGAGCAGCCGGGCCACGTAGAACGGGTGCATGTACGTCGAGGAGTAGGTCAGGCCGAAACCGATGTGCGAGGTGGCCTGCGCCATGGCCGCGATGAACGGGCTCATGTCCTGCCGGGGCCACTGGATGCCGTACTCGATCGCGGCGTCCATGGAGCCCTGCCAGGTGTCGGGGATGCCGACGCCGTCGCCGAAGAACAGCATGTCCACGCCGCCGCGCTCGGCGGCCATGGCCAGCTCGGTGAACATCCCCAGGTCCGGGTAGTCGGCCCCGACCCACGAGCCGGGCGAGGCCCACTTGCCCTCGGTGTGCGTGAACGACAGGTCGAACGCGATGCGCATGCGGCTCATGCGGGCACCGCCACGGCGTGACGGGCGGCGGCGAACGCGTCGAGCAGCGCGTCGGTGGTGGCGACGACCGCGGCGTTCTCGGCGAGCACCCGCAGCGTGGTGGTGTGCACGTCCGGGTCGTAGGCCGCGGTCGCGTCGGAGGCGACGACCGTGCGCCAGCCGCGCTGGAACCCGTCCCAGACGGTCGAGCCGACGCAGCACTCGGTGGTCAGGCCCGCGGCGACGAACCAGGTCACGCCGGCGGCCTGCAGCTCGGTGGCGAGCGTCGTGCCGACGAACCCCGAGTAGCGGGTCTTGCGCACGACGGTCTCGGCGGGCTCGGGTGCGACGCCGAACCACTGCGCTCCAGGCGTCCCGGCCACGCACGGCTCGTCGGCACCGGGCCAGACCGCGTCCGCGGGGACCCTGCGCAGCCACAGGGACGTGTCCCACGGCTCGGACGGGTCCTGCTCGAGCGCGACCCACACGACGGGCACGCCCTGCTCGCGCGCCCCGGCGACCAGCCGGGCGGTCGTGGCGACGGCGGCGGCGACCGCCTCGAGCCCGGCGGCACCGACCCACGGAAGGAAGGCGGGGTCGGCGAAGCTGCGCTGCACGTCGATGACGACGACCGCACCCTGCTCGACCGGTCCGGGCAGGGCCCACGCGGAGCCGTCCGCGGCGACGAGCCCGCCCGGGCCCACGAGCGGCTCGCTCATGCCGTCACCGCCACGGGTGCGCCGGCGCGCAGGGCCGGCATGACGGCCTCGCCGAACACCGGCAGGTCCGCGTGGTAGTCGGGGAAGATCACCATGAGCCCGTCGACCCCGGTGACGTCGACCAGCTCGCTGATCCGCTCGGTCACGGTCTCGGGGGAACCGGACACGACGGCCGTCTGGAACGCCTCGTCCTCGGGGTTCTCGGCGGTCATCGACAGCGCGCGGTCCAGCGGCAGGCCCCACGACGTCTTCATGTTGACGATCGCCTCGACGTCCGCGCCGCGCCCGTACTCCTTGCGTCGGGCCTCGGCCTTGGCGTCGGTCTCGTCGAGCACGACGGTGACCATCGAGTACGTCTTGATGCTGCGGCCCTCGGCGATGGCCCGGGACTTCACGTCGTCGGACGCCGCACGCAACCCGGGCAGGTCGTCGGCGGTGAGGAACGACCCGTCGCAGTGCCGCGCCTGGAAGTCCAGACCGGCCGGTGAGCGGCCCGCCGAGATGAGCGTGGGGATCGTGTCCGGGTGGGGGCGCGACTGGCAGTCGGTCAGGTGGACGAACTCGCCGTCCATGGTCACCGAGTCCTCGGTCCACAGCCGTTCGAGGGCGGTGACCCACTCCTCGGTGTACCGGTAGCGGGCCGCGTGGTCACGGCTGGTGTCCCACTCGCCCATCTGCGCGAACTCGTCCGCGTAGGCGCCGACGACGATGTTCATGCCGGCCCGACCGCCGCTGATCTGCTGCAGCGTCGTGTACATCTTCGCGGCGACGGCCGGGTTGAACAGGTTGGTGTGGATCGTCGCCCAGATCTTGACCCGCTCGGTCGCCTCGGCCAGCCCCGACATCAGGGTGATCGACTCCAGGGTCCGGCCCCAGTGGTCGGTCGTGCCGCCGTAGCCGCGGAACTTGCCCATCGACATGATGAAGTCGAAGCCGTGCTGCTCGGCCAGGACGGCCGCCTTCTTGTTGTAGTCGTAGGTCGCCTGCGGGTGCGGTGCGGTGTCGGACATGATCCAGCCACCGTTCCCGATCGGCAGGAAGATCCCGTACTCGGTCATGCTCATCACCTCGGGTGCGTCAGGGTTCGTGGGGTTCGTCAGGGGTTCACGGCCGGTGCGCGGCGGGGCCGTCACTCACCGGGCCACTGCAGCTCGGCGCCGTCGTAGATCACCTCGAGGTAGGACGGGTCGAACGCGTCGGCGAACGCGGGCACCTCGGTCAGCTCGCCGGAGTCGACGAGCGTCTGGCCCTCGGCGGCGGTCAGGTCCGCGTCGAGGAAGCCGAGCGGGGAGCCCTCGGGGGTCGAGGAGGCGGCCAGCCCGGCCTCGGTGGCCCAGACCTTCTCGTTGTGCGCGACGTCGTACCCGCTGCCACCGAGCTCGGCGGCGTACCCGACGCACTCGGCGCCGTTGTCGGTGCAGTAGTCGAACGCGTGCACCACGGCCCGCAGGTAGTCCGAGACGGCCTGCGGGTACGTCGCGGCGAACGTCGGGTTGACCGCCAGCGCGCCGAACGAACCGGCGACCCCGTAGTCCTCGGGGTTCCACAGCGTGACGTCCTCGCCCATGTCCTCGAGCAGCAGGGGCTCGTTCGACTTGTAGCCGGTCAGGGCCTGCACCTGGCCGCGCGGCAGCACCGAGGGGTCGTAGCCGACCTCGACCTGGGTGATCGCGTCGACGTCCACGCCCTCCTCGACGAGCATCGCGCGCAGCGGTGCGGGCAGCGAGCCCTTGTGGCCGAGCGTCTTGCCCTCGAGCTGGGTGAGGTCGGTGATGTCGGTGCCGGTCATGAGCGTCGCGATCGGCACGTGCGCCCAGGTCAGGACGCCGGTGATGTCGACGCCGCCCGCGACGGCCTTGAGCACCTCGGCCTCGTTGCCGAGCGAGGTGACCTGCGCGGTGCCGGCGGCGACGAGCTGGGCGTTCGCGGAGGTGTCGCCCGTGCCGGGCTGGATCTGCACGTCCAGGCACAGGTCGTCGAAGTAGCCGAGCTTCTCGGCGGCGACAGCCTCGAGGATGCCTGCGGACGACTGGTACTGGTAGCCCGTGATGTAGGTGATCGTCCCGGCGGCACGGTTGGCCTCGCATCGCTCGGCGGAGATCTCGCTGCCCGAGGCGGTGCCCGTCTGCGTGGCGTCGGCCGCCTCGGAGGCGGACGAGCACGCCGAGAGCAGCAGCAGGCTCGCGAGCCCGGCGGCCGCCGGGACGGACCGGCGAGGGTCGAGCAGACGACGGGCCGTGCGGGTGGACCGGGCGGTGCGGGGGGCACCGGCGGCACGGGAGACGCGGGTGGCGAACGGGGTGTGCGTAGGCATGACGGACTCCGAGGTGGGGGTGGTGGGGCCGGGGACGCGAAGCGCAGGACGTGCCGAACGGGTCGGGGACAGGGACGGGACCAGCGGGCCGGGTCTCAGCTGCGGGGGCGCTGCTGGGACTCGTGCCAGAACAGGAGGCGTCGTTCGAGCACGGCGATGACGCCGAGCATGAGGACGCCGAGCAGCGCCAGGCAGGTGACCGCGGCGTACATCTGCGGCAGCTGGGAGTTGGCGGCGGAGGTCTTGATGAGGGTGCCGAGCCCGGAGGACGAGCCGGCGGCGACGAACTCGGCGACGACCGCCCCGACGACCGACAGCGGCAGGGTGACGCGCAGCGCGGCGAGCGTGTACGGCATGGCGCTGGGGACGCGCAGCCGGGTCAGCACCTCCAGGCGGGAGGCGCGCAGCGTGCGGAACACGTCGAGCACGGGCATCGGCACGGACCGCAGCCCGGTGCTCACGTTGGCCAGCACGGGGAAGAACGTGATGATCGCGGTGACGATCACCTTGGGCGTCATCCCGAAGCCGAACGCGACGACCAGCCCCGGGGCGAGGGCGACCACGGGTGTCACGTTGAGCACGCTGGCCAGCGGCATGATCGCCCGGCGCAGCAGCGCGGACTCGCTGACCAGGACGGCCAGCACGAACGCGGCCACGAACCCGTAGGCCAGGCCGAGCAGCGCGATCTGCAGCGTGGTCCACGCGTTCTGCAGGAACAGCAGCGGGTCGCCGACCAGCGCGGTGCCGACGTCGCGCAGGTCGGGCAGCACGTACGGGTTGCCCGCGGCGACGACCTGCCAGCCGACGCCGACGAGCACGACCGCGACGAGCGTGGGCAGCCACACCGCGGGTCGCAGCGCGGAGGCCCGGCCGGCGGCCGTGCGGGTGCTGCGGGCGCTGCGGGCGGGCGCGGCGGCCGTGCGGGGTGCGGCTGCGGTGCCACGGGCCGCCGGCGCGCGGCGGACGGAGGTGCGGCCGCGCGGGGCGGCGGAGGTCTCGACGACCATCAGGGGTGTCCTCTCGTCGTTCGGTCGGCTCAGGCGGGCACGAGGTCGGCCGGCTTGGCGCCGGAGTCCCACGCGTCCTGGAGGCTGTCGCGCACGCGGTCCTCGACCTCGTGCAGCCGGGCGTCGGCGAGCACCTCGCGGTCCCGCGGGCGCGGCAGGTCCACGTCGATCACCTCGTGGATGCGCCCGGGGCGGGCCGACATCACGACGACCCGGTCCGAGAGCGTGACGGCCTCGCGCACCGAGTGGGTGACGAACAGCACGGTGGTCTGCATGCGCTGCCACAGGTGCAGCAGGTGCAGCCGCATGGCCTCCCGGGTGAACTCGTCGAGCGCGGAGAACGGCTCGTCCATGAGCAGCACGTCGGGCTCGAGCCCGAACGCCCGGGCGATCGCGACCCGCTGCTGCATGCCGCCCGAGAGCTGGCTCGGGTACGCCTTGGCCCGGTCTGCCAGGCCGACGAGGTCGAGCAGCTCGGCCGTCCCGACGCCGCCGGCGGTGCGGGCGGGTCCGCCCATGCCGTACCGGGCGGCCCGCCGGTGCTCGGCGCGCCGGTTGACCCGGGCGGGCAGCGACACGTTCTGCGCGACCGTGCGCCACGGCAGCAGCGCGGGCGTCTGCGGCACCAGGCCGACGGCCTTGTACCCGCAGGCCTCCTCCGGCGTCGCGCCGAAGATCGTCAGCTCGCCGCCGTCGATCGGCTCCAGCCCGGCGACCGCCCGCAGCAGCGTGGACTTGCCGCACCCGCTGGGCCCGATGAGGCTGACGAACGAGCCGCGGGCGATGACCAGGTCGATGTCGTCGAGCACCCGGATCGGGGCGCCGGGGTACGTCTTGTGCACGCCGCGCACGACGATGTGGTCCGGGTCGGTCAGGACGTGCGGGGGCAGCAGCTCGGTGGCCGTCATCGTCACTCCTCCGTGGTGAGCAGCCGGCGGAACTGCCGGCCCTGGTAGGTCAGCGGCGTGCGCTCGCCACGGGCCACCGCGGTGACCTCGACGAGCACCATCGTGTGGTCGCCCGCCGTGGTCCTCTCGTGCACGCGGCCCTCGAGGGTGAGCGTCGCGTCGGCGAGCACGGGCGCCCCGGTGAGGCCGTCGTGGAACGGTGCGGCGGCGAACTTGTCGGCGCCGCGGGTGGCGAACACGGTCGACAGGTGCGCCTGGTCCTCGGCCAGCACGTTGACGGCGACGCAGTCGGTGGCCAGGAACGCGTCGTGGCACTCGGCGGTGTCGGCCAGGCAGACGAGGATCAGCGGCGGGTCCATCGACACCGACGTCACCGAGTTCGCGGTGAAGCCGAAGCGCTGGCCGTCGACGGCGGTCGTGATGACGCAGACCGAGGTGACCATCGAGGACAGCCCGTCACGGAACGCGCGTGGCTCCTCGAGGAGGCTGGTCGGCCGGCTCGTCGCCGGTGCGGGATCGAGCAGAGTCATGGGATGTCTCCTGCGGCGCGGAGGGTGCGCCAGGTCGCAGGTCCGACGACGGGGTCGGGACCTGGAGGCGAGGTGGGGGTGTGCGGTCGGCTGCGGCCGGTCGGGGCCGCGGCGCGGGGACGGTCGTCAGACGGTGGCGACGACCGGGGTGCGGGCGGCGAGCGCCGCGAGCAGCGGCCAGGCGGCCGCGTCGGCCCAGGCGACGACGGGGTCGTCCTCGGTGCCGAGCGCGGGCAGCCGCTGCTCCTGCAGGTACAGGCCGGCGACGGGGCAGGTCGCCCCGAGCTCGACGAGGACCGGTCGCAGCGTGGCCTCGACGGCGAACGCGTGCCCGGGGCTCGCGCCGACCATCACGGGCTGCGCGACGACGCCGGCGAGCCCGCCGGGCCCGTACCGGTCGAGGAACGCCTTGAGCAGCCCGGTCGCGGCGCCCTTGTACACCGGGCTGGCCACGACGAGCAGCCGGGCGGAGGCGACGACCGCCATCGCGTCGGCCACCTCGGTGGCGTCCGGGTCGAGCACCGCGGGTCCGAACGTGGCCAGGTCGACCAGCGTGGGCTCGGTGCCCGGGTCGAGCACCTGCGCGACGCGCAGCGCGGCGGTGGCGGTGCGGGACGCGGGGCGGGGATTGCCGACGAGGACGACGGTCGCGCCCTGCGCATCGGGTTCCGGGTGTGGCAGGCCCATGGGCCCTCCCTTCTCTCTGCAGCCCGAAAGAGGCCGCAGATCGCATGGAGAGCGGGCGGAAGCTACACGGTCGACGGCCCGCGGGGATCGTTGACAGGGACGACGTTATCCACGGCGTGTTACGTGCAGTCGCACACGTGCGTTACATCTCGAAGTCGAGATCAGACCGCCAGGAGACGCACGTGACCTGCGGAGTCGACCACCGCGACCTCGATGCCCCGCTCGCGCACCGCCACCGGAAGCCACGCCCCGGACGCGAACAGCCGCGCGTACGGCTCCGACACCACCAGCACCGCCCGCGCCCCCGGCGCGAGCACCCCGCGCAACCAGTCGAGCTTGAACGCGTCGGCGATCACCTTGTTGCGCTGCAGGCTCTTGAGCTGCCCCGCCCCGCCGTTGACGACGACGAGGAACCGAGGCGGCGCATCCGCCCCACCGTCCGTGCCGTCGACGCTGACCCGCACGTCCCCGCGGACGGTGAACGTGCGCGGGGCCAGCGCGACCCCCAGGTGGGAGGCGAGCGCGGCGAGCAGGGCGTCGTCGGACGGACCTGCGGGCACCTGGCCCGGGCCGCCGGACCGTGGGGGCAGCGGAGTCACGGGGTCAGCGTAGGGCGACGACGTGTGGGCGTCGGCCGTCGCGCGGTTCGGGATGCCCGCACCGGCCACCCCTCCGCGCACCGGTTCCCTATGCTCGCCGGGTGCCGTACGTCCGCCCGCCGATCCCGCGCCAGGTCTTCACGGCCGCCGACGGGACGTCGTACGAGTACGGCGGCCGGTGGTCCGACCGCCCACCCGAGGCGACGTACTCCCACGACTCGCACCCGGAACGGTTCGCCCCCCTGCACGACGTGGCCGACGCGCTGGTCGCGCACCTCCTCGAGCGGTACGAGGTGACGCGCGACGACTCAGCCCCCTTCACGCTCTCCTGCGTCGGCCCGGCGGTGCGCGCCGTGCGACTCACGCCGACGATGCCCGACGCGGCTCCGCTGACGCTCGCCTGGCTCCGATACCCCGGCATCGGCGTCAAGGCAGGTGCCGCCTATGAGTCCGTCTTCCCGATCTGCGGCTGCGACGCGTGCGACGAGCCCGTCGAGAGCGAGGCGGACGGGCTCGAGCGGCTCGTGCTCGGGGTCGCCGACGGACTGTTCGCCGAGTCGGTCACCCACGACGGCATCACCTGGAGCCTGACGCAGCCCGACGGCTGGGCAGGCGGTGGCTCGACCCCGGCCGACGTCACCGAGTCGGCTCGCGTCCGTCGGCTCCTGCCCGCCGCCGGTGAGGCGTGGCGACCGTGGCCCGCCCGTCGGCGGACCCGCACTGCCGAGTTCTGAGTCCCGGCTCGCGTCGGCTATCCTCGTCCGGCCGGGAGGATTCGCCTAGTGGCCTATGGCGCACGCTTGGAAAGCGTGTTGGGTGAAAGCCCTCGGGGGTTCGAATCCCCCATCCTCCGCCGACACGAAGGGCCGTTCACCTGCATAAACGCGGGGAACGGCCCTTCGTTCGTTATCCTGCGGGAACACCCCGGGGAACACGGGGCACCCAGGAGGATCCCATGAGCCCCACCCCGATCGCCCGCGAGCGTGCTGATGGCGGCACGACGTACCAGGTGAAATGGCGCATCGGAGGTACCCGAGCTGGTGCTTGGGCGTCGGAGTCCTTCACGGAGGAGCGCGCCGCCCGGCGGTTCTGCCTCGACGTCGAGGACGCCTCGATGCAGTGGCCCACGGGCTGGGTCAAGGGCGTCGGGTACGTCACGCCGGACGACACCCCTCCCCCACCCACGCTCCGGGCCGTTGCCGAGTCGCACTGGGCCCAGCAGGAGCGACGGGTCCGCCGCGGGAAAGTGAAGCCGTACACATTGCAGCGTGACCGTCGCACGGTGGAGCTGCACATGACGACGCTGCTGGACCGCGGCTTCACCGAGATCGACGACGACGACGTCGCGGACTGGATCGACGACCAGCTCGATGCGGGCGTTGCCCCGAAGAGTGTCCGGAACCGACACGGGCTCCTCTCGTCCATCATGAGCCACGGTGCCGGCCGCATGAAGCTCCGGACGGACAACCCGTGCACGCTCAGCGACCTGCCCGAGGCGAGCGCCCGGGGCCGACGCCAGATCAGGTTCTTCCTCCATGCGGAGTGGGCGTTGCTGCGCGCGTGCCTCCGTGACGACGTCCACCTCCTCGTGGACACGCTCCTCGCGACCGGCATGCGCTGGGGTGAGGTCACCGCCCTGCGAGTCGGTGACTGCCAGGTGCAGGACGGCGGGCACATGGTCCTCCACGTGCAGCGTGCCTGGTCGCAGCGGGCCAAGGACGACCCTTCCCCTGTGGACACCGCCGCCGACGAAACCCGGGCTTGGGTGCTCGGCCCGCCGAAGGGCGGCAAGATCCGGTTCGTCGCCGTGGATGGCCCGACAGCAACCGCTCTCGCTGCGACGATCGCCGGGCGCGACGCGAACGAGTACGTGTTCCGGACCCGCGGCGGCATCCCCTGGCGGTACCCGGAGTTCCACGAGAACCGGTGGAAGCTCGCTGGCGATGACGCCCTTTCGCGAGGTCTGTCAAAGCAGCCGACCATCCACATGTTGCGCCACACGTTCGTGGTCTGGGCGCTCCACGACGGCGCGCCGATCCACATCATCAGTGAGGCACTGGGACACAGCAGCATCCAGATCACCATGGATGTTTACGGAGGTCTCGTGAACCTGCACGACCCGACAGCGGCCCGCGCGATGGCCCGTCAGATGCTGGCGGTGCCGACGAACCTCGAGCAGGCCCCGACGCAGGCCGAGGTCACGGCTCGGCCCGGCCGCCGCGCGAGTAAGCGCCCAACGGTGACGGTCGAGCCTGCCTAGAGGCGGGTCCGCGCGCTCCCCCGGCTCTGGCTGTGAACACCGGCCCGCGGGCGACGTTCGGCGTCGGTGATGATCTCGCCGAGGTGCCCGGGGGTGAATCGAATGTGCTTACCCACCCGCAGGTGTGGAACCTGTCCAGCAGCAGCCATGCGCTCGACGGTCGATCGTGGGATACCGAGCACGGCCGCCAGGCCGGCACTGTCCATGAGCGCGGACCGAACCACGAGGCCCGGGACGCCGGGCACCGGCACCTCAGGCAGGCTGGTGGCAGCGTGGAGCAGCACCGGGGCGCCCTGCACGCCGCCCCGGTGCGCTCCCGCACCCACCGATCCATCGACCACGTGACTGACGGTAGCCGGACGTCTAGACGACCCACCGCGACGCCGTGTCCGGTTCGCCGGTGTCTCATGCGATGGCGATATGGGCACCGGACGAGCCGGACGCCAGCTAGCACGCGAGCGTGCCAATAGTGGTCGACATCACACCGCGAGAGCCCTGATTCGAACAGGCGTTCGATGACGCGCACACTGATCTCATGCCCCGACGTCCGCTCCCTCCCCGCCGCACCGCCTGGCAGATCGCCCAGGACGGTGACCCCGCAGAGCTCCTCGCGACCGCGCTGGACCCCTCCTCGGATGCCGAGATGATCGCTGCGATCGCCCCGGGCTACCAGGACCGCGACGCCGACCCGATCCTCATCCGCGCCGTCCTCGCGCACCCGAACGTCAGTGCCGGCGTCGTCTCAAGGTTCGCCACGAGCCCCGCCCCGGACATCCGCGCCCGCGTCGCCGCCCACCCACTCGCCCCCGGACCAGCGCTCCAAGCACTCGCCCTCGACCCCGACGCGACCATCGCCGCCACCGCCCAGCACCGGCTCGACCACCCCGACACGCCACCGCCGGCGCCACCGCTGCGACGATCCGGGAGGAGGTGACCGGGAATGGGTCGCAATTGCTACCGGAACCACCCACGTCGAGGATCCTCTTTGGCTTGAATGGCTGGATGGCCCCTCACGTCTGGCATAGCCTTGTCGCAGAGACCCAGTTCGCCACCGAACTCGCCCTGACGGGGCTCAGGAGGCTGTGCTCCGTACCCGCAGGGCAGGCAGCGGACGCGTGGGGTAGCGATGACCTCAACTACGCGCTCCACGTCGGGATGTACTCCTACGCGTCGGGCCTCGAGCGTCTATGTAAACTCGCGATCGCCTGCCATGGACACGGGACCACGGGGCAGTTCCCCAGACTGCGGGGCTACTCGCACAAGATCGGCGGTCTGCTCGACGCCGTCGAGACTCTTTCGATACCGGAGTCGGGTGCCTCCGCGCGCAAGTCGGCGTTCCTCGCCCGACCGATCGATGACCTCGATCCCGGACTTACCAGCATGATCGAGAGGTTCGCTAACGGCGCGGGCCGATACGAACACCTCGACTCTCTCTGGAACGACGACGCTGAGGTCAGCACCTTCACTGAGTGGAGCGCCCTCGCGAGGGGCCTCGAGGTGTCTGACGACGTGCGCGACCTGCTCTCGCTCAGGTGGGCTGTGTCGCGCGCGATTGAGTCAGAACTCATCAGTGATGGCCTTGAGTGCGCCGCCGGAGCGGCGCTCGATGACCTTGACGTCACGTTCTACGAACCGTCCGTGAGCGTGATGCTGCGTCTCTTCCGTAAGGTCCGCTGGGTCTCGGTCATCCTGGACCTAGCCACAGATCAGCAGCGTCCGGGGATCCCAGTCCTCGGTGAGGTTGTGAGTCCCATCTTCATCCACTCCACGAGAGACTTCTTCAGCTATCACGTCGCTCGTCTCGGCGATGAGAATGTCGTTCGTAGTGAGCTTGAGGGCGCCTACGAGCGGATCAACGCCCGTGAGATAGAGGATGAGGACGCCGAATGCGTCGAGGAATCTTGGCGCGAGGACTGACCGCCAACCCGTGGCGCAGGCGCCGAGTCCTGCACCGCGAAAGGAGCAGTGCTGTGTTGTCGCCTGGTGGGTCAGTCGAGGCCCTCGGTGTTCAGCCGCCCGAGGTTCTCGTACAGGAATCGGTGGGTCTGCGCGTCGTCAGCGATGAATCGGTCGTCGAAGCGGCTGTCTGCCCAGGATGTCTGGCCAGTGGCTCGAACGTGCAGTTGGCCGCCTTCGATACGGTACTGGCGGTTCTCGGTGAAGTTCTTCTCGCGGGAACGCGTAACAGTCTCGAATCCCTCATTTTGGACGAGGAGTTGCTGACGGATCTGCTTGGTCAGGCGCATCGCTGTCCTCCGTGGTCGTGAGGTGGGCTCGCTCCAGCAATCCTGGCACCGCACGGCGTTGCGGCACATCCGGTGCTCACCGACGGGCCGCAGCGGGTCGTGGCGGTTCGACGCGCGGGTCAGGGACGGCTGAGCGACATCACGCGCTGACCGCGAGCGTGACGGAGCCTGACCTCCAGACTGCGGACCGCGGCGAGCGCCCGGAGCTCCGGGCGTTCCTCGGGGTTCTGCGCCTCGATGTCCGTCCAGTGGAAGACGGTCCGCAGCGACGGCACGGCGCCGGCCAGGGTGGTGACGGCGGCGAGAGCGTCAGCGGTCACCTGCTCCCAGGTGTCGTCCGTCGGGGCGCGGTCGTAGAGCACGCCCACCCGGGCGCGGAGGGCAACCGCGAGCGCAGCGGCGTCGGCCACCGCGGCCGGGTAGATGGTCACGCGCCCACCGTCGCGTCATCCAGCGTGAGGCCGAGACGGTCCTCGAGGAGCTCGGCTTCGACGCTGCGCAGCAGGTCGTCGGGAACCCCCCATGTGAGCAGGCCGGCGCGCCCCTCGATCTCGTAAGCGTGGCCAAGGATCGTCCACCAGGCGCCCCCGCAGCGAGCCTCGACCTCAAGGACGGACGGGGCGCGTCCGAGGGCCAGCGCGAGGTCCATGAACCAACCGCCTGTCGGCGCGACCGTGAGCGCACTGCCGTCCGCGAGGAGGTCTGCGGCGTAGGCGATGGCCCGCCGCAGGTCGCAGATCCCGGCGTCGTTCGCGAGCCCGTCGATCCCCCCGGTGGTCAGCGCGAGGGCGCGGGCGAGGCGGTCGGCGGTGAGGTGTGTCGTGTCCATGTCCACCGGTGTAGCCGGGCCCACCCATGCTGGAACGCGCTCGCCGTCCGGTTCCTCCCACGACGGGGGAACTGGGACTTCCATCGGACCGTTAGGTTCACCCGTTCGGCCGGCCGGCACGCTACTCCTCGACCGTAGTCGTGGGCTCGACCTGGTCCTCAGGGCGGACAACGATCGCCCCCACGATGCCCCCGTCCTCCGTCAGGTCGTCGACGAAACGATCGGCTCGAACGGGACGGCGGGACCCCCGCCTCGACGGCGCTCACGCTGCACCCTCCGTGGCAGCCCTGGCGGCGCGGAGCCGGTCCGCGAGCGCCCTGCGGGTCATCCCCAGCTCGGCGGCGAGCTCGGCACGGTTCGTGGCGCCCGAGTCGATCCGCGCCTGCCACCCCTGTGCCTCGGCGATCCGCGCGGCCCGGGCCTCCGCGGTGTGCCGCTTGCGGGCAGCCATCGCCGCACGATGCGCCGCACGAGCCTGCGCAGGCGTCACCGTGGGGCGTTCCACCGCGAGCTGGCGGATCCTGCGCGTCGTCACGCCTTCCGACCGGGCGATCGTGGCGGTGTCCTCGCCTGCCTGGACACGCTCGCGGATCGTCGCCGTGCGTGCTTCACGGATGCGGCGGAGCATGCCCACGGCGGGGTCAGCCAACAGGCGCTCGAGCGACGCCAGCTCACGGGCGCGGGCGCGGGGTTCAGCCACCCCGACCGCCTGCCGATACAAGGCATCGAGGACCGCCTCCGCGCTCGCGGTGACCGTGCGTTCGGGCGCGGTGTAGCCCTCGTCCTCTGACCACCACCAGCCACCTGCGGGAACGCCCATGATCTGCCTCCACTCGTCGTTAGCCTGCTGAGGGCAAGCCTACGTGGAGGCTCCGACGGAACTCCCGGTTCCCTGTGCGTGGGGTTGGCTCGTCCAAACAGGGCCCGCGACGGGGGAACCCTAGGTTCCGTCGGGTGCTGGAGGTACAGTAAACAAACAACCGAACGGTTGTACGAACGACGTCGGAGGCAGGAAGCCATGGACACCGCAGGACGCACCGCCCTACCGGCCCTCACCGCGCTCGCGCTCGCGGTCGGCCTCCTCGCTGGCTGCTCCTCGGCGTCTGACGCCACCCCTGCCCCCGTGTCCTCGAGGGCCGCACCGGCAGCAACCACCGCCCCAGTCGCGGACGACACGCCCGCCCCGGACGCAACGACCGCACCAGTCGCCGACGCGTACTCGCAGGTGATCAACGGCGTCCTGTACCAGGGCACGGAGACGGCGCCGGTCCGCATCGGCACGGACACCCCCGGGCAGGCACCTGCATACGAGGTCGAGTTTCTGGCGGCCGGCCGGGAAGGATCCACAGCCCGCGCAGAGGCGTCGGGGAAGTACCTCGTCTACGTCTCGACCGCGTCCTCTGGCGGCTACCAGTGGAAGGTCTTCGGACTCAGCAAGTACGGGAGCTTCCGCGAGCTGAGCAACTTCGGCTACGGAGCGTCGACGATTCCCACCCGCGAGGAGGCCGCTGCCGGTCCGTTCACAGTCGACGGTCGGGCGCTTGACCGAGCGGAGTACCTGCTCGCGGTCGATTGAGCTGGAGAGAAGAGGCCCCACGGATGGATTCGTGGGGCCTCTTCTGCTTCCCGCTACGCGACCGTCGGCCCCATCGCGAGGGCGGTGTCGCCGCTAGTCCTGGTGTACACGGATGCTCCCGATCCGATCGTGTACGTGCCGGTGCCGACCACGGTCCCTGGCGGGAACTCGTAGGTCTCTCCGGCGTCGGTGACGACCCAGCGGAGTTGGCACAGCGTCGCGGATGCGCGCCGCACCTGCCAGGAGCGAGGGCTCGTCGAGTAGATCGGCACCCCGATGGCAGGGCATCCCGCGCGCTCACCCCACGGTGTGGGGTACGGGTCGCTGATCGTTACGGTCGGGCAACCGTCCCAGGCCGAGTTGGCCGAGTTGTAGCCGTCCGAGGTCACGCGGCGTGCATACCCGACGAACGTGCCGGCGTCGAGCGACCCGTAGGTGTGCGGGCTGCTGAGCACGCCTCCTCCGCTGCCGAGCCGCACCTGGTCGCCACCGCTGACGGTGATTGAGCCGGGGGCATCTGCATCGACGACGGTCACTGTGCAGGTAGGCGCCGAGGGCGCCGCCAGCACCTGTGTGCTGATCGCCCGCTGGTCGAGCACGTTGTTCCACCCGTCCGTGTTGCGGGCGGTGACAGTGAAGTCGCTCCCGTCGGCCAGAGGGTCCCACGAGGCGCTCCCGACGTTCTGGTCGGTCCGGACGCCCTCGAGCGTGAGGCTCGACGCGTTGCCGTTCGTGACGGACATCGAGGCCGACACGGAGCGCGTCGTCGAGGACACCCCCGTGATCGCCACACCGAGGACCGCGGTGGTGCCCTGGCATGCCGTGGTGTCCGACCACCCGCCGCCCGCCGGG
This sequence comes from Cellulomonas soli, assembly GCF_013409305.1. Classification (GTDB taxonomy): domain Bacteria; phylum Actinomycetota; class Actinomycetes; order Actinomycetales; family Cellulomonadaceae; genus Cellulomonas; species Cellulomonas soli. The sequence goes on along the minus strand of NZ_JACBZJ010000001.1, from coordinate 2,057,402 downwards.
CTGCCGTTCTGCGTCGACGCTGTGAACGTGTGGAGGCTGCTGTGGGTGAGCTGGTCGATGTTGAACACCGTGCCCGACTGGGCGGCGCCACCGACAGGGGTGCCGATACCACCCGCCACCCTGTACCCCGTGGCTGCCGATTCCATGACCGCCGGGTTCACGGTCACCTGCATTCCCCGCGTGGACGCACCTGCAGTGGTGCACGACCCGGGCGCCGGAGGGCGCTGGAGGGCACTGACTGGAGTGCTGTACGGGCCGCAGCCGACCGCGTTGCAGGTCCGGGCCTGGTAGCGGGTCGTGGCACCTGCTGGGCGTGCGCTCTGTGTCTGTGAAGCAGCGGTCGCTTCGGCCCACAAGTCAGTGAACGCACCCGTCAGAGTTGCGACCTGGGTTTCCCATCCGCGGTCACGTGCCCCGGCCTTGCTGGTCGGACCGGTACCCACCCACGGTGCGTACGTGCGTGTGACGGTGTTCGTCCAGTCGGCGTTCGGGGTTGCCGTGATCGTCGGGGCTGCCGGCGCAGTGAACGCACCTGCTGCCGCAGTGACCGCTGACGCCAGGCGCACCCCACCCGTGTACGCCTTCGTGATCGCGTCACCGAGCGGCACGCGTCCACTCTCGGTCCCGGTCGTGAGCTGCTGCTCCCACCGGTTGGTGGGCACCAAGACGTAGTCATGCGAGTGCCCGAAGGTGAGGGCGTCGGTGTAGCTGGTGACTGCGCCGACGTTCGCGATCAGGAAGCCGTCGCGGTAAACGTCGTACCCTGTCGCGCCTGAACTGGCGGCCCAGTCGACCTTGATGGACGTCGCCTGCCCGGTCGCGGTAACCCCTGTGACGGGCGGGGGTCGGAGCCCGGTGTCGACGGAGTTCGAGCTCGGGCCGGAGCTGCCGTCGGTGAGGATCGCGTAAATCACGAAACTGGCGCGTTCGCCAGGCTGCAGCGAGGTGTCGGTGAAGTTGAGCGTCGACTTCGCCGGCCATGCGATCGCCAGGAATGTGCCCGGCTTCGAGCCTTCGGGTTCGCGTGCGCGGGTGACCACCCACCCAGCAGTGAGCGTCGGGCTGGGGTCAGTCCACGTGATCGTGGGGGCGTCACGACCTGGGACCACGGTGGTGACGGTCAGGAGCGGGCGCTTGGCCTGGAGCTCCGGTGTCCCGCTGCCCGAGCTCTCGCCGCGGCCGTCGAAGAAAGCGCTCGACATGAGCGTGACGTCCGGGGCAGTGCGGTCCGCGTAGGGCGCTGCCGCCAAGCCCCACTGCACCCTCGTGATGTTCCGGACGTCCTCGACCGGGGCGGGGATCGGAATCTCGTCGGACTCGCCCCAGTAGGTGAAGGTGGCCGGCGCGGTGTAGCGCTGCAGGAGCACCTGCTCACGGTCTTCGCTGGCACCCGAGCATGCCGCGCCCTCGTAGAACGTGGTCACGACCGTCAACGTCTGCGCCGTGCTGTCGGCCGTGTAGGCCCTGATGTTGCACGACCCGTCGCGGACGACCGCGAGCGTGAGGGACTGTGCGGTCGCCTGCCGAATGCTGATCGCGTCGTTGACGTCGCGCAGGAGCTGGCCGGACGCATCGTCGATGCCCGTCGTGACCTCGACCCTCTCCTGGGCCTCGTGCTGCTGTCCGTTCACGCGGTGCATCAGGGCGCCGCCGATGGCCACGAGGACGCCGACCAGGGCGCAGACAACGACCAGCTCGGCGAGCCCGAAGCCCCCGTCGTCCCGGGCGGTTCGTGCACGCCACGCAGCGAACCGTGCACGGCACGCCCCGGCGCGGGTCGGGTATAGGGATGGGGTCGCGGGTAGGGCTGCGGGTGGGGCTGGTGGCGTGCTCATCAGGCGCTCCTCAGGGGCTCGTGTTCGACGGTAGGCCGACGCACCGATCGGGATAGCCGGCGCGGGAGCCCGCCCAGAGGGGCGCCTGATGAGCGGGGTGCTGCGCTAGTAGGGACGGGGGGTGATGGGGCCTCGCGGGCTAGACGGCGACGACCTCAGAAGCCGGAGCGGCCGTGGCCCAGCGCTTCACGGTGCTCAGCGGCACACCGACGGCATCGGCGATCGCTGAGCGACTGAGCCCCTCGGCGACGAGCCTGGTGACCTCGGCGCGCTGTGCGTCGCGGTCGGCACCCAGAGCGGGGGTGGGACGTGGCGTGGTGACTCGCCGGGCGGGCCGGCTGATTGCCTCGGCCGCTGCGGGGGTGGGGATCGTGACGGCGGTGGCCTCAGCCGCAGCACGGGCCACAGCCGGGGCAGGTGCGACCTTCGGCGGGGGCGGCGGGGCGATCACGGTCCGCGCGAGGAGCTCCGTGGTCACGAGGACCGCGAGGGGTGCGGCGACAGCGAGGGCCACCCCCGTGATCCGCTGGACACCCGTCGCGGTGCCGGCGAGGGCATGGGTGGCGTTGCCCATGATGCTCAGGCCCGCGAACCCTGCCATGGCGCCGAGGGCGATCACAGCGCTCGCACGGTCGTGGCGCTCACGGGCCACGAGGTAGGCAATCGACGCCCCGACCAAGATGCCGTCGATGAACACCGGCACGCCGAAGCGCTGGCCGCCGTTGATGTTTGCCCAGCCGGCGGCGGCGACCAGGCCCGTGAAACTCACGACGATCGCCGACGCCCAGACGCCCCCGAGTACAAGCGTCTGCACGACCAGCACTGGCATGGCGTCGGCGGCGATGCGCGCACGGTGCGCCCGGGTCGTGGCCGGCCGGCGCGTGGTGGTGCTCACGCGGCGCCCTCCGCGTCCGCCGCATCGGTGAGGTAGCCGTACCCGAGGACTACACCCGCCCTGGTGAACGGCCTGCCCACGCGAGAGATCGTCACCCGCGCGACCTGGCGCGATGGCGTGTAGACCTCCACGACATCCTGCTCCTCGTGGTGCGCCATCAACTCGGCGTGGGCGCCGAGAGCGACCCACTGGCCCTCGGTCGTCCTGCGTCCCACGTACGTGTCCATCACACCTTCTCCTATCTCGAACACTTCTGTTAGAGATACTACCTGATAACTCTGACAGAGTCGTTAGAGATGCAAGGTAGGGTTGGCCCATGAGCATCGACACCCCGTACGAGCCGCAGATCCCACCCCCCGGTGAGCCATGCCCCGACCCCCTCACGCAGCTCGTGACGGTCCAGCAGCTCGCTGACCGCCTCGGCCTCAGCACCGCCGCGATCCGCCAGGCCCTGCACGTCGGTGCGGCGTGGCTACCCCGACCCGACGGGAGGATCAACGGCGGCGCGGTCTGGCGATCAGCGACGCTCGTGGGCATCGAGGACACGCCCAGGCGCGCCCCCGGGCGTCCGAGACGAGAGGTGCCCGAGTTGGCGGAGCCGTCGGCTCAGCCCGAGTCCTGAGCCACCTCCCGGCTCGGCTCGATCGGTCGGCTCGCTGTCCCTGAGCCATGGGCCCACCGGCCTGGTCCGTGTTGACGTGACCCCGGCTCAGTAGGCCCGTGGTCCGTGGCTCATCCACCGGCCCGTCGTGCTGGCTCGACGGCGTGCCGTATCGCCGTCGCACCGTAGGCCCGTCTCTCCGTCGCGACGGCAGCACCCCCGCTGCCCACCCCCTCCCCGCTCTCCCTTCCCGCCGCGCGCCGGGGAGCCCCAGGGAGCCGCACCCCACCCGACCACCTCACGGTCCGGGCTGGTCACCACCCGAACCGCCCCGGCAAGTGCGGACCGATGCTGTTCGAACCACCCGCCGGGCCCAGACCCGTGCGAGCGGCCAGCCGGAGCGAGCCGCCAGCGAGGGAGCGACAGCGACCGACGCGTGGGGCGGCACGCGCAGGCGACGCCGCGGACCCAGCCGGACAGACCAACCCGACCATGGGCCACCCCGACCACCGACGAGCCGCCAGCACCGGCGCGGGCGCAGCAAGGCCCGTCCAGGGCCGCAGCGTGGGCGACCACGCAGGTGCGCAGCGGCGGACCCAGCCACGACAGACCAGCCCGACCACGGGTGCAGCCCCATTGCAGAACAAGCCAAAATGTCTGTGGGGGTTGGCACCGCGAAGCGATCGCTCAACCCCCCGGTGTTGGGGTGTTTGGGGTGCACACAGGCACGCAGTAGTGGGTGTGCATGGCACTGTGCACGCCCGTGTGCATCTACGGCACGGCGGATGGATGTCGGGGCGGGGCGACGGGCGCCCGTCGTAGGGCGGGTGACGGCGATACGGCACGCCGTCATGCCGTACTGACGTCACGCATGGAAACGGCAGGCCCGCCGGTGCGATCCCCCACGGCGAGCCTGCCGAGATCGATGGGTCAGGCGGCCACCGCGATGGCCTCGCGCTCGGCACGGCGCGCAGCGACCCCGCGCCGGGTGTTCTCGCCCACGGTCACGGGCTCGAGGTGCTCCACGCGGAGGCACGTCGTCTGGCGGCACAGGTGGTCGATGACGAGTCCCTCGGGGATCGGCCCCCTGGCGAGCTCGTACGCCAGTCGATGGACGAGCACCCAGCGGAGTCCGAACTCGGGCGCCGCGACGATGCCATAGCCGGCGGACGTGACGCCGCCAGTCCAGAGGTAGCAGCCGGCCGGGCTGACAACCGTGTACGCCGCGAGGCGCTCGGCGACGGCGGCGGTCCGTGGTGGGCGCGGGACCGCGCCGGTCCACGCTTCCACCCCCGTGGCTCGGACCAGGCCGTGGTGACGCTGGCACCACCCGTCGCGGCTCGCGCTGGGGCGCCCGGGGCATCCGGCGGACCGGCATGCGGTGGACTCGTGGGCCGGGGTGATGGTCGGTGAGGCGGTGGCGGTCATGGCTGGCTCCCTCCGTGGGCCCCACTGCTGGGTGCCCTCTGCCTCCCTGTTCGTCCGCCTTAACAAAACCGTTAGGCTTAACGTATGACGAGTTCCATAGACTCCTAACGGAATCGTCAAGCCAGTCGATCAGGCACACGCACGGACGCCCCCCGACCGAGAGGCCCGCACCATGACCACCACGACCCCCGCCGTCGCGGACCTCGAGCAGCAGATCGTCTGGACGCGTCAGGCCGCCGCAGCAGCCGCCGCACGCACCGCCGACCCCTCCGGGTGGAAGGCCGCGGTCCGTGAGCTCCACGCCGCCGGCGCCCGACCCGTGCTCCTCGCGCGGGCCACGGGCCTCAGCCGGGCCCGGATCTCGCAGATCATCCACGAGCCGAACTGAGCCATCGGACTCACCTCGCCCCATAGGCTCATGCCACATCGCAGGAGTGCCGATCGACATCGAGTCGGCATACAAGGGGGGCACTGTGAACTGCGAGACGGCTACGCGCGAGAGCGCGAGCGCGCATCGGCACGAGGACCGGTCGTGAGTTTGCCAACGCTCGTTCCGGGCGCTGACGGCTACCCGGTACTGCCACGCGGTCGATACACCGTCACCATGTCGGACGTCCGTGACAACTTCGTCGTAGCACGGTCCGACGGAGCGTGGCGAGGACAACTGATGGACGACCTCGAGAGATACATCGAACTGCTCGACCGGCTCGGCCTCGCGCTCGACAGCGTCTGGCTCGACGGGAGCTTCATCTCGGGCAAGGTGACACCCGGTGACATCGACTGCTCACCCGTGATCGATGCAGCCCGGTCCGCACCCGACCCATCGATCACCGCTGACCTGAACGACATGTGGATCGCTCCCCGGAACAGGTGGAAGCACGAGCCCGTTCCAGGGATCGGCCGGACACTCAACTTGGACATCTACGGCATCGTCAAGGTGCCCGACGCTCACCCCGGCCATGGCACGTACGCCGCTTTGCGCGGACACTGGGATGACTGGTGGCAGCGGTCACGCGCCACAGGAGAGACGCTCGCCAAGGGCTACGTGGAGGTGGTGCTCTCGTGAGCGACCTCCGTGAACTTGCCGCGTTTCTGCGAGCGACCGAACACTCCATTGCCACGGCAGACCGTTCCGATGACTGGGCGAGCAGCGCGAACCGCGCGAGCCTGCGCGCCTTGCACGCGGAGGCGCGCGACGCATGGGTGGCACGCCAGAAGGGTCTCCGTGCTCACTTCGCGCACGGAGACGTGATCGGACACGCGGGTCCCGCACACTCCATGCTGCGGGCGGCCCAGGCGCTCAACGATGCCGTGGTGGCAGCCGCGAACCGCCACCTGCTGCGACCGTTCTCCAAGGTCGATGACCGGGCCCGCGACAGACTCGGCATGTGGCTCGTGCCGGTTGGTGCAGGGTCCATCGTCATCGATCTCGTGTGTCAGCCCTCGAATGCACACGACCCTGAACTCCGAGACGACGAGCACGTCCAGTTGACCCTCGCCGGTACAGATGCCGTCGAGACGATCAGCATGAGAGCAGTCGACGAGGTCGTCGCATCGCTTCGTGAGGCGCAGCACGGAGAGGGTGGCACCGGTGGCCTCGCGGACCGGCTCACGTCGATCGGTGTCCCTGCGACCCGCCAGCTCGACCGGTTCGCGGCCCGCTGCATCGACCTCGGCTCCACAGTCACGATCGACGACCGCACTGGCACTCGCGCGCCGGTCGAGCTCACGCCGGCGGATTCGGCGTACCTCCGGAAGATCGTCCGCTCCCTAGAGCTCGACGTGGAGGTCGTGGCCTACGAGGGCGAGTGGGTCACTGCGAGCCACGTACGCACCACCTTCGACCTGCTGACCGCCGCTCACGCCCGCATCACGGGGACTGTGCCGCGTTCACTCCTCGGTGCTTCTTCCGCGTCCTTTGGTCAGTGGGTGCGCATCGAGGTGGACGAGAGCGTGCGGGACGGGGACGACGACGCGACCGTGCGCCGGACCCTGCGATCCATCGAACAGATCGACCCACCCACCGACATCACCGAGGACGAGCCCGACGTCACGGGGTAGCCGGACTGGTCCGTCGCATGACCCCGCCGGGTAGGAGCCCGTTACCCCCGTGGGCCACGGCTACCCCGCACCGAGACGCCCCCAACCCACCCCCGTCGTGGAAGGCGGGAGGGGTGGGTGGGCGGGGGGTCAGGCGGCGGCACGCACCGGCGCGACGACAGTCGGAGGCTCTACCTCGCTCCACGCGGGAGGGTCCTCGACCACGGGCTCGGCGGCCACTGCGTCCGCGGCGTGGTCGGGCAGCAGCGCAGGAGCCGCGGCCATCCGAACAGCCCGATCATGGCCTGCGGGGCGCTCGGCGGGCACCGCCGTCGCGATTTCGATGGCGGTCGCGGCGTCTACGGCCTCGAGCGCAGCGTCGATGCGCTCCTGGTCGCCGGTCGCGTACGCGTCACCGACGGCGTCCCAAGCCGCGGCCTCGCGAGCGCGGGCCTCTCGGCGCTCACGTGCCACGGCGGCCCGGCGCGCCTCGGCCGCGCGCTCGGGGTCCAGGACCGGTTCCAGCGCCGCGACGGTGACGTCCGACGGTCGGCAGATCTCAACGCCGTCGAACGCGCCGGCGATGACTGCCTCGGCGAGCTCGCTGTGCGTCATGCCAGCCTTGGTGAGCACCCCCGCGATCTTCTGTGCGACGACGCGGGGGTGGACGAGCTCGCGCCCCTGCCAGTAGGCGGTCAGGGCCGCGATCGCCGCGTCCGCCACGGCGTCGGTCGTCGGTTCCGGCGCCGCGGGATCGCCCCACAGCTCCTCCGTCATCCCAGCGGGCAGTTCGGGTGCGACCGACGTGACCTCGAACTGCGCCGCGGTGTCCCCGAGGTGCCCAGCGACCACGCCCGGCAATGCGTCCGCGACGGTGTCGTCGGGGATCCGCGCTCCGACGAGCTCACGCCCACGAACCGTCGGCACGTGCGTCTCGCGCCACGCGTCGATCAGACCATCGACGATCGCGGCGGCCGTAGTGGACATGCCCTCGACATCGACACGGGCGTGGACATGCAGGATCGCTGTCCGGCGCGTGGCCAGGAACTGCTGACGGGCACGAGGGTGGAAGACGATGCGGGTCGTCGTCCGGCCGTAGGTGTGGGGAACTGCGCTCTCGATGTGCCCGGCGGCCCGCAGCCTCCGCATCCCAACCTGCACGCGGTCACGCGTGACGCCGAGGCAATCGGCGAGGTCCTCGACGGGCGCCTCGATCGTCCACCGCGACGCCGCGATCTCCCACACCGATGTGGCTGACGGGTCCGTGGTGGATCCAGACCAGGGCTTCGAGAACTCCCGGACGCGGTCAGCGAGTTCCTCGAGGAGCCGCATGGTCGGACGATCAAGCTCGCCGTAGTACAGCGCCCGGTTCTCGCGGACGAACCGGCGTAGGTGCAGTCCCATCGTGCTACCTTTCTAGTGAGCGAAGTTGTTGGCGCCGTCCCGGGATCTTTGGTCAGTGACCGGGGCGGCGCTTTCGTCTTTCAGGCGGCGGCAGCCTCGCGTCGCGCCCGCACGTCACGCACGATTGCGTGGATCGTCTGGTAGCCGAGGCCGGCATGCGGCGCGATTGCATGGAGCGTGTAGCCGCCGTGCGTGTAGATGTCCTCGATCGCCTCCCTCTGAGCACGTCGAGCGGCATCCAGGGCAGCCTCGGCGGCTGCGCGCTCAGCGGCGAGCGTGGACAGCACAGACGCGTGCTCGGCGGTGACCTCGTGGATCCTCATGACATCCTCCCGTACAGGTGTTCGACTCTCTCTACAGCATAGATCGACGCCCATACAGTTTCTTGAGGGGTTGAAAGCAACGATTTGTCCTGCTTCTCGACCAGGTTGCCGACATGCACCGAGGCGCCGGGGCCGGCCCTGCGGTCGCCGAGGCGGACGCCGTCGAGGTCACGCGCCCCGAGGAGCGAGTGCCCCCTCTTGCGACAATGTATTGCTAGCACTACATAGATGTACTGCTAGAACTACATTGATGTATTGCTAGGACTACATAGATGTATTGGTGGCAATACCCGTAAGTGCAGTAGTAGTTAAGAGAGAGTTCAGGGAGAGGCTAGTAGTTCCGTCCGCGCTTCGCTCGACGGGCATCGACGAAGATCTGATCGCTAGGACACCACTGCCGTCGCTGCGCTTTTCAGCACTCGAGAGGGTCAGGACCAGGACCAGCGCACACAACTGCATGAAGTCGAACCGCTCGGCAATGTATTGCTGGCAATACATAGGGGCTACCACCCGACCCGGCCCAACACGCAGCGGGGCCCCGCTGCGCGTCGGTCACGCAGGGGCGTCGGTGTCAGTCGCGGTGCGCAGCCGCCTCCCGCAGCACGGCCCGGTACACCCGCGCCAGGGGCCTGCAGGTGACTCCCCGCACCCCCGCGAGCACGGCCTGGGCGAGCTCGGATCCAACCTCCCGCCCAGCGGCCTCCCATGCCTCCTGTTCGCTCCGCCCGTCGGCGATGAGCGCCCCGTGGATGGCCACCGCTGTCTGCACCCCGGGCCCGCAGAGGGTCACCCCAGTGCGCGGCAGCCGGACGACGTCGTGCTCGGGCAACCCGATCTGCACGGGCGCCCGAACCTGCGCGTCGAGTACGTCGAGCAACCGCCCGGCCCCCTCGACCGCGTCCACCACCCCAGCGTCGTCGTCGGGGTCGGCGTCACGAACGGCCCGCTCGAGCAGCCCGGCGAGTGCAGTGCCCTCGGCTTCGGTGACGGTCAGGTGAACATGGCGGAGCGGCAGACGGGTGCCGTCAGGGGCGATGTCGAGGTGGGGTTCCATGCCCCGCATCCGACCGGCGACCACCCACGAGGACCGTCCGGTGGGGGCGCGTGGTGCCCGTGTGAGGAGCCAGCGTGGCGCCGACGCCCGCGAGCGCGGCGGGGCGATTCGGGGGGGCTCAGAGAGCCGCGAGGCGGACCGCTGTGGGGGTGGGGCTCAGCCGGTCGGCACCGGGGGCGCAGGAAGCCGGCTTTGCGGTGCCTGATGAGCGGACCGACCGGGTCTTCGTCAAGACGAGTCGAGTAGCTCGCTGACCTCGGGCCAGCCATCGCGGTGCCGGGGCACGAGTTCGCACCGGACTGGACTGCTGGAGCCTCCGCCGCCATCACTCGTTCGAGTGACTGGAGTCAACGACGCACAGAACGCCTGCGCGGTGATGTCTCTGAGCACTATGTTGCAGCGAACCTTCCCAAAGAGAGGAATGTTTGTGACTAGATCCAGACGATGTCTTGCCATCGTCGTGGCGGTCTGCGCGCTCGTCGTCGGTGGACTCGCATCACCGGCGTCAGCTGTCGTGTATCTCCCCGATGGATACGTTCAGATCTGCGCACCCAAGAAGTGCGTGATCATCCCGGAGTCGCAGTACTGCCCACCAACCAAGGCATCATGCGTCAACGGCAAGTGGAGCCCCGTCACGGGCTACTGCAGCCCGTCGGTCGGCTGCGTCACCATTGACGGTAAGAACTACCGGTGGATCGGAAGCGGACTCGAGGCCGTGAACAACGTCAGCGCCCATAAGTGCGCGGCTGGACTCGGGGTCTCGATCATCGGGCTCTACACTGGTCCGCTAGGCGTCGCGATCCTCGGCGCCGCGGTGTCCATCTGGGGGTGCGGATGAGCGGCAAGAACATCGCTGGTGCCGGCGTCGGCCTAGCGTTCGTGATCCTCGGCCTACTTGGCGCGGCCAACGGCAAGGTGCCACCGTCAGTCGCGATGGTCATCGTTGGCCTGATGTTCATCGGTTGGCATGGCCGCCGACTGTTGGAGTCGCGCCGGGCGCTAGCGGCCCACGACAAGTAGTTCGCCAGAGTCGGCAAGCCTCTTTGCTTGCCTTGCGCAGGAACTGCAGAGGATCCCTGCAAGGACGCCACCGGTGCACCTTGCTGCGAGAGGTCCTTGGCTCCAGCCCGGGAGCGCTTCCCCAGCGGCACGCGAAGGAAGCGCTCCCGGGCTGTGTTCTACCCACAAGACCCGGCCCCTGCATCGGTCATGCCGCCTGCGTCACCCCAGGTCAGGCGCCCTTCCGGTGCTTCGTACGTGCCTGTCTCCGGGCCTGACGCCACCCCACCCGCTCAGCCCGGCACCCGCCCGTTCCGTGGCTTCCAGTGCGGGTCGTGGCGAGGGCTGGGTGGGGGGTGGGGGCACCACGGCGGGAACACCCTGTTCACTGCCGTGGAGGCTCGGGTCGCGGGCTGGTCAGAGCGAGGCGAGGGCGTCCGCCACGCCCGGGGAAGTGACCGTTCCCCGGGCGGTGGGGTCACCTGGCGATTGCGTAGAAGACGATCATCCCGAGCGCGGCGATGATGCCCATGCCTGCGGCGGTGAGGGTGAAGCCGGCGAGCTCGGCCTCGCTGCGGAAGGCCGACCCGGCCCACTGCGTGTCGGTGTCGGTGGTCAAGGTCGTGGTGCTGTTCATCAGTGACGCTCCTTCGTGTCAGTGGGCGGTTGCGGTGGCGATGCGGGCGACCAGGGCGACGAGGGCGATCAGGCCGCCGCCCGCGACGGCGACGTACGCGGCGCGCCAGATCCATCGGTCGATGGCGACCTGTGCGGCGGATGTGTTCGGGTCCGGGGCGTGGATGTGGTCGACGGTCAGGTATCGGGTCAGGTGCTTCATGGCGGGTGTTCTCCTGCTCGTGGGCGATCGGTAGGTGGGCCCTGCCCCCGGCTGTGAACCCGCCGGGGGCCGGGGGTTCAGGCGGCTGGCGGGTACTCGGCCCACGGAGCCCCGCCGATGAGGCCGGCGTCGTGGGCAGCCTGCGCGTAGGCGGCGAGTGCGGCCTGGGTGCGGTCGTCCAGGCCGTAGTGCACGGGTCTGCCCCCGGTCTGGTTGACACTCGGGGTTTGCGGTAGTCAGGCCGCGTCTGCGGCCGTGTAGATCATCTCAAACTCGACGGGCGTGAGTTTGCCGAGGGCGCGTTGGCGGCGTCGGCGGTTGTACTTGGTCTCGATCCAGGTCACGATCGCCAGGCGCAGGTCGTCGCGGGTGTGCCAGCGGCGGGTGTTCAGGACGTTCTTCTGCAGCAGGGAGAAGAAGCTCTCCATGCTCGCGTTGTCGCCCGCGCCGTAGGAGCGGCCCATCGACCCGACCAGGCCGTTGTTCGCCAGCAGCCGCTGGGTCGCCTTGGCACGGAACTGGCCGCCTCGGTCCGAATGACACACCGTGCCGGCCGGTGAGCGCAGCGCGATCGCGTTGCGCATCGCCGCCCGCGCGAGGGACGACTTCATGCGCGAGTCGATGGAGTACCCGACGATCTTGTTCGAGTAGACGTCCTTGATCGCGCAGATGTAGAGCTTGCCCTCGGCGGTGGGGTGCTCGGAGATGTCCCACAGCCACACCTGGTTCGGGGCGTGCGCGACGAACTCGTGACGGACCACGCCGTGCTCGTCGACCACCGCGAGCAGGTCGTCGTGCGGCGCGGGGCCGGCCGTCGCGGGCTTGGACCGCTTCTTGTGGTGGCTGGCGGTGATGCCGGCGATCCGGCACAACCGGTGCACCCGGTTCTCCCCGACGCTGATCTTGTGCTCGTCGGCCAGCTCGTCGGTGATGAACCGGTAGCCGAGTGTCGCGTCGTCGCCATGGATCTCGTAGATCGCGGCAAGGACGTGCGCGTCGTCCCAGTCCCGGTCGCAGACCGGGTTCTTGAGCCACTTGTAGTACCCCTGGGTCGACAGGCCCAGGACCCGGCACGCCACCGCGACCGGCACCCTGATGCGGGCGCCGGCCGCGGCCATCTCACGGACGAGCGGGAAGACTATTTTCCCGGCAGACCCGCCTGCGCGAGGTAGGCGGCCGCGCGGCGCAGGACCTCGTTCTCCTGCTCCAGCACCCGGATCCGCTTGCGCGCCTCACGCAGCTCGGCGCGCTCGGCCTGGGTCGGCCCGGACCGTCGGCCGTCCTCGACGTCGGCCTGCTTCATCCAGTTCGACAACGACCCTTCGGAGATACCGAAGTCCTTCGCGATCTGCGTCAGCGGCACCTGCCCCTTGCGGGCCACGGCCACGACGTCGTCGCGGAACTCCTTGGGATACGGCTTTGCCACGGGGACATCCTTCCAGCGAGGACCAGATCCTCACAGGTCAGGTGTCAACCAAACTCGGGGCAGACCCCACCGCCACGGCATCGACGTCGTGGCCCTGGTGGACGGCGTCTACAACCCTGCCGGCGGCGCGATGGGCGTCGTCGTCGAGGGCCGCCAGGGTCCCGGACGCGGCGGTGAGGGCGGCCTCGAACGTCCGGAGGGTCGCGAGCTCGGACTCGATCTGCGCGTCCCATTGCGCGGTCGCCCGTGCCTGCGCGGCGGTCGGGTCCATGCCGGCTGCGACGCCCTGTTGGGTCATGGCCGCGACACCGCTGGCACGCCCTGTGCGCAGTTCATCGACCCGGGCTTCCTGGGCGGCACGAGCGCGGCCCGCCTGCTGCTGTGCCGCACGGGCGTCAGCCCACCCAGCCGGGCGGAAGACCGGCGAGCTCATAAGCGCCTCGCGAGCGGCGTCAACGCGGCTGGCGCCTGTCTGCGGCCCCGAGTCGGCAGGCTTCCCGCGACCACCGGCAGCCGCGTTCGTCCCGCGACCCGTCTGCTGTCCACGCATCACCCCGGCGAGGTCACCCGCGCGGGTCACTCGGCCGAGGGTGCCACCGAGTGCGCCGGAACGGGTCATGCCGCGCATGGCGCCCGTCATGCGCAGACCGGTGCCGGCCCCCAGGGCCCCGGCGGTCGCTCCGACGCCGAGCTTGAGGGCCTTCTTGCCGAGCTTCTTGCCCTTGTCCATGGCACTGTCGGCCATCCCGGGCGCGGTGGGTAGTTCGACGCCCTCGAGGAGGATCCCCTGGACCTTCTTCAGGAGCATGAAGCCGACGACCATGCACCCGATGGTCAGCATCGATGCGGCGACCGGGATGATGTGGCGTGGCATCGCGAGGGTCGCATCCGGACCCGAGATGGCGTTAGCGAACGTCGAGTTGGCGAGCGACGCGAGCCAGATCGTCAGACCGAGGACGAACCCGACGGCGATGCGCTTCACGAGGGTCGCACCGATCATCTCCGCCCACTTCCGGGCGGCGTTCGCGCTCTTGAGGCTGATCAGGCCCACCAGCGGGGTGACCACGAACAGAGCGACGAGCTCGACCTGGTACAGGAAGACCATGAAGCCCATGACACCGATACCGATGCCCAGGGGTAGCAGGCCAAGGCCCGCGATCGCCGCCGTCCATCCCTGCTGGGTGACGCCACGGAACGTCGCGTACGCCTGCGGGTGGGCGTTGTAGAGCTCGGAGACGATCGCTGAGCGAACCAACCACTTGTACGAGCAGAGCTGACCCGGTTCCCACCCCTCGCCGTCGTCAAGGTTCGTGACCTCACCGGACGACGGGGACTGGTCGGGTGCCGCGGTGCACTGCAGGGCCGGGTCGGCGTTCATCGCGGCGACCTCCGCGTTCGTGTACGTCTGCGTCCACCGCAAGACCTCAGCCCACGTGGGCGAACCGGCGACCTTCGCCGGGATCGCGGCCGTCGGGATGTGAACCTCTGCCTGGTCGTCCAGGTCTGGGGTGCCGTCGTGGCTGGTGACCGTCAGGTTCCAGCTGCCGCCGTTGGTGTCAGCGGGGGTGTCGCCTGCGAGGTCACCGAGCGCACCGGTAGCCCAGACGTCCGACGCGAGGGACTCGACCATCGAGTCTGCGTACAGCGACGCCGAGCTGCTGTCGCTGACGGAGCACCCGGCACCGGTGGTCGCGAACGTGACGCACGACGTGATCGTCCGTGTGTAGTCGTTCAGCGACTTCACCAGGTCGAGCCCAGGCCCGGTGAGGGCGCTCGTGACGACGACGGACACGCCGACCATCCACACGACCGAGCTCAGGCCCTGACGGCCACGCCCGCGAGCGACCTTGATCGCAGCGACGGCGAGGATCGCCATCATGATGATCGGTGACCACTTCGTCCAGATGCTGGCCTCGAGTGTGGACACAAGCCCACCGGTGGCGCCGAGGAGCGCGTCAGCGATCACCGTGGAGAACGACAGCTGCATGAGGATCCCCAGGACCCGCATCGGCCACAGCGCTACGAGCTCGTACACCCAGTTCGCCACGAGGCCCTGAATCTGCGGTTGAGCGTCCATGCACGACATCGCGTACGCGTGCCAGTGCAACCCTCCACCGGCGAACTGCTGCAGGGTCGTGTTCTGCTCGGTCGCGGCGATGACGACCGTGTAGACCTTGGGGTCGACGTCGTCGGCCGCCGCTGCGGGCGTCTGCGAGACGGTGCTGTAGGTGATCCCGTCGGTCGTGCCTCCCGGGTCGGCGGGGACGGGGAAGGTCGTGTCCGCGTCGCAGATGCCGAGGAACCCGGCCTGCGCTGCGGGTGTCCCACCGATGCCGGTGACCACGAACCCCACGCCGAGGATGAGTGCGACGGCGGGGATGAGCGCCCACCGGGACAACCGGCGTCGCCCGGTGCGGGGTGTGCGGGTGCGGGCCATGGGACCACCACGTTCTCTCTGACCCGCTTCTCAGGGTCGGTCTGCTGCCAACCACCCCACACGGGGGGTTGTGCGTGTCGTTCGGTGCGGGTGCGGGTCGGCCTAGGTGGTGGGTGCCGACCCTGGGTAGAGGGAGAAGGTGGATGGTGGGTGGGTCAGAGGACGCCCGGGATCGTCCAGCCGTTGCCGGCCTGCAGGCTGGCGAGCTCCCAGCCGGCGACCAGCGCGAGGGGCGCACCGGCCACGGTCATCGCGAACACCCGCCGCACCCGGCCGCGCACACCACCGCCGGCAGCAGGGCCGTAGCCACGGCGCCACGCCCGCACGCCCCACGAGGGGCGACGGGCAGGGGCAGGGGTGGGGGTGGTGGTCGGGTCGGTGGTCATCGTCGAGCTCCCTCGTAGGTTTCCGTGTCCCCAGCGGTGGGGAGGGCAAGCTCGCGGCTGATCCAGCTACAGCCGCAGTCCTCGACGAGGCGCTCAGGCTGGCCCGCCCACGTGACGGCACCGGCGGGGCAGCCAGCCTCGCGCAGGGCCGAAGCCGCGGCAGCAAGGATCGGGGCCCACGTGGAGTCGGGCGCGACGTCGAGGAAGAGGTACCGGCTCTCACCCCCGCTGTCGTCGGCCTGGTCGAGCACGACGGCCACGGCCAGCGCCTCGGCCGCGTAGCGGCCCTCGTGCATCGCGACCTCGACCGTCGCCACAGTCCCGGGCTCCCAGGTCGAGGCGTTCATGCTGCACGCCCCGTGGCTGGCCGACGCGGCGCTGCGGCCCGGTCGGCGGGGGCGCCCTCGAGCCACGCCTGCAGATCGGTCGCCAGGACCACGGGGCGGGAACTGGGCCGATGCACGGCGATCTCGCCGCGTGCGATCGCATAGCGGAGGGTTCGGATCGAGATCCCCGCGTGGCGGGCAGCCGCGGGCAGTGGGAATGCCAATGGCGGGGCATCGGGTGCGTTCGGGTGCGTTCGGGTGCGCGATTCCATGCCTCCACGGTCCCTCTAGCAAAGGGACGCGGGAAGAGAAGCCGGGCAGAATTGAGCTACAAATGCGTTACAGTCATTGCGTGTTGTACGTTCTTAGTGTACAAGCGGCAATCGCGCCTCTGCAGCGAGCAAGTGCTCCGGAAGTTGCGGCAGAGCGGATCACCAAGTCCGCCGCGTTGCCCAGTCGGGGCCGCACCAATCCGACGACGCGATCTCACCTAGTTGCTCGCGCCGAGGCGCCCACAATGGCGTACAGACGGGGCCATCCCATGACGAGGCCGACCAGCGACCTGAGCACTTCCCGGACGTCGCTAACGCTCGTACGCACAGTCACCCGGATCCCGTCGGGATCGAGTCGGTGACGAAACGCCGAACCGTCCGGCTGAGCCGGCCAGAGGCTGTGGAGCAGGTCGTTACGTCGCACAAGCGCCGCCGCGGCCCCATCGAGGTAGGTGCGCAGGAGGTCACGTTCGGCCGCAGCGCAACTCAAGCCCTCGGCACCCGCGCGGAGCGCGGCCACGAGTTGACCTGCCGGCTTCCGCGAGTACGCCGACGCGTCGACGCCGTGCAGCGCCTGGAGGAGCGTGCGGAGCTGATCCTCCAGCACGGCAGCGAGGCACGCGACCCTGCCAAGGGCGCCGTAGAGCTCTTCGTCGTTCCGACCGAGGATGACGTCGGGTAGGTCGAACGCGTCGCACTCGCGCGGTCGCTGTCCGTCGATCATGTGCGTGAGCCTGGCATCGGTCCGGGTGTCGAGACTTCGCCGGCCTCAACGACGAGGTCGCAATCGTCCACCCATCGCGCCAGGAGGCTGAGCGCAGCGAGGCGCTCCAACCCCTCCTGCGCACTGATCGGGCTCGTGCTGTGGGCTGCGGGGTTACGGATCACCATCTGTGCACCCGGAGCGAACTGTCGGAGGCCGTCGGTCATGTTCTTCACGTCGCGATCTGCCGGATCGCCCGGCCATCGCAGTCTCGGCCGTCCGGGCGCGGCCGCCCTGTCCGAGAACACCTCCTGCCAGAGCGCGGTGTCGGCCACATCTCGGCGACCCGTGACCGCCTTCACGTTGTCCGCCAGCGCTTCTCCTGCAGTTGCGACGGCTTCACGGTAGTGACCGTCACGCCAGAGCCGACTCGCCGCGCCCCACACCAACGGGTGCATCGCCGCGACTCCCGTGGTCGGGGGCTCTTCGGCCTCAGCCCTCGCGATCATCGCCTCAAGCCGCCCAACCATCTGGTTGGCGGCGCCCACAACGTCGCCTGACTCAAGCACCGGCTTGGGCTGCGTCATTGAGAGCCACGCGGCGATGGGGTCGACGGAGCCCGCCCCCTGGACCGACACGTAGCAGTTGGTCAGACCGGTCGCCTCGGACGCGCGGCCGGCGGCTTCACTCACCCGCGCGGCGGACAAGTCGATCGTCGCCTGGTCGACACCATCGCGGGCGAAGATGGCGGGTGCGATCCCACGCGCGATGGTTTCGTTCACGACGTGCAACGTGAGGAAGTACTCAAGCTCGGATCGAAAGGTCCTCACCGCGCTGAGCACACTGCGGAGGTACTCCGGGCTCGACTCCGCCTTCATCGCGCCATCGTGACAGAGTCGCGCGTTGTCGGGGCAGCATCGGGTCAAGCGCCGGAAACCATGGCCGGCGCGGCGCTGAACGGTAGGTGATCACCCGGACGGGACTGCGCGCCCGCTACGGAGTCGCCACGGCTCGAATCTCGTCGACCCAGCGGTCCGTCACCGATTTCGCGTACACGGCGTCATCGACCGACACCACGCCGCCGATCGAGGTCGCCCGCTCGAGCACCTCCTCGTCGCTGAGGGCGGCGACCCACCGCCGAACGTCGCTCCTGCCGGGTTGCTCCGGGTGGCTGTCCATGACGAAGGCGAGGTTGTCGCGAGCGATAGCGACCTGAATCGAGCGCCGGAACCGCGCGGCCGCAGTCATGTGCCCACCGTCAGCAAGGGCGTCGCGCACGTCCGCCCACGGTGCCGACGTGTCGAGCTGCACGGGCAGTGGGGCGACGTCGCGGGTTCCCGCAATGAGGATCGGGATCGCGACGGTCCGCACCCAGTCGGCGATCAGATCGAGTTCGTGGGCGAGGACGGGGTACTGCCCGGTGTGAGGGCGTCGGATGCTGATCGTCGGCCAGATGTCCATCGGTAGGACTACGCCTCGAGGGCTGATCGCGAGGACGTCGCCGACCTCCACCGGGCGCTCGGCCTGTGCCGGGATCTCCACGCCCGGTGGCATCCAGTCCGGGATGACCGTGCCGATCCGCGTGGCGGCGATGACCGGGGCGCGGTGCTTCGCATGGTTCGTGTGCTCGGCCAGCAGCCGCAGAGGGTGCTGATCTGGGGTCTTCCGGAGGTTGTAGGGCTGGAGCTCCCGCACCCGTTTGGCGAGGCGTGTGCCGTCCTGCAGTGGCCCGATGGTCTTCCGGCGGCTGTCGTTGAACCACCGCGTGAGGTTGTCCGCGTCGGTGAACGCGGGCGTCTCGACTACCTTCTCCTCCCGATCCGTGAGGTCTCTCCCGAGGGTGTGCTCCACCTCCGCGTACAGGACATGTTCAACGGCCGCGCGCAGTTGCGTGAGCGCGTCAGCGGTGTAGCGGCTGACCGCCGGCGGGATCGGCTTGACGGCGCTCACGGTGGCGAGGCAGTAGGCGCCCTCGTAGCGGTCACGGAGGTCTACGGCGCCGTCCCGGATGATCGGCCGCAGCGCTTCGCACGCCAGCTCGATCAGATGGTCCGCGTGCGCGAGCGTCGCCACTAGGTGGAGTTGGTGGTCGGGGAGCCAGCCGTACCGGCCAGCGGGCAGCGTCACGGTGCGCCGACGTGTGTCAGGGCGTCGTACACGCCGGTCCACTGCGCCACTGTGCTGATGCCGCTGGTGATCGCAGACCAGATCAGCCAGTAGTTGCCGGTGATGATCATCCAGGCGAGCACGCCACTACCGGCGAGCATCGCCAACGTGCGCGGAAGCCTCGGCCCCACCGCGCGTGCTACCCCCCAACACTCCATGAGCCGACGATCGCAGAGTGCACCGACAGATGGTGCCCGGCGCGCAGACAGGAGGGCCCCGCGCGGTCGGGATGACGCTCACGGAGTCGTGGTCCGCCAGCACGTGCGCGTGCAGGCCGCCGTCGTGCCGCACGACCACACTCACCAGGCCAGGGGCCGGGTGTACCGGAAATCGTGACCGAACCTACGAAGTGACCGTCGGCAGCACAGTCGCCCCGTCGGCCGGAGGAGAGATCCTCTCTTCGCCGGTGGAACGTCCTCGCGTCTCTGAGAGAGCCCATGCTCGCCGCACGATGTTCAAGGTCATCGCCGCTGCGGGCGCCAACTGCTCCACCGATGTCGTCAACCGGATGCTGACCTCTCCATCGCTGGCACCGGTGGCTTCCTCGCGCTCGAGCATCGCGAGCGTCGCCCAACTCTTCCCGTGCGCTAGCCCGCTCTGCGCGCGCCATACGAGCTCGAAGAAGTCTGGCTGCTGCCCGATATGCAGCGCAGCGCCGCGAACGACGTCGAGGTAGGTCCAGTGCGACACCGACCGCTCGTCGGGAGCCAGGGCGAGAATCGACGCTTCAATCTCGTCGCGAGTTCTGCCCGAGGGTCGCTCAACGTTGTGCTTCGTCCGAGCCTTGCGGCTCTCATCGGCGTCGTTCCATACCTGCCTCAGGCGGCGATGCCGACGTTCCCCAGCGTCGTCGGGTCCGATAAGCCAGAGCGCTGTGCACGCACTCTCGAACGCGGCTCGGAGCAGCGTGTGCTCCGCCCACGGGTGCGTGACGCCGGCGTCCTGGACGAGACTGCGGATCGCTTCGAGGTGGTCCATCGCCACCCCAGTAGCCATCGACACTCCGTGCGACAGCGGGTACGCACCGAGTGCGGCATCGTCGACCGCCAATGGCGAGCCAGGCACAGGTGGCGTCGCCTCTGCTTCGGCGGTCGTGCGGTGGTAGAACGCGATGCGCGCGAACAGCGTGGCGGGGTCAGCAGGGTGTGGACGACCATGGTTCGTCTGGAGCCAGCCCAGCGTCGGCGTCGGATGGCGGAAGAACGCTAAGCCCGGCACGTCGTCGCCCACGAGCCCAGGATGACAGATCACCTCGCCGCTTGGCGCCTCTCGAAACCTTGGATTCGAGAGGGGCGCGTGGATGGCGCCGGCCGCGCGTCGCTCACGCTCGCGTGGTCTCTCGCATGTAGTGCTCAAAACTCGCCCTCGAAATAGCGTACGACAAGGTCAGGATTTCGATACTGTCGACACATGACGACCCCGGCCACCGCCCCGCAAGGACAGACGATTGCGTATTGCCGGGTATCGACCACCGCCCAGCACCTGGACCGCCAACTCGCCGCCATGGAGGCGGCCGGCGTCCCGGCCGAGCGCGTCTTTGTCGACAAGCGGTCCGGGGCCACGACCCAGCGTGAAGGGCTCCAGGCGATGCTGGCCTACGCGCGCTCGGGCGACACCGTCCTCGTCTACACCCTCGATCGCCTCGGCCGGTCGCTGCGGGACACCCTCAACCTCGTCCACGACCTGCGCGAGCGCGGCATCGGCCTCAGAACGCTCGCGGACCCGCTCCCGATCGACACCACCGACGAAAATCCGACCGCCACAATCGCGCTCTCCCTGCTGGCCCTGTTCAGTGAGCTCGAGCGGGTCTACAACCGCGAACGCGTGGCACACGCCCGGGCCGTGATGGAGGCCAAGGGAGGACGGGTCGGCCGGCCACGCCGCCTCTCTGACGAGCAGATCCGATATGCCGCCCACCTGCGTGACACCGAGGGCCTGACGGTCCCCGAGATCGCGCGTCGCCTCGAAGTCGGCGTCGCGACTCTCTACCGCCACCTCCCGCAGCGCCCCGAGAGCGCGCCAACAGCGAGCGGTGAACGACCGGTGGGCCGATGACCACGCCCGATCGGGCGCTGGAAGCGTTCCGCGCCATGGATGAGCATCTGAAGCTCTGCAAACCACCGCACCCAGAACCTCAGCGCGTGCTCGACGCGATCGACGAGGCGCTGGAAGACGCCACGACCGCCGACCTCGACGCGATCATCGAGTGCAAGGAGGTGCGCATATGCCTCACCGACCTCTGCCGCGAGTTCGCTCATGGCCAAGAGCACGGCGCGATCATCGCTGCCATGGCGATTGCGGGTTGGCGAGCAGTCAACCCACCGGGATGAAGTCGCCGACCTCGCGGCTCCAAACGCGCGGCTGGCGGTGCGAGTACATCGGGCTCCGCAGTGCCTCGAGCGTCTGCGCAGGGGTCGCTCCGCGGAAGACCGCGTACTCGCCGCTGGTCCAGAAATCCGCCCCGTCGAGGAGGAACGGCAACGACCGCTTCCGGTTGAGCTGGTCAACCTCGAGGAGCCTGTTCACGAGCTGGTCGCCGTCTTCGATCCCGGCGAGCTCACTCCCGGCGTTCCACGCCGCCGCGAACTCGTTGAACTGGTCGATGGCCGCCCACCCGTCCGGGTCGATGGGTGACCACCTGTGCGACCCGCCCTCGCCCCCGTTGGCGACGTGCGCGATGGGGCGGCCGTCGCGGGTCAGGACGGCTTCGAAACGCTCCGTCTCGGCACCGCCCGCGCGGCGCACCTTCGTCAGGGCGTAGCCGTTGTAGGGCGGGGTAGGGGCCGGGGTGGAGGTGGTGCTCGGTGTGCTCGACATGACCGCCGGTGTACTCGACAGCACCCACGAGCAGGCCAGCCCAGCGAGACGGGCGGCCTCGGGACCGCTAGGTTCGCGAGCGTGACAGACCTGCCCGATACACCCCCGTGCCGCACCTGTGGGTCACTCGTGCGCATCGTTCGAGTCGCCGGCGAGATGTCCATCGCTGATGCGACACCACCAGTCGAGGAACGGCGCGTCTGCTCGAACCGCGCCTGCCCGACCAACGGGCGGGATCAGTCGATCAGCGACGTCGTCTAGGACCCCCGCTTCGTCGTCTCGACCGCCTTTGCCCCTGCCTAGCGGAGCCCCAACTCACCTGCCTCCCGCAGCCAGTGCAGCCGCGGGTCCATCTTCGGGTCCGAGAAGACAATCACTCGTCGCTCACTGTCCGAGAACTCCGAGAGCGAGAAGGTCACCTCGCATGACCAGTGGAGGATCTCCCACTGGTCGTCCGCGAAGACCTCCCGTGCGAGAGCCGCGACGTCAACCTCGAACCGTGCACCTTCGACCTCATCCACGTGGACGGGGAAGGGCTGCCCGAGCGGCGTCATCGTGCGGTTCACGTTGACCGACACAGACGAACTGGCGCCGGATGCGTCGGCGACCGTCGGCATGAAGTGGAAGTCCAGGAGGACAACCTTGCGCAGTTCGTATGCCCCGATGAGCGGACGGATCCCGAACTGCCACGCCTCGTAGGCGCCTCCACCGCCGGTCTTGAACCACGCGTGGCGGCGGTTGACCTCGGCCTCAATCGCAGCGCGCTGGGCTCGCACCGACTCCGCCGCAGCCCGCGCCGACTCGGCCGCGGACTCGGCTGCCGCCGTCGACGACTGCGCTAGTTTCCGGGTGAGCACCACGTAGATGATCGTCACAACAACGAGCACGACGTTCACGCCTACCGACACCCACGCCTCAGTCACAGGGGAACGGTAGACCCCGCGACCAGGACCGTCGTCGCTTCCTTCCAGCGGGCGTCGGACGAGCTGCACGCCGGCCGTAGCGTGTCCGACGGCACCTCGGCCACGTCTCGTGTTCCCAGGGGAACACGGAGTGCGGCGAACTGCGGTCAACTGCACTCAACGATGGGTCGTGAAGCGCGGGAACACGCTCAATCTGACACCTGACCTGGTCAGGGATGGATCTTCAGGAGGTTCGAATCCCCCATCCTCCGCCGGTGAAGGGCCCGTGACTCGCAGCGATGTGGGTGGCGGGCCCTTCGCGTTCGCCACACGAGTGCGGCGGAAGGTGGCAGTGCCGGACCGTCGTCGCCGACGGGTCATGCCTCGATTGCACTCTCATTTATCGATGGCTAACCTTCGCCATATGAGAACCGCCGCACCCGCGCTGGTCCCGATCTTCCGGTCGGACCTCCAGGCCCGGCTTCTCCTGCGTGTCCTCACCGATGCCGAGCCGCACACAGCCGCCGAGCTCGCGCGGCTGTTGCGGGCTCCCGAACCGACCGTGCACCGCGAGGTCCGACGACTCCTCGACGCGGACCTGCTCACCAGCTCAGCCGTCGGACGCGCGAACGTCCTGAAACCTGCCGACCACAACCCCGCGACGGCGCCGCTGCGCCAGCTCCTGACGGTGACGTACGGGCCGGCGCCCTACCTCGAGCGCGCACTCTCCGGCATCGCAGGGATCCAGAAGGCTGCGATCTATGGCTCGTGGGCCGCGCGTTGGCACGGTGAGCTGGGCCCGACGCCAGGAGACGTGGATGTTCTCGTGGTCGGGTCACCCAACCGCGACGAGGTCTACGACGCGCTCGAGGGCATCGACACCGCGCTCGGTCGCGAGGTCAACGTCACGTTCGCGTCACCTGCGCGCTGGGAGTCCGGAGAGGAGACGTTCCTCGTCGCGATCCGCCAACGCCCGATGGTGCCACTGCACCTCACCGACACCGACACGAAGGGGGCCTGATGCCCTGGGAGCAGGGTCGATCGACCATCGAGGACATGCTCAACAAGGGAACGCTCGAGAGGGTGCCGCCCAGCGCGGACGCGGCACGCTCGCTGCTCGAGGTGGCGCAACGGCACCTCACCTCGGCGCTTGCCGTCGCCGACAGCGATGTCGTCCTCGCTTACGACGCGCTTCACGGCGCAAACCGCAAGGCGCTACGGCGATCCTCGTCGCGCAGGGGCTGAGACCGACGCGGGCCGGCGGGCACATCGCCGTCTACGAGGCGGTGCACGCCCAGCTCGAGCCTCCGCTTGGCCGTGACCTCGCTACCTACAACCGGGTGCGACGCACCCGCAACGCCGGCGACTACCGCGACGAGCACGAAGCCGTGGCAGCCGATGTCGTCGCCGACCACCCCGGGTGCCAGAAAATCGTCGACATCGCCACGCGCGTCATAGGGCAGATGCCGCCATTCTGAGCCGGCGACACCCGGTCGGCGCCTCGTCTTCAGGCAGTCCGCGTGGATGCCTCGACACGTCGGCGCCGCAGCGCACGCACGCCGTCGACCAGGGTCTCGCCGAGCGAGCCGACCGCGAACGACTGGATGGCCTGCGGGAGCAGTCCTTCCTGGTTCACGCGGTGCAGCGCCAGGGCCACCGCGACGGCCAGCACCCAGAACGGCACCAGCGCGATCCACCGTCGCCGGTCCCTCAGGCCGAAGCGCCGGTCGACGAGTCCCGCGTAGGCCACGCCGAGGACGACGCTCACGACGGTGACGAGCAGGAACACGATCGGCTCCTTCACAGGGGGGAGACCAGCTCCCGCAACGGTAGCGCTGCAGTTCCGGCAGCGCTTCCGGCACGGACACCCTCCCTCCCCGGAGGGGATCGCTCACCGGCGGGCTGGTCAGGGGCGATTCCTGTGCGGGTTCTGTGCGCGCGAGGTGATCTCCCTGCCGCGCGCGCCCGCCGTGGCTAGCGTCGAGATCCTCTGGAGGACGAGGCTCAGGCGGAGGGTGCGATGGACGGCCGTGCACGGCTCGCAGTGATCGGCGTCCTCTCCGTGGCCTTGACGGTCGTCGTGCCCGTGGCGCTCGTGCTGGGCGTGGCGTTCACCCTGGCGGCGTGCAGCGACGAAGGCGACCTGTCCGTGGTCAACGAGAGCGACTACGAGGTCACGATCCTGACGGGCGACGAGGAGGCGACGGTCTCCGCATCGGGAGGCGTGGTCCTCCTCGACTACGGCTGCACCCCGGGTGACGTCACCATCGAGCTCTCCTCGGGAAGCACGGTGATCCTGCCCGGACCGGTGTGCCCGGACCACGAGATCGTCGTCGACCGCGACGGCGCGGTGAGGCTGAGGGCCGTCGCGGCGGGCGGCGCCTGAGTCGCTACCCTTCGCGCGTCACGCCCGCAGCCGCGCACGCATAGGAGGGGTGTGAACCCCGACACCCCGTCCGACGACGAGCTGCTGCTGCGGCTGCCGCTGCACCCCGAGGCGATGGGACCCCTGTTCGAGCGCCACTCCGGCGCCGTGCACCGGTTCCTGTCGCGTCGCGTCGGCGCCCAGGCGGCGGAGGACCTGCTCGCCGAGGTGTTCGTGGCTGCGGTCTCGGCGCGGGTCCGGGTCCGCCCGCACGCGTCGGGCTCGGCGTTGCCGTGGCTCTACGGCATCGCGCGGAACGTCATCCGCGCGCACCTGCGCAGCCGACCCCGGCCCGCGGGGTGGCCGGTCGACGACGACATCGACTGGGCGGCCGTCGACGAGCGGATCGACGCGCTCGGACGTCGCGACGAGCTGCGTCGGGTCCTGGCCGTGCTGACCGCGGACGAGCGGGAGGTCCTGCTGCTCGTCGCCTGGAACGGCCTGACCCCGGCCGAGTCGGCCGCCCTGCTCGGCATCACCGCCGAGGCCGCACGTTCACGCCTCGCCCGTGCGCGCCGACGCGCGCAGCACACGCTCGACACCGCCGCCGTGATCGCGGACTGAAGGAGACGACGACCATGGACCTGACCACGCTGCTCGAGTCGACCGCCCCCGTCGACCGCGACCTCTCCGCCGACGCACTCTCCCGCGCCCGCACCCGGCTCGACGCGGAGGTGCGCGCGGCCGGGGCACGGGTGCACGCCACCCGACGGGCCCGCCGCCGCCGCGCCGCACTCGTCTCGTTCGTGTCGGTCGCGGCGGCCACCGCCTTCGTCATCGCGCCGACGCTCGACCTCGGCGGCAGCCCCGGGGCCGCCAGTGCCGAGGCCGCCGCTGTCCTCGTCTCGGCGGCGGCCGCCGCCGGAAGCCAGGGGGAAGGCTGGCCCGACGCGGCCTACTGGCACGTGGTGTCCACGCAGGAGTACGACGGGCAGACCTACCCGCGCGAGATCTGGCGTGGTCGGCTCACCGACACCGTCTTCCAGGACGGCGCGCTCGGCGAGCATGCCGACCTGGCCGGTGCCGACGGCGTGTACACGATGAGCCTCGGGCCGACTCAGTTCGACGCCGGGACGGCGGTGGACTGGGCGGGGCTGTACGCGTTGCCGACCGACCCGACCGAGCTCGAGCGCGTCCTCCGGGAGGGCGGGGACGGCAAGGGACCCAACCCCGACAGCGAGCTGTGGTCGGTTGTCGGTGAGCTGCAGAGCGAGACCCCGGCCTCCCCCGCCCTGCGCTCCGCCCTGTGGACCGTGGCGTCGCGGATCCCCGGCGTCGTGGTCGTCGGGACGGTCACGGACTCCGTAGGGCGGACCGGTACCGCCGTCGAGCGCGACGAGTCCGACATCGGTTGGCACCGCATGCGATTCATCATCGATCCGGACAACGGGAACCTCCTCGAGGAGGTCTCCTACGACGAGTCCGGCGCGGTCTCCTGGCGCATGACGATCCTGTCGCAGGGGCCGACCGACACCGCGCCGGCCGCCGACCCGCCGGTCTGCGGGCCGGGATCCGTTCCCGAGCACAGCTGCTGACGGTCGCGCGGGCGTCACGTGGTCGCGGCCGCGACCGCGGCCACCACCGTCGGGTGGAAGTGCCCGGCGCCGATGACGTCGGTCAACCCGGTGGAGTCGAAGTGCTCGCGCAGGTCGGCGGTCGCCCGGGCGACCTCCAGGGTGATGTTGCGTGCCAGGCAGCCGGCGTGCACCTCCGCGACGGCGTCCACGGCGGTGGCGTCGATGCCGGAGATGCCGCCGGCGTCGAGCACGACGGTGGCCACGGGGCGGGGGGCGCCGTCGACGGCCGCCCAGATGCGCCGCTTGAAGAAGTGCGCGTTCGCGAAGAACAACCGGCCTTGGAGGCGGTAGACCACGACCCCGGGCGTGACGACCGCGTCCGGGCGGGTGCGCACGTCGGCGAACCGGCCGTCCTCCTCGGACCAGCCGAGCACGGCGTCCTCGGGGGCGGCCATCCGTCGGATCACGTCGACGAGCGAGAGCACGACGGCCACGGCGATCGCGGCGAGCACCCCGATCGTGACGACGAACACCGCGGTGACGGCGGCGATGACCACCTCGGCGCGGCTGCTGCGCGTCAGCGCACGCCACTGCGCGGGTTCCACGAGGCGCAGCGACGCGACGAGGATCACCGCGCCCAGCACGGCCGAGGGCAGGTACTGGATGGGCTCGGTGAGCACCAGCAGGATCAGCGCGATGGCCGAGAAGGCGACGAACCCGCTGACCTGGCTGGTCGCCCGCATCGAGTCGTTGACCGCGGTGCGCGACCCGCTCGCCCCGATCGGCATCCCGTGGCTGAACCCGGACGCCACGCTGGCCAGGCCGTAGGCGAGCAGCTCCTGGTCGGCGTCGACCGTCTCGCGATGCTTGGCGGCGAACGAGCGGGCGATGAGGATCGCGTCGGCGAAGCTCACCAGGAAGATGGCCAGCGCCGGCATCACCAGCGACCGGATCTCGTCCGCGCCGACCTCCGGTCGCGCGAGGTCGGGCAGCCCGGGCGGCACGGGTCCGGTCAGCGCGACCCCGTGCGCCTGCAGGTCCAGCGCCCAGGAGACGCCCACACCCAGGACCACCACCACGAGGGCGGCAGGCACCCGCGGGGCGAACCTCGGCAGGACGACGAGGATCACGAGCGTGACGACACCGACGGCCACGGTCCACACGTTCGCGTCGCCGAGGTGCAGGAGCGTGTCGGCGGCCGCCCGCAGCTCCCCCTCGAGGCTGCTGGAGACGCCCGTGAGCTTGGTGAGCTGACCCAGGGCCATGAGCACCGCGACGCCCGAGATGTAGCCGACGAGCACCGACTGCGAGAAGTAGTCGGCGAGCCACCCCAGGTGCAGCAGCCTGGCCACCAGGAACAGGCACCCGACGCCGATCGCCAGGGCGGCGGCGAGCGTGGAGTACTCGGCCGACCCGGCGACCGCGAGCGGTCCGAGCGCGGAGGCGACCAGCAGCGCGACGGCGCCCTCGGGGCCGATCACCCCCCGACGGGTGGCACCCATCCCGGCGTAGACCAGCACCGGGAGCAGCAGGGCGTACAGGCCGGCGGTGACGGGCAGGCCGGCGAGCTCGGCATACGCCATGCCCGCGGGCAGCGCGAGCGCGGCCACGGTCAGACCCGCGACCACGTCCTGCTGGAGGCGGCTGCGGGAGTACCCGCGCACCGAGGTCACCACCGGGACGAGTCGACGGGCCAGAGGCTCCCGGACGGACGAGGCGAACGGGGAACGGCGGCCGTAGGCGTCGCGCACCGTCCGTCGCACGCTCGGGCCGGGTCGGTCCTCGCCACCGGGCATGGGTGCCTCCGTCAGGTGCGACTGCTCCGAGTCTGGAGCGCGGCGGCCACGGGTCGCATCCACCGATCTGGATGACGCCCCGCTGGCGACCGTCCGCACGTCAATGGCTCGTGGGCCCGACCGGCGGGTTGATGAACAGGACGCACCCGCCGGCCCTGCCGGGCACGACCCCGGCGAGCACCTCGACGTCGTACGTGAGGCCCGAGCCGGTGATCCGCGGCGACCGGACCCGCAGGAGCGGGTCCCCGAGCAGGTGCGTGTCGGCGCCGAGCAGCCGCAGCCGGGCGACCGACGACGGTGCCCCCACCCCCTCGTGCGGCTGCCACCACAGGTCGAGGAAGGCGCCGGTGGAGATCTGGCCGACGGTGGTCGTCGGCTCGTCGAGCACCCAGATCGTCGCGGGCGCGAGCTGCTCCAGACGGAGGGCGCCGCGGGCGTACCGCAGCCCGCGTGCCAGCTGCACGTACGCCACTCCGGGGAAGCCCGCCCGGGGGTGGTCGGGCACGGCCTGCGACCGTCCGCCACGTGGTGCTCTCATCGCGGCACGCCCCCCGCGCGCCGGGCTCGTCACGGGGGCGGCGCACGTCCAGGCCACCAGCCGGCGCGGGCGCCCGCATCACCCGATCCGGTGGATCGGGCCGATCAGTCTCGCGGCGGCCCCTCGACCAGACCGAGTCGCTGGGCGCGTTCGACGGCCTCGTCGCGCGAGGAGACCCCGAGCTTGCGGTAGATCGCCAGCGTGTGCGACTTCACCGTGTGCGGCGAGAGGCACAGGTGCTCACCGATCTGCGGGATCGTCAGGTGGCTGGGCAGGAACTGCAGCACACGGATCTCCGCGGGCGAGAGGGTGGCGGCCGAGACGCCGTCGACCGAGAGCATCGTGAGCGCCTGCTGCGCCTCGGCCAGGAAGTCGCTCACGAGCGTGTCCCGCAGGTCGGCGGTCAGGTGCACCTTGGCCTCGCCGATCAGCCGCCGGGCCAGGGAGCCGTCGGCGAGGGCCACCGCCGCCCGGGCCTGGACGAGCCGCCCGCACACCGCGAACCAGGGTGCGATCCCGTCCGTCCCCGCCGTCAGGCGACGGGCCGTGCCCAGGACACGTGCGGCGCTCGGGTCGTGGTTCAGGGCCAGGACGAGCGCCAGCGCCGTGACGCAGTGCGCCGACGTCGCGAGCCGTTCGAGGTGGTGGTCGCCGATGAGGCTTCTCGCCTCGAGCACGAGCTCGGTGCCGCGTCGCTGGTCACCGGACGCGAGGGCGAGCAGTCCCTGCCACGACAGCGAGTCGGCGACGAGCAGCGGCTGACCCAGCGCCCGCGCGAGCCCTTCGGCCGTGCGCAGACCTTCCAGCCCGGCCGGGAGGTCGCGCTGCAACGTCAGGCAGACGCCGCGCACGAACGCGGCCGCGCTGCGGAAGCCCGAGTCCGGGGGCAGCCCGGCCAGCGCCGCCTCGCTCAGCGCGATGCTGTCGGCGAGCCCGCCCCGGCCGACGACGGCCTCGGCGCACGCGAGCGCCGCGGTGACCTCGTCGGTGCGCGCGAGGTCCCGCCAGTGGATGCCGGCCAGGCGCTCGGCGTGCAGGATCCAGCGGTCCATCCGCTCGGCGTCGCCCTGCTGCAGCGCCAGCCAGGCCGCCGCCGCCGTCAGCCGGGGCTCCTGCTGCAGGTCGTGGTCGGAGATGCCGCGCAGCCATCCGGCGAGCCGGTCGAGGGAGCCGCTCGTCAGGCAGTCGGGCAGCGCGGGCCACAGGACGTCGGCCAGCAGCCGGTGATCGCGTGCCGCCCGGGCGTGCCGTACGGCCTGGTCGAGGTCGCCGGCCTCGGCGAACCAGCGCGCGGCCCGGCGGTGCAGGTCGTCCAGCTCGGCCGGGGACTCGCGGGTCAGCTCGCTCAGCAGCGCGTCGCGCAGCAGGTGGTGGTACCGGAACCGGCGGCCGGAGTCGTCGACCGGGATCACCAGCTGCAGGCTCTCGCACAGACCGGGCAGGACCGCGACCGAGTCCTGCCGGTCCAGGATCGCGTCGCACACCGCGGGCCGCAGCTCCTCGAGGGGGGCGGTGCGGGTGAGGAAGTGCCGCGTCCGCGGGTCCAGGCCGTCGAGCACCTGCGTGCCGATGTAGTCGAAGACGAAGCCGTCGCGTCCCCGACGGGACGGCCCGCCGTCCCGGGGGCCGCCCGTGCCGTGGCCCCGCATCGACAGCGCGTGCAGGTAGAGCCCCACGGCCCAGCCCTCGGCCCGTTCGACCGTCTCGGCGAGCTCCTCGTCGGAGAGGGTCACCGCGAGCCCCGCGAAGAGCGCCGCGGCCTCCTCGAGGTCGAAGGCGAGGTCGTCGGGCTCGATCTCCAGCAGCCGGCCCGCCGCGCGCGCCCGGGCGAGGTACCGGGGTGCCTCCTCACGGGTGGCGAGCACGACCTGGCTCCCCTCCGGCACGGCGTCCGCGACGGCCGCGAGCGCCTCGTGGCAGGCCGCCGCCTGCAGCAGGTGCACGTCGTCCACGACGAGGACGAAGTCGCACAGCCGGGTCACGGCCAGACGGGCCAGCCCGGGCAGGACGACGGTCGCCCAGCCCGGCTCCTGCGCGGTGACACCGGCGCGGGGGTCGGATCCGGGTGGCCCGATGCGTTCGAAGGCGTCGACCAGGGCACGGGCCAGCCGTGCGGGGTCGTCCAGCCAGGACGTGGCCGAGACGGTGACGCACGCACGCCCGTCCAGGTGCGACCACTGGTGCAGGAGGGTCGACTTGCCCGACCCGGCCGGGGCGCTGACCAGCACGACCGGCGTCCGGGCCGCCGCCGACAGGCGCGCCAGCAGCCGCGTCCGCGCCACCCAGGCCGTGCCCTGCCCGGTCGGCCCCGGCAGGGCAGGCGGGGCAGGCAGTGCCGGGGGCGGCTCCGCCCCCTGCGACAGGTTCATGTCGTCTCCCTGCGTCCGGAGCCGCTCCGCCCCGGCCCTGGGGTGCGCGGAGCCCGCTCGCGCACCACCCTCCGGCCATGGTGGCACCGCGGCCACCGGCTGTCGCCGTGGACCGGGCTCCTCGCCCTCCGTCCCCCACGTTCATCCGATCCGGAGGATTCGCCCACGACCCGACCGGACGACCATCGGGAGCACGGACGAGGGAGGCCTGATGCTGACTGCCGACCCGGCACGAGCCGTGCCGCGCGCCTTCCACGTGATGACCAAGCCCGTCGGTGCGATCTGCAACCTCGACTGCGAGTACTGCTTCTACCTGGCGAAGGAGCAGCTGTACGCCGGTAGCTCGTTCCGGATGAACGACGAGGTGCTCGAGCGCTACGTGAGCGGGCTGCTCGAGGCCCATCGCGGTGCCGACGAGGTCGTCGTGGCGTTCCAGGGCGGTGAGCCCACGCTCATGGGCCTCGAGTTCTTCGAGCGGGTCCTGGAGCTGGAGCGCGCGTACGCGATGCCCGGCCAGCAGGTGCTCAACACGCTGCAGACGAACGCGACGCTGCTCGACGACCGCTGGGGCGGCTTCCTCGCCCGCGAGGGCTTCCTCGTGGGGGCCTCGATCGACGGCCCACGCGCCATGCACGACGCGTTCCGCACCGACAAGGGCGGCAAGCCGACGTTCGACCGGGTGGTGCGCGGGATCGACGTGCTGCGCCGGCACGAGGTCGACTGGAACGCGCTGACGACCGTGAACGCGGCGAACGCCGGCCACGGCACCGAGGTGTACCGGTTCCTGCGCGACGAGCTCGGCGCCACGTTCGTGCAGCTGATCCCGATCGTCGAACGGGAGGGTGCCGGTGTCAGCCGGCGCACGGTGACGGGCGACGCCTACGGGCAGTTCCTCGTCGAGGTGTTCGAGGAGTGGGTGCGCCACGACGTCGGGACGGTCTTCGTGCAGTCGTTCGACACGGCCCTGGCGCACTGGCTCGGCATGCCGGAGGCGGGCCTGTGCGTGCAGGCCGAGACGTGCGGACGCTCGGTCGCGCTCGAGCACAACGGGGACGTCTACTCGTGCGACCACTTCGTCTCGCCGGAGCACCTGATCGGCAACCTGGCCGACGGCCGCACGCTGCTGCAGATCGTCGACAGCCCGCGCCAGGTCGCGTTCGGCCAGGCGAAGCGCGACACGCTGCCGACGCGGTGCCGCGAGTGCGAGGTGCTCTTCGCCTGCAACGGCGGGTGCCCCAAGGACCGGTTCGTCCCCGCGGGTGACGGTGAGCCGCCCGTGAACTACCTCTGCGAGGGCTACCTCGCCTTCTTCCGGCACGTCGACGGACCCATGCGCGCGATGGCTGACCTCGTGCGTCAGGGCCGCTACGCCGACGACGTCATGGACTCGTACACCGCCGGACCCGACACAGGAGCAGGTCATGAGTGAGACGAAGATGCTGATGGTCGCGGGGTACCAGGACGTGGACCTCGCCGAGCGGGAGTTCCGGTCGCTGGCCGACAAGGTCGCCGCCCGGGACCTGCACAGTCACGGGATGATCCTGGTCGGCAAGGACGCCGACGGCAGCCCGCGCCTGCTGGACACCGGCAACCACCTGGGCCGCCGCGGTGCGGGCTGGGGTGGTGGCGTGGGGGTGCTCGTCGGCCTGTTCGCCCCGGCGATGCTCGCCTCGGTGGCCGTGGGCGCCGCGGCCGGCGCGGTGGTCGGTCGGTTCGCGGGCCACCGGCTGACCGGTGCGATCCAGGATCAGGTCGGGGCGGCACTCAAGGACGGCACCGCCGTGGTGATCGGCGTGTTCCCCGCCGACGAGCGGCTCGCGGTCTCGCAGGCCCTGGCCGGTGCACCGCTACGGTCCGTCGTCGAGTCGGACGAGGGCGGCATCGACGAGCTCAAGGACGCCCTCGCCGAGGCCATGGGGAAGTTCACCCCGGACCGCACGGTCCTGCCCGTGCCGGACAAGCCGTTCGGCGGGGTGGCCGGGCACACCATCGACGACTCGGTCGGCGACTGGACGCTCGTGGCACCGGTGAAGGCACCGGACGACGCGCCGAACGTGCTGATCGTGCTCATCGACGACGCCGGGTTCGGCGGGCCGGACACGTTCGGCGGCCAGATCCGCACCCCGAACCTGACCCGCGTGCAGCAGCAGGGCGTCACCTACAACCGGTTCCACGTCACCGCCGTGTGCTCCCCGACGCGTGCCGCGCTGCTCACCGGACGCAACCACCACCGGGTCGGCATGGGCGGGATCGCCGAGTTCCCCGGACCCTTCCCCGGCTACACCGGCACCCGCCCGAAGGCGTGCACGGCGCTGCCGCGGATCCTCAAGGAGAACGGGTACGTCACCGGCGGCTTCGGCAAGTGGCACATGACCCCCGGTCGGGAGATGGGCGCCGCCGGGTCCTTCGACCACTGGCCCACGGGCTGGGGGTTCGACCACTGGTGGGGGTTCCTCACCGGTGCGGCCGGGCAGTACGACCCGATCATCACGCAGGACAACTCCACCCTGGGTGTCCCCGAGGGGACCGACGGCGCGCTGTACTACTTCCCGGACGACATCACCGACAAGGCCGTCGAGTGGCTGCACGCCGTGCGCGCGCAGGACGCCGAGAAGCCGTGGTTCGTGTACTACTCCACGGGCGCCACGCATGCGCCGCACCACGTGGCGAAGGCCTGGGCGGACCGGTACGCCGGGCAGTTCGACGAGGGCTGGGACGTCTACCGGGAGAAGACGCTCGAGCGGCAGAAGCGGCTCGGTGTCGTCCCGCAGGACGCCGAGCTGACCGCGCGCCCCGAGGCCTACCCGGCGTGGGAGAGCCTCTCGGACGCCGAGAAGCGGCTGTACGCGCGGCAGATGGAGGTGTTCGCCGGGTTCTCGGAGAACGCCGACTGGAACGTGGGCCGGCTGCTGGACGCCGTCGAGGAGATGGGCGAGCTGGACAACACCCTGGTCATCTACATCTGGGGCGACAACGGCGCCTCGATGGAGGGCACGGTCACCGGGTCGTTCAACGAGACGACGTTCTTCAACGGACTCGTCCTCGACGCCGAGGAGCAGACGGAGCTCATCGACAAGTACGGCGGCATCGCGGAGCTGGGCGGCTTCCACACCGCACCGCACTTCTCCGCGGCCTGGGCGCACGCGAACAACACGCCGTTCCAGTGGGGCAAGCAGATGGCCTCGCACCTGGGCGGCACCCGTGACCCGATGGTGATCGCCTGGCCGAGGCGGATCGCCGGCGGCGGGGCCCTGCGCACGCAGTTCACGCACTGCATCGACGTGGTGCCCACGATCCTGGAGGTCGTGGGGCTGCCGACGCCGACGGTGGTCGACGGGATCGGGCAGGAGCCGCTGGACGGCACCAGCTTCGCGTACACGTTCGACGCACCGGACGCCGACGAGCAGCACACCGTGCAGTACTTCGAGATGTACGGCAGCCGGGCGATCTACAAGGACGGCTGGTGGGCCTGCACCAAGCTCGACAAGATGCCCTGGGACTTCTCGGCGGCGACCCTGTCGCGGTTCGGTCCGGGCAGCGGCTGGGACCCCGACGCGGACGTGTGGGAGCTGTACTTCCTGCCCGACGACTTCTCGCAGGCGCACGACCTGGCGGCCGACCGTCCGGAGAAGGTCGCCGAGCTGGTCGAGCTGTTCTGGGCGGAGGCCGAACGTCACCGCGTGCTGCCGCTGCTCGGTGGGTTCGCGGTGTTCTTCGGGATGCTGCCGCCGATGCCGACGCGGACCCGGTACACCTTCGCCGGTGACGTGCAGAACGTGCAGACCACGATGATCCCGCGCATCTACGGCCGGTCGTACGCCATCGAGGCGGCCGTGCACGTGCCGGAGAGCGGCGCCCAGGGGGTGCTCGTGGCGTTCGCGGACTTCATCGGGGGCTTCGCCCTGTGGATCGACGAGAACGGGCTGCTCAACCACACCTACCAGTTCCTCGGGGTGGAGACCTACCGGCAGACCTCCACGGTGCCCGTCCCCACGGGCGACGTCACGCTGACCATGCGCTTCGACGCCGACAAGGCGGTCCCGGGCACCGGCGGGCACGTGACCCTGTGGGCCGACGACCAGCAGATCGGCGAGGGCGACCTCCCGCGCACCGTCGGTCTGCTGTTCAGCACCTACGCGGGCCTGGACATCGGCCGGGACAACGGCGGCGTGGTCGACCTCGACTACGAGGACCGGGCGCCGTACGCGTTCACCGGCACCGTGCGCCAGGTGGTGTTCGACCTCGCACCGGGTGCGCACGACGCCGAGCTCGACCTGCACGAGGCGACCGCCCAAGCGGCGCTCGCCCACGGGGCCGCCGGCTGACCCCGGTGCACGCCCCCGCACGACCTCGCACGACCTCGCACGACCCCGCACGACCCACGGAGAGGAGCACGACATGAACGACGACCGCGAGCCCACGCTCGACGAGCTGGGCCCCGTCGACTACCTGATGCTGGAGTTCCCGGCAGGTCAGCAGAACTTCACCGGTGAGGTCGTCGACGAGCTCGCCCGTCTGTCCGAGGCCGGCACGATCCGCGTGCTCGACCTGCTGGTGCTCCAGAAGAACGCCGACGGCTCCGTGGACGCGGTGGAGATCGACGACCTCGAGGACGAGGCGGAGATCCGCGTGTTCGAGACGCAGATCGCCGAGCTGCTCGCCGCCGAGGACGTCGACATGCTCGCCGCGGCCATGGAGCCCGACTCGGTGGCCGGCGTGCTGGTCTACGAGAACCTGTGGGCAGCGCCGTTCGGTGCCGCCGCACGACGCGCCGGCGGTCAGCTCATCGCCGCCGGGCGCATCCCGATCCAGGCGATCGCCGCATCCATCGAGGCCGAGCTGGCCTCCGAGGAAGGGAACTGACATGCCACTGCGCGCAGCACGCGTCGCCCGCCGAGGCGTCATCGGCGCACCCGTCGCCCGCACGGCCGCTGTCGTCGGCACCGCGGCCGTCGTCTCGCACGGCGTCAACCGCCGCAGCGACCGCCGCGAGGACCGCCGCGACCGGCGTGGCGACCGCCGCGACTGACGTACGGACCGTCCCGCCTCACGAGCCGCCCGTCCCGGGACCACCGGGGCGGGCGCACCCGTCCCCGCGTGATCAGTGCGGCGGTGGCGGCGGGTCGAGGGCTGTCCACGGGTTGCAGCCGGACTCCCCCGGCTGCAGCTGGACGGGTGAGACGTGCACGTAGGACACGCCGGCCGCACCCCGGACGAGCATGACGCAGTCGTCCGGCCCGCCCGTCGCCACCCCCACGCTGGTGCCGTCGACCTCGACCTGCACCTCCGCGAGCGGGCGCCCGTCCTCCGGCTCCTCGAGCAACGCGGTGATCTGCTGCGCGATCGCATCCGCGTCGGCGTCGTCCGCCGGCAGCGCCTCCAGCACCTGCCTGATGGCCTCCTCCGCGTTCGGGGCCGCCGCGGGTTCGCCCGAAGGCGGGGGTGCGACCTCCGTGAGGTCGGCCGGGCACTCCACGGACGTGAGGCCGTCGTCCGTGCCGAACTCACCCACCTTGCCCCACGGGTCGAACTCGACCTCGACGCAGCGCGGGACGGGGTCAGGATCGGGGTCCGCATCCAGGTCCGTGCCCGTGTACGGCGGCGCCGCCACCCACACCACGAACGTGAGCGTCCCGATGGACGAGTCGGACGGAGACTCCGCAGGGTCGATGCCGATCAGCCGCGGGCCCTGCAGCCCGACGGCGGCGCGAGCGACGTCGTTCACGTCGGTCGTGTGGGCGCTCATCGCGGTCTTCTGCAGGAAGTCCACGAGCTCCGTCCGCGCCTCCACGGCTCCGTCGGCATCACCCGCGCCCGCACCCGCGGCACAGCCGGCGAGCGTCAGGAGCAAGGACGAGGTCATCGCCGCGACGACCCGGCGCACCCTGGTACTTCCGTGATCCCCCATGCTCGGCGAGAGTAACGGCGACACCTCACGCACATGGGCGTCTCGACGCCGCCGCCCACACGCACTCGCAGGTCGTGGCCTCGAACCCCCACCGGCAGCACGGTGCGCGTGGCACCCTTCCCCCATGACCCGCTCGGCCGGCACAGCCCTGCTGCTCCTGCTCGCGACGACCCTGGCAGCCTGCTCCGAACCGCAGCACGTCACGGTTCCACCCACGGACGCCGACCCGACCGAGGTCGTCCAGGCCTACGTCGCGGCGATCAACGCCCGCGATCGCGACGCCCTGGCCACCCTGAGCGAGGACGGCGCGATCCCCGAGACCTGGCTCGGCACCCGGATCGACCTGGTCGAGATCGACGAACCGTACGCCGACACAGGTGCGGGGACCCGCCACGACGGCGAGGACGTCATCGGCGTCCCGGTCCAGGTCGTCGTCCACGGCTCCGACGGCTCGTTGCCCGAGGGCGAGCAGATCGGCTGGGGCTACCTCCTGGTGCAGCAGGACGGACGCTGGGTCGTCTTCGACCAGGGCGTCGGCTGAACGGGCGGTGCGCGGACGCGACGCACGTCGGGCGAGGCGCCCTTCTTGCTCTGCTCCAGTTCTTCTGGGCTGTGCGCAGCACATCGGCTCTGACCTGCCTGACGGCCCGACCGTCCCGCCTCACGAGCCGGCGAGGTCTTGTCAGGCCTGACATCACGAGCGATCATAGACCGATATTTACAGACGTAAATCGCGTTCTATAGGAGGTCACTTGTGCCGAGGCGGACTCACACGTACCTGCCGGCCACGCTCGACGCAGCGCGCGCACTCGGCACCCAAATCGCGATCGCCCGCCGAGAGCTCGGGTGGACCGCCGCCGAGCTGGCCGGGCGGATCGGGGTGACACCGACCCTCGTCGCCCGCCTCGAGAAGGGCGCTCCGGGCACCGCCCTCGGCACCGCGCTCGAAGCGGCAGTCGTGTGCGGGGTCCCACTCTTCGGCGTGGACACCGCAGAGCTGCCCGGGGTCGCCGACCGGACCAGGGCGACGCTCGCGCTCCTCCCCCAGCGGGTACGCCAGCCGAAGGCAGAGATCAGCGATGATTTCTGAGCAGCCCGGCACCCGCGCGTACGTGTGGGTGTGGCTGCCCGGAGCCACGTCGCCCGTCGTCGCCGGTGTGCTGCAGGCCACGGGCACGGCCCTGGCCGGCGAGCCCGTGCTCGCGTTCCGGTACGCCGCCAGCTACCGCGCCCGCCCGGACGCGATCTCCCTCTACCCGCCCGAGCTGCCACTGGGCTCCGAGGTGCTCGACCCGACCCGGGTGGCCCACCGTGACCCGCTGGCGCTCGCGGGGTGCCTGCGAGACGCCGCACCGGACGCGTGGGGCCGCCGTGTCATCAACCTCGAGGTCGGCCACGACCCGGACGTCCATCTGTCCGAGGTCACCTACCTGCTCCGCTCAGGCAGCGACCGCATCGGCGCACTGGACTTCCAGGAGTCACCGACGCAGTACGTGCCGCGCGAGCAGCGCGCGTCCCTGGACCAGCTCATGGAGGGGGCCGCACTCGTCGAGCGCGGTGAGCACCTGCCCCCCGCCCTGGCTGCCGTCGGGCACGGCACGAGCATCGGTGGCGCACGCCCGAAGGCGCTGCTGCACGACGGTGACCGACACCTGATCGCCAAGTTCTCCTCGAGCACCGACGACCGGCCCGTGGTCAAGGCGGAAGGTGCGGCGATGCTGCTCGCCGCACGGGCGGGCGCCGACGTCGCACCGGTGTCCGTCGTACACGCCGGCGGCAAGGACGTGCTGCTCGTCGAACGGTTCGACCGGCAGGCGCTGGCCGGACCCGACGGGCAGGCGGGCATCGCCCGGAGGCAGATGCTGTCGATGCTGACCGTGCTGGGCCTGTCGGAGTCAAGCGCCCGCTACGGCTCTTACGCGCTCATGGCGCAGCAGGTCCGCACCGGACCATGGGCCGACGTGCCCGGCACGCTCCGTGAGCTGTTCACACGATTGGTGATCAACGTGCTCGTCGGCAACACCGACGATCACCTGCGCAACCACGCGGCCTTCTGGGACGGGACGCGCCTGTCGCTCACACCGGCCTACGACATCGCCCCGCAGCGCCGCTCGACGAACACGGCCACGCAGGCGATCGGCATCACCGCCGACGGCCGACGCGCCAGCCAGCTGCGGCTGTGCCGGGAGGTCGCCGGCGAGTTCCTGCTGACGGACGCGCAGGCCATCGACAACATCGGCCGCGTCCGTGCGGCGGTCGTCGACGGCTGGGACGACGTGTGCGACCAGGTGGGGCTGACCCGCGCCGAACGGGCCACGCTCTGGGGGCGGGAGTTCGCGCACCCGT
Source organism: Cellulomonas soli (assembly GCF_013409305.1). Lineage (GTDB taxonomy): Bacteria > Actinomycetota > Actinomycetes > Actinomycetales > Cellulomonadaceae > Cellulomonas > Cellulomonas soli. The sequence continues at coordinate 2,017,651 of NZ_JACBZJ010000001.1, read as the reverse complement.
ACGTCGACTACGCCGAGGCGTAGGCGGGGGCCCCACACACCCGCGTCTGCCCGGTGGTCGGAACGGGCGTCCTCGTCCGAACTCACCGCGCCGCATCGTCACGACCCGAAGCGCTCCTCATCCCCGCGCTTGGCTCGGGCGGGGTGAGCCACCGATCGATCTCGTCCTCGGACAGGTCACGCAACGGCCGGAGAACCAGAAGCCGGGGTCTGCCGCTCGCGGCGACGATCAGGAGGAGGACCCCGAGGGCCGCGACGAAGACGAACGCGACGAGACCGACGAGCAGCACGGGGCCGGTTGCACCGACCGGCGCAGCCGGGTCGGCCACGACGACCCCCGCGAGCGCGATGACTGTCATCGGGCCCATCATGAAGTTCAGGGTCACAGCCATCCGCGCGAACCTGGTCGGCGACATCGGCGACGACAGGACGAGAATCCGGTAGAACCTGGCCCATGCGGCGCGGTGGCGTTCCGGATTGATGAGGGCGCGAGTCCAGTAGGCGCACATCCACACCATGAGCAGCGTGGTGACGCCGGCCAGAACCCGCATGCCGTCCCCCTCGCCTTGTGCGCCTCCATCGTGACGACTAGGCATCGGCCCGCTGCAGTGCGACCTTGACCCGATCAGCCGGTCGACCCCCGCGAGTCGATCCACGCCAGCATCCCCCGCGACCACCCCGGTGCTGAACGAGGCCTGCAGCAGGTAGCCGCCGGCACCCTGCGGTTCGTGGTCCCAACCCTCGCCGGACCCGCCCAACTGGTTCCGCTCGCGTCACTCGCCTCACGCGGGACCAGCGTGATCGCCCTCCGCACCGCCGCACAGCGCGGACGCCTCAAGGCCCAACGGGGCGACGACGGACAGTGGCGGTCGACCCGCGCATGGGTCACGGAGTACCAGCGCTCGCGCTACGAGCGAAAGCCGAGGTAGCCCCCGCGTCGTCACGACCCGACACGGTGCTCGTCCCAGTGCTTGGCCAACCACTCGACCTGCTGATCACGCAGCCGCAGGCTCAGCGGCTCACCGTCGAGGCGGGCGTACTGCGGATACACCGCCAGGCTCGGCGCGACGTCGACACGGAGTCGGTTCGGTTCCACCGCGAGGAGCCCATCGTCGAACAACCGATGGATGTCGCGGCGGAGCATCACGCCGCCGTGCTCGACGTGAGTACCGAGTCGTGCGTAGCTGTACAGGTGACCGGCCTCAAGCACGCGAGGGGGTGCATCCCCCGTGAAGGCGCACACGCTCCCTTGCGTCGCGAGGATGTGCTCACGGAACTGCTGTTGGCCACGCCGGACCCGGACGAGGGCGTGATCGAAGCCTTGGGAGAACTCCACGCGCCCGCCCGTGGCGGACCCCCAACTGAGATCGACACGCGCCTCGACCCGATGCACGGCGCGATCGGCACCTTTCGCTACGAACGCCGCGCGCACGGCATCCCAGTCGAGCGAACGGATGGAGTTGAACTCGCCAGCGTTGACCGCGAGACCACGGACCTCACGGCCGGTCAGGATTCCGTCCAGCGCCGTCCACGCCGCGTCGTAGCGAGCGGTGTAGTGCGTCACCTCGACAACCTCGGATCGAGGGATCGAGAACTCTTCGTGGCACTTCATGCACCGGAACTGAGGTAGCACCGTCTTGCGTGAGGAAATCCGAGTCGTGCCGCAATGTGGGCAGCGGTTCAGTGTCTTGGTGCCGAGTGACGTCACGATCTGCTCGATGACCGACACCCCGAGCAAACGTTCCTTGTCCCAGATGGCGACCGAGTCACCGACACGCGGGTTCTTGTGGTTCGGAACCTTGCTGTCCCACGTGTAGTGCGAATCGACCTGGTCGTCGTAACCGGCGTTACCGCCGTGGCCGCGGTCGTCGCCAGCAGCCATCAGCAGCCAGGCGCGCATCGGCTGACCAGTCACCATGAACGTCAGCTTGGCACGCCGTGCGGACACCGGGGCTGAGACGCGCATGCAGGTCAGGGCCGCTGACTCCCGGTAGGTGAGGCACTCTCAGACGAGACCGTCTTGCGCGCCCTTACGCTCCCGATATTCGGAGCCAAACACTACCGTTCTACGTATCTGGCCCCAGCCACGCCAGCATCCCCCGCGCCGCCACCACCCCCGTGCTGAACGAGGCCTGCAGCAGGTAGCCGCCCGTGGGCGCCTCCCAGTCGAGCATCTCGCCGGCGACGAACGTGCCGGGCAGGGTGCGGAGCATGAGGTGCTCGTCGACCTGCGACCAGGTGACGCCGCCGGCCGTGGAGATCGCGCGGTCGATCGGCATGGTCCCGGTGATCGTGACGGGCACGGCCTTGACGAGGGCGGCGGTTGCGGCAGGGTCGTCGGGTAGGGCGCCGGCGGTCGCCTCCCACATCAGGGCGACGGAGGCGTGGTCCAGGCCGAGGGTGCGGCGCAGCCAGCTCGTGCGGGAGTCCTTGGGGCGACGGGTGCGGAGGCGGTCCGTGAGCTGGTCGGCGGTGAGGTCGGGGCGCAGATCGACCAGCAGGGTGCACCGGCCGTCGGCGTCGAGGGCGTCACGGACGGGGACGCCGAGGGCGTAGACGGGGCCACCCTCGATGCCGGTCCGGGTGAGCATCGCGTCGCCGCGCGACGGGGGGCCGTCGTGGCCGCGGACGGTCAGGGCGACGTGCTTGAGCGGGGTGCCCGGGAAGCGGTCGACGAACGTGTCGGTCCAGTCGACGCGCAGGCCGACGTTGGCCGGGCGCAGCGGGGCGACCTCGATCCCCCGCTCCGTGAACGGGCCGACCCAGCCGCCGTCCGCGCCGAGCCGTGGCCAGGACGCGCCGCCGAGCGCGAAGAGCACGGCGTCGTGCGCGACCTCGCTGGTCACGTCGTCGGGGCCGGTGACGCGCAGCGATCCGTCGTCCGTCCAGCCGGTCCAGCGGTGCCGGCGTCGGACGTCGACGCCGAGCTCGGTCAGACGGGTCAGCCACGCGCGGACCAGCGGCGTCGCGCGGAACGACTGCGGGAACACCCGCCCGCTCGACCCGACGAACGTGGGCTCCCCCAGGCCCGCGCACCACGCGCGCAGGTCGTCGGGGCCGAACACGTCGAGCATGGGAGCGAGCCGGTCGGCCGAGCGGCCGTACCGGGGCAGCATGCGGGCACGGTCCTCGGAGTGCGTGATGTTGAGCCCGCCGTGGCCCGCGAGCAGGAACTTGCGGCTCGGTGACGGCATCCGCTCGTAGACCGTGACGCTCACGCCCGCGCGGGCCAGCACCTCAGCGGCGATCAGGCCCGCCGGGCCGCCGCCGATCACGCCCGCCGTGCTCACCGGGCGAACCTAGCCCACCGGCACGTGCGGAGGCGCGGGGCACGAGCGCGGAGCGATCCGCTCAGACCGATCCGCCGGCGTCGGTCGTGCCCTCGTAGAGACCGACCTCGTTGCCGTCGGGGTCGACGAACGCCGCCCACCAGCTCGTCGGGCTGATCTCCGACTTCGGCATCGCCACCCGGCCGCCCTGCGCCGTGACCTTCGCGAGCGTGTCGTCGATCGAGTCGACCTCGACGTAGGAACGCGGAGAGCGGAAGTCGTCGCTGCGGGGGGCGAGGCCGCCGCCGCTGATCTTGTTGGGCGCCTGCCACATGGGGTAGCCCTCGTAGCCGGGGAAGTCGCGGATGTCCCAGCCGAACAGCTCACCGTAGAAGGCCTTCGCCCGGTCCACGTCGCCGACCGGGATGTCGATGTGCGTGATGTCGCCGTGTGCCATGCCAACCCCCCAGGACCGGCGCCCGCGTCGGTGCGGACGCGTCCGGCCCACCGTAGGCACGAGCCGCGCGGACCGCACGTGGCGGGACCCGGACGGCAGGACCCCGGTGGACGGGAGCAGGCCCGCGGCGACGTACGCTCATTTGTCGTGGCCACGTTCTCCTCTGTGTCGAAGCAGCATGTCCTCCAGGCGATCGCCGAGCACGACGACCGGGGTCGCGAGGAGTTCCTCCAGCTGTACGGCTTCGCGCCGTCGTACGAGCACACGCTCGTGCACGAGGGCCGCAGCTACGACGCGAGGGCCCTGCTCGGCCTCGCCCATCGGTTCGCCACCGGTCGCCTGGCCAGCTCGGACGAGTTCGACAGCGGCCCGGAGGCAGCCGTCGCGATCCTGCGCAAGCGCGGGTTCGAGGTCACCGAGCCCGCGGGCGTCGTCCGAGCGGCGCCGGTGCGAGCACCGCGCGCACCCCGCGCCCCGCGCGCACCCCGGACCCCCGTCGCGCGGCCGTCCGCCGTCCGCGAGGCCCCGGTCCTGATCTGCCCGACGTGCTCGATGGCCCTCCCGGCCACCGGCCGCTGCGACAGCTGCGACTGAGCGAGGCGGGTAGGGCGGTCCTCACGGGGCGTCGTCCCAGTGGTTCAGCCCGTCCGAGGTGTAGGTGGTGCCGTCACTGTCGGTGATGCTGATGTCGACATCGAAGTCCTCCCCCGCGAGGAAGATCCGCTCGAGCTCGTCGAAGCGGTCCCAGCGCTCCTGGATCGTCGCGTCCAGCTCCGCCGGGTCGTCGCTGGTCGTCGTCATGAACTTCAGCGCGCCGTTCTCGTCGGCGAGCAGCAGCAGGAAGTCGTGGACGTAGTTCAGGCCCTCCTGCGTGCGCGGGACGAGCTCGTAGATCGTGCCGTCGTCGACCATCGCCAGGTAGGTGTCGCTCAGCTCCTGCCCGTGCGCGACGAGCGGGTCCCAGCCCGGTCGTTCGGTGATCGGGTCCCCCTGCGCCTCCCAGCCGACGTCCGTCGCGGAACCGCCGTGCACGCTCGAGCCGAGGCCGGAGAGCCCTCGGACCAGCGCGACGACGAGCAGTGCGAATACCACCCCGGCGACACCCAGCACGACGAGCACCAGGACGAGTCGCCGACGCGTCTCGGACGACGGCTCGGCTGACGCGTCGTCAGGACGGGGCGCGTCATCAGGACCGATGGCGTCGTCAGGACCGGGCGCGTCGTCAGGTGCGTCTCGCGGGCCCGACCCGCCCACGCCCTGGGCGAGCAGCGGCGGATAGACGGGCACGGGGTCCGACGTGACGGGCGACGACATGAGCAGGGTCCTGTTCTGGTCCGGCCCGCAGAGGTCAGGGCCGGCCCCGGGCTCGGTGAGACGGGACCGTCCGGCACCCGGCCGCCGCAGGCTACCGACCTCGGGCGGGTGCCCGTGCGGCGCCTCCACAGGCCCCCGGACGGCAGGGGCGGACGTGGAGGCGCCCGACGGAACCGCGCCTCAGAGCACGTGCTCCCCGAGGACGCGGCTCACGCCCCGGATGTCGACGCCGCGACCGAACTCGAGCCGGACGCGGCCCAGGCTGGAGAACCACAGCTCGAGCTCGGACTCCAGGTCGAACGTGCCGGCCGTCTCGATCGAGAACGCCTGCACCTTGCCGTAGGGCAGCGAGGTCATGTCCTTCTTCTTGCCCGTCATGCCCTGCGTGTTGATCGCGATGATCCGCCGGCTCGTGAACGTCACCGAGTCACGCACGCCCTTGAACGCCAGCTGGACGACCTCGTCCGGGACCAGCAGGTCCTGCAGGTCCTCACGCGCCTTGTCCGCATCCCACTCGGTCAGCTTCTTGAACGACGCGTTCTCGAAGTCGATCACGTGCACCTCCTTGGTCGTGCTCCCCCGACGGGCGTCGCGGCGAGTCCGCGGCTCAACCTAGCGATCCGCCCGGGGCGCAGGAACGGCCCGCACCCCGGTCGCGGGCGACTGGGGCGAGGCGAGGGTCAGTGCCCGCCGGTCAGCTCGAGCGGTCCGGAGGGGTCGAGCCCCAGCGAACCCAGCGAGGCCACGAGCAACGCGGCGACCGCGGTTGCCGCAGTGACGGGCTCCTCATGCCGATACGCCGGTCCGCCCATCGACTCGTAGCCGGCATCGCCTGGTGCGGACCACCCGAGCGCGCGCAGCCGGGCATCCGTCGCCGCGTCCACCGGGTACGGGCCGCCGAACGACTGCGCCCCGACGCACTCCGCGCCGAACCAGTCGCCGTCCCGTCGCACCTGGACGAACCGGGTCGGCGTCGGCGCTGCACGACCACCGAGCAGGCCACGCAGACCAGCGTGCCGCGTGCGCACGGGCTCGGGTTCGCCGATCACCACGAAGGCGCCGTCGGACAGGCCTGCGAGCGCGCGCGCCACGGCGTCCCGCACCTTGTCCCAGGTCGGGGCGGACACGTCGGTCATGGGGCCTCCTTGGGGACGGGACCTGCCCACCCTAGGCGTCCTTCCAAGAGGCCCCAGCTGGCCGGACGGCTCGCCCGTGACCGCCCGGCTACGCGCTCGGGACGAGCCCGCCCGCGAGCGCTGTGAGCACCACGTCGATCCCGCTGCTCACGGAACCGGCGGTCACGACCACGTCCGCGGCCCCGAAGAGGTCGGCGGAGGCCGGGTAGAAAGCAGGGGCGTAGACGGGTTCCGTCCCGTAGTCGTCGATGCCCACCCGGTACGTGCCGGACGGGAGCGCGCCGATCCGGTAGGCGCCGTCCGTGCCGAGCCCTGTCGCGGTGACGTACGACCAGGAGACCGACCCGTCGATCTCGTCGGCCCGGTAGACGCTCACGTAGGCCGTCGGCGGCACCTCACCGGCGCCCGCCACGGTCACGGTGCCGCTGATCACCCCGGCGGCGGACATCCGGACATCGAGGCCGTCAACGACCGCGGCATCGACGACCTGGACCGAGGTCGCGGAGCCGACGTCCGAGGCCGACGGGTAGTAGGTGGTCAGGTGCGTGCCGGCGGGGTCGCCGAAACCGAGCCGGTAGGTGCCGTCGGCCACACCGGCGACCTCGTAGGAGCCGTCGAGGCCTGTGACCCCCGAGCCCGCGTAGTACCAGAGGGAACCCCACTCGGAGTCCACGAGCTGGAAGGCCGTGACGTCGACACCGACGACCGGGGCGCCCCCGTCGCTGCTGACGGTGCCACGCAGAATCCCACCGGTGACCGGGTCGTCGGGGTCAGCCCAACCGCCCAGGACGAACCTCGCATCGATGCCGGCCAGGCGCCCACCGCCCTCGACGGTCAGCGTGCTGGCGTCGGCGAGTGTGTCCACGCCCGGGTAGAAGGTCGTGTAGCTGGCAGGTGCGCTGAACGAGACCCGGTATCCGCCGGGGGCCAGCCCACCGAGGACGTAGGAGCCGTCGTCAGCGGTGAGGGTCTCACTCACCAGGCTGTAGTTGGCGCCGTCCATCGCGTAGGCGGTCACCCTGGTTCCGGGGATGGCCGCACCCGACTCGTTCGTCACGGCTCCCGAGATCTGCGCCGGCGCCGCCAGCGTCGCGTCGATGTGGGTGACGCTCTTCCCGACCGCGACCGCTATCCCCGTTGCCTGCCACGTCGTGCCGACGCCGGGGTAGTACTGCACGACGAACGGGGACGGGGTCGCCAGGCTCTCGAAGCCGATCCGGTAGATGCCCGCAGGCAGACCGCGCAGGGTGTAGCCGCCGCTCGCGGTCGTCGTGGTCGTCCCGGTCGAGATCCACACGCCGATGCCGTCGACGAAGAGGTCGGCCGTGACCTGGATCCCCGGGACGGCGTCGCCGTTCGCGTCGCGCACGACACCGCTGATCTGCGACTCCGGCCGGAGCGCAACGTCCACACCGCGGGTCGTCCGCCCCGCCCGGACGGTGACGTCGTCCCCCTCCAGCACGCTGGGCGCCGCCGGCTGGTACTGCGCGGCCAGGCCCGTGCCCTCGCGCGGGATCACGTGCACCCGGTACGTGCCGGCCGACACGGCGGTGGCCGTGTAGCGGCCGTCTTTGCCTGTGGTCGCGGACGCCACCAGCCGCGTCTCGCCGTCCGGGTCGAGCACCTCGAGCACCTCGACCCGAGCGCCGACGACCGGACGCCGGGCGGTGTCGGTGACACGGCCGACGACCTTCCCTCCGTCCGCGGCGGAGGCGTGTCGTTCGTCCGCCCGCGCCGGCGACCCCGCAGCGGCCGTCACCAGGAGGCAGAACGCCCCGACGACTGCGGTGAGCCTGACCACCCACGAGGCCCATCGCGCCCCTGCTGACGACATCGGAACCACGCCCACGACGACCCCCTGGAACACGCTCGGACGGGGGTCGACACCCCCGTGGATGGGGCGAGCGTAACGACGCGCCGACCTTCCTGTGTGCGAACTGAGGATCGAGATGTGTCCGTGACCTGCACAGACGCCAGCGGCCAGCCGCGGGCGGGTCAGGCGGCGCGCGTCCAACGGGCGAGCTGACCGGCAGGGACCACGCGCCGGCGGGCCACCGCCGACATCGTCAGGGCCAGGCCGAAGAGCGTCCAGACGAGCAGCAGCACGATCGCGCCGCCGACCCCGCCGTCGCCGAGCACCACGCCCTGCAACCCGTCGAGGGCGGCGTTGAGCGGCAGCACGCCGGCCACGTCCACGAGCACCGACGGCACGGTCGAGATGACGGCCGTTGCGAGGCCGATCACGGCGATCACCACGGACACGAACCGACCGATCCCGCCGAGGACCGCGACGAGCCCTTGGTTGACGGCGGCGAACGCGACGCCGGCGAGCACGGCCACCGACGCGAACGCGACCCAGCCGCCCGGGCTGAGGTCGAGCGCACCGGCCATCACGGCCGTGATCGCCAGCCCCTGCAGGATGCCGACGAGCGCGCCGGGGGCGAACTGCTGCAGCGTGATGACCGCTGACGGCTGCGTGGATCCGAGGGTCTTGCGGCCGACCGCGCCGATGACGACGAACGTGGCCAGCGCCCCGAGCCAGAGGGCGACGGTCGCGAGGAACGGCACGCTCGTGGAGCCGAACAGGGCGGCCTGGTCCTCTTCGCCCTCGTCGGCGACGACCGGGGTGCCGAGCACGTCGGCCATCGTCTGCGCCTCGTCGTCGGTGTAGGTCGGGACCTGGTCGACGGCCTGGTCGAGGCCGGAGGCGAGCTCGTCGGTGCCGGAGGACAGGTCGCCGGCGCCTGAGCCGAGCTGGGCCGCACCGGTCGACAGGTCGGTCGCACCGGTCGCCGCGCCGTGCATGCCCGAGGCGAGCTGGGCCGCGCCGGTGGCGGCCTGACCGGCGCCGTCGGCGAGCTGGCTCGCGCCGTCGGCCGACTGCTGCAGGTAGCCGCTGAGGGTGCCCAGACCGGTGGCGGAGGCGGAGACGCCGTCGACGAGCTGGTGCACGCCCGCGGTGAGCTGCGTGACGCTGCTGGTCAGCGGCGGGGTGGTCGCCGTGCCGACGTTCACCGAGGTGTTGAGCGCGGCGGCACCGGCCGCGACCTGGGCGGACAGCGCGGTGAGCGTGTCGTGCCCGGCAACGGGCGCCGTGCCCTGCTGGGCGACGACGATGTCCGCGGCGGCCTGGCACGTGTCCGGGACCCCGGCCACGCAGGCCTGGGTCGCCGCGTGCAGCGCGTCGAGCACGGCGGCGGCCGTCTGCTGGACGCCTGCGGTCCCCTGGGCGAGCCCGCTGACGCCGGTCGCCACACCCGGGTTCCCGTTGATCCCCGCGTTCAGCGCGTCCATGCCCGCCCCGAGCTGCTGGGCCTGCGGCACGGCGGCGTTCGCCGTCTGCGCGGAGGCCGCGGTCTGCGAGGCGATCTGGTCGAGCCCGTCGGCGAGGTCGTCGGCACCGTTGGTGAGCGCACCGACGCCCTGCGTGAGGTCGTCGGCCCCCGAGGCGAGCTGCGCCATGCCGTCCGCGAGCGAGACGGTGCCGGCGGCCAGCTCGGTGGTGCCGTCGGCGAGCTGCCCGGCGCCGTCGGCGACCTGGGCGGCGCCGTCGGAGGCCTGGCCGAGGCTGTCGTGCAGCGTGGTGAAGCTGAGGAACACGCTGTTCAGGGACGCGTTGGTCAGCTGGGTGTTGAGCAGGCTGACGGCCGTGCTGGTCACGGCCTGCGAGACGGCGCTGTCGACCAGCCGGGAGCGCTCGCTGGTGGCGATGTCGATCGTGGCCTGCACGGCGGCCGACGCGTCCCCGCCCGCGGCCGAGGTGGCTGCCGCGGAGAAGTCGGACGGGATGGTCACGACCGTGGCGTAGCGGCCGTCGACGAGCCCTTCGGAGGCGTCGTCCGCGTCGGTGATGACCCACGTGAAGTTCTGGGTCGAGGTCGACCCGGCGACGTCGGGCACCGCGTCGGTGTCCTCGCTCGCGCCGGAGCCCGTCGACGTCACGAGCGCGGACGTCAGCTGCCGTCCGAGCGGGACGGTCTGCCCGTTGAGCTGCACCGGGGTGTCGAGGTTCACCACGGCCGCCTGCATGCGGTCGAGGTGCTCGGTGGGCTGCCAGAGCGCCCAGGTCAGCAGCCCTCCAACGACGAGGGGGACGAGGACGAGGCCGAGGAGGGACACCCGGCCGGCGCGGCCGTGGGCCCGTGCGCGTTCGGGCTGCATGAGGATCGTGGACAGCTGCGGCATGGGGATCAGAGCGCCTTCGCGAGGTCGGTGCGGTCGACGAGGACGACGTCGTGCGTGCGGACGTCGGCGGGCAGCAGACCCGCGAGGCCGTCGGGTGCCAGGCAGCTGACGACGAGGGTGAGGGGGCGCCCGCCCGTGGCGGCCGCGGCCCGTGCCGCGACGAGCTCGGTCGCCACGGCGTGCCGCAGGGCCGGGTCGGCGACGGTGTCGAGGTCGTCGACCACGACGATCGGCGCCGCGGTGGCGAACGCCTCGCGCAGCACGCCCACGGGGTCGAGCGCCCGGGCAAGGGGCGCGACGGCCACCCGCCCCCGGATGGCCGGCGCACGTTCGGGGGCGACGAAACCCGCGACCTTGAGCGTCCCGGACTCGGCGTGCGCGCGTCCGGCGAGCGTGAGCAGCAGCGCGGTCCGTCCGCTGCGGTGCGGCCCGGCGACGACGAGGACGTCGCCCTCGGGCACCCGGAACGACACGTCGGCGTACAGCGGGTGCCCGTCGGGCGCGTCGAGCCGCAGCCCGTCGGCGGCCAGCGCGTCGGTGGCCCCGGGTTCGGGCCAGTCGGCGAGCGTGATCTCGCGGGCCAGGCTCTCGCCCTCGACGTCGAACGAGGGCAGCGCGCGGTCGAGCCAGCGCGGCATGTGCCAGGCCCGGTCGCCGAGCAGGTGCAGCACCGCGGGCACGAGCGTCATGCGCACGACGAACGCGTCCACGGCCACACCCACGGCCAGGCCGAGCGCGATCGGCTTGATGTTCACGTCGCCCTCGGGCACGAAGGCCACGAACACGGAGAACATGATGATCGCGGCGGCCGTCACGACCTTGGCCGAGGACACGAACCCGGTCGTGACGGCCCGGCGGGCGTCGCCGCCGTGCACGTAGTCCTCGCGCATCCGGGAGACGAGGAACACCTCGTAGTCCATCGCGAGGCCGAACAGCACGCCCATGAGCACGATCGGCATGAAGCTGATCACGGGTCCGAGCCGGTCCACGCCGAGGGCGTCGGCGCCGTAGCCCTGCTCGAAGACGAGCGCGATGACGCCGAACGCCGCCCCGACGGACAGCAGGTACCCGACCGTCGCCTTCAGCGGCACCCACAGCGACCGGAACACCATCGTGAGCAGCACGAACGAGAGCCCGACGACGAAGATGCCGAACGGCAGCAGGGCCGCGCCGAGCAGGGCCGAGATGTCGATGCCGACGGCCGTCGTGCCGGTCACGGCGATGTCGACGCCGTACTTCTGCTGCAGCTCGTCGTGCCGGTCGCGGATGTCCTGCACGAGCTGCTTGGTCTCGGCGGAGTCGGGCCCGCCCTCGGGGATGACCTGCACGATGCCGGTGTCGGCGTTCTGGTTCGGGGTGGCCAGCGGCACGGCGGCGACGCCGGCCATCGGCTCGATCTCGGCCTGCAGGTCGGCCATCAGTCCGAGCGGGTCGGTCGAGCCGACGATGGTGGTGGTGACGATGAGCGGCCCGTTGTACCCGGGGCCGAAGTACTCGGCCAGCAGGTCGTAGGTGACCCGGGCGGCCGACCCCTCGGGCTGCGAGCCGGCGTCGGGCAGCGCGAGCCGCAGGTCGCGGGCGGGCAGCGTGAGCGCACCGAGCCCGAGGACGACGAGCAGGATCGTCACGACGGGCCACCGGGTCACGGTGCGCACCCAGCCGAGGAAGAACCGGTTGTGCCCCTCGGGTGCGACGACGGGGTCGTGCCGGTGGTCGACGGGTGCGGCCGCTGCGGCACCCGTCGTGGCACCGGCGGTCTCCGACGCCTCGACGGCCGGCGCGGATCCCGCGGCCTTGTGAGCGGCGGCCCGCTCCGTCCGGCGGGCGGCCTTGCGGTCGCGGCGGTACCCCGGACGCAGCCGGTCCCCCGCGAACCCGAGCAGGGCGGGGGTCAGGGTGAGCGCGATGACGACGGCGATCCCGACCCCGCACGCGGCTGCGACGCCCATCACGGTGAGGAACGGGATGCGTGCGACGGCCAGCCCGACGAGCGCGATCATCACGGTGAGCCCGGCGAACACGACCGCGGACCCGGCGGTGGCCAGCGACCGGGCGGTCGACTCCTCGGGGTCCATGCCGGCCCGCAGCTGGCCCTGGTGCCGGGAGATGATGAACAGCGCGTAGTCGATGCCGACGGCCAGGCCGAGCATGAGCGCGAGCAGCGGTGTCGTCGAGGAGATCGTCGCGAACGCGGTGGCGACGTAGATCGCGGACATGGACAGCGCGACGCCCAGCAGCGCCGTGAGCAGCGGCATCCCGGCGGCGAGGAACGAGCCGAACGTGATGATGAGGACGACGAGCGCGATGACGACACCGAGGCCTTCGGTGATGCTCACGGTCGGCACCTGGTTGCCGTAGAGATCACCCCCGAGCGAGACCTGGGAGCCGTCCGGCAGCTCGCCCTCGAGCGTGTCGGTGATCCCGGAGACCGCGTCGAGGAGCTCGGTGCTGACGGTGTTGCTCTGCCCGGAGACCTGGATGGTGACGACGAGCGCCTGGCCGTCGTCGGAGATCGCGCCGGTGACCGTGTCGCTGTAGGGGTCGGTGACCGCGGAGACGCCGTCGACCTCCCCGAAGGCGGTGACGGCGGTCTCGACGGGCGTCTGCACGCCCTCGTCGTGCACGTCCTGCCCGTCGGGGGCCACGACGACCAGGCTCGCGGAGGTGCCGCTGACCTGCGGGAACGTGCGACTGAGCTGGGCGAGCGCCTCGCCGGACTCGGTGCCGGGGATGGAGAACGTGTTGTCGGTGCCCTGGTTGAACAGCGCCGCGCCGGCGCCCATGAGGACGAGCACGACGACCCACAGGACGGCGACCCTGCGCCTGGCGCGGAACACCGCGCGGCCGAGGCGGTAGAGCACGGAGGACACGGTTGCTCCCGGTGTGAGGAAGGCGGGGCCGCGCGGCGACCCCCGGTTCGATACGCCGTCGTATCCGATACGGGAACGTATCCGATACATTCGTGCATCGGCAACTAGACTGACGCTGCCGACGCGACAGCACGCGGGTCGGGACGAGCAGGGGGCGGGTCAGGACGACCGAGGAGCCTCCGTCAGAGGATCGAGGTGCAGGACATGACCGGCCACGACGACGCCGGCACCGGCGACCCTGCCGGTTCCCCTGCCACTCCCCCTGCTGCTTCCCCCGTCGCGCCCCCCGAGTCGGCACGCCGCCGACGCACGCGCGAACGCCTACTCGATGCAGCGTACGAGGTCTTCGCCGAACAGGGCGTTCATGCGGCCACCGTCGAGCAGGTCTGCGAGCGCGCCGGGTTCACCCGCGGCGCGTTCTACTCGAACTTCTCCACCAAGGAGGAGCTCTTCTTCGCGCTCATGGAACGTGAGCACGAGCTGCGCCTGTCCAGCCTCGACGAGCAGGTCGACGCCCTGCGCCCGCAGCTCGAGGCCGCCGTGCAGCCCCTCGACGAACCGACCATCGGCGCCCTCGTCCTGGCCCTCATGCGCGGACCGTTCGACAACCGGCAGTGGTGCCTGGTCACCGGCGAGTTCGCCCTCCTCGCCATGCGCGACCCGTCGGTGTCGACCGAGTTCCTCGCCTACCGCGACCGGTTCCGCTCGTCGCTCGTGCCGATCGTGCACCGGGCCCTGGACCGGGCCGGGCGCGAGTTCGTCCTCGAGACGCAGCAGGCCCTGCAGATGATCACCGCGGTCTACGAGGACGCCCTGCGCAGCGCCGTGCTCGCCGGCCAGGACGCCGTCGACGAGGAGCTCAGCGGGACGCTCGCGCGCGCCGTGCTGGTGCTCACCCGTCCGACCGACGCCTGACGGCACCTCCGGCACCTCCGGTCGGGCGTCGCGGACCGTCCCCCTCCGGACGGCCCGCGACAAGACCTCACGCAGCCAGCCGGCGGACCAGTGGCAACCGTGACCGCGTGAGGACGAACGCCCCGAGCATCGCCAGGACGGGCATCCCGATCAGGATCGCGGCCACCGCGGGCCAGGGCGTGACGATGACCAGCTGCGGAGCGATGACGTCCCACTGGTTCCCGCCCGCCGTGACGAAGACGCGACCGAGCAGCAGGCCCGTGAGCACACCGAACCCGACCCCCACGATCGTGAGCACGCCCGCCTGCGCAGCCGCCACCCGACGACGCACGAGCGGCGGGGCACCGACGGCGGCGAGCGTCGCCAGGTCGGGCCCGATCTCGGCCGCGGCGAGCGCGACGGACGTACCAGAGGCCGCGAGCCCGAGCAGCAACGCGCTGAGCACCACGACCCACACCCCGGCCGACGAACCACCGTTCCAGCCACGCTCCACCTGCACGCCCAGCTCCGGGACGGCGGTCGCGAGCGCGACGACCGCGGCCCGCTCCTCTGCCCCGGTCGGCAGGCTGGTCGTCGAGGCGACCAGCCCGACCGGGCGCTGCCCGGCTCCGATCTCCTCTGCGACCGCCGGCGGGAGCACCAGCGCGAACTGCGCAACGTTGCCCAGGTCGGCCGCCACGCCCGGAACGTCGATCGCGGTGACCGTCTCGCTCTGACCGCCCTCCGTACGGACGACCTCAAGGTGCACGGTCCCGTCCGGCTGCAGGTCGAGTGCCTGGGGCACCACGACCGCGCCCGAGGCGAGCGCATCCGCCGCGCGGGCGGCCGCGCTGCCGCCGAGCAGACCGATCGCGGTGCCGTCATCGACGATCACCGAGGCCCCGGTCGCCGGCGACACCCACGCGAGGCTCCCCCCGGTCGACCTCGTGCAGCGCGGGTCGGACCGGGCGGAGCGGAGGTCGGTGTCGCCACCGAGCGGGGAGAACAGCGGGCAGACGTTCGCCGGCGGCGTCACGGCCTGCACCCAGTAGCTGACGGTCGCGGACTCGCCCGGGAACTGCACCGAGCTGACGGTCGCGGTCCGGTCGACCGGCAGCGTGCCACGCAGCACGTCGCTCGCCGACGCGACGTCCCCGGCGTCCAGCTGTGCCGCGTCGACGATGCTGCCCGACGCACCGACGGCCACCGTCCCGACCTGACCGATCGGGGTGTACTGGGCCGCCTGGTGCTGCTGGTCCGAGGCCACGTAGACGATCCCGGCGGTGGCTCCGGCCATCGCGGCGATGATCGCGGCGACAGCCGGGGCCGTGCGCCCCCGCTGGCGGGCCGCGTCCCGCACCGCGAACCGCCCGGCGACCCCGAGCCACGGCGAGAGCCGGCCGATCAGCGTGACCAGCCCGCCGGAGGCCAGGACCAGGCCCAGCTCGAGCGCCAGGACTCCCGCCACGAGCAGCGCCGTCCGCGCGAAGGTCGCACCGACGACGGCCGCCACCGCGCCCGCCACGAAGACCAGCAGACCGATGACCGGCACACCGCGGCGAGGGGGCACCTCGACCCGGCGACCGGCCAGGGCCGCCACGACGTCCACCCGTGCCGCACGGCGTGCCGGGAGCCACGCGGCTGCCGCCGAGACGACCGTGCCCAGCGCCACGAGGAGCGGCAGCGGCCACCACAGGACACGCAGCCCGGGGAACGGCGGCGCGTCGGCGACGAGCCCGCTCACCCCGACGACCACGGCGGCCAGCGCGAGGCCCGCGACCACGGCCAAGGCCGAGGCGACCAGCCCGACGATCACACCACCGAGCAGGACGACCTGGCTCAGGGTCCGCCGCTCCGCACCGGCGGCTGCGAGCAGAGCGAGATGTCGTTCGGAGCGCCGGGCACCGACCGCGAACGCGGGACCGATCAGCAGCACGGCTTCGAGCACGGCGACGACGGCCAGGAGCGCACCGAAGGCGACCGTCCGCCCGTCGAGCCGTGCCGTCGTCCCCGGCAGCGGGTCGACCGCCGGCGGGTCGAGCAGAACGGCACGGCTCGTCACCATCGAACCCACCGCGTTGACCGCCCGCACGTCCGACCACGTCACCGGGTCCTCGCCGAGCACCCACCACGTGGGCCAGACCTGCTGGCCCGGCTCCACCGAGGTCGGCGGGTCCCACAGGGTCCCCTCGACGACGACCACGTCCGACGCCCCGCGTGACCGGGCGAGCACGCCCGCAACGGTCAGCGAGACCGGGTCCTCGCCCGGCGCGTCAACGGTGAACTCGTCGCCCACCCCGACGTCGAGCGTCCGGGCCCACCTCGCGGAGAGCAGCGCCTCCCCCACACCGGTCGGCAGCGCTCCCTCGCCCACCGGGACGCTGATGACGTCCGCGATGTCCGCCGCCGGCACCTGCCGCACCTGCACGTCCTGATCCGGGGCACGGTCGGCGGTGCTCAGCCGGCCGTAACCCTCGAGGGTTCGCACGAGGCGGTCCGCCTCGGGCAGCGCGGCGGCGAGATCGGACTCGTACTCTGCGAGCGACGGGGCCCCCTGCGCCCCGTCGCTCGCAGTCCCGCCGCCCGACCTGCCGTCCGCGTTCTGCTCGACGGGACCGCCGGCGTAGGAGTCCACCCGCGCCTGCGCGACCGAGCCGAGCCGGTCCTGCAGGTCCTGCTCGGGCGTGGGCACGGTCGAGCGGTAGAGGGTGCCGCCGGCGGCGCCGACCAGGACGGGCAGCCCCACCATGACCGCGACGAGCGCCGTGCGACCGCGGCTGCGGGCGGCGTCCCGGCGCGCGAGACGACCGGCGGTCCGCAGACCGCCCCACCACCGCCGCATTAGCGTTCGCCCGCGCCGGCGAGCAGCGACTCCGGGCCGTGCACCCCGCCCGTGGAGTCCACGACGACGCCGTCCCGCAGGAACACCGTCCGGTCGGCCCACGCGGCGAACCGGGGCTCGTGCGTGACCAGCAGCCCGGCCGCCCCGGCGTCCACCCGGGCCCGCAGCACCCGCATGATGTCCTCGCCCGTCGTCGAGTCGAGCGCACCGGTGGGCTCGTCGGCGAGCACGAGCCGACGCGGGCCGACGAGCGCCCGCGCGATGGCCACGCGCTGCTGCTGACCGCCGGACATCTCCTCCGGGAACCGGTCCGCGAGCGGGTCCAGGCCCACCTCCGCGAGCGCGGCGATCGCCTCGCTGCGGGCGGTGCGCAGCGGCACGCCGTCCAGCTCACGCGGCAGGGACACGTTCTCCACGGCCGTGAGGGCCGGGATGAGGTTGAGGTCCTGGAACACGTAGCCGACCGACCGCCGGCGCAGCGCCGCACGGGCCTTCTGGTCGAGGCCGGTCAGCTCCGTGCCGTCGAGCACGACCGAGCCGGCGGTCGGGGTGTCGAGCCCGCCGGCGATGTTGAGCAACGTCGACTTGCCCGAGCCGGAGGCGCCCATGACCGCCACGAGCTCGCCGAGCCGGACCTCGAGGCCGACGCCGCGCAGCGCGTGCACCGCGACCTCGTCGCTGCCGTGCACCCGGGTGACGTCGGCCAGCGTGAGCAGGACGGGCCCTGCGGGGCTCATCGGACGGTCCGCCGCTCGGACGCCGCTGCGGTCGCGGTACGCGCGGACTCGTCGCGCACGTCGTCGGGTCCCTCGCTCGTCGGCGTGGCAGGACGGCCCTCGGACGCCGCCCGGGACGCTCGTGCCTCGACGTGGTCGAGCCAGCGCACCTCGGCCTCCGCGGCGAACACGAGGTGATCGAGGACGAGCGACCATGCGAGCTCGTCGGCCGCACCCGGTTCGGTCGGGGCGGACTTCAGGCGCGTGTAGTCGTGCAGCGCGCGCATCGACTCGCGGCGCTGTCGCTGGATCACGTCGCGGACGTCGACGCCCGGCGCGGTGACCGCCAGCGCGAGCTTGATGACGAGCTCGTCGCGCGCCGGTGCCCCGCGCTCGACGGGTCGCGACCACCACGCGGTGGCCTCGGCCCGGCCGGTGTCGGTGAGCCGGAACCACTCGCCGTCATCGTCCGGCTCGGCGGGCGCGTGCTCGACCAGGCCGTCCCGGACCAGTCGCTGCACGGTCGTGTAGACCTGCCCGATGTTGAGCGGCCACGTGCCGCCCGTGCGCTGCTCGAACTGCTGACGCAGCTGGTAGACGCGCATCGGCTGCTCGGCGAGCAGCGCGAGCATCCCCTGACGGATCGACATCTGACGGGCCCCCTGGATCGACTGACTTACCGAGTAACCATGGATGAGGTTACCCGGTAATCACCCACCGTCAACCCGCCGCCCGACGGCCGACCCACAACCGCTGCGACGTGAGCCCTCCCCCGTCGCAGTCGTGCACCGTCAGCACCTCGACCAGCACCAGGTCCGGCGTCACGCGCGCACGGTCCTCGGCCCACGCGACCGCGCCGAGCACGTCGACACCACGCAGCTCGTACGTCTCCTCATGGCTCGACCAGGTCGTGCCACCGTCCGCCACGTCGTACGGCGTGCCGGTCCACAGCGCCACGCGGAACCGCGGCGGTCGCCCCTCCCGGTTCACGTCCCGCGGGTCGACCAGGACGGCCTCGACGGCCGACCCGTGGCTCCGCTCGGAGTCCTCGCCCATCGTTCCTGCCCTCTGCCACGCGACCTGCACGGGCTCCGCAGACTGCTCGTGCGCCGATCCTGCCGCCGACGGATCAGGGCTGCACGTCGCCGTCGACGTAGGACCAGCGGCCGCCCTCGCGGACGAACCGGCTGCGCTCGTGCAGCCGTCCCCGCCCGTCGGACGTCCGGTAGGCGGCGACGAACTCGACCGTGCCCGTCTCGTCCCACGGCCCGCCCGCCGAGGTGCCCAGGACGGTCAGCCGCCGCCACTCGACGTCGTCGTCCAGGTCGAGCTCGGCCGGTCGGGTCGAGGGGTGCCAGGTGGCCAGCAGGTAGGCACGGTCGCCGACCGCGAACGCGCTGTACCGCGAGCGCATGAGCGCCTCCGCGGTCGCGGCCGCACGAGAGCCGTCGAGCACCGGACCGCAGCAGGCGTCCCACGGGTCACCGGAGCCGCACGGGCAAGGGGTCATCGGCTGCACCCGTGCAGGGTAGCGACGCGACCTCCCGTCAGGGTTCCTCGGGGAACATCACCAGGCACGCGTAGAGCGCAGCACCGAGCGCGTCCTGGTCGGCGCCCTGCGGGCCGACCCGCCAGCCGCCCTCACCGACCGCGGCAAAGTGCCAGCCGCCACGGTCCTGCATGCACCTGTCCATCCGTGCAGGCCAGCGATCCGAGGGGATCACCCTGACCAGGTCGACGTCGGGCACCTCCGCGAGGGCGAACAGCTCGACGACCGAGTCCGCGGTCATCGGCCCGAGCTCGAGGTAGTCGTCCGGGGTCTTCGCGGCGGCCGCCGCCTCGGCCGCGATCCGCGCCGCCTCGCGCTGCGCGAGCAGCTCCTCGACCGCGCGGTCGTGCTCGGCCTCACGCCGCGCGTCCTCGACGAGGTCCGTCAGCGCGGCCGCCCCGTCGGACGGCGACGGCGAAGGCGTGGCCGACACGCCGGTGGCGGTCGGCGCCACCGCGGCCGGCGTGGGTCCCGGGACGACGTGCGGGAGCATCAGCACAGCGCCGAGCACCCCGATCGCGAACGCCCCCGGCACCCCCACCGCCCGGACCGCCCGACGGCGCCGCCCCCTGCGCAGCGCCGTCGGCACGTCCACGGACACGTCCGGTGCGCCGTCCGTGGCACGGGCGAACACCTCGCGCGCCCACGTCGCGTCCTGCTCGTCCACCTCACGCACGTCGCCCGACCTCCTCCGCTGCACCCGTCACGGTTCGCCCGGTCGTCCCCGACCCGGACGCGCCGCCCTCTGCTGCCCGGACCGGCTGGCCTGCCGCCGTGCCGACGACCCGGTCGCCGTGCGCGCCGAGCTCGGTCATGGTCGAGCGCAGCCGGCGTAGTCCCCGAGACGCCTGCGTCTTCACCGTGCCGACCGTGACCCCGAGGTCGTCGGCCACCTCCCGCTCGGACAGCCCGACCATGTACCGCAGCACCACGACGCGCCGCTGGCGGGGGCTGAGCAGCATGAGCGCGCGCACGAGCGCGTCGCGTTCCTCGACGCCGCCACCCGCGCCGTACCCGACGGCCGCGCGCTCGGGCAGGTCCGTCGGCGCGAGCAGGACCTCGCGACGACGACGCCGCCACAGGTCGATCCGGGCGTTGGAGAGCACCCGGCGGGCGTAGCGCAACGGATCGCCCTCCCTCGCACGCGGCCAGGCGACGTAGGTGCGCACCAGCGCGGTCTGGACGAGCTCGGCGGCCTGGTGCGTGTCACCGCACAGCAGCCAGGCCAGCCGAGCGAGCGGCTCGCGCGCCTGGGCGGCGAACGCGGTGAACTCCGCGTCACGGTCGCGTCGACCGGCGGTCGTGAGCACCACGTCGACGTCGGCCGCCGACGCCTCCGCGCCCGGCTCGGGCCACGCGTCCATCACGAGTGCTGTCACACCCCTTCCACGCACGGCACGAGCCTCAGGTTGACACCGACCGGGCCCCACCGAGGCGCGCGGGTCCCTGTCGGCGGGGCCGAGCATGATGGGCGGGTGCTCCCCGCCCATCACGACGCCGCCGCCTGGTGCCACAGCACGTGCCTGGCGCTGCCCGGCGCGACGCAGGACAACCCGTTCGGCCCGGAGACGGACGTGTTCCGGGTGCACGGCAAGGTGTTCGCGCTGCTCATGCACGTCCCACGGGTCAGCGAGCACATGATCGTCAACCTCAAGGCCGAGCCCGACGAGGTGCCGCTGCTCGTCGCCGAGCACGAGGCCGTGCTGCCCGGGTACCACATGAACAAGAAGCACTGGGTGAGCGTCGTGCTGGCCCCGGACGTCGACCGTGCGCTGGTGGCCGAGCTCGTGGAGGACTCCTACGACAACGTCGTCGCCGGGCTCCCGCAGCGACTGCGCTCCACGCTCCGCTCGCTCGGCCCGGGGCAGGCCGGGCGGTCGCTCGCGGACGGCTGACACCCGGCCCGGCCGACAGCCCGCGAGGGGGCGGACGAGACCGGCCGGGTAGTCTCGGGGCGCCCGTCAGCACGGCGACGCCGACACCCGGCCGCCCAGGACCCGGCTCTGTCGTCCGCGCCCCGCGCGACGCGCCCGGTTCGAGGACCGACGGACCCGACCGCAGGGAGCACCACCGATGGCCGACTTCTCGTTCGAGGCGCTGCGCCGCTTCCCCGACGTCGAGGCACCTAACCTGGTCGCGGTCGACGCGACCGACCGGCTGATCCTGGACGAGGCGGCGGAGGCGCTCGCTGCGGCCCCCACCGGGACGGTCGTCGTCATCGGTGACCGCTACGGCGCTCTCACCCTGGGCGCGGCGGCCCTGCACGGCGCGACGGCCGTCCGCACCCACCAGGACGCGCTGACCGGCGAACGAGCGCTGGCAGCCAACGCCGACCGCGCCGGGCTGACGGACACCTTCACCTCGCACGACCTGGACGCGACGCTCCTGACCGGCGCCCGGGTCGTGCTGCTGCAGCTGCCGAGGTCCTTGGACGCGCTCGACGAGATCGCCGCGCTGGTCGCCGAGCATGCCGACCCGCAGGTGGTGGTGGTCGCCGGCGGCCGGGTCAAGCACATGTCGGTCGCGATGAACGAGGTCCTGGGCCGATACCTGGGCACGGTCGAGGCCCGGTTGGCCCGGCAGAAATCGCGCGTGCTGGTCGCCTCCTCACCCCGCCCGGCCGCGGAGCGCCCGACGACGACCTGGCCAGCGTCCGAGCACCACGCGGAGCTGGGCCTGACGATCTGCGCGCACGGATCGGCGTTCGCGGGGACCCGTCTCGACCTCGGCACCCGGTTCCTGCTCGGCTCGCTCGACGCGATGGCTCCCGACGCGACCCGTGCCGTCGACCTGGGCTGCGGCACCGGTGTCGTGGCCGCGGCACTGGCCGTGGCGCGTCCTGCGCTGCAGGTCGTGGCGACCGACGACTCCGCGGCCGCCGTCGCCTCGGCGCTGGCGACCGCCCGGGCCAACGGGGTGGCCGACCGGGTCGAGGTGCTGCGCGACGACGCCGCGGCGACCCTGCCCGACTCCTCGGTCGACCTCGTGGTGCTCAACCCGCCCTTCCACGTGGGGGCGTCGGTGCACACCGGGGTCGCGCACAAGCTCTTCGCGGCGGCCGGGCGCGTGCTGCGACCGGGCGGTGAGCTGTGGACGGTGTGGAACTCGCACCTGCTCTACCGGCCGGCGCTCGAGCGGGCGGTGGGTCCGACGCGCCAGGTGGCGCGCAACGCCAAGTTCACGGTGACCGCCTCGACAAAGCGTTAGTTGCCACTTACGTAAGTCAGATGCGACACTCGTCTCGGTTACCGTCCGAACGAGGAGCCGCACCATGACCGAGCCGCTCGACGACGCCCTTCGCGCCGTCGCCGAACCTCGACGACGCGCGATCCTGCACCTCGTTGCGGACCGCGAGCTCCCGGCCGGCGAGATCGCCGCCGAGTTCGACATCAGCCGCCCGGCGGTGTCGCAGCACCTCGGCGTCCTGCGCTCCGCCGGCCTCCTGCACGAGCGTCGCGACGGCACCCGGCGGCTCTACCGCGCCGACCTCTCGGGCCTGGCGCCGTTGCGTCTCTTCCTCGAGGACCTCTGGTCGACGTCGCTGGACACCGCCCGCGAGCTCGCCGAGGCTGAGATGAACGAGGTAGGGACGAACGAGGTAGGGACGAACGAGGTAGGGCCGGCCCGGACGGGCGACCGTTCCGCCGCCGCCAGGCACGCCGGATGACCGCCGAGCCGATCCGCCGATCGACGCTCGTGCGCGCCGGTCGACCGCACACCTTCGACACCTTCGTCCGTCACATCGGCCGGTGGTGGCCCGTGCGCCCGTACTCACTGGGCCAGGACCAGGTCGTCGACGTGACCTTCACCCCCGAGCTCGACGGTCGGGTGTTCGAGACGCGCGGCGACGGCACCACCGCGACCTGGGGCCACGTCCTCCTCTGGGAGCCACCGACCCGGTTCGCGCTGAGCTGGGAGGTCTTCGCCGGCGGCACCGAGGTGGAGGTCCGGTTCCAGGAGCTCGGACCGCAGCTCACCCGGGTGGAGCTCGAGCACCGAGGCTGGGAACGCCTCTCGCCCGAGCAGCTGCGCACCACCACGAGTGCTGCCGGCGGCTACTCCCGCGGCTGGCAGGTCATCCTCGCCGCCCTGACCACGACCAGCGAGCACCCGTATCAGTCAACGGAGCACCAACCGGAGGGACGACCATGACCCGCATCCTCATGCACGCCGTGCACCAGCCCCGACCCGAGCACGTCGACGACCTGCTCGCCGCGATGTCCGCGATCAACACCGCGGCCGACGGCCTGGACGGCCTGGAGCACATCGGCGCCTTCCAGGACCCCGCCACCGGGAAGATCGTCGCGATCTCGCTGTGGGGATCGATGGAGGCGCTCCAGGCGGGAGCCCCGACCCTTCTCGCCGGGGCGGACGGCCTGCCGTTCGACCGGTGGGAGGACGGCGAGCCGGAGCTGTCCATGCTCTCCGAGGTCGCCCGCTGATCCCTGCGTGCCGGGAGGTCACCGCCCGCCGCGGCGTCGACCTCCCGGCACGAACCTCGGTGTCCGCGCGGCGTACTCCCGGTACCCCGGGAACGCCCGCGCAAGGCGCTCCTCCTCCCAGCGGGCCTTCCCGCGCAGCAGCACCACCAGAACCACGAAGGCCAGCGCCCGGGGCACGCTGCCCGACGCCACCGTGAACGAGCCGGTCGTCAGCAGCAGGCCCGTGTAGATCGGGTGCCGCACGGCCCGGTACAGCCCCCCGGTGCGCAGCACCGCGTGACGGTTGGGCAGCGGGACCGCCGTCAGCCCGCGCCCCAAGGCCGTTCCTGCCAGCACCATGACCACCAGACCGACCGCCACGCCCGCCGCGCACAGCACGCGCAACCACGACGGCACCGGCCAGGCCTCGCCACCCGGCAGCAGCACGAGCAGGGCGAGCAGCACCATCTGGGCGGCCACGAGAAGCCGTGCCGTGCGCACCTCCGCCGAGGTCGCCTCGTCGCCACCGGCCCCTGAGGGATCGGGCGGCACGTCCGGTGCACCAGGCACGCGCGGGGCAGCGGTCACCCGCCCATCATGCGCCGGACGGGCACCGAGTCGCTCGGGGCCGCCACGGCGCGGGGACGACGAAGGGCTCGTGACCCGGTCGGCACCGGAGCACGAGCCCTCGACGGCAGCCCGGCTGCTCGTCGGCCGCCCTGCGAGGCGGCAGCTCAAGGGGTTCGGGTCAGTCACGACGCCCGTCGTCGGAGACCCGGCGCAGCCCCACCGGCGCGGCACCGGCGGGCGCGGTCGCCGGTGCGTAGCCGGCCACCGGGAGGTCGGCGTGATGCCCTGCGGCGCCCGGAGCGCACTCCTCGGACCGACCCGGACCGAGCCCGCTCAGACCGGTGAGGACCGTCGTCAGGACTGCCGCGTTCATCAGGACCCTCCCTCGACCCGTCGCCCTCGGGGACGACCTCGCCGGACACGGTCCGATCGCCGCCTCCACGACGGTCATCGCACCACCCGTACCTGCAGGTACTGGCCTGAACGGGTGAAAAAGCGACAGGGTGGCCACGGCTACGCCCGGGGGCGAGCACCGCAGCACTACCCGTCCGCGGGCCGTCCTGCGGACGTCGGCCTGCCGGCAGGCTCGGCCGGTGCGGCGGGGACCGCAGGCGCGGCAGGCGCGGCGGCGGACCCGTCCGCCCGCCCCGGTGCCGTGGTCGCACCTCGACCGGTCGCGGGCGTCGCCGGAACCGCGGGCACGGCAGGGACCGCCTTCCCGACCCCGCCCGAGGACGCAGCCTCGCCGGGGGTCTCCTGGCCGCTCGCCCCGACCCCGCCGTCGGTCGCCGGACCGGTCTCTCCGGTGTGCCCGGGCGCATCCGCGGACCGCCCCGGCGACGCTGTCGGTGCGACTGTCGGTGCGGCTGTCGGTGCGGCCGTCGGGGACGCGCCGGGCTCCGGCGTCACGGACGGCACCGCCGACGGCGAGGGCGACGAGGACGGCACCGGCACGTCCGTGCCGCCCTCGTCCACGCCGAGCACGTCGAGCACGTCGGACACCACGGCGGACGCCGGGCGCTGGACCGCGTCCGGCACGACGTCCAAGGTCGCCGCGCCACCGACCGCAGCCATCGCGACCCCGGCCCCGAGCAGGACCTTGGCGGCGAGCCCGAGCCCGAGGAGCCGGCGCACCGTGCGGCGACGCATCGCGAGCAGCCTCGCGGCGGGCGCCGAGGCCCGCTCCGCGGCGAGCGGGGTGACAGGTGGGAGGCCGTCGCGCAGCACGGCCTGCAGCGCCTGGCTGGGACGCGGTGCCGGACCGGCGTCAGGGCTTGCGGAGGCGCGCAGCGCGGCAACGAGGTCGACGAGGGCCGGGTCCTCGTCCGTGGAGCGACCCGTGAGGAGCCGCTCGTCCTGTCGCGCCTGCACGTCCAGGTCATCGTCGACGTGGCTCACAGGGGTACGCCCTCGGTGACGAGCTGCCGTCGCAGGGTCGCCAGACCCCGACGCTGCAGCGCCTTGACCGCGCCGGGCCGCTTGCCGACGACCGCCGCGACGTCCTCGACCGTCAGGTCGGCGACGACACGGAGCACGAGCACCTCACGCTGGTCGTCGGTGAGGGTGGCCAGCAGCTCCATCGCCCGGTCGGTGCCGACCGACTCCAGGGCACCGGCCTCCGCGCTCGGCGACGTGCGGGTGTCCTCCGCAGGCTCGTACGGCACGGGGGCGGGCGCACGCCCCCCGCGCCGCCAGCCGTCGACGACACGTCGGTGCGCGATCGTGAACACCCAGGACCGGAACTGCACCTGGTCGCCCGTGAACCGGCCCAGCCCGGTGAAGACGGCGAGGAACACCTCGCTGGTGACGTCCTCGACCTCGTGCACGCCCTTGGCCCGCAGGTACGCGGCGACGGGCCTGGCGAGGTCCTCGTAGATCAGGCCGACCGCGTCCCCCGACCCGGCGCGCGCTCGTTCGAGCACCGGGTCGAAGTCGTCGAGCACGCCGAAAGGATGCCCGACCCGCCACCGCCGCAGAAGGGAGGGGACCGGGCGAAACCCGGGTCAGACGCGCAGCTGCGTGGCCAGCGGGCAGGCCCACACGTCGGTCGCCCCACGGCCGACCTGGTTGATGTGGCTGGTCACGGCCTTGTAGGCCTGCGCGAGCGTCGTGGAGGTGTACCCCACACCGATCTCGTCGCAGTGCGCCCGGACGAGCGGGGCCACCCGGCGCAGGTGCGGGCGCGCCATCGACGGGAACAGGTGGTGCTCGATCTGGAAGTTGAGGCCGCCCATGAGCGTGTCGACCCCGCGCCCGCCGGAGATGTTGCGGCTCATGAGCACCTGACGGCGCAGGAAGTCGACCTTGACGCCGCGGGGCACCACGGGCATGCCGATGTGGTTCGGTGCGAACGCGAGCCCCATGGTCAGGCCGAACACGGCCAGCTGCACGCCGATGAACGCGGCCGCCTTGCCGGGCGGCAGCACGAGGAAGACGAGCACGACGTAGCTGCTCAGCCGAGCGGTGATGAACGACAGCTCGACCCAGCGCCGCTTGACGGGCCGACGGCCGAGCACGCGCCGCATGCCCTGCACGTGCAGGTTGAGGCCTTCGAGCAGCAGCAGCGGGTAGAAGAACCAGCCCTGCCGCTCGGTCAGCCAGCGCGTCAGCGGCGTCCGTCGGGCCTCGACGGCCTCGGACGTGAACGCGACGATCCCGGGGTCGATGTCGGGGTCGGTCCCGACGGTGTTGGGTGCCGCGTGGTGCTTGGTGTGCTTGTGCTGCCACCAGCCCAGGCCCATCCCGGCGTACAGGTTGACGACCACGAGCGAGACCCACTCGTTCCACCCGCCGGAGACGAAGATCTGCCGGTGCGCGGCGTCGTGCCCGAGGAACGCGATCTGCGTCATGAGCAGGGCGAGCGCGGTCGCGGTGACCAGCTGCCACCACGTGTCGCCGACGAGCACGAACACGACGGCGAGCCCGAGACCGGCCGCGGTCAGCCCGATGAGCTTCGTCCAGTAGTACCCGTAGGCGCGGCGCATGAACCCGGCCTGCTGGACGCGCTGGGTGAGGGCGGTGAAGTCGCTAACGTACTGCTCGCGGCGGTCGCCCGTGCGCGGCGGCGCCAGGACCCCCGGTCGTACCGCATCGGTCCCGGTCATCGTCGCTCCGCTTCCTCGCCGGCCCCGCAAGGGGCGTGGTTCACCGGCGCGGGAGGCGCCCGGGCATCGTGATCGTGCGCTCCTCCGCCAGACGGCGGCGCAGCTGCGCGGTCCGGAGGGACCCGATGACGAGAGCGACGATACCCACTCCCACGGCCACACCGAGGAAAAGGAGCGAGAGCGGCACGGTGGCGGTCCACGACAGGAACGTGACGTCGACGGGCGTCGGGTTCTGCAGGATCAGGACGGCCAGCGCCACGACCAGCAGCGTCGCCACGAGGACGCCGAACCAGGCCCCGCCGGAACCCCTCCGTTCGAGCCGTTCACCCGTGCGAAGCGACGCGGACGACATGAGGGGCATCGCCACGGCGGGAGCCATGCCGGCCGTGCGGCGCGGGGGCGGTGGGGGTTGGACGGGCATCGCGCCCTCCGGTGCTGGATCCGGGCCACCCCCTCGTCCGTGAGGTCGTGGAGCCCGGGCTGCTCCGAGAATACTCCGGCACACCCCGACGGGTCCCGGTCGGGACGTGCCGTCCCGCACTACCGTCGTCCCGGCAGCGCCGAGGGCGACGACAGCGGGAACGAGGGTGGCGGGGACGGATGAGGACGCTGCAGCGGGTGCCCGTCGGCTTCTTCGGCATGGTGCTCGGGATCTTCGGCCTCGGCACCGCCTGGCGGTACGCCGGCACGATCGGCCTGGCCCCGCACTGGGTCGGCGAGGTCGGCGTCCTCGCAGGCTGCGGGGTGTGGCTCGTCCTGGCCCTGATCTACGGCTACCGGTTCCTCACCGCACGCGAGCGCGTCCTCGCCGAGTGGCGCGACCCCGGGCAGTTCGCCTTCATCAGCCTGCTGCCCGCCGGCGCCGTGCTCGTCTCGGCCGGCGTGCGCCCGTACATGCCCGTGGTGTCCGGGGTGCTGCTCGCTGCCGGGATCGTCGGGCAGCTGACGTTCTCCGTCGTGCGCTGCGCCCCGCTGTGGCGCGGCACGCAGCCGCTGGACGCGACGACGCCCGGCTTCTACCTGCCGACCGTCGCGGCGAACTTCATCTGCGCGATCGCGCTCGGCCCCGCCGGGCACACGGAGCTCGGCTACATGTTCCTGGGCGCCGGGCTGATCTCCTGGCTGACCCTCGAGCCGCTGGTGACCCACCGGCTGCGCACCGGCCCGCCGATGCCCCCGAAGGCCCGGACGGTGATCGGCGTGCAGCTCGCGCCGCCGTTCGTCGCCTGCTACGCCTACCTGTCGGTCGACGGCGGCCGGTTCGACCCGTTCGCGCTCGCGCTGTTCGGCTACGGCCTGCTGCAGCTGCTGCTGCTCGCCCGGCTCGTGCCGTGGTTCCTCCAGGGTGGCTTCAGCCCCGGCCTGTGGGCGTTCTCGTTCGGTCTGGCGGCCATGGCGAACACCGCGCTGCGCCTCGACCACGCGACCGGCACGCTCGGGATGCGGGTGCTGGCGGTGGTCGTGCTCGTCCTGGCGAACGTGCTGCTGCTCGCCTTGGTCGCGCAGACCCTGGTGCTGCTCGTCCGCGGCCGGCTCGTGCCCCCGGCCAGCGTGCCTCCGACGCCTCCGACGCCCCCGGCGCTCACGCCTGCGGCAGACGGCCCTTCGTGAAGTAGGCGATCGGGCCGATCCAGTTGACGAGCAGCGCGAGCCCCCAGGCGAGCTTGGGCCCGTCGACCTGCTCCGCGGGACGTCGCGCCAGGTCCCGGAAGGCTGCTCCGGCGAGCGCGACCTGCGCGGCCGAGACGACCACGATCCCGACCTTGCGACCCGCGCTCAGGTCCTTCCACTCCCGGTGGTGCCCCATCGTGCCCTCCTCGCCTCTCGCGGCCGTCCGGCCGCCGTGGTCGACGCTACGCCGCGGGTGAAAAACGCGCCCGGTCCAGGCAGAACACGCCCGTCGTCACCCTGCGGCCGAACGGGTGACACCGGACGGCTCAGACGACGACGTGTCCCGCCGATCGGCGGTGGGTGACCCCACCCCACGGCCACGCCGCCGCCGACCCCGGCGCTCGTCCGCCCGGTGCGGTCGCGCCGGCGCTGGTCGACGCCTGGGCGGACGACCCGCTCGTGGCACCCCTGCTGCGCCGCGCGCCCCGGTGGGTGTACGCCCGGGGACCCGCGATCGGCATCGGGCGGCTGCTGGTCGGCTTCGTCGTGCTCGCCGTCGTGGCGAGCATGAAGATCGCGCGGCACCGCCCGCCGGACCTGCCTGCGCCGAACCCGGGGACGGCGCCGCTCCTGGTGGCGGCCCTGCTCGCCGTCCTGGCCGTCCTGACCGCGATGCTGTCCCGGCGGCTCTGGGACCGGTGGAGCACGATGCTGTACCCGGCCGGGGCGCTCGTCGTGCTCGGCGCGGCCTCGGCGGCCATCGACCACGACGCCGGTCTCTGGTCGGGTCTGATCCCGCTGACGTTCGTGTACACCGGGCTGTTCCACCAGCGCTGGGCGTCCCTTGCGCTGCTGCCGCTGGCCTGGTGGGCGGAGAGCAGCGGCTTCAGGGACCTGTCGATCACCGAGGACTACCGGCTGCTCGTGCACGGCGTGGCCTGGGTCGTCACCGGGGTGGCCCTGTCGACCCTGCGCGCTCACCAGCGCATCTCCCGCGCCCGGCTGGCCGAGCTGAGCGTCACCGACCCGCTGACCGGGCTGGGCAACCGCCGCGGCCTGGAGCAGCGGCTGTCGGGGCTCGCGGCGGGTGACTGCGTGGTGATCTGCGACTTCGACCGGTTCAAGGACCTCAACGACGCGTTCGGGCACGCGGCGGGCGACGAGATGATCGCCCTGTTCGGCTCCACGGTCCGCCGGGTGCTGCTGCCGGACGACTACGCGGCCCGGTACGGCGGCGAGGAGTTCGCCCTCGTGCTCGCGCACACGTCGGTCGCGGACGCCGTCGACGCGGTCGACACCCTGCGCATGGCGTGGCTGGCCCGGGACCCCGCGGTGACGTTCTCGGCGGGGATCGCGGCGTACGACGGCACGGGCGACGGCCTGGCGGCGCTGACCGAGGCCGACCGCGCGCTGTACCTGGCCAAGGAGTCGGGGCGCGACCAGTCCCGGACGGGTTCGACGGGCTGAGCCCGTCAGGCGACGACGTTCGGGAAGGCCATGCTCGCGGCGACCGGCCGGTCCTGGTGCGGCCACCGGGTCGTCACGACCTTCTGCCGCGTCCAGAACCGCACGCCCTCGGGCCCGTGCGCATGGTGGTCGCCGAACAGCGACTCCTTCCACCCGCCGAACGAGTAGAAGGCGACGGGCACCGGGATCGGCACGTTGACCCCGACCATCCCGGCCTGCACCTCGTGCACGTAGCGGCGCGCGAGCTCGCCCGACGAGGTGAAGACCGCCGACCCGTTGCCGAACGGCGAGGAGTTCACCAGGGCCAGGGCGTCCTCGAACGTGTCGACGCGCAGCACGGTGAGCACGGGTCCGAACACCTCCTCGCGGTACGCCCGCATGTCCGTCGTGACGTGGTCGAGCACCGTCGGTCCGACGAAGTGCCCGCCCTCGTACCCCGCGACGACCAGGCCGCGACCGTCGACCACGGCGTGCGCACCCGCGTCCACGGCCTGGGTGACCAGCTCGACCACACGGTCCCGCGACGTCGCGGTGATGAGCGGTCCCATCTCGACACCCGGCCGGTCGCCGGGCCCGACGACGACCGCCGCGGCCAGTCGCCGCAGCTCGTCGACGAACGGGTCGGCCGCCTCCCCCACGGCGATCGCCACCGGGACGGCCATGCACCGCTCACCCGCCGACCCGAAGGCCCCCGACGCGATCTGCGCGGCCGCGAACGCGATGTCCGCGTCGGGCAGCACCACGGCGTGGTTGTTCGCCCCGCCGAGCGCCTGCACGCGCTTGCCCGCCGCGACGCCGCGCTGCTGCACGTACCGGGCGACCGGCGTCGACCCGACGAAGGAGACCGCCGCGATCCCCGGGTGGTCGAGGATCGCGTCGACGACCGCCTTGTCGCCGTGCACGACCGAGAACACCCCGTCGGGCAGCCCGGCCCGTCGGTACAGGTCCGCGACGAACATCGACGCCGAGGGGTCCCGCTCGGACGGCTTGAGGACGAACGCGTTGCCCGTCGCGATCGCCACCGGGTGCATCCACAGCGGCACCATCGCCGGGAAGTTGAACGGCGTGATCCCCGCGACCACCCCGAGCGGCTGCCGGAACGCGTGCACGTCGACACCGGTCGAGACGTCGGCGGAGAACTCGCCCTTCGTGGCCGCGCTGATGCCGCACACGTAGTCGACCGTCTCGCAGCCCCGGCGGATCTCCCCGACAGCGTCCTCGACCGTCTTGCCGTGCTCGGCGGAGATGATCCGGGCCAGCACGTCGATCTCGTCGAGCAGCAGCTGGCGCAGCCGGAACATCACCGCCGTGCGCGTGACGAGCGAGGCCCGCCCCCACGCGCGCTGCGCGACCGTCGCCGCACGCACCGCCCTGTCGACCACGTCGGCGTCGCCCAGCGTGAGCTCGGCGCTCTGCCTGCCCGTCGCCGGGTCGACCACCGGGATCGTCCGTGCCGTCCCGTCGTCCTCCGGGGCCCCGCCGACCCAGTGCGTGATGCGCTCCACCGGCCTCCGCCTCCCGCGCGTGCCCGTCGCCGTCGACGTGCTGGACAGATGGTGGCGTGGCCCCGCCCGTTCCGCACGCGGTGCGCGCCCGCCGGCCCTAGAGTGCCCGCCATGGCGGACGCCTCGAATCTCGACCTGGCCGTGTTCGTGCTGGTCCTCGGGCTGCGCCTGGTGGTGCCGCTGTTCATCCCGCGGTTCCCGCTGCCTGCGCTCATCGCCGCGCTCGTGATCGACGGCGTCGACCAGACCGTGTTCGCCACGTTCACGGACCTGCCGCTCGACAACTACCAGTCGTACGACAAGGCGCTCGACATCTACTACCTGACGATCGCGTACCTGGCGGTCATCCGGAACTGGCGCGCACCGTTCTCGCTGTGGCTCGCGGCGGGCCTCTGGTACTACCGCCTGGTCGGCGTGCTGGCCTTCGAGCTGACCGGCGAGCGATGGCTGCTCATGGTCTTCCCGAACACGTTCGAGTACGTCGTCATCGCGATCGAGGTCGTCCGTACCCGGTGGGACGCCGGGCGCCTGTCCCGCAAGGCCCTGGTGTGGATCGCCGCGCTGATCTGGGTCGTCATCAAGCTGCCGCAGGAGTGGTGGATCCACGTCGCCCAGCTGGACTTCACCGACGAGTTCAAGCGCGCGGTCCTCGGCGTCGACCCGACGGACTCGTGGGCCGACGGCTTCGCGAACCGGCCGTGGGTGGTCGTCCTGCTGCTCGCGCTCGTGGTGGCCCTGTGGTTCGGCTGGCGTCGGCTGTCCCGGCGTCTGCCCCCGCAGGACTGGCCGTTCGCGGTCGACGCCGACCGCGTGTCGGCGCTCACCGGCTTCGTGCCGCACGGCCCGGTGGCGGTCGCCCCGCGCGGCCTGGGTCACCTGCTCGAGAAGATCGCGCTCGCGGCGCTCGTCACGATGATCATGTTCGAGTCGTACCCGAACGTCGACGGGCCGCTGTCGGTCGTGGCGCTCGTGGTGGCCGCGACCGTGGTCGCGCACGCGGGGCTCTCCGTGTGGCGTGCGCGGGGGCACGGCGCCCGGGTCGGTCGGCTGCCCCTCGGCGTGCAGGTCGGGGCGAACACCGCGATCAGCGTCGTGGCCATGCTCGTGTTCGCCGCGTTCGCAACCGGTCGGCGGGGCACCGTGCACGTCGGCGACGTCCTGCTGTTCGCCTACCTGGTCGCGCTCGTCGTCACCCTGTACGACCGGTACACCGCGCGGCGCGAGGCCTGCGAGCTGCCCGCCCTCACTCCGGCAGCAGCGCCATCCCCGGTGCCGCAGTCAGCGCCCGGTCCAGCCGTTCCATGATCCGCAGGGCCTCCTGCACGTCCCACGGCGTGCCGGAGAGCTCGAACTCGAAGAGCACCGGCCGCCCCGACCGGCGTGCGACCTCGCGTGCGGCCATCTGGTAGAACCGCCCGAAGTTGCGGTTGCCCGACCCCATGACGCCCACGAGCCGACGCCGGTTCACGGCCGAGCGCAGGAAGCGCCGGACTCCCTCGGGGATCGTGTCGTTGCTCTCGTTGCCCGTCTTGTACGACGGGGTGAGCAGCACCCACGGGCCGTCGGCCTCGCTCAGCCGGTGCTCCCGCTCGGCCAGGTTGTAGACCGGCCGGTCCAGCCGCTCGGCGAAGGTGCGGACCAGCCCGCTCGCGCTCGAGTAGTAGTAGATCGGCGTCCGTCGCACCCGCTCATCCCATGCCTGCCGGCGCCCGGAGGCCACGGACGTTCGTCCCCGCAGGACGGCCGTCGGGACATTGGTCACTGTCGACCCGACCCGCGCGCCTGTTCCGCTGGTGGCATGACGACGCGCCGACGGTCCACCCGCACCCGCGCCCTGCTGACCGGCGCCGCCGTCCTCGCCTCGTTGCCGCTGCTGCGCACGTGGTCGCTGCAGTGGGGTGCCACCGAGACCGAGCTCGATGCCGTGCTGCCCGGTGACGACCTCCTGCCGACGGCCGACCACCGGTCGACGCGTGCCGTGACGATCCTCGCCGCGCCGGAGGACGTGTGGCCGTGGCTCGTGCAGATGGGTCAGGACCGCGGTGGCTTCTACTCCTACGACGCGGCGGAGAACCTGCTCGGGCTCGGCATCCGGAGCGCCGAGCGCATCGAGCCCGCGTGGCAGGACCTGCAGGTCGGCGACGCAGTGCTCCTCGCCCCGCAGGTCCCGCTCGACGTCGTGGTCGCCGACCGGGATCGCGCGCTCGTGCTGCGCACACCCGACGACGGGGGCCCGGGGGCGCCGTACGACTTCACCTGGGCCTTCGTGCTGCAGCCGGCGCCGGACCGCACGACGCGCCTCGTCGTGCGCGAGCGGTACGCGTACCGGGCAGGCTGGACGGGCCTCGTCGTGGAGCCGGTGTCGATGGTCAGCTTCGTGATGAGCCAGCGGATGCTGCGCGGGATCCGTGACCGCGCGGAGCGTTCGGTGTCCGCAGGACGGGCACCGGTGCCGTCGGACGGGTGAAGGAACCCCAGGTGAGCCGCTTTTCCGGGCGTGTCGTCCGGTTTGCCATGGCCCTGCGCGGCCGAGTCGCGTACGCTGGCTCGCGTAGTCATTGTGTTTCGCTTGTCACGCTCGGCCAGACCGAGCACCCACGTTCCTCCGGAACGGACGACGACCACCGTGATTCACCGGTCCCGGCCACATCGGGGTCGTCCCGTTTTCCGTAGAAGGAGTACCCATGCCTACTGGCATCGTGAAGTGGTTCAACGCCGAGAAGGGCTTCGGCTTCATCGCCCCCGAGGACGGCGGGCCTGACGTCTTCGCCCACTACTCGGCCATCGCGACGAGCGGCTACCGCTCGCTCGAGGAGAACCAGCGTGTGCAGTTCGACGTCACGCAGGGCCCGAAGGGCCCGCAGGCGTCGAACATCACGCCTCTCTGACCTGTCGCCCGGCCTGAACTGGCCTGACGTACGAGTCTGAACGGAAGCCCCGGTCCCTCGTGGACCGGGGCTTTCGTCGTCCCCGGACGTGCACAGCTCGTCCACATCCACACCGCGTGCCACCGGGGCGAGCTCCCCTGCCGTGCACCTAGACTCGGCCCGTGATCTTCAAGGCGGTGGGCGAGGGCAGGCCCTACCCGGACCACGGGCTCGTCACGGTGAAGCAGTGGGCCGAGGTCCCGCCGCGCCAGGTGCGGCTCGACGAGCTCGTCACGACCAAGCGCACGTTGGACCTCGACGCGCTGCTGGCCGAGGACTCGACCTTCTACGGCGACCTCTTCG
Organism: Cellulomonas soli; assembly: GCF_013409305.1. Lineage (GTDB taxonomy): Bacteria > Actinomycetota > Actinomycetes > Actinomycetales > Cellulomonadaceae > Cellulomonas > Cellulomonas soli. Next base: position 1,982,512 of record NZ_JACBZJ010000001.1, on the reverse strand, counting down.
CGCACGTCGTGCAGTTCAAGGGCGTCATGTACCTGGAGGACGGTCTGCACCGCGCCGTCCGCGCCGCGCTGCAGCAGCGCGCCATCCTGCACGCGAGAGTTCTGGTGATCGAGTGAGCGACGCCGACCGCGGGCGCCAGCTGCGCCGACGCCACATGCACGAACGGCAGGCGGCCGTCTTCGGCGTGCTGCTGGCCGGGCTGGCCGTCGTCGGCGTCGGCGCGGCCGCCGTGTACACCGACACGGTCAACCTGTCCGCGTTCGACCGTGGGTTCAGCTCCCCGGCACCGACGACGTCAGCGGTCGACCGTGTCGTGTGCCCCCCCGCGGGCGCGCTGCCCGTCGCGTACGACCAGGTCACCGTGAACGTGCTCAACGGCTCCGGCGCCACCGGCGTCGCTGGCCTCACGGCGGAGAACCTCGCGACCCGCGGCTTCGTCATCGCCTCGACCGGGAACGGCACCTCGTTCGCCGGCACCGTCCGGCTGAGCTTCGGGGTGCAGGGCATCGCCGCGGCGTACACGCTCGCCGCGCAGTTCACCGACCCCACCCTGACGTTCGTCGACCGGGCGGACGCCACGGTGGACGTCACCGTCGGCAAGATCTACGACGACCTCGTGCCTGTCGCCGACGTGGTGCTCGACCCCGCTGCCGCACTCACCGGTCCCGAGGGCTGCGTGCCCGTCGAGGAGCTGCTCGCCGCCGCGGCGACGGCGTCCGCGACGCCCCCTGCGGCCGAGACCACCGCCCCCGCCGAGGGCTGAGACGACGGTGGGGCCCGCGGAGGACCGCGGACCCCACCTGCTCACCCCGGCTCGTCCGGAGGTCAGCCCACGAGCTCGTCGCCGCCGGGGACCGATGCCGGGCTGACCGGCTCGTGCCCCGTGCCCCGCCAGCGCGTGATCGCCCGCATGGAGTGGTAGATGCCGATCGCGGCGGCCGTGCCGAGCGCGATGCCGGCGAACGTCAGGTCGCCCGTCTGGAAGGTGAAGTCGGCGACGCCGATGACCAGCGCGACGGCGGCGGTCGTGAGGTTGACCGGGTCGGAGAAGTCCACCTTGTTCTGCACCCAGATGCGCGCGCCGAGGATCCCGATCATCCCGTAGAGCATCGTCCCCGCCCCGCCCAGGACGCCGACGGGCACCGTGGCGATCAGGGCACCGAACTTCGGCGAGAGGGCCAGGACGAACGCGCCGCCCGCGGCGACCCAGTAGGCCGCGGTCGAGTACACGCGGGTCGCGGCCATGACGCCGATGTTCTCCGCGTACGTCGTCGTGCCGGACCCGCCGCCGAGACCTGCGAGGGTCGTGGCGAGCCCGTCGGCGAGCAGCGCCCGGCCGGTCAGGTCGTCGTAGCTCTTGCCCGTCATCGCGGCGACCGACTTCACGTGGCCGACGTTCTCGGCGACGAGCACGAACACCACGGGCAGGAACAGGCCGAGCACGCTCACGTCGAACGTGGGCGTGACGAAGTCCGGCAGGCCGACCCAGGACGCCGTCCGCACCGCGTCGAAGACCACCTCGCCGCGCACCAGCGCGACCGCGTAGCCGACGAGCACGCCGACCAGGATCGCGAGCCGGCCGAGCATGCCCCGGAAGAAGACCGAGACGAAGATGATCGAGCCGAGCGTGACGATCGCCGTGACCGGGGCGACCTTCACGTTGTTCCACGCGGCGGGCGCCAGGTTGAACCCGATGAGCGCCACGATCGTGCCCGTCACGACCGGCGGCATGACCACGTCGATCCATCGGCCGCCGACGACGTGCACCAGCAGACCCACCAGTGCGAGCGCGATGCCGGTGACGAGGATGCCGCCGACCGCGACCGACTGCCCGCCGGAGGCCGTCGCCGCTGCGATCGGCGCCAGGAACGCGAAGCTCGACCCGAGGTAGCTGGGCAACCGGTTGCCCGTGATGAGCAGGAAGCCCACCGTGCCGACCGCCGAGAAGAACAGCGTCGTCTGCGGGGAGAACCCGGTGATGAGCGGCACGAGGAACGTCGCACCGAACATCGCGACGATGTGCTGCAGGCCGATGCCGATCGTCCGCGGCCACGTGAGCCGCTCGTCGGGTGCGACGACCTCACCGGGTGTGACCCGTCGGCCGTCACCGTGCACGCGCCATCCGATACTGCTCACAAGGCCTCCTCGTCGAGGGCCGCGTCTGCGACCTGGCCGCCTCTCAGGTGGCGGCGGTACGGTTCGTTCCGACCGCAGGGTAGCGACGAATGCACCCCTCGCATCCCACCCGGAGGTCCTTCTGCACCGCATCGCTCGTTCGACGGCCGCCGTCTGGGCCGCCTTCGTCGCCGTGCACGCCTGGATGATCTGGTTGGGCGTCGTCGCGATCCCCGAGAAGGCGTTCTGGGACCTGACGCTCTACCGGTACTGGATGTGGCAAGGGCTCGAGCAGGGCCACTGGCCGGTGCTGTCGGGCGAGTGGGTCTACCCGGCGGGGGCGATCGTGCCGATGCTGGCCGCCGCCGTGGGCGGCACGGGCACCGGGTCGGGGTACATGGTCGCGTGGTCGCTCATGATCACGCTGCTCGACGCTGTCGCGGTCCTGGTCCTGCTGCACGCGCCCGTGCTCGCGCGGTCAGCGCCGCCGCAGACCGGTGACGACGAGCCCGGCGCGGACGTCCCGATCGGGCCGCGCCTCGGCGCGTGGTGCTGGATCGCCTTCCTGCTGCTGCTCGGACCGGTTGCGATGGGCCGCCTGGACGCGGTCGTGGCCCCGCTCGTCGTCGTCGGGCTGGTCCTCGCGCTGCGCTCGCCGCGCACGTCGGCCGCGCTCCTCGCGTTCGGCACCTGGGTCAAGGTCTCCCCCGGGCCGCTGCTGCTGCCTCAGGTGCTGGCCGTGCGCCGGCCGTGGCGGGACGTCGTCCTGCCCGCCGCCGTGGTGTCGGCCCTGGTCAGCGGCGTGGTCGTGCTCGGGGGCGGCGGGCAGCACCTGCTGTCGTTCCTCGGCGAGCAGGACGGCCGGGGGCTGCAGATCGAGGCTGTCGGGGGTACTCCCTGGCTGATCGCGGCCCTGTGGTCGACGAGCGTGCGCCGCGAGTGGAACGAGGCGCTCGTCACCGTCGAGCTGCACGGCGTGGGCGCCCAGGGCATGGCCGACGTGCTCGGGGCGCTGTTCGTCCTGGCGGTCGTCGCGTGCGCCGCTCTGCTGTGGTGGGTGCGCCGACGTACCGGACCGGTCTTCTGGGAGGACGAGGACGCGCGGCTCGCGTTCGTGATGCGGGGCGCGATGCTCGTCTCGACGGCCCTCATCGTCTTCAACAAGGTCGGTTCGCCGCAGTACGTGGGGTGGCTGGCGGCGCCCGTCGTCGTGGCCCTGTCGCTGGGCCTGCCGCGCTGGCGCACGACCGCCGTGCTCGTGCTCGGCATCGCGGCTGCCACCCAGGTCGTGTTCCCGTGGAGCTACGACCTGATCCTGTCCGGCGTTCCGGGCGCGACGCTCGTGCTCGTCGGGCGCAACGTCGCCCTCGTCGTGCTGCTCGTGCACACCGCCCGTGAGCTGTGGACCGAGGCGGTGCGCCGCACGTCCGCGACGACGCACCGCCCCCGGGGGGTCTCAGCCGAGCTGTGAGGCGACCTCGCTCGCCACGAGCTCGAGGTGGTCCAGGTCGTGCAGGTCGAGCACCTGCAGGTACACCCGCTCCAGGCCGAGCTCGGCGAGCACGCCGAGGCGGTCGACGAGGGCGGACGGCGTACCGGCCACGCCCACCTCGCGCAGCTCGAGCGGGTCGCGGCCGATCGCGGCGGCCCGACGGTCGACCTCGGCGTCCGTGCGCCCCGCGCACAGCACCAGCGCGGCCGACATCGTCAGCGTGCGCGGGTCACGGCCGATCGCCTCGCACGCCGCGTGCGCGCGGGCCACGTGGTCGCCCACGTCGGCCAGCGGCGGGAACGCCAGGTTGAACTCCGCGGCGAACCGGGCCGCGAGCGCGGGCGTCCGCTTCGGGCCCAGCCCGCCGACGATGACCGGCACGCCCGCCTTCGACGCGTCGAGCGACGAGGTCTGCACGGGCTTGGGCAGCGCCGGGGAGCCGGTCAGCGTGTAGTGCGCCCCGGTGTGGTCGAACCGACCGCCCACGGGTGTGCCCCACAGGCCCGTGACGACCTCGAGCTGCTCGGTCAGCAGGTCGAACCGCTTGGGTGGGAACGGGATGCCGTACGCCGCGTGCTCCTGCTCGAACCAGCCGGCGCCCAGGCCCAGCTCGACCCGGCCGCCGGACATCTGGTCGACCTGGGCGACCTGGATGGCCAGCACGCCCGGGTGCCGGAAGGTCGCCGACGACACGAGCGTGCCGAGGCGGATGCGGCTGGTCTCACGGGCCAGCCCGGCCAGCGTCGTCCAGGCGTCGGTCGGCCCGGGCAGGCCGTCGCCGGACCCCATGGCCAGGTAGTGGTCGGAGCGGAAGAAGCCGTCGAAGCCGAGGTCCTCGGTGGCCTTGGCCACCGCGAGCAGCTCGTCGTACGTCGCGCCCTGCTGGGGCTCGGTGAAGATGCGCAGATCCATGGCCCCACCTTCGCACGAGGCGCCGACCCTCCGACCTGTAGCGTCGTGCGCGTGGGACGCGATCCGCAGGTCCGCTGGGGCAGCCTCGTCGTGGTGCTCGCAGGCGGCACCCTCGCGCTGGCCTGCCTGACCGCCGCGCTGCGCGGACGCGTCTGGGCCCTGGTCCCGGCCGCCGTGCTGGCGGCCGTCGCGCTGCGGGAGTGGCGCGGGGTGCAGCGGGGCCGGCGATGACCGGGCCGTCCGCCGTGACGTCGATGTGGGCGTGGCACAACCCGGTCGACCCGGTGCTCGACGCCCGTGGCCGCGCGTACGCGCCCGCGGAACCGGCCGCGCTCGTCGACTTCTGCACCGCTCGGGCACTGACCCGGGTGTTCCTCGCCGCGCCGTGGGCGGCCGACGAAGGCCCGGTCGGACTGTGGTTCGGGGACGCGTGCGCCGCCCTGCAGCAGACGGGCGTGGCCGTCGGGGTGCTCGGCGGGGACCCGCCGTGGATCGACCAGCCCGCGCTCGCCGTCACCTGGGCATCTGCCGCGCTCGCCTCGGCGCACGCGGCCGGTGCCGTGCCGGACGTCGTGCAGCTCGACGTCGAGCCGTGGACGACCGCCGGCTGGGCGAGCGACCCGACCGGGACGGCGCTGCGCTGGCTCACCGTCCTGGAGACCGTGCACGACGCGCTGCCCGCCGGCGTCGGCCTGGGCGTGGACGCACCCTGGTGGCTCGCGCACCAGGGTGACCCGACGGGGGCGGGTGCGACCCTGCTCGACGCGGTGCTCGCCCGGTGCGACCGGGTGGGTGTCGTGGCGTTCATCGACCACGCGGACGGCGCCGACGGGATCATCGCGCTGGCCGGTGCGGCCGTGGTCGCTGCGAGCCTGGCGGGCAGGCCGTTCACGGTCGGGGTCGAGACGGACACCGCCGAGGTGGCCGGTGGCGCGCAGTACACGTTCGTCGACGAGGGCCCCGACGTGCTCGAGCACGAGGTCGCCCTGGTCGCCGACGCGTTCGGCGGGCTGGCCGGCTACGAGGGCGTCACGGTCGAGCACCACCGCGCGTGGCGCGCCCTGCTCGGGCTCGACGCCTGACCCGTTCCCGCAGGTCAGGCACCTCGGGGGCACCCCGGCGGCGCGGACGGCTGTCGGCGGGCGGGCGTACGGTCGCCGGCATGAAGATCCGCATCCAGGAGGTCGTCGTCGACTGCGCCGACCCGGCGGCCCTCGCCGCGTTCTGGGGAGCCGTCATGGCGACCCGGTGGGTGGCCCGGGACCCGTCGTGGGCGACGGTCGACGCCGGCCCCCTGCTGCTCGCGTTCCAGCAGGTGCCCGAGCCGAAGTCCTCCCCGAAGAACCGCCTGCACCTGGACGTGCAGGTGCCCGACGCCCGGGCGGCGGTCGAGCACGCGGTCGGGCTCGGTGCGCGCGTGCTGAGCGGTCCGATGCTCGACGAGCACGGCGACGGGTACGTCGTGCTCACCGACCCGGAGGGCAACGAGTTCTGCTTCGTCGTCGACGAGCGCAGCGGGTGGGAGCAGTCCCAGCGCGACCTGCTCGCCGCGGCACCCGACCCGGGCGAGCACCGGGCCTGACGGGTCAGCGCTGGCAGGTCGCGCAGCGGTAGAGCTTGCGGGCGGCCATCGGCTCGACCAGCACGGGCGTGCCGCACACCCGGCACGGCTGCCCGGGCCGCCCGTACACCGAGTGCCGCGCGGTCGGGTCGGCCAGTGCCTGCTCGCGTCCGGTCGCGTCCAGGTCCTCGCGGGTCAGCGTGACCCCCGTGCGGATGCCGTCGGCGAGCAGCACGGCCCAGTCGTCCCACAGGGCGCCGACGACCTCGGCAGGCACCCGCCGGCCCGGCGTCCACGGGTCGAGCCGGGCACGGAAGAGCAGCTCGGCGCGGTAGATGTTGCCGATGCCGGCCACGACAGCCTGATCCATGAGCAGCTGGCCGACGGGCACGCCGCGAGCCGTGACGCGTCGGACGACGACCGCGCGGGCCGCATCGAGATCGTCCGCTGCGGCCGGGTCCGGGCCGAGCCGGTCGACCGCCACCTGCGCCTGCACCGGGTCGAGCACCTCGCACGCCGACGGGCCGCGCAGGTCCGCCACCGTCTCGGCGGTCGCCAGCCGGACCCGCACCGCACCGACGGGGGTCGGCGGGAAGTCCTCCGGCACGCCCTCGTCCGCCGCACCCGGGAGCGACTGCTCGCGCTCGCCGAGCCGCACGGCCCGGCGCAGCCGTGGGGCACCCAGGCTGCCGACCGCCGCGCGCCCGTCGGTCAGCGGCGAGACCCGGCCGTACAGGTCCCACGCGCCGTACAGGCCCAGGTGCACGCGCAGCACGTCCCCGGACGCGAACGTGACGAACAGCTGCTTGCCCACCGCGTCCGCCCGCAGGACCACCTGCCCGTCCAGCCGGCGCGCGCCCGCGGCGAACCGGCCCTGCGGTGAGGACACGGCGACAGGACGCCCCGCCAGGTCGAGCGTGAGCTGGCGGGCGATGCGGTGGACGGTATGACCCTCGGGCACGCGCCGAGGGTACGGGAGCGCGCCGACGCCTCCGCCCGGGGCGGTCGGTCAGACGGGCTGCAGCCGCGGCACCGGCGGGAGGTCGGCCGTCGCGTCGTGCGCGGCCTGCGCCTGCTCCAGCACGTCGGTGATCTGCTCGCCGAGCAGCTCGTGCCGCTCCAGCAGCGCGTCCCGCAACGCCTCGACCAGGTGCCTGTTGCGCGACAGCAGCCGGCGCACCGTGCTGCGCGCGTCGTCGAGCACGTGCTCGAGCTGGTCCCGGGCCGCCTTGTCCGACAGCACGGCCGCGACGATGTCGTGCCCCGTCGCCGCGAACGAGATGAGCGACCCCGTCATGCCCGCCGCACCGACCATCTGCGCGGCCGTGCGGGTCGCCGCCGCCAGGTCACTGGCCGGGCCCGTCGTCGTCTGCCCGAAGAACAGCTCCTCGGCGACCCAGCCACCCATCGCGATCTGCACGAGCGCACCCAGGTCGTAACGCGTGTGCGTGTAGACCTCCTCGCAGTCCCCGTGCGCCAGCAGGCCGAGCGCCGAGCCGCGGCGGATGATCGTCAGCACCTCGAGCGTGCGGTTCGGCGCGACGAGCCAGGCGACCGTCGCGTGCCCGGCCTCGTGCGTCGCGATGAGCTCCTGCTCGGCCCGCGTGTACGTCACGGGCTGCCCGATGCCGACCATCTCCGTGATGCGCGCGTGCTCCACGTCCGCGTACGACATCGCTCGCGACCCGCGGCGCAGCGCGTTCACCAGGGCCTCGTCCAGCAGGTGCTCGACCATGACCGGCGTCCAGCCGTTGGTCGCCGCCGCGAGCCGGTCCCGCGCCTGGGGGTCGTCCAGGTCGGCCTCGTGCGCCCGGCGGGTCAGGAAGTGGTCGACGAGCGCCCGACGGCCGCGCGCGTCCGGCGCGGAGAACGTCAGGTGCCGGTCGAAACGGCCCGGGCGCAGCAGCGCCGGGTCGAGGGAGTCCGCACGGTTCGTCGCCGCGATCAGCAGGATCGGCGCCCGACCCGGACGCCGCAGCCGGATCTGCCGGTCGGCCGACAGCAGCATGTTCACGCGGGCGACCAGCCGGTTGTAGAGCTTGTCGAACCCGGTCGGCTCGTCGAAGGACTGCATCTGCACGAGCAGCTCGTTGACCACGCCGCCCGTGCCCTCGCTGACCACCGGGTTCACCACGACGGGGGCCGGGCCGAGCTGCGCACCCGACGACCACGTGCACGAGGTCGACGCCCCGAAGGACATCGTCGCCATGCCGGGCGCCGCGGCCGCACCGACCACGCCCCCGCGGCGCAGCGCGATCGCGTCGATCTCCTCGATGAAGCCGATCGCGCCGCCCTCGGCCCACGCGGCCTTGCGCAACGCCTTGAAGTACGCGCGGATCTTCTTCGCGGTCGCGCCGTAGTACATCGACTGGAAGGAGGTGGCGGAGACGAACAGGAACGGGACGCCCGCCTCGGCGGCCATCGCCTTCGCGGTCATCGTCTTGCCCGTGCCCGGGGGGCCCTCGAACAGCAGACCGCGGCGCGGGGTGCCGCCCATCAGGTCGGCGAACTGCCGGTGCGTCTGGAACAGGTCGATCGAGCGGCGCACGTCCTCCTTGACGGGCTCGATACCGATGACGTCGTCCAGGCTCACGTCCATCTGCTCGGGCCGATACGTCAGGTGCGGCGAACGGGACGTGCCGACCTGGGTGACGACCATGATCCCGAGCAGCGCGACGAAGAACAGCACGGGCACGGCCACGAGCGGGTCGATCGTGGGGATCGGCAGGAGGGGCCGCCCGGTGATCGCCGCCCCGATCGCGTACGCCTCGAGCGCGAGGACCAGGGCCGCGAACCGGTAGACGCGGCGGCGGCGCATGCGCTCGCGGTCGACGGCGACGTCGTGGCCGCCGGAGACCCGACCCGTGCCGGTCGCCGGGTGGAGCGAGCCGTGCATCTGTGCCGTGTCGGGTGCAGCCGTGTCGTCCGGGCCGGTCGAGGGGTCGGTGGGGCGCATGGCGGTCCTCCCGGTGCCGTGGTGCCGTGGCGCACGCCCCCGGAAGGTTCGAACGGGTGACGCGTCCTACCCATCGTCCGGTGCGGGAGGAACCCCCGCAAGATCGGACATACCGGACCACCCGTTCGGCCGCACCCGATCAGCCTTCCGTGGGCGCCTCCGTGGCCTCGGTGGTCGTGCTCGGCTCCGGGGTCGCACCGGACGTCGAGGTGTCCGTCGCAGCCTCGGCCACGACCTGGTCGTAGACGTCGCTGACGAAGCTCGTGAACGCGTCCGCGTCGGACAGGTCCCCGGTGTACTGCTGGCCGGCGACCAGGATCACCGGTGACGTGGTCACCGGGCCGATCCCCTCGAACGGCACGGACTGCGCGGCGCGCGCGGTCGCCTCGGCGACCCAGTCCGTGTAGTCGCCGTCCTCCAGGCAGGCGGTCACCTCGGTCGAGTCGACACCGACCCCGGAGACCAGCGCCTCGATGCCGGAGGTGTCCAGACCGCTCTCGGTCAGGTCCGGCTGCGCGGTCAGCAGCGCGGAGTGCACGACGAACGCGCTGTCGGGTGCGGAGTCGGCGACGCAGGCCAGCGCACCCGCCGCACGCAGGGCGTAGTCGTCGCCGTCGAGCGCGAGCGGGTGCACCTCGAGCGTCGCCTGGCCCGCGGTCACCCAGGACTCGAGGTTGCTCGAGCTGGCCGTCCAGAACGTCGCCGCGTCGTCCGACCGGTAGTCGGTGTACATGACGATGTCCAGGACGCCGCTCGCCCGGTCGACGACCGTGTCCTCGGGTTCGGCGCCGGCGTCGAGCGCCGAGGTGCGCAGCGCGGTCATCGTGGTGCCGTCCCCGGAGAGCACGATGCCGTCGCTGAGCATGTTGTGCGGGCCGACCTCGGCGGCCAGCTCGGCGGCGCGTGCGCGCGACTGCATCACCAGGACGACGCCCGTGGCCGTCGCGATCCCGGCGAGCGGCAGGCCGACGGCCAGCAGGACCCGGTTGCGGCGCTTGCGGGCCGCCCGTCGCCGCCGGTCGATCTTCTCCTGCTCGCGGGCGATCGCCCGCCGCTCCTTGCGGGCACGCTCGTGCTTCTTCGAGGTGGCGTAGCTCATGGCAGGTGCTGCCCCTCCAGGGGGACGGCCGGGCGCATCGCTGCGGCACCGGGGTCGACGCGGGTCGGCCCGAGCATCGTCGCCCGACCTGCTGGTTCGCTGGGACCTGCCTGGGTGCCGGGTGTGAAGGCGCCTCAGCGCGTCGCCAGCTCGACACCGGCCTGCGCGAGCCGGGTCAGCGCCGCCACCGCCGTCGGCGCCGCGACCGCCGCCGTCAGGTCCGTGAGCACCCGCACCCCGAACCCCGCCGCACGGGCGTCCCACGCGGTCGCCGCCACGCAGTGGTCCGTGGCCAGGCCGACCACGTCCACCTCCGTCACGCCGGCTGCCCGCAAGGACGCGGCCAGGTCGGGCTGCGCCGCGTCGACCACCCGACCGGAGAACCCGGAGTAGTCCTGCCGACCCTCCCCCTTGACCACGGCGAGGGTCCCGTCCGGCAGGCGCAGGTCGGGATGCAGCTCGGCGCCCGGCGTCCCCGCCACGCAGTGCTCGGGCCACGTCGAGACGTAGTCCGGGTCGGCACCGGACGCGAAGTGCCCGTCGTTGGTGTCCGGCAGCCCACGGTGCCAGTCGCGCGTCGCGACCACCGTGGCGTACCGGTCCGCGTGCTCACGCAGGTACCCCGTGATCGCACCGGCCACCGCGGCACCCCCGGCGACGGCCAGCGCACCGCCCTCGCAGAAGTCGTTCTGGACGTCGACGACGATGAGTGCACGGGTCATCCCCCGATCCTGCCCCCTCTGGCGCCGGGGGTGGGAGCAGGGCAGACGCGGGCACCGCCGAGCTGCGGCCTATCAGCCCCGGGTGACGAACCTCGGGGAGTCCGCGTACGGCTCGCACGGGTCCGAGCCGGCGGCCGGCGTGGCTGCGTCGCCGGTGTCTCGTGCCTCGAAGTCGTCGAGGTAGGCCTGCCACTGCGCATCCGTGTCGAAGTAGAGCGTGATGCCCTGGCACGCCAGCTCACGGTTGTTCGCGCCGATCGTCGCCAGACCCTGGTCCTGCAGGTCGGCGAGCTCGTCCACCGGATCGTCCTTCCGACCATGTCGACCACGCCGCGCCACCCTGGGCCGGGCCCTTGTCCACACCATCGGCAGCGGCGCTCGCGGACTCAAGCGCTGGTCTGCGGCGGGACGCACGGACGCCGTCCACCCCGGGGGCGTGGGGTGGACGGCGACCGGACCAGGTGGGCGTCAGACCGCGGCGGGCACCTGCTCGCCGTGGGCGGCGGGCAGTACGCGGTCGAGCCAGCCGGGCAGCCACCAGTTGCGCGGGCCGAGCACGGCCATGGCGGAGGGGAGCAGGACGGCGCGGACCAGGGTCGCGTCCAGGATCACGGCGGCGGCGAGGCCGACCCCGAGCTGTTCGAACTCGACGAGCGAGAGCGAGCCGAAGATCGCGAACACGCCGACCATCACGGCGGCCGCGCTGGTGACGACCCCGGCGGACCGCGTGACGCCGCGGGCGACGGCGGCCCGCGTCGGCAGGCCTTCGTGCGACGCCTCGCGGATCCGGCTGACGACGAAGACGTGGTAGTCCATCGACAGGCCGAAGAGGATTACGAACAGGAACAGCGGCAGCCAGTCGACGACGAACCCGCTGTGCTGCACACCGAGCAGCCCGGTCGCGAACCCGTGCTGGAACACCAGCACGAGCAGCCCGTACGCGGCGCCGACGGACAGCAGGGTGAGGACCACCGCGGTGCCGGCCACGACCACCGACCGGAACGCGAGGACGAGCACGACGAACGTCGCGAGCAGCACGAACGCGACGACCCACGGCAGGTGCGCACGCAGCGTCGCCCCGAAGTCGACGGTCCAGGACGTGTTGCCGCTGACGAGCACGTCGGCGCCGGGGTCGACCGCCCGGATGTCGGCGCGCAGGTCGGGCACGAGCTGGTCGCGCAGGAGCGTCAGCGACGCCTCGGCCTTCGTGTCGCCGGAGGCGTCGGGGATCGGCAGGTCGACCGTGGCGGTCGCGCCGTCGGGGGCGAACGTGACCGTCGTGCCGGTCAGGTCGGCGAACTGCCCGGTCGCGGTCGCCTCCTCGACCATGCGGTCGACGGCGGCGGTGACCGCGGCCTGGTCGAGCGGCTCGTCGGCAGAGGGTGCGGCGATGACGAGCGTGTGCGTGGAGCCGGTCTGCGGGAACGCGGCCGTCAGACCCTGGTAGGCGGCGACCGCGGGGACGGCCGCGGGCATCGAGTCGACGCTCGACTCCCCGAGCCGGATGCCCAGCGCGGGGGCCGCGAGCGCGATCAGCACCCCGGCGGCGAGGGCCAGCGACACCGCGGGACGGGCCAGCACGACGCGCATGGTCGCCGCCCAGAACCGGCTGTCGCCCGTGGCCCGGCGGTGCAGGAAGGGGATCCGGGGGCGGTCGATCCTGTCGCCGAGCAGGCTGAGCACGGCCGGCAGCACCGTGAGCGAGCCGAGCACGGCGACCGCGACGACGAGCACCGTGCCGATCGCCATCGACCGGAAGACGGCCTGCCCGGACAGCAGCAGCCCGCACATCGAGACGACCACCGCGACTCCCGAGGTGACGACAGCGCGCCCGCTGGTGGCCGCCGCGATGTCGATCGCCTGCGACCGGGTGGCGCCGTGCGTCATCTCCTCGCGCATGCGGCGCACGTAGAACAGCGAGTAGTCGACCCCGACGGCCATGCCGACGAGCAGGACGACGCTGCTGAGCGTGTCGGTGGCCGGCATGACCTGGGAGACGAGCGAGGCCAGGCCGATGGCCGTGCCGACCGCGGAGAGCGCGAGCAGCACGGGCACGCCCGCGGCGAACAGGGCACCGAAGGTGAGCAGCAGGATGCCGAACGTGATGGGCAGGCTCAGCAGCTCGGCGCGCCGGAAGTCGCCGGCGACGCGGTCGTTCATGCCGGCGTTCACCGACGCGGTCCCGGCCTGCGCGACGGTGAGGTCCGGGTGGTCGGCGGCGACCTGCGCGGTCGCGGCGAGCAGCGCGGGCACGCGCTCGTCGGCGAGGGCGGACGCCGCGGTGCCGGTCGCGTCGCCGACGTCGATCGTCACGGGCAGCATCGCGGAGCGGCCGTCGCTCGAGAGCACCAGGTCACCGACCTCGCCGACCTCGTCGAGCCGACCGAACGCGGCCCGCAGCTCGGCGGCGACCGTGTCGGCCTGCGCCTGCGTGAGGGTCTCGCCGACCGGTGCCTGGACGAGGACGTGCTCGGTGGCGTCGGCCGGGAAGCCGGCGTCCTCCAGCAGCAGGTCGGCGCGGCCCGACTCCCCCGAGCCGGACTCGGCGCCGGTGAGCGTGCGCATGCCGACGGCCCCGCCCGCTCCGACCGCCACGACGACGAGCAGCAGCCAGAGCAGGACGGCGGTCCACCGGTGCGTGGCGCTCCAGCGGGCGAGCCGTCGGGCGGCGGGCACGCGTCCCGCACCGGGTCCGGGCGCGGCGCCGGACGAGGTCGGACCGGTGCGCCGGGGCGGCGAGAGGACGGACATGGGTTCTCCTCGGAAGGTCGTGCGGGTGAGCACGACCACCGTCCCGCGCGCGACGCCCGCCGTGAATGCAGGGTGCCCCCGGAGCCGCCGGGGGGACAGCCCCACCCCCCTGGCGACCGACATCGCTGCAGGTCACCGCCTTCCGGAGAGCGCGAGCGTCGCAGCGGAGGCGGATCAGCCACCCTTTCGGGGAATTGAAGAAATGTCGATCATGTGGTATTGTTGAATTGCGCACCGAGGCATTCTCGAGATAGATGAATGCCGTGACAGATCTTCTCGAAGCAGATCCTCCGGGCACCGCCCCCTCCCGTACCGCCCTGATGTCCGCTGCGGCACGCGCCGCGCACCGGCTGGTCGACGACGCACCCCTGCTGCTCGACGACCCGATGAGCGAGCAGCTGCTGGGCGAGGCGGGCACCGAGGCCATCGGCTACCACCGGCTCCTGCCGCACGAACCCGTGCTCGCCGCCGCTCGCGTGTCCGCCTGCGTGCGGCAGCACCTCGTCGAGGCCGTGCTGGCCGAGGAGGCTCCGGACGTCCTCGTCCTGCTCGGCGCGGGTCTGGACACCTCCGGCGTCCGGCATGCCTCCACGGGCGCCACGGTCGTCGAGCTCGACCTGCCGACCACGCAACGGTGGAAGCGTGACGCGCTGGCACGGGCCGGGGTCGAGGTCCCGCCGTCGCTGCGCTGGATCCCCGCCGACCTGCGCACCGACGACCCGGTGGCGCTGCTGCGGACCGCCGGGGTCGGGCCGGAGCACCGCACGCTCGTGAGCTGGCTCGGGGTGTCGATGTACCTGACGGCCCGGGACGTCTCCCGCACCCTCGCCAGGCTCGCCGCGCTCGGCCCCGGCACCGCGCTCGTCATGGACTCGCTGCTCGACCCCGGCTCCCGCGACGACGCGGGGCGCCGCTACGCCGAGACTGTCTCCGCCATGGCAGGCAGCACGGGAGAGCCGTGGTTGTGGACGACCTCGACCGAGGACCTCGGCACCCTGCTGCGCGGGGCCGGCTGGCGGCGCGCCACGCTGCTCACCGAGCGCGAGGCCGCCGGGGCCGGCGCCTGGGCGCGCACCGACACGCTCGTGCCCGGCACCCTCAGCACGCTCACGGTCGCCACCGTGGCGTGAGGCCGCCGGGCACGCGCCAGGTCGGGTCGGGTCAGCCCGCCGGGATCCACACCCGCATCGTGCTCGGACCCCGGTTGGCCCACGAGTGGTAGGGCACGAGGCGCATCGCGAAGGGCTCCCCCGTGGCCGCCAGCGGTCCCGACGCGTCCCGGTACGGCCAGGCGTCGTCGGTCTGCTGGACGCGCAGGCCCTTCGCGACGGCACCCTGCGGGTCGTCGACCACCGGAAGGGTCAGGTCGAGCCGGATCTCGTCGACCTGCAGACCGTCGGGCAGGTCGGTCGACTCGACGCACAGCACGACGGGACCCTTCTCGACCGCAACGCAGCCGCGCACGGCGTCGACCCGGTCGTCGGGCACGGTCAGCCGGGGTCGCACCGGCAGCCGGAGCGTGACCTCGTCGCCGACCGCGAACACCCGACGGACCCGCGCGACCGGACCGTCGACCGCCTCGCCGTCGACCGTCGCGCCGCGCGCCCAGGCAGGCACCCGCAGCGCGAGCTCCCAGGCGTGCGCCGGAGTCCGGGTGACCCGCACCGTCACGGTGCCCTCGTCCGGGTAGCGGGTGCGCACCTCGAGCCCGACGTCGCTGCCGTCGCCGAGCCGCGTGACGATGCGCGCGGGGGCGTACTGGTGCAGCTGGACGCCGTCGTCGGACACCGTCGCCAGGTACGCGGCCAGCTGGGCGACGGTCCGCGCCACGTTCGTCGGGCAGCAGGAGACCTCGAACCACGGTGCCCGCAGCCGCGCGAGCGCCCGCTGGCTGACCTCGTCAGGCGCGGCCGGCTCACCGGGGACCCGCTTGTGCAGCGGGTTCGTGTAGAAGAACGAGCGGCCGTCCTGCGCGGGCGAGACCGCGACCACGTTGAACAGCGCACGCTCGACGACGTCACCCCACGCGGTGTCGCCCGAGGCCAGCAGGAGCCGCCAGGCGACCATCACGGAGCCGACGCCCGCGCACGTCTCGCAGTAGGCACGATCGGGCGGCAGCTCGTAGTCGTCGCCGAACGCCTCGTCCTGGTGGTGCGAGCCCATGCCGCCGGTCAGGTAGGTGCGGCGGGCGAGGGTCGTGCGCACCTGCTGCTCGACCGCGGCCAGCAGGGCGTCGTCGTGGGTGTCCACGGCCAGGTCGATCGCCCCCGCGGCCAGGTACAGCGCGCGCACCGAGTGCCCGCGCAGCACGGTGGCCTCTCGCACCGGCACGTCGTCCTGGTAGTACTCGCGCCCGAACTCGATGTCGGGCAGGGTGCCGTGCCCGCGACGCTCGACGAACAGCGCGGCCTGGTCGAGGTAGCGCCGCTCCCCCGTCGCCCGTGCGAGCTCGACCAGGGCGACCTCGATCTCGGCATGGCCGCACACCCCGGCGATGCCGTCCGGGCCGAACGCCTCGCACACGTGGTCGGCGGCGCGTCGGGCGATCGCCACGAGCTCGTCGTCGTGCCCGGTGCGCAGCCGTGCGACGGCGGCCTGCAGCAGGTGGCCGTAGCAGTACAGCTCGTGCCCCCAGGCCAGGTCGGAGTACCGCGCGCCCTGCCCGGGCCTGCCGAACCGGGTGTTCAGGTACCCGTCGGGCTCCTGCACGGTGCCGATCAGCGCGGTCAGCTCGCCGATGCGCGCCTCGAGGACGGGGTCGCCGGTGCGCCCGACCTCCCAGGCCATCGCCTCGACCATCTTGTAGACGTCCGAGTCGGAGAACTCGCGCCCGGTGCGCCCCTCGGGCAGCGTGCCGGCGGCCGCGCGACGGAAGTTGTCGATCCAGCCGACGCGGGTCTCCCAGTGGTCGCAGTGCTGGATGGAGACGGTGCCGTTGACCTGCTGGCGTCCGGCCCAGAAGCCACCGGTGATCTGCACCTCGTCGAGGCCCAGGGGGCGCAGCGCTCCCCGGGCAGGCTGGACGGGGGCGACGATCTGTCGGTCCATGGTGCTGGTCATCCCTTCAGGGCCCCGGACATGAAGCCGTTGACGTAGTGGCGCTGGAGCACCAGGAACAGCAGGACGCACGGCACGGTGAGCACGACGACCCCGGCCTGGGTGGCCCCGTAGTCGATGACCCCCATGACCTGCTGGCGCATGTTCACCAGGGCCAGCGGCAGCGGCTGGTTGTCGCCGCCGAGCAGGTACAGCGGGACCATGAAGTCGTTCCACGCGGCGAGGAACGCGAACAGGCCCACGGTGATCAGGCCGGGCTTCACGGCCGGCACGAGCACGCGGCGCAGCGCGCTGAGCGTGCCGCAGCCGTCGACGAGCGCCGCCTCCTCGAGCTCGCGCGGCACCGACTCGAACGAGATCCGCATCATGAAGATGGCGAACGGCAGCTGGAACACGGCGAGCACGAGCCCGGTGCCGACGAGCGTGTTGTTCAGCCCGATCTGCTTGAGCCAGATGAGCAGCGGGATCAGCAGGGTCGCGTACGGGACCATGAGGATCGCGAGCGTGAGCAGGAACAGCGCGTCCTTGCCGGGGAAGGCGAACTTGGCGAACGCGTACCCGCCGAGCAGGGCCGTGAGCACCGTGACGACGACCGCGGTCACCGAGATGACCAACGAGTTGCCCAGGTAGGTCAGCACGCCGGCCTGGTAGTGCGCGAGCGTGACGTAGTTGCCGAAGCCGTACCCGTCGACCTGCGCGGAGCCGGGCTGCGGCGAGACCGAGCTGATGGCCGTCCAGAGCAGCGGGTAGAGGAAGAGGATGGCGAGGCCACCGGTGACGACGTAGTACGGCGTCCGCCCGACGACCCGGGAGAAGTTCTTCACGGGGTGTCCCTCACTCGTCCGGGTTGCGGCGCATCATGCGCAGCTGGACGACGTTGATGATGACCAGGGCGAACAGCACGATCACGGACAGCGCGGCGGCCATCCCGATGTCGCGCTTGGACTCGAAGGCCAGGTTGTAGACGAGCTGGACGAGGGTCATCGTCGAGCCGTCCGGGCCGCCCTTGGTGAGGATGTAGAACTGGTCGAAGGCCAGCAGGGACCCGGTGACGCACATGATCGTGCTGAGGGCCAGCGACGGCTTGAGCAGCGGCAACGTGATGTGCAGGAACACCTGCCGGGTGCCGGCGCCGTCCAGGCGGGCGGCCTCGTACACGTCACCGGGGATGCCCTGCAGGCCCACGAGCAGCAGCAGCATGTAGAAGCCGGCGTAGCGCCAGACGATCAGCAGCACGGTCGACCACAGGGCACCGTCGGCGGTGCCGAGCACGCTCACCGGGCCGTCGGTCAGCCCGAGCCGTTCCAGCAGCGGGGTGATCGGCCCGACCTGCGGGGAGTACAGCGCGTAGAAGAGCAGCGACGCGGACGCCAGGCCCAGCGCGGTCGGGAGCAGGAACGCGGTGCGCAGGAACGCGCGCCAGCGGGTGCTCTCCTGCACCAGGAACGCCAGGCCCAGACCGAGGCCGATGAGCAGCACCGTCGCGATGGCCGTGTACTTCAGCGTGAACGTGACGGCCGGCCAGAACATGCGGTGGTCGAGCACCGCGGTGAAGTTCTCGGGCAGGTTCCCGCCCTGGTTGCCGCCCAGCAGCGTCCAGTCGGAACCTGCCATCACGAACACGAGGACGATCGGGACGACGAAGAAGACCAGGACGAGCGCGGCGGTCGGGCTCGCGTACGCCCATCCCTGCCAGGCGCGTCGGTGGGGGTTGCGGGGCCGGCGCGGACCTTCGGGTGGCTGCGGCGGCGAGGTCGCGCCCCGGGGAGGGGCGGTCTTCAAGGACATGGGGTGGCTCCGAGGCGGTGGGGCGGGACGTGGCGCGAGGGCGCCGTGCAAGGCCGTGCGGTGGCGTACTGCCGAGCGGTACGCCACCGCACGCCGGCTGCTACTGCGCGAGGATCGCCGTGATCGCGTCGTTGTCCTCGTCGACCGTGCCGGTCTGGTCGAACGTGGCGTTGCGGATGAGGTTCACCCACGGGCTGCCCGAGGCGTTGAACGCCTCCGAGAAGTACGGCGCGACCGGGGTGCGACCGCTCGCGGCGATCTTGTTCATCGCGAGGGCGATCGGGTTCTCCTGCGCGTACTTGTTGTCGAGCAGGGAGTTGCGTCCGGGGACCTCGCCGTCCTTGGCGACGACCTCGAGCTGCGTCTCGTCCGAGAGCATCCAGGACAGGAAGTTCCACGCCTGCGCGACGTGCTCGGAGTCCTTGGAGACGCCCATGGCGTCACCGCCGAGGAACGTCGAGCCGCCCCCGTCGACACCGGGGATCGCGCCGACGCCGACGTCGATCCCGGCCTCCTGCGCGGCGTACACGGCGGTGTTGGGGTACTGCATCACGCCGACTGTGCCGTTGGAGAACGGTGCGGTCCACGTGCTGCCGTTCTCCTCCTCGGAGCCGGTGCCGACGGCGCCGGACGCGTTGAGCTGGGCGTACGTGTCGTAGACGGCCTTGGCGGAGTCGCTGGCGAGCAGCGCCTCGGTGCCGTCGTCGTTGAGGACCTCGTCACCGGAGGCCCAGATCGACGGGAACCAGGTGAACACCAGGCAGCCGCCGCAGTTGCCGCCGTAGTAGGTGCCGGAGACGCCGGGCTTCTTCAGGTCGGCGACGGCCTGGGCCTGCTCGCGGAACTCCTCGAGGGTCGTGGGGCCCTTCTCCGGGTCGAGACCGGCCTCGCGGTACAGGTCCTTGTTCCACACCATCACCGAGATGTCGGTGACGAACGGGACGGTGTGCTTCGCGCCCTCGGAGTCGGTGCCGGCGTCGACGTGGCCCTGCGTGATGTCGTCGGCGTAGTCGAGCCCGTCGATCTGGGCGGTCAGGTCCGTGAACAGGCCGTTCTCGACCCAGTAGGGCAGCCGGACGACGTCTCCGGCGAGCAGGTCGGGCAGGTCCTCGTTGGTGGCGGCGCCGCCGACCTTCCCCTCCATGTCGTCGTTGGGGATGATCTCGAGCTTCACCTGGTTCTTGTGCGAGGCGTTGTACGCCTCGACGAGGGCCTTGGCCTGACGCTCGAGCGGGGCGCGGGTCCACATGCTCAGCTCGGTGCCGTCGTCGACGCCCCCTGGGCCGACGGTGGCCACGTCGTCGCCACCCGGGGTGGTGCTGTCATCGCTGCTGCAGGCCGTCAGACCGGTCAGTGCGAGGCCGGCGACCGCGAGCACCGCCGCGCCTCGCGCCCCCCGCGATCGGAACAAGCGCTTGCTCATCGTTCTCTCCTCGAGCATTCGTCGTTGAAGTGCTGAGCCCGACCGGCCCTCGGCGGGCCGTGCGGGGTACCGCGTTCGTGAAGCGCTCCGTCACCACTGACGAAAGCCTTTTCGGTGAACATACTCGCGGACCCTGCCGCCGTCAACCGTTCCGGGCGCCTGACCAGCACGCACGCCGCGCTGCGCCGCAGCCGCCGAGGCCGCTACGATCAGCGGACAGAAGGTGCCGGACGACCGTCCCGGCCCGACGAAGGCGGTGATCATGCAGGAGAACGGCAGCAACACGCGCAAGGTCACGACGCTCTCGGACGTCGCCAAGCTCGCAGGAGTCTCGATCGCGACCGCCTCGAAGGCGCTCAACGGACGCGCCCAGGTCAAGGCCGAAACCCGTGAACGGGTCGTTTCTGCGGCGGAGCAGCTGAACTTCTCGCCGAATGTCCTCGCCCAGCACCTGCTCTCCGGCCGCTCCGGCACCGTCGGCCTGGTCACCCACGACCTCGACGGCCGGTTCTCGATCCCCACGCTCATGGGCGCCGAGGACGCGGCCGGCACCGGCAACATGTCGGTCTTCCTCTGCGACGCCCGCGGCGACTCGTTGCGCGAGCAGTTCCACGTGCAGGCGCTCCTCGGCCGGCGCGTCGACGGCCTCATCGTCGTCGGCGCCCGGCCCGACCCCCGGCCCTCGCTCGGACGCAAGCTGCCGATCCCCGTCGTCTACGCCTACGCCCCCTCGACCGACCCCCGCGACATGTCGATCGTCAGCGACAACGTCGGAGGCGGTCGCCTCGTCGCCGAGCACCTGCTCGCCTGCGGGCGTACCCGGATCGCCGTCGTCATGGGCGACCCCGGCTACGGCGCCGCGCACGACCGCGTCACCGGGGCCGTGCAGGCCTTCGACGCCGCCGGCATCGGCATGCTCGGTGGTCAGGCGCTGTACGGCAGCTGGTCCGAGGAGTGGGGCCGCACCGCGGCAGGCATCGTGCTCGCCCAGCACCCGGACGTCGACGCCGTCCTGTGCGGCAGCGACCAGATCGCCCGCGGGGTCCTCGACACGCTCCGCGAGTCCGGCCGCCGGGTCCCCGACGACATCGCCGTCAGCGGCTACGACAACTGGGAGCTGCTGGCCCTCAACGCGCGACCGCAGCTGACCAGCGTCGACATGGAGCTGGAGACCCTCGGCCGGCGTGCGGCGGCCCGGCTCTTCGAGGCGATCGACGGCACACCGATCTCCGGCACCGAGACGCTGTCGGCACGACTCGTGCCACGCGGGTCCACCGGCCCTCTCCCCAGCACCGGGCAGCACACGGCCGCCCGCTCCTGACCCCACCGCCTCGACGGGGTCAGGAGGGGCGGCCGCGCACCCGGTGGCCGGCCGTCACTCCGACAGGACGCCCCTCGTCGGCTCCGGCAGCCACCACGCCCCGTCGGTCCTCGACGACTCCCGCGGCGTCCCCCCTGCCGACCCCGCCCAGGTGCCGCTGCGCTCGGGCAGCCACCACGGTCGGGCGCCGACCGTTCCCGTCGGGTCGGACACCACGGACGTGGACACCAGACCCGCCCCGAAGCCCGTGACCCGCACCGCGAGCACGGCCCCCTGCTGCGCCGCCGTCGGAACGAACGTCGCCGCCTCGGCACCGGCCACGACCACCCCGTCGGCCGACCAGGTGTACGCCAGGCGCACCCCGCTCGGACCCCAGCCGGACGTCACGGCCCGCAACGGCAACCCGACCTTGGCGGCACCGCGCACCACGACGGTGCCGGGCGTCACCGCGACGCCGGGCGAGCAGTCCGCCGGGTCGGCACGGAACGCCCACGTCACGGCCTGCGGACCCGGTTCGAGCACGTACCCCTCGGCGGGGACGGCCAGCACCGAGACCGTGGTGCCCAGCGGCACCTCGACCGTGCCCTCCACGACCCGGGCCTCCACACGGTGCACGACACCCTCGACGGCCGGGACCGTCACCGCGCCAGGCCCGGGCTCACCGTCCGTGCACACCGATGCGGTGAACGTCGGTGCCTGCGGTTCGACCGGCACCAGCACGACCGGGCACTGCGGGGCCACGAACGTCTGCGTCCACTCGCGCACCGCACCGTCCGCCAGCGCAAACCCGTCGGCGGCCTCGGCGGTGAGCGTCACCGTCGCGTCCGCCGCGACCTCGAGCGTGCCCTGCACCACCTCGCCGGCGACCCGGTAGACCACGCCGTCGACGGTCGGCACCTGCACCGTCGCGGCGTCCGGGACACCGGCCGTGCAGGTCGTGGCCGCGGTGAACGTCGGGGCGACCGGCGTCACGGTGCCGTCCGGCTCCGGGGCGATCGCCTGCCACTCCCTGATCCCGACCGATCCCTGCCCTGCGGCCGCACCCCACGACTGGGCGACCACCCGCAGCGCGCGTGTGGTGACCGGGGCGAACGCGACCGAGGCGAAACCCTCGCTGTCACGCCCGTACGCCGACCCGTCCGCCAGGGTGACGTCGACCCAGCTGCCGTCGGCGGCCTGGTGCTGCAGCACCCAGCTGCGCGGGGCGATGAGGCCCTCGTTCTGCGCGTCGGGCACGTTCTGGTACCACCAGACGCCCACCTGGTCGACGGTCACGTCGAACTCCCACGTCAGCTGGGCCCACTGCTCGCCCACCCGGTCCCACGTGCCCCAGCTCGCGCCGACCTTCGACGCGTCGTCCTCCAGCACACCGTTCGTGCCGTCGTTGAGGCCGCCGACGTCCTCCCAGCCGGAGGTGAACGACGCCGTGCCCGAGGCGTAGGGCGCCACGTTCCCCTGCAGCTGGGCGCCGTCGGCGACAGGGACCCGGACGGTCCCGGTCGTGACGTTCCCGGCCAGGTCACGGGCCCGGTAGGTCAGCTCGTGCGGAAGAGTGTCCGGCGCCTGCACCACGGTGCTCGTCGTGCCCGTGGGGCCCGAGGTGCCCGGCGTGCTCGCGACCCAGTCGCCCGCGCCGTCCCACCGGTGCTCGAGCACCGCCAGACCGGACAGGGCGTCGGAGGCGTCGAGCGTCACCGCGCGCGTGGCGGCGTCGAGCGTGCCGCTCGCCACCGGTGCCGTGGTGTCGACCTTCACGGTGCGGCTGACCTCGGCCGAGACGTTGCCCGCGGCGTCGCGCGCCCGGGCCTGCACGGTGGTCGAGCCCTGGGCCGTGACGGGCACGTCGACCGAGCGGACCCCGGGCGTGGTCACCCACGCACCGTCCCCGACGCGGGTCTCGACCGTGGGCAGGTAGTCGACGTCGTCGTCCGCCGCGGCACGCACGGTCACCGCGGAGGAGAACCAGCCGTCCTGGCCCGACGTGCCCGAGGCGGCGAGCGTGACCGTCGGCGCGAGCGTGTCGTCGGGGCCCGGGTCGACCGTGCCGTCGCCGACCGTGACCGTGGCGGTCACGTACCCGGCGGCCTGGCCCAGCGCACGGCCCTCGACCGTGAACGTGCCCGGTGCGGCGTAGGCGGCCGGGTCGACAGCACGCCAGTTCACGGGAACCCACAGGCGCCCTGCGTCACCGAACGGCAGACGGACGGCGGCCGGCAGCGCGGGCGCCTGGCCTGTGCGCGTCGCCACGGCGACCGGCTCGATCGCGTCGGCGGCCACCGCGTAGACCTCCCACTCCGAGACGGCCACCGAGTGCACCGCGGCACCCTCGTCCTGCCCGCGGAACGTGGCCCGCAGCGCGGTCGTCGTCACCGGCGTGAAGGTCACGGTGTGCCACACGTCGGTCGCCGTCGGGTACGTCGCACCCTCCACGGGGCGCCAGTCGCCCGCGGCGTCCAGGTACTCCAGCGTCCAGGACGCCGGAGGGCGGATCCAGTTGCCGTCGCGGTGCAGCTGGAGGCCGACACCGCCGGTCCGCACCGGGGCGTCCCACGTGTACTGGATCCAGTCGGTCTGCTGGGTCATGGTCGTGCCGCGGTAGTTGCCCCACTGGTCGGGCGGCAGCAGCGCGGTCAGGGCCCGACCGTCGTTGAGCGCCCGCAACGTCATCGGGGGCTGCTCGGTGTACGACGCGGAGGCGTGCGCCCCCGTCGCGAGGTTGTCGCTGAGCCGGTAGGCGGGGTCGTCGGCGCGGGTCGGGACCACCGGGTTCATCCGGTCGCCGTCCCAGGTGACCTCGTCGATCGCGACCGAACGGCGGAAGTGGCCCCCGCCCACGGCGTCCTTGGTGTGGTAGGTCAGGTACCACCGGCCGTCGAGCTCGACCACCGACGGGTGCACGGTCGTCGCCGAGGTGCCGCCCAGGATGATCCCCTGGTACGTCCACGGCCCCAGCGGGTTCTCGGCCGTCGCGTAAGCGATGCACGCCTGGTAGTTGGACGGCGTGCACTCGCTGCCGCCCTGCTTCCAGTCGTACGCCAGGTAGTAGGTGCCCCCACGCTCGAACACCCACGGTGCCTCGTAGAACGAGGTCAGCCCGGACAACGTGCTGATCGGGCCCGTGGTCGCCGTCATCGTCGGTTCCAGCTCGACCGCACGGGCCACGCCCCACGAGCCCCAGTACAGGTACACGCGCCCGTCGACGTCGGTGAAGACGTGCGGGTCGATGACCTCCTGGCCCGACGTGCTGGCGCCGAACACGTCGGTCCACGTCAGCAGGGGCTCCCCGATCGCGTCGACCCACGGGCCGACGGGGCTTTCGGAGACCGCCACGCCGATGGCCATGCGGTTCGGCACAGCCGTGTTGTCCCACTCCACGGGGGCGTACCAGTAGAAGCGGCCGTCGGCGCCCGTGGTGACCTGCCCGGCGTAGGCGTTGTTGCCGGTCGCCCAGCCGAACACCTCGCCCGGGTCCATCACCCCGGCGTAGTGCTGCCACTCCCCCGAGGCCACGTCGTCCGTCACCAGCACGCCGTAGTCGTGCATCTCGAAGCCGGCCTGCTGCTCGGCCGCCTCGTCGTGCCCGGTGTAGACGTAGAGCGTGTCGTCGACGACCAGGGGGGCTGCGTCCGCGGAGTAGTACGAGCCGTCGGAGAGGATCGGGTTGCCGGTCGAGTGCACGGGCACCGGCTCGGGCACCTCGGCCGAAGCAGGTGCCGCCGGCAGCGCCACCGCGAGCGTGCCCACCAGCGCACCGGCCAGCACGGTCGCGACCGACCGGCGACGCCTCGTCGCCGACGAGGGCCGGGGCAGCGGGTTCTGGTTCACCGTCGTCGTCTGCATGGTCAACGTCCCACCTTCAGGCCGGAGGAGGTGCGGGAGGTCGGCTCGTAGCCGTCCTTCGTGCCGGTGACGGTCACGGTGATCACGTCGCCGCGATCCGCGCCGCGGACCGTCCAGGTCGGCCGGGTCGCGCCACGGACGGCGTTCCCGTCGACGAACCACTGGTAGCTCAGCTCGACCGGTCGGGGTTCCCACCGGTCGGTCGTGGCCCGCAGCGTGGAGCCGACCTTCGCCGTGCCGGTGATCGTCACCGTCCGCGACGTGAGCTCACCGGGCTGCACGGTCACGGTCGGGGGCGAGGACACCCATCCGGAGGGGTCGTACCCGGGGCTGCTGCCGCGGACCTCGACGACGATCGAGCGGCCGACGTCGCCCGGCTGCGGCGTGAACGTGGACCGCGTGGCCCAGCGCACCTCGCGACCGTCGACCTTCCACCGGTACTGCAGCCGGACGCCGTCCGCCCAGCCGGCGACGGTGGCGTGCAGCGGCTCACCGACGCGTGCGGTGCCGGTCAGGGCGACCGTCCCGGCCTGCACGACCGGCGTGCCCACCTCGTCGGTCGGCTCGGAGGTGACGGACCGCCCCTCGTAGCCGTCGAGGTGCCCGGTGACCTCGACGGTCACCCGGTCGCCGCGGTCGTGCCGCGTCGGGGTGTAGGTGGCCGCGGTGGCACCGCGGACGACCTTCCCGTCGACCGACCACCGGTAGGCCAGGCGGACGCCGTCCGGCCCCCACCCCTCGGTCACCGCTCGCAGCTCCTGCCCGACGAGCGGGGCCCCGACGACCTGCACGGTCCCCGCGACGACGACCGCCTCGGCCGGACCGGCCTGCACGGTGAGCGGCGCCTCGACGGTCCGGTCGCCCGCGACGGCCCGCACGGTGCGCGCACCGCCGGCCAGGTCACGCGGCAGGGTCGCCGTGTGCAGCACGCCGCTGCCGGTGGCGTCCGTGGTGAGGGTGCCGAGCGCGAGCCCGTCCGGCTCGAGCGTCACCGCGTAGGCCGTGTCGGGCGCCCCGCCGGTGAGCGTCGCCGTGAAGCCGTCACCGGCGGTGACCGGCTCCGTGGGCACGGCGAGCGCGAGCGGGACGACCGGCAGGCTGTCGACCTCCCACTCGACGAGGCCGACGTACCCGGTGGCCGGCTTGGTCAGGGTGACGCGCAGCGCCGTGGTCGTCACCGGCTCGTGCGTGACCGTGTCGAACGCGCCGGTCGTCACCGTGTACGGCGAGGCCCCCGGCACGGGCGCCCAGGTGGCACCGTCCTCCAGCAGGTACTCCAGGGTCCACGACGACGGTGCGCGCATGCCTCCGCCGTCGTCGAAGAACAGCACGCGGCTGGCCTGCGTGGTCACCGGCTGGGGCCAGTCGAGCCGCGCCCACTGGGCGTCCCCGGCGATGTTCCAGGTGCCCCACGCGGCGCTCTGCGCCTGGACCGGCACGGTCGCGTCGCCGTCGGTGATGCCGGTCGCCCGGTTCCACGTGGTCGTCGCCGAGACGGTGACGGTCGCGTTGGGGGCGATGTTGACCGGTGCGTCCGGGTCGGGTGCCGGGACGTCGAGCGTGCCGGTCGCCGAGACGTTGCCGGCCCGGTCGGTGGCACGGAAGGCCACCGTGGCCTGCTGCGCGACGGTCGCGCCCGTGCCGTACACGGTCCACGGCCCGTCGCCCACGCGGTACTCGACGGATGCGGTGCCCGAACCCGTCTCGGTGGTCGCGAGCGTGAGCCGGCGACGGCTCTCGTCGAAGGTCGCGGTGACCGTCGGCGCCGCGGTGTCGACGGCGACCGCGAGCGCCTGCACCGGTGAGACCAACCCGTCGGCGTCCGTGGCACGGGCCCGCACGACGTGCTGCCCGTCGGCGCCGACCGTGACGGGTGCGGCGTACGCGATCCAGGTACCACCGTCGAGCTGCACCTCGACCGCGGGGGTCGGGTCGGTGTCGTCGGTGGCGGTGACCGTCACGGCGACAGGTCCGGTGAACCAGCCGCTCGCAGGGACGGCAGGGTCGGCCGTGAGCGTGACCTGCGGTGCCTGCGGCGCGGACGACGTGACGGTCACGGTGGCCTGCGGCCGCTTGTCCGTGCCGGCCACGGTGCCCTGCACGGTGAGCTCACCGGCCGAGGCGTAC
Source organism: Cellulomonas soli (assembly GCF_013409305.1). GTDB lineage: Bacteria > Actinomycetota > Actinomycetes > Actinomycetales > Cellulomonadaceae > Cellulomonas > Cellulomonas soli. Next base: position 1,955,348 of record NZ_JACBZJ010000001.1, on the reverse strand, counting down.
TGCGTCGGGTCGATCGCGTCCCAGGTGACCGCGACCGAGGCCTCCGACCCGTCGTTGTGCACGGCGAGCACCCGGGCGGGCAGCTGCGGTGCGGTGCCGGCGACCGTGGTCACGGCGACGGGCGCGAACGTGTTGATCTGCACGGCGTCGGTCGGGCGGACCCACACGGTGGCCCGGGCGAGCCGCGAGGTGCCCTGCACGAAGCCGGGGACGGTGAAGTCGCCCTGCTCGGCGTACGCCTGCGCGGGCACGTCCTGCCAGGACACGGTGCGCTCGGCACGGGTCCCGTCGGCGTAGACGACCTCGACGGCCCCGGGCAGCACGGGCGGCGTGCCGACGAGGGTGCGCACGGCGACCTGCTCGACCGCGACGGGCTCCTCGGCCAGCGCCTGCCACTCGATGATGCCGGGGTACGACGAGCCGTTGCGGACGAGCGTGGCCCGCAGCGAGGTCGTGGTCACCGACCCGTGCGTGACGGCGTTGAACGTCCCGTCCTCGGTCGGGTACCCGCTCGGGTCGGGGACGGGCAGCCAGGTGGTGCCGTCGTCGTCGAGGTACTCCAGGCTCCACGACGATGGCGGCAGGATGCCGCCGGGGTCGCGGTTGGAGTGGAACAGGATGCGCGACTCGTCGACCCGCACGGGCGTCGTCCAGGTGAGGCGAGCGGTGTAGGCGTTGCCTGCGCCGGCGGCCGTGCCCCACGTGGCCCACGCGTCGCTCTCGGCGGCGATCGGGTACGAGGCGTTGCCGTCGTTGATGGCGGCGACCCGGTTCCAGCCGGTGACCGCGGAGGCCGAGGCGGTCGCGTCGGTGGCGACGTTGACCTTGGCGGAAGCGCTGAGCTGCGCGTCCACGACGACGTCGGTCGCGGTGCTGAGCTCACCGTCGGAAGCGGTCAGCCGCAGAACGTAACGGCCGCTGGTGTCGAACCGCACGACCGTGGTGGCCGCCGCGGGGCTCGCGACGATCGCCTCGGCACCCGCGGGTGCGCTCAGCACGGACCAGCTGCTGGTCAGGGTGCCCGACGGCTGCGCGTCGTCGCTGACGGTGCCGATGAGGCGCACCTGGCCGGGCTGGTCGTACGTCGGGTCGCGGTAGGCCGAGGCCTTCGGTGCGGCGTTGGTGGCGGGCGGTGCCGCCACCCCGGTGGCGTAGGCCTGGATCTCCTTGAGCCCCGTGCGGAAGCCCGAGGCGTGCGTCACGGTGACGCGCAGCCGGTCGGCTGTGACCTGCGGGAACTGGACCCGGTTGTAGTTGGCCGTGGAGTAGACGGGCGTGCGGGCCTGCTGCGGGATGACGTGCCACCCGGCTGCGTCGCGGTACTCGAGCGTGTACAGCGACGGGGCGGCGTACCCGGCGACGGTCGCGGTGGACGACGAGCGGTAGAAGTAGAGCCGCACGTCGTCGACGGGCTGCGCGGAGCCGAGGTCGACCTCGAGCTGGTCGGTGGCGTTGGGCGAGCCTGCGGTGCCCCAGAACGGCTCGTTGGCGGTGGAGCCGTCGACCGCGGCGGTGGCCGCCCGGCCGGTCGCCTCGAAGGTCGCGGTGACCGGCCTGCCGGCCGCAAGATCCACCGAGCCGGTGGACTCCGTGGCGATGTCGGTGCCCGCCTTGGCGAACACGTCGACCACGCGGGAGCCGGCCTCGAACCGGACGTCGGACGCGGCGGCCAGCGTGGTGCCGGTCGACGTCACGACCTGTGCGCCGCCGTCGGGCAGCTCGACCTGGCCGGTCGCCGGGTCGTAGACCACGTGCGCGAGGTCGTCGACCGTGAAGGCGAGCTCACCGTCGAGGTACACCGAGTACCCGGCCGGCACCGAGGGCCCGTAGTGGTCGCCGGTCTCGTCCCACACGACCGACAGGTCGCGGTCGTGGTAGCGGACGTTGTCCACCGTGAAGTACGGCCAGTCGATGTCGATCGGGTCGAACTCGACCTTGCCGTCGGCGCGGGGCCGCAGGCCCATGGCGTCCTCGATCACGGTGAAGTTGGTCGCGCCGAGGATCGTGTGGTGGATCCACGAGCGGTACCCGATCGACCCGCCGCCGGCCGCGGAGCCGTTCGACCAGAACTCGTTCTGGTTGGGCTGCCGGTTGTCGCCGCCCTGGTAGTGCGACCACGCGTTCCAGTACAGGAGCTGCTTGTAGGTGTCGGCGTCGATGTACGGCGAGGGGTAGTCGCGCAGCACCGAGGCCAGCATGCGGAACATGACGGTCGAGTTGATGACCGAGAAGTTGTTCGACCCGGCCTCCGGGGAGTCCGCCTTGTCGACCTGGTCGGCCGTGTAGAAGGGGAACACCGGGTACTGGTCGGCGTCGGCGAACAGGCGCAGCGCCTCGACGTACGACGGGTCGTAGTCGGCATCGCCCTGCTTCGGCATGAGGCCGACGGTGAACGGGTAGTAGTTGTTGATCTCCTTGTACGGGTTGAGCGTGCCGTCCTGCGTCATGCGGTGCTTGAGCAGGTTGCCCGTGAGCCCGACCTTGTCGGGTGCGGACTGCGCGGGCTCCCACAGGTACTTCAGCACGGCGGCCCGGACACGGGCGGCCAGCGCGTCCATGTGCGCGGCCTTCTCGTCCTGCCCGGCGACGCGGAACAGCTCGGCGGCGGCCTTGGCGTTGGAGTACAGGTAGGCGCTCTCGGTGCGGTCCATGTTCGCGCCGTGGCCGGTCCAGTGGAACGAGACGGCGTCGGCGTCGTTACCGGTCATCGCGCCCCACGAGTACTCGATGAGGCCGTTGTCGTTGGAGTCGTAGGCGGCGAGCAGGCCCTCGACGTCGTCCTGGGAGTGCTGGCCGAGGGTGGCGCCGATCGCGCCCGGTCCGCCGTGCAGCTCGTAGGCCCGCCAGGCGGCCTCGGTGATGTACTGGGTGTAGCTGTTCGACCAGTTCGCGGGGTCGCCGGGGTTGTCGACGAACTTGCCGCCCTTGGACGTCTCGCCGACGGAGACCACGGGCCCGTAGGAGTAGGCCGGGTCGCGGAAGTACTTGAGGTCGTCGACGAACATGCCGACCGTCAGCACGATCGCGTTGTCGTAGCCGAGCACGCCTTCCATGGACGTCGGGAACTGGTAGTCGTTGCCGGGGATGTCCGCGTCGAGGTAGTTGAACCGCATGAGCCACCAGCGGTAGAAGAGCGTCTTGTCGATGTCGTCCGAGGGCGTGTCGAGGTAGGGGACGTTGTCGACCCACCACTGGTTGTAGGCGGTGACGTGGGTGCGGAACGCCTCGGCGGGGCTCGCGGCCCGGTAGGCGGCGTAGTCGGCCGCGGTGGCCGGGCGCTCGTCGGTGAGCATCCCGAGCTGCAGCTTGGTGGTCGCCGAGCCGCCGGCGGGTACGGCGAGGTCGGCCACGAGGGTCTGGCCCTGCGCCGTGAACCCGTCGCCGGACAGCCGCGGGTAGACCGTGGTCAGGTCGTTGAAGACGCGCTCGCCGCCGACGAGCTCGTCGCCCTCGGCGTGCGTGGTCTGCGGGGAGGTGGCCACGAGCTGCACGGCGCGCGCCGCACCGCTGGTGTCGGTGACCTCGATGCCGGCGACCATGACGTCCTGGTCGGTGATGTACTTCGTCTGCTCGAGCACCAGGCCGCTGCCGGTGAACACGCTGGAAAAGTAGCTCGGGGTCTGCCGACGCTGCGAGGGCTGCTCGGTGAGCGTGACGGGTGTGCCGCCGACGGTGACGGTGTACGTGAACGCGCCGCCGTTGCCGAGCGACTCCCAGTAGGCGACGTCGCCGTCCCAGCCGAGCGCGGTCGGGGTGTGCGTCTTCATGAACACGGCGCGCCCGCGGGTGAACGCGACGAGGTTCTCCGTGGCGTCGTACATCGGGCCGGTGCGGGCCAGCATCCGGTCGATCCAGAAGTCCTGTCCCGGTGCGGTGCCGGCCCCCTGGGCGACGTCCTGGTCGAAGACCTGCTGCAGGTAGGCCGACGGCGTGTAGTCCACACCCGTGGCGGGCACCGGGTTCGGGGAGCCGGTGAAGGTCGGGTACCCGAGGCTGGACTGCGGCACCTCGGCGCCGGGCGCTGCGGCTGCGGCCAGCGGTGCGAGGCCGGTCGCGGCAAGGCAAAGGGTTGCGAGTCCGGCGACGAGCGGGCGGCGCGCCCGGTGTCGCAAGGGTGCGGTCGGGGTCACGTCGAACGCCTCTCTACGCTGAGAAAGCAACGAATTCACCCGAAGCGTGCCATGGCCGCCACGCGGCAGCAACCCTTTTCGGTGTTTTCGGTATCAGCGAAGATCGACCTGCGGGCCGAGCAGCACCGTGGCCACGAGCCGCCGCGCCGGGAGCGGGCAGCTCGTGGCCACGTCCTGCCGGGGGACGACCCCGTCGGGGCTCAGCGGCAGGTGCACTGCTCCGCCGGCGGCACGTCCGCCATCACGGAGTCGACGTGCATGCCGCAGCCGGTCCAGGTGACCTTGCCGCAACGCGAACAGCGGGCAGGACTGCACATGGGGGATCTCCTTCGGGCGGGCCGCCGTGGGGGCGGACGTCAGGTTCGGGAGTGAACCTATACCCCCAGGGGTATCCCGGCAACAGCGCAGGCCACACGCGGGGGACCGCGCCGATCCCCCGCGCCGCCAGGCGAGAACGCAGCCGCACGGGCCGCTCCCCATCCGGCTCAGACCACGCCCGAGACCTGCTCCTCCGGCGTCGCACGCCGCACCACCAGGCGCGTCCACGCACCGACGTACACGCGGTCGTCCTCCGCGAGCTCGCGGCGCTGCCCCGGCGTCAGGGGCACCGTCGGCAGCGGACCGGAGGCCGGGCCCACGTACGTGCCGTTCGACGACGCGAGGTCCTCGACGAACCAGCGCGTGCCGTCTGTCGTCAGCTGCGCCTGCCGCCGGCTCACCGCCTCGTCACCGTCGCAGTCGATCTCCGGGTGGATGCCCCGCGAGCGCGACACCCGACCCACCAGCAGCGACCGGACGGTGAGCGGCACGGACACCGGCAGCCCCGGCGACGGGCACGGCTCGGTCGAGTCCTGCTCGGCGTACCAGTCCGGGTCGACCCACAGCTCGGCCACCCACTCCAGCGGGACGGCCGGCGCGACCGGCGCCGACAGGGTCACCGCCGCGTCGGGAGCCGCCGCGTTCACGTCCGGGACCGTCGCCGGCACCGCGGTACGCGGCAGCGCCCCCGTCGTGAAGTCGTAGCCGCAGCCCTCGCAGAACAGCGCACCAGGCAGGTTCGGCAGCGAGCAGTTCGGGCACGGCACCTCGGCCGTCGGTCCCGCCGCGGCCGGGGTCGCGGACGACGAGGCGGCGGGGGCGGGAGCAGCGGGCGCCGCCGCAGGTGCCGCGGCCGTCATCGGCGCCCCGCACACGTCGCAGTAGTCGTCCGCCTGCGACAGGTGCCCCTGCGGGCAGGTGCCGGCGCTCACCGCTTCACCCGGGTCGTCTTCGTCGAGGCCGTGTCCAGCGCCATCTCGTCGAGCCGGTCGACCTGACGCTTGAGGCGCACCTTGCCGGTCGCCGGCTCCTCGATGTCGACGACCTTGCGCAGCTTCGCGGTCGCCTCCTCGTTGCCGGTCTCGGCCGCCAGCTGGGCCGCCCGTCCGAGCTTCGCGGTCGCCGTCCGGTCGTCACCCGAGGCCTTCGCCGCCAGACCCTCCTGGATCGCCTCGGCCAGCTCGGCCTGACCCGTGTAGTGCGCGACCTCCGGGTTGATCCGGGCCGTCAGCTCGTCGTCGTCCGACCACTTCGCCTTCACCAGACCCTGCGACTGCACCTCGCCGCCCACGACCAGCTGTACGCGCGCCGCCAGCTGCTCCTGACCCAGCGGCCGCGAGGCCGGCAGCCGGACCGCCACGTGGAAGTCGCGCGACTCGTCGCCCCACGAACCCGTCGGGTACGCGCCGGTCAGCGCATTGACCTCGCTGCGCCGCGCCGAGAGATCCTCGACGGACGGCGAGACCTGCCGCACGAACAGCACCTGCGCGCCCTGCGGCGCCCACACCCGCAGCTCGGCCGCCGCGACACCACGTGCCATCGACGCCCGCATGAGCGAGGCGAACTCCTCGGCCATCTGGTCGGGCCGCGGGATCAGGTCGACCGTGCCCAGCAGCGCCTGGGCGATCCGGCGCAGCTCGCCGACCTCCCAGTCCGCGCCCACCCCACGGCAGTCGACCTGCAGCGTGCCGACCGCCGTACGCACCCGCGCGTCGAGCTCGGCCGGCGTCTCGTGCTGGTTCTTGCCGTCGGTCAGCAGGATCGCGTGCCGCTGCGTCACGGTCGGCGCCGTCCGCACCAGGGTCGCCGCCAGCTCGAGCCACGTGCCCATGGCCGTGCCGCCCTCGGGCCGCAACGCCGCGAGCGACGCCTGCGCCTCCTGCCGTGCCTGCGGCGACATGCGCGCCAGCGTGAGCCGCTGCGGGTTGTACGGGTAGAGGACGTAGGCCTGGTGGTTGCCCGCCACGACGGCGAACCACGTGCCGTCCAGGATCTGGTCGAGCGCCGCGGCGGCCGCCGCCTGGACCGCCCGGATGCCCTCGGGCCCCATCGAGCCGGAGCAGTCGACGATGATCAGCTCGGCGGCCTCGCCCGTGCCCTGCTGACCGGCCTGACCCGCGCCGGTGCACTCGACCGTGACGATCGCGTGCACGTCGGTCGACCCGTCGGCCAGGAACTCGTTCTGGTAGACCGCGGCCGTGAAGCTGCTCATGCGGGTTCTCCTTCGTCGGTCGTCGCGCCGAGCCGGGCCAGCGCCACCGTGATGTTGTCCTTGCCACCCTGCTCGTTCGCCCAGTCGACCAACGACGTGCACGCCGCGGCCGGGTCGCCGCCCGCGGACGCGACCGCCCCGCGCACCAGGTCCGCCAGGTCGCTCGCCTCCGAGCAGTAGTTCCACAACCCGTCGGAGCAGAGCACCAGCCAACCAGGCTCCGCAACCTGCAGGTGCGTCACCGTCGGGACCTGGTCCTCGGCGTCGACGCCCAGCCACCGGGTGATCGCGTGCGCCTGCGGTCCGGCCTCGGCCTGCGTGCGCGGGACACCCGCGCGCACCTGGTCGGCCGCGACCGAGTCGTCCCCGGTCAGCACCTGACCCTCACCGGCGTCGGGCACCCAGTACGCGCGCGAGTCGCCGACGTTCCCGACCGTCACCCGGTGCCCCTCGACGAGCGCCGCGACGAACGTGCAGGACGGCGGCGAGTCGACGTGCTCGGCGAGCGTGACCGCCGCGACCGCGCGGGCCGCCGCAGCACCCGCGGCCACGAGCCGGCCGGCCGACAGCGCCTGCAGCGCCGACCCCTGCGCGAGGCCCGCACCGCGCTCGCGCGCCAGGACGTCCCGGGCCGCGCGCGCCGCGGCCAACGACGCCACGTGCGAGCTCTCGGAGGTCGACACCCCGTCGCACACCACGAGGGCCGCCCAGCTGCCGGGCGCCGCATCGGCGGCCAGCGCGGCTGCGTCCTCGTTGCGGTGGTGACGCCGACCCCGGTCCGACTCCGAGGCGACCCAGACCGCGGGAGCCTCGACCATGTGGTCCCGCGGACGCGGGGCGAGCGTGCCGCACACCGTGCAGTAGCCGTCGGCGTCGACCGCTCCCCCGCACGCCGGGTCCGGGCACAGCGGGGCGGTCTCCGCGGCGGCCGTGTGCGCGGCGGCGACCGCTCGCAGCGGCGTGGTCACGGCGCTGCTGCCCGACGTGGCCGCCGTGGGCCGCGGGTCCCCGGCAGCCGCCACCGTCGCCAGGACCGGCAGGTCGGCCCCGCACGCCTCGCAGAACACGGCATCGGCGGCCGCGATCGTGCCGCAGTGCGCGCACGTGCGCGCAGCGACCTCCGAGCCGGTCATCGCAGGGTCCATCGACGGACCTCGTTGGCCGCGTCGACCAGCGCCACCCGCTCCTGCGGCGTGGCGGCCGCGTCGGCGAGCCGCCGGTAGGTGCTCTCCAGACCGTCCCGCAGCGGCTCCTCGGCGGCGGGGTGCTCGCCGATGCGCAGCGCCGGCTGCGGCCCGGATGCCCGCACGATCGCCAGCGCCCGGGCCAGCGCGTCGGCCGTCAGCCACGCGCCGTCGACCGGGTCGACGCCCACCCCCTCGATCGAGGCCATCGCCTCGGCCAGCGCGGGCAGGCCCCCGTCGGACGCCACGAGCGTCACCGCCCGGCGGCGCCGCGCCTCGGTGTACGCACGCGAGGTCGGCGGCACCAGGTCGAGCGCCGCGACCGCGCCCGCACCGTCACCGCGCGCCGCCCGGATCCGCGCGATCGCGAACGCGGCCGGCGGCACGTACGCGCCGTCGGTGCGCGCGCACGTCAGGTACAGGGCCTCGGCGATGTCCGGCTCCCCGGACGCCTCGCAGGCCGTCGCGAGCGCGAGCTTGGGCGCCAGCTCACCGGCGACCTGCCCGTACACGGCGTTGAACGAGGCCTGCGCGCGCCTCCCGTCACCGGCCGCCAGGGCGCCGAGGCCCTGCAGCCACACCGCACGCCAGTCCCACGCGTCGGCGGCCAGCAGCTCGTCCGTCGCCTGCGTGAGCCGGTCCGGCAGACCGGCCTCGAGCGCCGCACGGCCCATCGCCAGCAGCACCTCGGCCGACCGCTGCGGGGCGGCGTCCAGCTGCGTCAGCCGGGCGCGCGCGCCCGGGACGTCGACGGTCGCCAGCCAGGCCAGCTGCGGGTCCGCGGTGTCCGGCCGCAGCAGCGGCAGGTGCTCCCAGGTGAGCGTCGCCGCGGCGCTGTCCGGGGCGGTGAACAGCAGGGAGGGCGCCACGTCGCGTGCGGCACCGCCCTCGGGGCGGTCGTGCGCGACGACCTCGCGCAGCACGCCGTGCAGCTGCACGCGCAGCTCGGCGACCGAGGCGAACCGGTCGTCCGGGTTGGCGGCGCACGCCTTGCTGATCAGCCGGTAGAACGAGTCGTACCGCTGGAACAGCGGCGTCTGCGCGACCGGCGGCAGCGAGTCGACGTACGTCGACTGGTACCCGCGGAACTCCATCGCGAGCACCAGCAGGGTCCGCCCGAGGGTGTAGACGTCGGAGGCGATCGAGGTGCCGATCTCCGCGACCTCGGGAGCCTGGTAGCCGACCGTGCCGTAGATCGCCGAGTCCTGGTCGTCCAGGCGGCGCACGCCACCCAGGTCGATGAGCTTGACGTCGTCACCGATCTGGATGAGGTTGTCCGGCTTGAAGTCGCAGTAGACCAGGCCCAGGTCGTGCAGGTACTCGAACGCGGGCAGGATCTCCAGGACGTAGGCGATGGCCTGGTCGAGCGGGAACGGGTCGTAGTGACCGGCGGCCACCATGCGGTCCTTGAGCAGCCCCTTGAGGGAGTGCCCGCCGACGTACTCCATGACGGTGTACCCGGCGCCGTCGTGCGTGACGAAGTTGTAGATCTCGACGATGCGCGGGTGCTCGACCTGGGCGAGGAACTGCCGTTCGGCGATCGCGGCGGCGAGCGCGTCGGCGTCACCGGTGTTGAGCAGGCCCTTGAGCACCACCCAGCGGTCGGACACGTTCTTGTCGCGCGCGAGGTAGATCCAGCCCAGACCGCCGTGGGCGAGCGCGCCGGCGACCTCGTACTGCCCGCCGACCAGGTCGCCGGGGTGCAGCTTGGGGGCGAACGAGTACGCGTTGCGGCACTGCGGGCAGAACCCCTCGGTGCGCCCGGGCCGGTCGCCCACGGCACGCCCGACAGGGGCTCCGCAGGACGGGCAGAACCGCTTCTCCTCGGCGACCTGCGGGTCGGCCATGAGCGCGGCGGCCGCGTCGACCGCGGGTGCCGGGGCGATGGTCGTCAGCCCGGCACCGAGCCGTGCCGCGCGCAGTCGGGTGGACGACGAGCCGACCCGGCGCGTGGTGCCGGTACGACCGGTGCGTGCCGAGCCGATCGCGGTGGAGGCCAGCCGCTGGCTGGACGTGCGGGTCGACACCGCGTCGTCCGTGCCGGCAGGTCCGGCCGCTGCGCTCGCGGTGGTGCCGGTCGTGGTGCCGGTCGCCCCGTCGGGGCCGGGGGTGCCGCAGACATCGCAGTACCCGTCGAGGATCGTCCCGGTGCAACCGGGCTGCGTGCAGGTCATGAGCTCCGTCCAGGGGCGGTCGAGGAGGCAGGGCGGGCGGGCCCCGCGGGTGGCGTGACGGCGGGCGGGGCGGCGTCGAGCAGCACCCGGTAGGCGGCGACGAGCGCCCGGGCGCGCGGCAGGTCGACGGGTCGGGCGGCGAGCACCTCGGCGGCCACCCCGGCGAGCGCCCCGACCTCGGGAAGTCCCTCGCGCCCGCGGGCGACGGCCTGCGCGTCCGTGGCACCGAGCAGACCGCGCAGGTCCTCGACCTCGCGCAGGGGCGCCTGGTAGGTGGCCTCGGCGTGCGCCAGCGCCCGCTCGACGGCGTCGAGCCGGACCAGGTACGCGTCGACGGCGTCCGCGTCGGCGGGCACCGGGCCGAGCGCGTCGACCCGCGGCACACCGAGCACCGGCGCCGGGACGACCGCGGCCACGCACTGCTCGACGAGGGCCTCCAGGCGGGTGGCCCGCGCCGCGAGCCCGGCCCGCCAGGCGGTCGCCCGGGCGACGTCGCGCGCGTCGTCGCGTGCCCGCGCACCGGCCACGATGAGGTCGCGCTCGGCCGTGGCCACGTCGGTGTCCAGCGGGCCGAGCTGCCCGCCGACGTCGGCTCCGCGCCGCGCCCGCTCGGTCACCTCGGTCAGCCTGCGGTCGACGTCCGCGAGCCGTCGGGTCGAGGCGTCCCGGGCCGGGCCGGCCGGAAGCGCGTCGACCAGGTCGCGGACGCGTTCGGCCGAGGCGCGCAGCGCGGTGAGGCGTCCCACGACGTCGCCGCCGACGGCAGTCAGGGCGAGCCGCTGCCGCAGCTGGGCGGTCACGGCGTCCGAGAGCCGGCACGCCTCGGGCAGCGAGACGCCGTGCGGGTCCGCACCCGCCGCGCCACCGGCCGTGGCCGCCGGGTCGGTGCGACCCCAGACCATCGCGGAGAGCCGGGACAGCTCGACGGGACCGACGCGCCCACCGGCCCAGACGCGCAGCAGCTCGTCGTGGCGGGTCGCGACGGTCTGGAACACGGCCATCGCGAGCGTCACGTCCGCGGTGACGTCGTTCCCGCCCGAGGCCAGCGCCGCCGCGTCGAGCGCGTCGAGCTCGGCCCGACGGCCCGCGCGCCAGGCGCCGAGCCGCTCCAGGTAGGTCGCGGTCGCCGCCGCGTCGACCGGGCGCCCCCAGCCCGAAGGGGCCGCGGGCGCGTCGGGTGCGACGACGGGGGCGTCGGCCACGGCAGCCGTCACCGCCCGTACACGGCGACGGGCGGCGCGGGCGCGGCACCCAGCGCGTCCGCGAGCCACCGGTCGTACGAGGCCGTCCACGTGCCGTCCGCCTTCGCCTGCTCGAGCACCGCATTGACGAACCGGACCAGGTCGACGTCGTCGCTGTTCATGCCCAGGCCGTAGGGCTCCTGCGTGAACGCCTCGCCGACGACCTTCGCGTACGGGTCCTGCGCTGCGAGGCCGGCGAGCACGGTGTCGTCACCCGTGATCGCGTCGACCTGCCCCTGCTGGAACTGCACGAGGCAGTCGGTGTGCGTGGTCGCCGCGACGGCCACCACGTCTGGGTGGTCGGCGAGGTTCGCCAGGCTGGACGTGCCGGCCGGGGCGCACACGCGCTGGCCGGCCAGGTCGTCGAGCGAGGTCGCCGTCGAGGCGAGCGGCACGAGGACCTTCTGGCCGGACTCGTAGTACTCGGCCGAGAACGCGATCTGCGTCCACCGGTCGCAGGTGATCGTCATGTTGCGGGCCACGAGGTCGACCGTGCCGTCCTGCAGCGAGGGGATGCGCTGCGCGGCGGTGATGACCTTGAGCTCGATCGCGTCGGGGTCACCCAGGATCGCCTGGGCGACGAGCCGGGCCATGTCGATGTCGAAGCCCTCGATCTGCCCGCTGATCGGGTTGCGTGCCCCGAGCAGCAGGGAGTCGGCGGACACCCCGACGACGAGCCGTCCCCGCGCGCGGATCTCGGCCATCGTCGAGCCGGCGGGCAGCGCGTCGGGGGCCGGCAGCGGCCCCTGCGGCGCGTAGGAGGCGAGCGGGTCGGCGCACACGGCCGGGGTGGCGGCCGCGGTCGGTGCGGCCGTCGTCGCGGCGGCGGTCGGCGTGGGCGACGGCAGGGTCGTCTCGGCGTAGACGTCGGTGCCGCCGCACGCTCCCAGCAGGGCCGTCACGGCCACGACGAGTGCGATCAGGGGCGTGCGGGTGCGGCGGGTCGTGGTCACCGGTACTCCTCGATCCGGCGGGAGATCCCGCTCCAGCACAGGGCGGCGACCACGAGGCCCGCGAGCACCGCGAGCCAGGTCGCCAGGGTCAGACCGCCGGCGGCGTCCGCGAGACCGGCCGAGGTGGCCTCGCCCGCACGGTCGAGCGCGTCGCCGCTGGAGGTGTCGAACGCCGCGAACGCCGCGTTGGCCGAGCCCTCGGAACGGTCGGTCGCGGCGGCGACCGCGTCGTCCCAGGCCCCGCCGTCGTCGAGCGCGCGGATCTCCTGGTGCAGCTGGGCGTACGAGTCCCACTCGAGGGCGACCGTCGGCGAGACCGCACCGGCGTCCGAGGCGGTCTGCAGCGAGGACACGGTCGCGGCGGCCGAGGCCACCCAGGCGTCCTCGAACGCACCGCCGCTGCCGCGGGCGATGAGCGTGAGCGACTCGTCGGCCTTCGCGTCGTACGCCGTGAGCCGGGCCTGCGCGAGCGCGAGGGCGCCCGCGTAGTCGGTGTCGCGCACGTGCGTGACCTGCGAGGTGACCGACCCCAGCACGATCGTCGAGCCGATCGTCAGCACGACGAGCACGACGCCGGCGCCGAACATCCGCCCGTTCAGGTACCGGTGCGTGCGGCGTGCCAGCCAGACCGAGCCGACCACCAGCGCGGCGATCGCGACGAGCCCGGCAGCGGTGGCCAGGCCCCAGGCGTTGCGCGCGTTGTCCAGCTCGGCCTCCACGCGTGCGGCGTCGGCGTCGATGAGCGCGGCCAGGGCGGGCAGGGCGTCGGCGCGCAACGACGCGGAGGCGTTGCGCAGGTACTGGGAGCCGACCGGCAGACCCTGCCGGTTCGCGGCCCGGGCCAGCTCGACGTCGCTCGTGTACGCCACGATCGCGGTGTTGAGGTCCGAGAGCAGGGCACCGTCGGCCGGCTGCGCGCGGGCGGCCTGCGTGACGAGCACGGTGGCGTCGGCGATGGCCTGGTCGTAGTCGGCGCGCTGGTCGGCCGGTTCGAGCCCGCCGACCAGGAACGCGTTGGTCGCGTCCGCGTCGGCCCGCACGAGCCGGGTCTGCAGGTCCTGCAGCCGGACGAGCTGGGCGGCGTTCGCGTCGGCGCGCCCCAGGGCCCGGTCGGCCGACCAGAAGGACCAGCCGACGGTCGCCGAGACGAGCAGGCCGACCACGACGAGCGCGGCGGCGAGGCTGCGCATCCGCACCGGCGTCGGTCGGCCCTGGGCGGCACGCACCCGGGCGGCGAGCGCAGCGGGGCTCGTCGGCGGTGCGGTCGCGCCGGGGTCCGGCGGGCCGACCGCCACGGGCGGTGTGGGGGCCGTGATCGTCACGTGTCGTCTCCTCGGTGTGCAGGGTCGAGTGTGCCCTGCGTGACGGCGGGACCCGCCGGGTCGGCGGTGGTGTGGTCCTCGAGGTCCTCGGGCAGCAGCGTGCGCAGCTGCTCGGGGGTGGGGTCGGTGACGTCGCGCAGCCGCCAGGCGTGGTTGCCGATCGCGGTCTCCAGGACGTTGCGCACGAACCGGCCGTTGCCGAACCCCTCGCCGCGGGGCGTGCCGGCGAGGATCTCGCGCAGCCGGGCCAGCGTGTCGTCGCCCGCGGTGAAGTCCCCGCCGTCGACGAGCAGCCCGAAGATCGTCACGAGCTCCTCGTCGGTGTAGTCGGGGAAGTGGATCGTCGTGCGGAAGCGGCTGGCCAGACCCGGGTTGGTCGCGATGAGCGCGGACATCGGCCCGGGGTAGCCGGCGACGACGACCACGAGCTCGCCGCGGTCGTCCTCCATGGCCTTGACCAGGGTGTCGACGGCCTCACGCCCGTAGTCGTCCCCGACGAGCGCGTAGGCCTCGTCGATGAACAGCACGCCGCCGCGGGCCTTCTCGACGACCGCGGTGGTGCGCGGCGCGGTCTGCCCGAGGTAGCCGGCGACGAGGTCGTCGCGGTCGACCTCGACGAGGTGCCCGGTGCTCAGCACGCCGAGCGCGGCGTAGATCCCGGCGACCAGACGGGCGACGGTCGTCTTGCCCGTCCCCGGGTTGCCGGTGAACACCAGGTGCCGGGTGAGCGTGGGCGTGCTCAGCCCCTCGGCCTCCCGGAGCCGTTCCATGCGCAGCACGGCGGCCTGCTGGTGCACCTCGCGCTTGACCGTGCCCAGGCCGACGAGCTCGTCGAGCTCGGCGAGCAGCTCCTCGGCGCTGCGGCGCGGTGTGGGGGCGGGCGTGTCGACCCCGGGCGAAGCGTCGGTCGCCGCGGACGCCGGGTGCGCGGCGACCGTCCCGGCGGTCTGTCCCGGGAGCCCGTCCGGCAGGCCGAGCACGGGTGGGCCGAGCGCCGGCCGGGCACCGCCCGCGTCCGCCGCCACCGGCAGCGCGGCGAGCTGCGCCGCCCCGGCGAGTGCGGCGTTGCCCGCGACCCGGGCCGTGGGCGCACCGAGCGTCGCGGCCGCCGCGGTCACCTCGACCAGCGCCTCGGCGTACGCCCGTGCGTGCGGCGAGCCCGACGCGACCAGCAACGACAGGTGGTCCGTCGGCGCGGACCGCCACCGACGCCCGCGCGAGGCCGCGTCGAAGAACGCCTGCGTGCCGCCGTCGGTCCCGGTCTGCACGGACCAGTCCGCCGCCGCCCCGGGCGAGGACTCGGCCACGGCAGCCGCCAGGCGGGCCCCTTCCGGTGCGGCCTCGGCCGGGTCGACACCGGCGGCGGACGCCACGGCCGACAGCGCGGCGAGCGCGTCCGCGAGCGGGGCCGTCACGACGTCGGTCCCGGGAGCGGCGTGGGCTGACCCGGACCGGCGGGCGCGGGCGGCACCAGGGGTGCGGCACCCAGGCTGAGCGCACCCGAACCCTCGGGGTGGCCGAACTTCTCGGCCAGGAACCGTCCGTGCGCGACCAGGGCGACCGCATCGGCCCTGGTCACCGCGTCGAGCACCTGGTCCATCGTGCGGCCGAGCAGGTCGAGCTGGTCGACGAGCACGAGCAACGACGACCGCCCGTTGTCGACAGGGCGGGAGTTCGCCCACTCGCGCGGCAGCCGCAGGTAGGCGCCGACCGCCTCGGGCAGGTAGCGGGTGGCGGTGGCCATCACGTCGTACGCGTCCTGCGAGCCCGCGCCGAGGCGGTCGAGCCGCGGCACGGTGTCCCGCACGACGCGCACGACCCGGGCGACGCGCGAGGCCACGGGTGCGGGCACGGCCCCGCCGGCGACCATCGCCTCGACGCGCACGAGCGCCGCCTCGAGGTCGTCGGCCGTCGGGGCGGAGGGCACGGCCGCGCGCTCCGGCTCGGCGCGGCCGGTCAGCCGCGCGAACAGGTCGCCGACGCCCATCCGTACCCCTCCCGTCCCGTCGTGGTTGGCCTGCCGGATCGCGGACCGCCCGCCGTCACCGACCGGCGGTCGGGTCGAGGTCGAGCGCCCCCGCGGCGAGCCGCTCGTCGCGCTGCTGCACGCGGGCCAGGTAGCTCTGGGACTTGCCGACCTCGGTCTCCAGGGTGCCGATCGTGGCGGCCATGGAGTCCAGGGCCTGCACCTTGAACGAGTCGATGGCGTCCATCGTCGCGTAGATGTTCGCGAACGCGGCCTGCAGCTGGGGCAGGCCGATCGTGGCCGAGGCCGCCTGCTGCTGGATGGCCGCGGAGTTGTCCTTGAGCATGACCGACGTGCGCTCGATGAGGTCGGACGTCGTGGCGTTCAGGCCCGAGATCTGGTCCAGCACGAGCTTCTGGTTGCTCAGCGCCTGCGAGACGATGACGGCCGTGCGCAGCGCCGACATCGTGGTGGTCGCGGCCCGGTCGACGCCCTTGACGAGCTCGACGTTGTTGCGGACCAGGATGTCGATCGCCAGGTAGTTCTGGATGGACACGCTCAGCTGGGTGAGCAGGTCCTGGTGCTTCTGCCGGACGTAGAACAGCACGTCGTCGCGCAGGGCCCGGGCGCGGTCCGGGTCCGTGGCCTCGAGGTCGGCGATCGCCGCCGACAGGCGGGCGTCCAGCCGCTCGGAGACGTACACGTACTGGTTGAGGCGACCCATCGCCTCCCACAGCGCGGTCTTCTCCATGGTCAGCGCGACGTTGTCCCGACGCAGCTCGTCCTGGCCGTCCCGCAGCGCGTGCAGGATCGCGTCGAGGTGGCTCTGCGCGGACTGGTACTTGCGGAAGTAGTCGACGATCTTGTCGCCCATCGGGATGAACCCGAGGATCTTGCGGGCGCCCTGGGCACCCGAGGGGTCGAGGTCCTCGACCGTGCGCCGCAGGTCGAGCAACGTGCTGCCGACCTTCGAGCCCGAGGCGAGACCGCCCTCCCGGATCGCGTTGACCGGCGTCTGCAGCAGGCGGTTGGAGGACTCCGCTGCGTGCCGGATGTCCGCGTCACCCATCGTGCGCACGTCGGCCGCCTGCGCGGCGAACTGCGGCGAACCGGCCGGCGAGGCGGTCAACGACGACAGGTACGAGTCGACCTTCGCGTCGAGCCCGGGCACGACCTGCGGGTCCACCGCGGGTGCCATGGCCGGTGCCGCGGTCAGCGCGACCGGCTTGACCGGCTCGGGTGCCGTCAGCGCGAACGGCGCCTCGAGCGGGGTCGGCGGCGCCAGCGGGGCGACCCCCTGTGCGGCGGACGGGTCCTGGGTCATGGCTCGTTCCCTTCACACGGCAGGTGCACCCGTCGACACGGGTACGGCCAGCGTAAAGGCCGCAGGTGCAGGTCGGGTGCGGGTCCGGCGATGTCAGCGCGACGTCAGCGCCGTGTGAGGGCCGCGTGAGCGCACGGGCGCAGGGTCGTCCCATGACAAGGACCCCAGCTGCCACCTCACCCTGGGCCGTCGAGGCGCACGGGCTCGTCAAGACCTTCGGCGACAACCGTGCCGTCGACGGCGTCGACCTGCGCATCCGCGCCGGCTCCGTGTACGGCTTCCTCGGCCCCAACGGTGCCGGCAAGACGACCACCATCCGCATGCTCGCCACCCTCCTGCGGCCCGACGCCGGCACGGCCACCGTGTTCGGCCGGGACGTCGTGCGCGAGGCGCAGGCGGTGCGCCGGCTCATCGGCGTCACCGGCCAGTACGCCTCGGTCGACGAGGGCCTGTCCGCGACCGAGAACCTCGTGCTCTTCTCCCGCCTGCACGGCCTGTCCCGCCGGGACGCGCGCCGTACGTCCGACCGGCTGCTCGAGGAGTTCGGCCTGACCGAGGCTGCGGCCCGCCCGCTGAAGAACTTCTCCGGGGGCATGCGCAGGCGTCTCGACCTCGCGGCCTCGCTCATCTCGCAGCCGCCGCTGATCTTCCTCGACGAGCCGACCACCGGTCTCGACCCGCGCACCCGCACGCAGATGTGGGACACGATCCACCGGCTCGTCGAGGGCGGCTCGACGGTGCTGCTGACCACGCAGTACCTCGACGAGGCCGACCAGCTCGCCGACCGGATCGCCGTGATCGACCGCGGGATCGTGGTCGCCGAGGGCACCGCGACCGAGCTCAAGGTGTCCGTCGGCACCGCACGCCTGCAGCTGCGGCTGACCGACCCGGCCGACGAGCCCGAGGCCCGCCGCCTGCTGCACGCGGTGCTCGGCGTCGACGCGGCGCACGCACCCGACGGTCGGCTCACCGCACCGGTCAGCGCGGCCGACGACGCCGGCGACGTGCTCGTCGCGCTGCGCACCGCCGGCATCAGCCTGCGCGAGGTCGCCGTGCAGCAGCCCTCGCTCGACGAGGTCTTCCTCAGCCTGACCGGGCGCCCCGCGCACGAGGACGCCCCTCGCTCCCCCGCCGACGACGACGCCGACGGCGCCGCCCTCAGCACCCCTGCACTGGAGAGGCTCGACGCATGAGCACCCTGACCCCCACCCGCACCCCCGCGCACCCTGCACCCACCGACCCGTGGGCGCTGGCCGACGCCGCCTCCAACCACGTCGACCTCGCCGCGACCGCCCGCCACTCGCTGACGATGGCCTGGCGCGGCCTGCTCAAGATCCGCCGCACACCCGAGCAGCTGTTCGACGTGACCATCCAGCCGATCATCTTCACGCTCATGTTCACGTACATCTTCGGCGGGGCGATCGCCGGCGACGTGCAGTCCTACCTGCCGTTCTTCATCCCCGGCATCCTCGTGCAGACCGTCATCACGACGTCGGTCGTGACGGGCGTGCAGCTGCGCGAGGACATGGACAAGGGCGTGTTCGACCGGTTCCGGTCGCTGCCCATCGCCCGGATCGCACCGCTCGCCGGCGCGCTGCTGGCCGACACCGTCCGGTACGCGATCGCGACCACGCTCACGTTCGCGATGGGGCTGCTCATCGGGTGGCGCCCGGACGGCGGCTTCCTCGGCGTGCTGTCCGCCGGCCTGCTCGTCGTGGCCAGCTCGTGGGCGATCAGCTGGATCTTCGCGTTCTTCGGCGTCATCGCCCGGTCGGCCAGCTCGGTGCAGGGCATCTCGATGATCGTGCTGTTCCCGCTGACGTTCGCCTCGAACGCGTTCGTGCCCGCCGACACGCTGCCGGGCTGGCTCAAGGCGTTCGTCGACGTGAGCCCGGTCTCGCACCTGGTCACCGCGGCACGCGCGCTCACGATGTCGGGCAGCTGGACGATCGACGCGCTGTGGGCGGTGCTGGGCGCGGCGCTCGTCGTCGCGGTGTTCGCCCCCCTGACGGTCCGGGCGTACATGCGCCGGGCCTGACGGGGGCCGCGGTTCAGAAGGGCCGGTTCAGCAGGACCGGCTCAGCGGCCGTCGGGCAGCGCGCGCAGCAGCTCGAGCGCGCGAGGCACCTGCTCCCCGCGCGGCAGCGCCCGGCCCCGTGCCCGGGCGCTGCCCGCGGCGTCGGCACCGAACTGCTCGGCGGCACGCGCCCAGTGCACGGACCGGTCGAGCGCCGGGAAGTCCTGCCGCGACTGCATCGCCTCGGCGAGCCCCAGCAGCTCCAGGCAGCCCGGGTCGTCGGGCACGGTGGCCGCACGCCACGCGGCGACGCCGACGAGCGCGGCGCCCAGCACGGGACGGTCGGCCTGCACGTGCCGGCCGCGCTGCTCCCCGAGCACCAGGTCGCGCACGACGGCGACCGCACCGGGGCCCGCCGGGTCGTCCGCCCGACCCATGAGCGCGTGCGCGCTGAGGAAGGCACCGGCGAGCAGCAGCAGCCACGGGTCGGCCCGGGCCAGCGTGCGGTGCGCGAGCGGCATCGTCGCCCGGTACCGCTCGGTCGCCAGGTCGTCCTCGCCGCGGACCCGGGCGATCTCCGCCAGACCGATCGTGCCGAGCATGACGGAGTCGTGCGACTGCCCCTCGCCCTCGGCCAGGTCGCGCAGGTGCGGCTCCGCGGCGTCGAGGTCGCCGAGGGTGAGCAGCGCGATCGCCTGCACCTGCGCGGTCGCGGCCCGCATCTCGCCCATCACGGGCGTCTCGCCGTCCCGTCCCAGGTCGGCGAGCCGTGCGGCGGCCACCTCGGCCCACTCCCACGCCTGCTGCGCCTGCCGGCTCTCGCCGTACGCGCTGGCCACGGAGGACGCGCACAGCACCTGCCACCAGGCGTCGTCGGAGCCGACCGCCAGGTCGTAGCCGGCACGCGCGTACGTGATCGCCCCGTCGATGTCGCCGACGTTCTCGGCGAGCACCCAGCTGGCCATGTGCCCGAACCGGCTGGTGGGCTGGTCGGCCGAGGCGCGGCTGGCCGCGAGCAGCGCCTCGACCGCGGCGACGTCCTGGATCGAGGCCACCATGCGCGCGAGCGCGGAGGTCACGGGGCGCAGCGGCGGGTCCGTGGCCAGCACGCGACGCAGCGACCGCCAGGCGACCGCACCCGTGCGCAGGTCGCCGAACATCAGCTCGATGGTCGCGATCATCGACAGCCCGAGCAGCAGCGGTTCCGCGTCCCGGGGCGGCACCGTCGCCGGTCCGCGCCCGGCGTACCCGACGACCCCCCACGCGGTCTCCCACACCCGCAACGACGCCGGGGCCAGGGCGACCAGCTCCCCGTACGCGCCCTGCAGCCCCCAGAGCATCCCGACGACCGAGAACACGCCCGCCGCCGTGTCGGGCCGCCCGTCAGCCAGGGCCAGACGCAACGCCAGGACGAGCGTCTCCTGCTCGCCCGAGACGACGCGGTCGAGCAGCAGGTGCTCGATGCTGTCGACCCGCGAGTACCGCGCCCGGCACAGGTCCCGCGCCCAGTCCATGACGACGGTCCGGGCGAGCGACGCCTCACCCGCATCCAGGGCGTCCCGCTCGGCGTACTCGCGGACCGTCTCGAGCATCCGGTAGCGCATGCCGCCGTCGGCGTCCTCCTCCGCCTGCAGCAGCGACTGCGCGACGAGCGCGTCCAGGTCGTCGAGCACCTCGGGCGCCGGATCGGCGTCGGGCACCAGGTCGCCCCGCGTCTCGACGGGCTCCCCGGCACGGGTGGCGTACCCGGCGGCCGCCGCCGTGAACCCGTCGGCGAAGCCCGACACCCTCCGGCACAGCACCTGCTGCCTGCCGGTCAGCAGGTCCCAGCTCCAGTCGATGACGGCCCGCAGCGTGCGGTGCCGCTCGGGTGCGGTCGACGCCCCGCCCACCAGCAGCGCGAACCTGTCGGTCAGCCGCCGTTCGATCTCGGCGACCGTCATCGACCGGGTCCGGGCCGCCGCCAGCTCGATCGCCAGCGGGAGCCCGTCGAGCCGCTGGCAGAGCCGCACGACGCTCTCCGTGGGCAGCACGACCGAGGGGCGCACGGCCGTCGCACGCTCGACGAACAGGTCGACGGCCGGGCCGGGCGCCCCGTCGGGGGTCAGGGCGGCGAGCGGCTCCAGCGGGTGCACCCGCTCGCCCGCGACGCCCAGCGGCGCCCGGCTGGTGGTCAGCACGCGCAGCGTCGGCACCGCGGCCAACGCCTCGGCGACCCAGGCGGCGACCCCGTCGATGACCTGCTCGCAGTTGTCCAGCAGCAGCAGGGTGGGGTGCTCCGCGAGGCGGTCCAGCACCCGGTCGGCCAGCGGACGCGAACGGACGTCCGGCACGCCGAGCCACGTCGACGCCTCGGGCACGCCGAGCGAGGCGGCCACCACCGGGAGCACGTCGGGCGCGACCCGTGCACCGACGAGCTCGACCACCGCCACCGCCTCGTGACGGGTCGCGGCACGTCGTGCGACCTCCTGGCCGAGCCGCGTCTTGCCCATGCCCCCAGGCCCGAGCACCGTGACCACGCGCGCCGCGCGCAGGGCCGCCTCGACGCCCTCCAGGTCGTGCTCACGCCCGAGCAGCGCGGACGCGGGCGCCCGCACCCCGGGCGCGGAACGGCCGATCGGGCCGGCCACCGCGCCGGCGTCCACGAGGTCGCCCGCCGTCCCGCCCGCCGTCGGGTCGACCGGGAGCCGCGTCCTCGGCCCGGCAGGAGCGGTCGGGGCTGGATCCGGCGCCGGGGACTCGCCCTGCAGCAACCGCACGTGGAACGCCGCGAGCTCCCCCGACGGGTCCGTGCCGAGCGTCTCGCGCAGACGCTCGCGGTACTCGCCGTACTCCGCGACCGCCTCGGTGGTGCGACCCGCCGCGTGCAGCGCCCGCAGCCGGACGAGCAGCGCCGCGTCGTCGAGCGGTGCCGCCCCGACCAGGGCCGACGAGGCGCCCACGGCGGCCGGGTCACCGAGCAGCAGGAGCGCCTCGGCGCGTGCCCGCAGGAGCTCCCTCTCCGTGACCGCCGCACGCGCCAGCAGCTCGTCGGCCAGCTCCGGGTCGGGCACGTCGGTGCCCGGTGCGCCCGCCCACAGGGCGAGCCCCTCGTCCGCGAGGTCCCGTGCCGCGCCCGCGTCGCCGTCCCGCAGCGCGACGGCCGCACGACGCGCCACCCCGTCGGCCCGGTCCAGGTCGACCTCGACGGCCTCCACGTCCAGCCGGTACCCGGTCGGCGTCGAGACCAGCAGGCCGGGGCGGGTCAGGGAACGCACCCGCGAGACCAGCGTCTGCAGCGCGGCGCGCCCCGAGGCCGGAGGCCCGTCCGGCCAGGTCAGGTCGATCGCACGGGCGGTCGTCAGGGCACGTCCGGGCGCGAGCACGAGCGCGGCCAGCAGGTTCGCCCCGCGCCCCGACACCGCGACGAGCCCACCGTCCGGCGCCGCCGCACGCAGGGGACCCAGGACGGTGACCTGGAGCGGTCGGACCGTCGGTGAGGGCACCCGCCGCAGTCTAGGTCGCGGGGTGCCGCAGGATGGGGGCATGGCATCCCCCACGCTGCACGTCGCGGCGGCCCTGATCGTCGACGACGCGGGCCGCTACCTGCTCGTGCGCAAGCGCGGGACGACCGCCTTCATGCAGGCCGGCGGCAAGATCGAGCCGGGCGAGGAGCCGCACGACGCCGTGGTGCGCGAGGTCGCCGAGGAGCTCGGCGTCACGGTCACCCCCGAGCAGGTCCGCCCGCTCGGGCACCACGACGCCCCGGCGGCCAACGAGCCCGGGCACCGCATCTCCGCGCACGTCTTCGCGGTCGACGGCGTCGTCGGCGCCGTCCCCACCGCCGAGATCGCCGAGGCCGTCTGGGTCGACCTGGAGCAGGCGGCGCGGTTGCCGCTCGCGCCGCTCACCGCGACCCTGCTGGGTCTGGACGTCGCGCAGCGCGGACCCGCGGGTGCCCCGCTCGGCGCGTGAGAGGAGCACGAGCGTGAGCTACGAGTTCGAGTCGCCGCTGACCCCGTGGCAGGACGACCGCCCCGACAGCTGGGTGTTCGTGCACCTGCCCCACGAGCTGTCCGACGAGATCGCCGACATCGCCGCACCCGTCGAGCGCGGCTTCGGCTCGGTGCGCGTCGAGGCGACCCTCGGCACGTCGACCTGGCGCACCTCGCTGTTCCCGGACTCGCACCGCAAGACGTACTCGCTGCCCGTCAAGCGCACCGTGCGGCAGGCCGAGGGCGTCGGCACGGGTGACGTGGTGCGGGTCCGGGTCCGACTGCTGGACGCGCCCCAGGCCTAGGGCCGCGGGCGGTGATGCCTCACCGAGGTTCGCCGGTCTCCGGGCTGGGGGTCGTGCGCCAGACGAGGACCGTGTTCGTCGCGAGAAGCGCTGCGAGCAGCGCGACGAGCGTGACGAGGCTGCTCGTGTCCAGCTGGTAGACGCCGCCGAGCGCGAGGTACCCCTGCGCGACAGCGGTGGACGCGATGACGGCGGCCAGCGCTCCTGCGCTCGTGCCGATCGCGGCGCGGGTTGCGGCGATGCGGCGAAGGTCCGCGCGGCTCGCGCCGATCCGCCGCATCCGGAGCCGAGCGTCGTGAGCCGTGGTGGATGTCGCGGACGCGAGCAGGATCGCGCAGAGCACGGTGGAGAGCCCGAGCGCCGCGCCGGCGATGGTCAGCGCTCGGATCCGGGGCAGAGAGACCAGAGCGGCAGCATCGCCGCTGACAGGGGTGAACGTCGCCACGGGGGCTGCCGCCAGGATTCCGCTCTCCTCGGCGGCCAGGTCGCTCGCCCGGAAGCTGAGGTAGGAGAAGCTCGATGACGTCTCGTCCGAGGTGCCGATGCCGACCAACGACGGGTCGAGCGTGTGGACCTGTGCGGGATCCCCGCTCCATCCCACCGGTCGCGTCGTGGTCGTACCGGAGGTGCTCTCGACGATCATCAGGGCTCCGGCCGGGTAGGTGACTCCGTCGGTGCAGGCTCGTCCGTCGGCGGCACCGATGGTCCCGAAGACGGCCGTGAGCGCGTCACAGGTTCCCCATGCTTCGGCCGAACCGTCGCCCTGGCGAACGAGCACGTCATCGTCGCGGGCGGCACGGGTGGCGGCGAGCACCTGGTCCGTGGTCGTCGCGAAGAGCGATGCCGTCCACCACGTCCCGCTGTCTCGGGCAGATCCCTGGCCGTCGACGACGAGCTGGACGGCGCCCGAGAGCATGAACACCGTGGCCAGCACGACGAGCGCAGAGGCTTGGATGACGACGGGTGTCGTGTCGTAGGCGACCTGACGCCAGGCTGCCAGGCGGTGAAGGCCGGTCTCGCCGTCGACACGGCGCGCCCGGGACGCGACGATGCGCCCGGCAGCCGCCCCGGCGCCGATGATCGCCGCGAGCGACGCGGCCAGGAAGAGCACGGTGGTCGTGGTGCTCGGTGCGCCCTGCTCGTGCCGGACCCATCGCCCGGCCCACAGGGCGGCGAGCGAGACCCCGCCGAGCAGGCCGCACACGACCAACCATGCAGGTGCGGCATCCTGCGGACCGGTGCGGGTGCTGAAGGGGTCCTTCGCGCTGCGCTGAGCGACGCGCGAGGCGATCGCGCAGCAGAGCAGGACCTGCACGAGGGCCACGAGCACGACGAGAAGTGCGCTGCGCGCCCACGACGGGGCGAAGAAGCTGATCCCGAGGCTCCCGCTCGGGCCTGCCACGTGCACGACCACCGCACCGGCGCCCGCGCCCAGGAGGCTCGGCGGCACCGCCGCGCGCGCCTGGAGGACTCCGACGACCCGGCGCAGGTCCCGTCGGGACGCACCCACGAGCGCGAGCGACGCCAGTCGCGATCGGACTCTCGCCACCTGGGCGACACCGACCGCGATCACGAGCGTGAACCAGGGCACGAAGGCGAGCAGGGTCAGCATGAGGCGGCTGGGCGTCACCGGCAGCGCCTGAGGAACGTCGGCGCTGAGCGCCCCCCAGCCGGTGGCCTCGTACGGCAGCGGCTCGTCCGAGTCTCGGCCCACGACCGCCTGCAGGGCGTCAGGGGAGCTGAGCCCTGCGGCGCCGATCTCGCCGACGATCGTGCCGGGAACCCGTGCCGCCAGGCTCGGGTCCGCCTCGAGGGCATCGTTGAGCGCAGGCGAGACGTAGGCGGTGCCGGGCGCAGGGAAGTCGGACGTTCCGGGCGGAGCTTGAGGGGTGGCATCGCCATCGGCGGCGAGCAGCAGGACCTGCACGGCTCGCCGGTCGTCGTAGGAGTCCACGGGAAACCAGGTGAAGGTCGTCGGCGCGTCGATCGTGCGCCAGGGGGTGACCGTGAGCTGACGATCCTGGGCCTGTGGCACGGCAAGGAGCAGCGCGGCGGCGATGGTGGACGTCGCACCCGCGACGAGCAGTGCGACCCCGAGAGCCCAGCGGACCCCCGACCCGTCGGCACGGAACAGTCGCAAGGCGAGACGGATGACACCCGAACGCGTCACCCGTGCACCGTCTCGGCGTGAGTCTTCTCGGGGACGACCCGACCGTCGTGGACCTCGAGGACACGATCGAGCTGGGCCGCCAGCCCGGCGTCGTGCGTCACCATGACCAGCGCACTGCCGGCGGCGGAGGCGGCGGCGCGCAGCGTCGCCATCACGGCTGCCCCGTTGGCCTCGTCGAGCGCGCCGGTAGGTTCGTCCGCGAACACCACGCTGGGACCGTGCACCACGGCCCGGGCGACGGCAGCCCGCTGGGCCTGGCCGCCCGAGACCTCGTGAGGCATCCGCCCGGCCTCGCGCCCGACCCCGAGCATCTCGAGCAGGCCCGCAGCTCGTCGTCGGGCCTCGACACGTCGCGCCCCGGCGAGAAGCAGCGGGAGCTCGACGTTCTCGGCGAGCGTCAGCTCCGGCATGAGCTCCCCGCCTTGCAGGACGAAACCGAAGTCGTGCAGTCGCAGCTCCGCTCGCGCATCGACGCCGAGCGCCCCGAGGTCCTGACCGCGATAGGTCACGCGACCCTCGGACGGGCGGACCAGAGCTGCCATGCACCGCAGCAGCGTGGACTTGCCGGCACCGCTCGGGCCGACCAACGCGAGTGACTCACCTTCGGCGAGCTGCATCGACGCTCCCGCGAGCGCGGTGGTCTTCCCGTAGGCGACCACCACGCTCGCGACGTCGATCAACGTGCTCACCACCGGCGCAGTGTCGGGGTCGACATGCGACTGTCGGGATTCAGCGTGCCGCGGTCCTTGGCGGGTGCCGACGCCACGATCCCGAAGGCCGTGACGGCGGCAACGATCGCGACACATCGTGCCCTCACACGCATCTCAGACTCCCCTGTTCCCTTCGGCACCGTGGCGCGCCCGGGACGTTGCATGCCCGAGCGGTCAGCTCACCTCGTATGGTGCAGCGCGATGCGGGTCTGGCGTGGCCGTTCGGTGACCTGCGGCTGCCCGGCACTCGGCGCTTCGCACCAGGTCGGCCAGGGAGTTGCGCGCAGGCGGTCGCGCCCGGCGCCGCGGGTACTCGACGGACCCGCGGCGGCCTGCGACCCTCGGACCATGCACTTCTCCTCGATGGCTCTCGCGTCGGACGGGGACGACCCGGCGGAACTGCAGGCCCACCTCACGCGGTACCAGCCCCCGGAGAACGAGGTCGGGGCCGAGATCGGCGGGGTGCACGTGCTGAGCCGCACCGAGGACGTCGCCCTCGTCCTGGCCGGTGCGCGCGTGCACTCGACGGGCATCGAGCTGGAGCTGGAGCTCCGGCTGCGGGTGGCAGGTCACGACGGCACCCGGCACCGCGACTTCTGGGAGGCGGTCGAGCAGACCTGGGTCGGCGTCGCGCTCGCGGACGGCACCCGTGTCGTCGCACGGCCGGCGCGTTCCTTCGGTCGCCGCCCCGGTGAGGCTACCTACGTGCTGAGCCAGAGCGGCGGCGGAGGAGGGGGCCGGTCCTACCGGCAGACGTTCTGGTTGTCACCTGCCCCGCCCGCGGGGGATCTCGTGGTGGTGGTCGCCAACCCCGAGCTCGGCCTGCCCGAGGGCCGGCACACGCTGCCGACCGCGGCGCTCGCCGAGGCCGCCGCCACGGCCCTCGTGCTGTGGCCGTGGGAGCCCGACCCGCCGGTCGACCCGGACGACGCCGGCCGGCCGTCACCACCCCCGAGCGGGTGGTTCGCGGAACCACCCGCGTGACGGATCCGGTCAGCACGCTCCTCGAACCGGCCCCAGCACCGAGGATGGCGCCTTAGCGTGGGCGCATGACCGTCCTGAAGCCCTGGCACCTCGTCGTGCTGCTGATCCTCGTCGCGATCGTGGCCGGCGTCGTGTGGTTCGTCCGGGCGGTGACCAAGCGGTGATCGGGCGCCGGTGAGCGATCAGCCCTGCCCCGCGCCAGGGACCTTGTCGGTGACGTCCTCGTACGTCGCGGCCGACGGCAGCTCGGAGGGCGCGTAGACGAGCCGGACGACCCCGGTCGGGAAGATCTCGGACCGCAGCAGGTGCAGGGGGTAGATCGGCTCGCCCTCGTCGAACAGGCGCTCACCCTTGCGTGCGGCGACGGGGTGGACGAGCAGGCGCAGCTCGTCGAGCACACCGGCGGCCAGCAGCTGGCGCACGAGCGAGATGGACCCGGGCACGAGGATCTTGTTCAGACCCGGCTCGGCGGCGAGCGTGGTGACCGCCTCGACGAGGTCGCCGTGCAGCCGTTCGGCGTTGCGCCAGCCGAGCTCCTGGTGGCCGCGGGTGGCGACGACCTTGCGGGTGTCGCCCAGCGTGGCGGCGAACGGGGCGTCCACCCCGCCTGCGCTCTCGCGCTCGGGCCACGCGCCTGCGAACGAGTCGTACGTGACACGGCCGAGCAGGAGCACGTCGGCGCCCTCGTAGTCCTCGGTGACGGCGGCGCCCATGTGCTCGTCGAAGTACGGGAAGTGCCAGGCGGGGTCGATCTCGACGACGCCGTCGAGCGAGATGAACAGGGTGGAGACGATCGTGGCCATGAGGACCTCCCGTGCCGTCGTCGCGCCCGCACGCCACGGACGCCCGGGACGATCAGACCGCATCTGCGGGCCGGCTGCACGTCCCGGGTGCCGCTCCGTACGCTGATCCGATGGACCTGCGGTTCTCGGGCGAGCTCTGGTACTGGCGTGGACCGTCGCCGTACCACTTCGTCACCGTGCCCGAGGAGGAGTCGGCGGCCGTGCGGTCGGCCGCGTCCCAGGTCAGCTACGGCTGGGGCGTCATCCCCGTGACGGCCCAGGTCGAGGGCACCCGGTGGACCACCTCGCTCTTCCCGAAGGACGGGCACTACCTCGTGCCGGTGAAAGACGCGGTGCGTCGGGCCGAGGACCTGCAGCTCGGGGACGAGATCACCGTCGTCCTGACGGTCGACGTCCCCGAGCCGTTCGGCAGGTCGCGTCCGCGCAGGTGACCAGCACGGGCCGGCGCCGGAGGGCTCAGCGGCCGTCGCCCGCCTCGGCGAGCTCGCGCTCGCGCAGAGCCTGCGCGACCGCCTCCTGCACGCGCGCCTCCTCGCGGGCCGCGCTCCGCCGCAGCGCCCGGCGCCGGACACGGGGCAGGCCGAGCGCGGCGGCGACCAGCAGGAGGACGACCGCGAGCAGCAGCCACGGCACCGCCCACGCCCGGCCGGTGGCGCTGACCGGGTCGAGCGTCGTGGTCGAGCCCGACGCGTCGGTGACCAGCGGGGTCACGGTCACCTCGGCGGCCAGGCGCACCGCGGGGACCACCCCGGCGACGGGCACCTCGACCGTCCAACGCTCACCGGGCAGCAGCGCGGGCGGGTCCGCGACCCGCGCGGCCTCGGCACGCAACCGACCGGCCGGCCCGGTCACCGCGACCGCCTGCTGTGCCGACACCGTCGCGTTGCCCGTGTTGTGCAGCGTGTAGGTCACGGTCGCGTCGCCGGTGCCCACGGGGTTGGCCGTCCCGTCGTAGGTCACGTGCACGTCCTCGACCGCGAGCGCGGGCCGCACCTCGCCGCCGACCCGCAGGTCGACCCGGATGCCGAGCCGACGGTCGACGGTGATGCCCTCGGCGGCGTCGTCCTGCACGAGCGAGGTGACGACCCCGCCGGCGTAGTCGCCGGGCGTCGCGTCGTCGGGGACGGTCACCGTGAACGGGACCTCGACGGACGCGCCCGGGTCGACGGTGACGGTGTCCGTGCTCGCCTGCAGCCACGCGCCCACGGCGGTGGACTCCTGGTCACGGGTGAGGATGTCGAACTGGCCGGAGTCGGTCGTGTAGCCGTCGGCGGCGTACACGGCCAGCTCGAGCGGGGCATCGCCGTGGTTGACGACGACGAGCGCGTCGTCGACGGACGCGCCGGGATCGACGCCGTAGGTGTACCCGGTCCGGTCGGAGCCGAACGCGTTGGAGGCCGTGCGGACCGCCCACGTCACGTCGTCGTCCGCGACGGCCGGTCCACCGGTCGCGAGCCCTACGGCTCCGGACGCCACGAGGGCGAGAAGCGCGGCCACGACGGCACGGGCGGACGTGGGACGGGTTCGGTGGTGGGTCGCGCGCATCGGGTCCTCGGTCGATCGGTGAAGCACGGGTCGGGCACAGGTCGGGCAGGGGCCGGGCAGGGGTCCAGCAGAAGCAGGGGAGACCGGTGGTGCGGGTGCCGGCCCGCACCCGCACCACCGGTCAGAGGGACGCCGGGATCAGCTGCTCAGGGCGGTGATCGTCAGCGTCGCGCGGTAGCTGCCGGTCTCGACGGCGCTGGGGATCTTCAGGTCGAGGCCCGCACCGAGCTGCGCGGTGCCGGACTCGTGGCCCTGGTCGGCGTAGCCGAGCGTGGACGAGACGGACAGGCCCGTGCCGCCGTCGAACCCGGAACCGATCGAGCCGCCCGCCCGGGCACCCGCACCGGCCTGCACGACGGCCGGGGTCCAGCCGAGGTACGAGCCGGGGAACGTCTTCGACGCGTCGCGGAAGTCACCGACCGAGGCCGAGATGGACCACGGCGCCTGCGAGCGGCGCGTGTCGGAGACGGTGATCGCGTTGAGCTGACCGGCTGCCTCGAAGTACGTGCCGTCCTTCTCGACGGCCGTGCCGAGGTCCACCAGGCCGTTGTGGCCGTCGATGGTCCAGCCGAACTCGCCGGGGGCCGCCTCGGGGACGGCGACCTGGATCTCCTGGCCGTCGCCGTGGTACGGGTGCACGGTCACCGAGTCGACGACCGAGCCGACCGGCTGTGCCGCCGACGCGCCGGAGTCCGGGCCGCACCAGGAGACCTTGCTGAGCTCGACCGCCGCGTTCGGGGCCGCGCACGTGCCGGAGCGGATGTTCTCCACGACCAGCTGGTCGTTGCGCACCTGGACCTTGACGTAGGTGCGCACGTGCTCCTGGTTCTGCACCGAGTTGTACCAGTAGCGCGAGGCGTCGAGCGGGTCGGCGCCGTTGCCGGCACCCGAGGTGCCGCTGCTGTCCGGGGCGGTGATGTCGTAGTACTTCGAGCCGGAGGCGGTGTCGGCGGTCACGTAGAGCACGCCGCCGGGGCCCGCGTACACGTCGGCGGCACCGGGCTGCTCGTCGGCGTCGGCCTTCGCACCGTTCTTGATGAGGTAGCTGCGCGTGTAGACGTGGTCGTGGCCCTGGAGCACCAGGTCGACGCCCAGGTCGGAGAAGGCGGTCGTGAAGTCGACGCGGCGCGCCTTGTTGTCGGAGTCCTTGGCGTGCGACGCGGCCGAGTAGATCGCGTGGTGGTAGACGAGCACCGTGTACTTGGCGTCGGCACCGTGCGCGTTGACGACGTCGGTCACGTACGCGACGTGCGCGTCGTCACCGCCGCCACCCTGCGAGGTGGCGTAGCTGTTGCTGTTCAGGTCGATGAACAGGACGTCCTTGTAGATGTACCAGTAGTCGCCGCCCGAGGTGTTCGAGGTCGGGTTGCCGTTGGAGTACAGCGCGGCGGAGCGGTCGGTGTTCGGCGTGTACAGGTGCTGCTCGTACGCCTTGCCGCCCACGTCGTGGTTGCCGATGGTCGCCGCCCACGGGTACTGGCGCAGCTTGTCGGGGGCGAGGAACGCGGTCCACTGCGCCTCGGTGTTCGCCGTCTCGACCTGGTCGCCGCCGGAGACGAGGAGCTCGGAGTCCGGGTTGGCCGCGAGCGCGACGTCGAGGGTGTCCTTCCAGCCCGCCTGGTCCTTGGCGACGTCGCCCGACGCGCCGATCTGCGGGTCGCCGAAGAAGAGGAAGTCGTAGTCCCCCTCGAACGACTGCGTGCGGAAGGAGTAGGCCTGCGACCAGCCGCCCTCGGCACCGACGCGGTAGCTGTAGGCGGTGTCCTCCTGCAGACCGGTGAGGACGGCGTGCCGGTTGTAGCCGCCGCTGGTGGCGATGTTCGCGCCGCCGGTGGCCGCGTAGGTGACCGCGTCGGCCGGGAACGCGCCGTCGACGAGGGAGGCGGTGGGGACGAGCTGGACGACCTGGGCGGTGTCCGCCGAGGAGTACCAGGTGACGATGCGCTGGGACTCGTCGGCACCGACGCCGAGGACGATGCCGCTGAGGGTGGCCGCGTCGGCGGTCGTCACCGTGTCGGCGGCGGTCGCCGGGGCGACCGCGAACCCGCCGAGGGCGACGGCCGTGCCGACGGCCAGTGCGGCGAGCCGCACCGGGAGCCGGTCGTGACGCTCACGTGGAGCTGTCGTGCTGGAGGACATGCGCCGTCCGTTCTCTTCGTGCCAGAGGGATGTGTCGGAGCCGATCGGGCCAAACCGGGACGAACGGGCCCACGTTCACCGCGCCGGGTGAACCGCCTCTGAACAGGGACGATCCATCGGGTGGCGCAGGCCGGAACACCTGAGTCGGGCTCCCGCCGTGCGCTCAGAGGCCCCCGAGCCGTTGCACGAACCAGACGAGACCGGTGACGGTCACGACGCCGGCGATCACGCCCGTCGCGGTCAGACCGACGCGCGGCGAGCGTCGACGCAGCAGGGCCAGCACCGGGAAGACGAGCGCGATGATCGCCAGCTGCACGGCCTCGATGCCGACGTTGAACACGAGCAGCGACCACAGCAGCTGCCACGACCACGGTTCGTCGATGCCGAGCGCCCCCGCGAAGCCGAGGCCGTGCACGAGCCCGAAGGCGAACACGACGCCGAGCCGCACCAGGCCGGGCCGGTCGAGCCCCAGCGGGCCGCCCGTCCCGAGGTCGGTGGCCTGCGCACCCTGCTCGCGCAGCCGCCACAGGTGACCGCCGGCGACGACCGCGATGGACAGCGCGATGATCGGCTCGACGACGTTCCCGGGCACGTGCACGAGCCCGGTGGCGGCGATCACGAACGTCACCGAGTGCGCGACGGTGAACGCCGTGGCGGCCAGCACGATCTCGCGCAGCCGGCGCGACCCGGCGATGACGGCGAGCAGGAACAGGATGTGGTCGGTCCCGGTCAGCAGGTGCTCGGCGCCGAGCCGGAAGAACTCCACGAACCGCTCGGTCCACGCCTGCTCGGTCGAGAACGTCGGGTGCGCGCCGTCGAGCGCCGCACTGCCCGAGCGTCCGTCGAGCGTGTACGTGACCACGGTGCGGGTCCCGGTCACGTAGCCCTCGGCGTCGCCGAACAGCGTGCTGGTGATCTCGTGCGCACCGTCGGACGCGTCGCACGTGTGGTCGAGCGTGAGCACCGCGTACGGCACGCCGTCCCGCTCGGTGACCTGCACGTCCCCGACCTGCACGGGCGCGCACGACCGGTCGCCGGAGGCCACCGTGAACCGCTCGGTGACGTAGTCGAGCACGGTGCGGGCGTGGGCCTGCAGGGCGTCGGCCTGCTCGTCCGCGTCACCGCTCTCGAACGCGGCCGTGCCGTCCTGGAACAGCGGGTCGTCGCCCTGTGCGTCGGCTGCCGACACGACGAGCAGGTCGTACTCGAGCCCGACCTGCGTGCGCACCCGGCCCGGCTCGGGCGCGCTCACGTCGACGTACACGACCGAGGTGAACCCGTGCGCGGAGGCGGGTCCGGCGACGAGCGTGAGCACCGCGCCGAGCAGCAGCCCGAGCGGGACCAGAACCCGCACCAGCACCGGCGGCCGCTCGGATCGTTCGCGGGCGGGCGGGCGGGCGGGGCGCGACATCGGTCTCCTCGGCGGTCTGTCCGACCGGTCCGTTCCGGGTCGGTCTGCCGCAATCTGTCCGAGCCGCGTGAACGAGCGGCGGACCGTCGGCGAACTCGCGCGGAACGATCGGCGCCCGACCTGCTGCGACGCCTCGACCGCCCGGTCCGGTGGGGTAGGAAGAAGCCTTGCCGCGCCCACGCCCCCACCCGTCCGGAGGACGACCCGTGCGACCCCGCCCCACCCGCACGCCCGCCGGACCGTCGGCCAGCACGCCCACCAGCACGGCACGCGCGGTCGCCCTGCCCGTCGGCGCCGCGCTGACCCTCGGCCTCGCACTGCTCGCCGGCTGCGCCTCCGGGTCCGACTGGTCGCAGCCGCACCCCGGCCCGGTCGCGGTCGGCGCGCTCGCCGTCGGGTTCGTCGCCCCCGACTCCACGCCCTCCCCCGAGGCGACGATCGTCCCCGAGCCCGGCTCCTGGGACGCGATCGGACCGCGCGAGGGCTACCGCGTCGTCCTGGTGACCTCCGGCGACGACGCCCCGACGCAGGCCCTGGTCACGGCGGTGCAGGACTGGGCGCAGGCGGAGGACGTCGACCTGCGCACGATCGTCGCCGAGGACCCCGACGACCTCGTGCCGAGCATCGCCGAGGCCGTCGCCCTGCGCGGGGACCTGGTGATCAGCGCCGGGGACGACCTCGTCGACCCGCTCGCCGTGGTCAGTGCGAACCACCTGGACCAGCAGTTCCTCGTCGTCGGCGCGGAGATCGCCGAGCCGACGGGCAACGTGACCGCGGCCGACTGGTCGGGGGCGTCGTTCCGTGGCGAGGGCCTCGGGTCGGCCTCGACCTACGACCCGGACTCGTTCACGCCCGAGCGCTGCGCGACGGCCCTGCGTGCGGGCGTCGCGGCGGTGCTCGGCGGCGTCACGGGCGTCGTGGTCTGGGTCGACTGACGCTCAGGTCGCACCGCCGTCAGCGCTCGCGCTCTCCCATGTCGCCGTTCGGCGACACCACGAGCTCAGCCGAGCCGGACCATCCGCCGGGCGAGTTCGCGCCCGCGCTCGCCGAACGGCGGCTGCACGAACCGCAGCGTGTCGGGCCGCAGCGGCTTGTGCAGCACGGGCTTGAGGTGGCTGAACGTCCGGAACGAGGCCTCCCCGTGGTACGCGCCCGTCCCGCTGGGCCCCACCCCGCCGAACGGCAGCCCGGCCGCGCCGGCGTGCAGCAGCGCGACGTCGATGCCGACCGCTCCCGAGGACGTGCGTGCCACGACCTCCGCACGGCGACGCCGCGAGCCCGAGAACAGGTAGAGCGCGAGCGGCTTGTCCCCGGCGTTGACGTAGGCGATGGCGTCCTCGACCGAGTCGACGGCCACGATCGGCAGCAGCGGTCCGAAGATCTCCTCGCGCATCGCGCGTGCCGGGGCGTCCGGGTCCCCCGGTCGGGCCCCGCGAGCCTCGGCCGGGACGTGCAGCACGGTCGGTGCGAGGTAACGGCTGCCGGCATCGTGCGTCCCGCCGAACGCGACGTGCGCGCCTTCGAGCAGGGAGACGAGCCGCGCGTGCTGACGCCCGTCGACGATCCGCCCGTAGTCCTCGCTCGCCGAGGGGTCGGCGCCCCACATCTCGCGGACGGCCCGGTGCAGCGCCTCGGTGAGCGGACCGACCCGGTCGGGGGTGGTCAGCACGTAGTCGGGGGCGATGCAGGTCTGCCCGGCGTTGACGAACTTGGCCCACGCGATGCGCCGGGCCGCCTCGTCGAGGTGCGCGTCGTCGTCGAACCAGACCGGCGACTTGCCGCCGAGCTCGAGCGTGACGGGCGTGAGGTGCTCGGCGGCGGCCCGCAGGACGATCCGGGCGACCCGGCCGTTGCCGGTGTAGACGATGTGGTCGAACCGCTCCCGGAGCAGCTCGGTCGTCTCCGGGACA
Source organism: Cellulomonas soli (assembly GCF_013409305.1). Taxonomy (GTDB): domain Bacteria; phylum Actinomycetota; class Actinomycetes; order Actinomycetales; family Cellulomonadaceae; genus Cellulomonas; species Cellulomonas soli. The sequence continues at coordinate 1,920,556 of NZ_JACBZJ010000001.1, read as the reverse complement.
CCACCCTCGACCACCCGGACGGCGTCCGCGCCCAGGTGCTCGGGCACGATCCGGGCGAGCAGCGCGGAGGTGTGCGGCGCGAGCTCGCTGGGCTTGAGCACGACCGCGTTGCCCGCCGCGAGCGCACCGACCAGCGGCGAGAGCAGCAGCTGGACCGGGTAGTTCCAGGGGGCGATCACCAGCACGACCCCGAGAGGCTCGGGGACGAGCCGAGCGGTCGCGGGCAGGAACGAGAGCGGCAGCCGCGCCCGGCGAGGACGGGCCCAGCGGTCCAGGTGCCGCAGGGTGTGGTCGATCTCGGTCAGCAGGACGCCGATCTCGGTGAGCTGGGCCTCGGTGCGGCTCTTGTGCAGGTCCGCGTGCAGGGCGGCCTCGATCTCGCCGCCGCGGTCGCGGAGCATCTGCCGCAGGGCTCGCAGCCGGGCGCGGCGCCAGGCGAGCGGGCGGGTGGTCCCGCGGTCGAACGCCGCACGGAGGTCGGCCACGGTCGTGGGGATGTCGGCACTGCTCGTGCTGCCCGTGCTCGGGTCCGCGTGCCGGTCCGCCTGCTGGTCCGCGTGCTGCGTCGTCGCCGTCATGCGGCCACGGTACCCGAAGTGAAACGAAAGCGTTTCGTTTCGGCATTAGGCTGGGTTCCGTGCGCTCCCCCGACCCCCAGCTGGACCAGGCCCTGATCGAGGCCGCCGTCACCGAGCTCGTCCAGGTCGGCTACGCGCGCCTGACGACGGCCGCTGTCGCCCGCCGCGCCGGCGCCTCGACCGCCTCGCTCTACCGCCGCTGGCCGTCCAAGCACGCGCTGGTCGCCGAGGCCGCCACCCGGCTCGCCGAGCAGGCGCTGCACCCGGCCGACACCGGCTCGCTGACCGGCGACCTCACCTCGCTCCTGCAGCAGAAGCACGCGGCCGTCGCCGGCGAGACGGGGATCGCCCTCGTCTCGCTCGTCGGCCAGTCCGCGCACGACCCCGAGCTCGCCCGCACCCTGCACGAGGCGGTGTTCGGCCTGACCCGCACGCACATCGCGACGATCCTCGACCGCGCCGCCGCGCGGGACGAGCTCGCCGACGGCCTCGACCGCGACGTGTTCGCCGACCTGGTGATCGGCGCGGTCCTCGCACCCCTCGTGGACCGTTGGAGCACGGACAGGGACGCCGCCGACAACCCGGCGTCGCTCACGACCGCGGCCGGGACGTCCGGCACGGACCCGAGCACCTCGACCGGGGCACTGGCGGCCGCCCGGATGCTCGCGCTGGCCGCCACGCGCTGAGACCCGCGCCGGCACGGCGGTCCGCTCGACCTGGCGACCAGGGCCCGGATCGCCCGTCGCTACGCCGTCACGAGGAACCAGACCGCGCCCGCCCCCGACGGGTCCTCCCCCGGCGACAGCCAGCCGCGTCCCACGCGCAGCAGCGCCTCGGCGGGAGTGCAGGCCCACGGCACGAACCGGCCGTCCCGCTGGTCGCCGAGCACGAGCGACTCCAGCGCGACGAGATGGGCCACCATGCCGAGCGCCAGCACCTGGACCGCCTCATGCGTATCGACCCCTCCCTCCGCTGCCACCCGCACGAACTCCTGGACCGGGCGCGGACCCTGGGCGGCCCGGCGGATCACCTCGTCGCGGAGTGTCGGCGCCGTCGACCAGTGGTCAGGCAGAGGGGGCCCTGACGTCTCCGCCAGGTCCTCCTCGTCGGAGAGCTCCGCACGACCCCACAGCGACCGACCGATCGCCTCACCCTCCGGTGTCGCCTCCAGCCAGAAGAGGTCGCTGATGTTCACACGGGGCGTCGGGAACTGCACCCAGTCCCGCACCGCGCGCAGAAGCGTCTCGGCCGACGTGCCCGGCCACGGGACGTGCCGCCCCGACCCGATCTCACCGATGACCGCCAGGCCGTTGGCGACGACGTGGACGAGCAGCCCGAGAGACAGGTCCCGCAGCACCTGCGGGTCACGACTCCCCGAACCGAGCGCGACCGAGAGCACGCCGGCAGCGTCGAGCCAGTCGTCGGCCGCCTCGGCCAGCGTCTCGTCGACCAAGGCCGTATCGAACTCCGAAGGCACGGACGAGGGCTCGTCTCCGCGCGCCGGCCACGCTCGTGATGCTGCCCTCACGGCGACTCGGCGCCGTTCTCGACCCGAACCCAGACTCCGGCTGCGGCCGATCGATCACCGGCCTCGGACGCCGACCACAGCCGTGCGACGCGAAGCAGCGCATCAGCAGGCGGGACCTGCCACGCGACGAAGCTCTCGGCTGCCACCTCACCCATCCGGACGCGCCCGGCCGCCACGAGGCCCGCAAGCACCCCGAGCGCGAGCAGCTCACGTGACTCCTGCCCCGCCACACCTGATCGAGAGGCAGCATCGAGCAAGTCACCTGGCCGCAGGAGCCGCGAGCTGCCGAGGGCGAGGACCTCGTCGCCGAGGCCCGGCTCGCCAGGTCGCGGCACAGGGCGCGGAACGGCCGCCCCGTCGAACTCGTCGTCCTCCGAGGCGGGATCCTCCCTTGCCCACACCGCGCGACCGATCGCGTCTCCGGCGGGCGTGACCGCGAGCCAGAAGAGGTCACCGGCCCGGACGAACGGACTCGGCCGCGATGACCACTCCCGGGCGAGCCGCAGCACCGCCTCGCCCTGAGTGCCGCCCCACGGACGGTGCCGCCCCTCGGTCACCCAGCCGATCGTGATCAGCCCGTCAGCAACGAGCCGGGCGAGCAGGCCGATCGCGACGTCGCGCCACACCTCCGCGCGAACGCCCCCCGCGCACCCCGCGATGTCGAGCAGCTGCGGCGCGTGCACCCAGTCCTCTGCCCCTTGCGCCAGCACGTCCTCCACGAGGGTGCGATCGGACTCAGGAACCGATGACGCACTGCCGGACCCGACGGGCCTCAGCACCGGGGGGTGACCTGGAACCACGTCGTCTCCCTCGTCGACGGCACACCGTCCGGGACCAGCCAGCTCCGTCCGACGCGCAGCATCGCCTCGGCGGGCGTGCCCTCCCACGGCGCGAACCGACCGTCCCTCCGGTCTCCCAGCACGAGCGACCCCAACGCGACGAGGTGGGCGAGCAGGCCGAGCGCCAGCACCTGGACCCCCTCCTCGGCACTGACGCCCCCGCCCGAAGCCACATGCACGAGCACGTGCGCCGGGAGCGGCCCCTCGGCGCCCCGGCGGATCACCTCGTCGCGCAGTGTCGGCGCGGTCGACCATCGGGCAGGAAGCGGCGGGCCCGATGTCTCCGCGAGATCCTCCTCGTCGGAGAGCTGCGTACGACCCCACAGCGACCGACCGATCGCCTCGCCCTCCGGTGTCGCGTCCAGCCAGAACAGACCGCTGCCGCTCACACGGGGCGTCGGGAACTGCACCCAGTCCCGCACCGCGCGCAGAAGCGTCTCGGCCGACGTGCCCGGCCACGGGACGTGCCGCCCCGACCCGATCTCACCGATGACCGCCAGGCCGTTGGCGACGACGTGGACGAGCAGCCCGAGAGACAGGTCCCGCAGCACCTGCGGGTCACGACTCCCCGAACCGAGCGCGACCGAGACCACGCCGGCAGCGTCGGTCCAGTCGTCGGCCGCCCAGGACAGCAGGTCCCCGACCAGAGCCCCGTCGTACTCAGAAGTCACGGACATGCACCCATCCTCTGCGCGCCAAGCACGCGCCGCGGCGGAGCCCCAGCGATCGGTGCGGACGCAGAGGTCGGTGGTGCCCGCCCGCAGGACGGTGTCCGAGACCTCGAGCAGGCGGTTGCCCGCGTACCGCAGCTCGTCGCTGTCGACCTCGACCCCCGCGTGCTCGACCACCCGGACCACCCCCTCCTGGCTACGACGACGGCCGTCGCGGCAGCGATCCGGAGGCTAGCCAGATCGCCTGCTCGTACGCCGGCGGACCTGTGGACAACGGGCTTCCGCGCGGCCGGCGACCTCGCGAGCGGGGATTTGTATGTCATCTTCACAAACTCCGCACACAGGAGGGCTGACCTGGGCGGCGGTCGCCGCAACCATGGGTCACGTCCGATTTGTCCAGATCCCAGGGCCCCTGGATCGCGCGACCCGAACGCCTCCCGGCGCTCCGGAAGGAACCCGATGACGACCAGCACCGCCCCCTCCACGCGCCGACGAGCGTCGGTCGCCCTCGCCGTCATCGCCGTCTCGCTGTCGTCCGTCCTGCTCTCCGGCTGCACGAGCGACGGCACCGCCGACGACGCGGCGACCAGCACGGCGCCGGCCGACGCCTCCCCGAGCACGGCGGCGGGCACGCAGGCGGGGACCGACGTCCGCGCGACCGTCGGCCCGCTGCTCCTGGGCGTCCCGGACTACTGGCAGGTCGGGGAGTCCGCCGACGGCATCACCCTCGTGCAGGCCGCAGGGTGCTCCCACGGCCAGGCGTGCCCCACGTTCGCCGTGCTGCAGGGCGAGGCGATCGCCGCCGGCTTCGACGGGTCGCAGGCGTACACGCAGGACGGCACCGGCTGCCCGAACGGGCTGACCCCTCAGGCCGGCGACGGGCAGCCGCAGGTCACCGAGATCGTCATCGACGGCGTCGACGGCACGCTCTCCACGTTCGAGGTCGCCTGCGCGAGCGCCGAGGGCGAGGTCCAGCTGAGCGTCCCGCAGACCCAGTGGTCCCTGCCGGACGCCCCCGGGGGTGCCGTGCTCGTCGTGGACCGCTGGTCGTTCGACGGGCTCGGCTCCCGCATCGCCGGCGCCGCCTGGGCGACCGGGGAGCAGTGACCCCTGAGCGGTGACGGATCCGCGTGCACCGCACCTGGGGCGGTGCCCCGTGCCCCCGACGGCCTCGCCCGCCGGGTGTCCCCGACCGGCCACAGGAAGGTGACCAGCAGAGCCCTGACGTGAGGGCCGCGGACCGACCAGGTCCCGTGGTCCGACCCGAGCCACGCGTGCGAACCGGGCGACGGAGCCCGGGCACCGGCCAGCGCCGGTGCGCACCCACACAGAGAACGAGGGGTCGATGAGAAGGATCCGAGCAGCACTGACCGCAGCAGCACTGGCGTTCGTCACGATCGTGCCGGTCGCCGGCGCGCTCGACGCGCAGGCGTCGGGCACGGCACCCGCCGCGACCGCAGTCGCCGCCACCTGTACCGGCGAGGCCTGGTCCGCCGACGCGGTGTACACGGGCGGAGCCGTCGTCGTGTCCGGCGGCCACACCTGGAAGGCCGGCTGGTGGACGCAGGGCGAGCAGCCCGGCACCACCGGCGAGTGGGGCGTCTGGCGCGACCAGGGCGCGTGCACCGGCACCACCCCGACCGATCCGAGCGATCCGAGCGACCCGAGCGACCCGAGCGACCCGGCGGCCTGCACCGCCGACCTCTGGAGCGCGACCGCCACCTACACCGGCGGCGCGCTCGTCTCGCACGCCGAGCACACCTGGACGGCCAAGTGGTGGACTCAGGGCGAGGAGCCCGGCGTCTCGGGTGGTTCGGGCGTCTGGGCCGACCAGGGCGCGTGCACCGGCACGACCGACCCCACCGACCCGACGACCGACCCCACCACGCAGCCGACGACGCAGCCCACCACGGACCCGACGACCCCGAGCACGCCGGGTGACGGCACGGGGCGCGTGGTCGGCTACTTCACCGAGTGGGGCATCTACGGCCGCAACTACCAGGTCAAGAACATCGAGACCTCGGGCTCCGCAGACCAGCTGACCCACATCGTGTACGCGTTCGGCAACGTCCAGAACGGCAAGTGCACGATCGGCGACTCCTACGCCGACTACGACAAGGCGTACACGGCCGACCAGAGCGTCGACGGCGTCGCGGACACCTGGGACGCGACCCTGCGCGGCAACTTCAACCAGCTGCGCAAGCTCAAGGCCATGCACCCGGGCCTGAAGGTCATCTGGTCGTTCGGCGGCTGGACCTGGTCGGGCGGCTTCACGCAGGCCGCGGCCGACCCCGCCGCCTTCGCGGCGTCCTGCCGGACCCTGGTCGAGGACCCGCGGTGGGCCGACGTGTTCGACGGCATCGACATCGACTGGGAGTACCCGAACGGGTGCGGCGTCGCGTGCGACACCTCCGGTCGTGAGGCCTACCCGAACCTCATGCGCGCCCTGCGCTCGGCGTTCGGCACCGACCTGGTGACCTCGGCGATCACCGCCGACGGCACCTCGGGCGGCAAGATCGACGCGGCGAACTACGCGGGTGCCGCCTCGTCCGTCGACTTCTTCATGCCGATGACCTACGACTACGCGGGCGCGTTCAACCCCACCGGGCCGACCGCACCGCACTCGCCGCTGACGTCGTACGCGAACCAGCCGATCGCCGGCTTCGACAGCGACACGGCGATCGACAAGCTCACCTCCCTGGGCATCCCCTCGGACAAGCTGCTGCTCGGCATCGGCTTCTACGGCCGCGGCTGGACGGGCGTCACCCAGGCGGCACCCGGCGGCTCCGCGACAGGTGCCGCACCCGGCACGTACGAGGCCGGCATCGAGGACTACAAGGTCCTCAAGAACACCTGCCCGGCCACCGGCACGGTCGGCGGCACCGCCTACGGCTTCTGCAACGGCCAGTGGTGGAGCTACGACACCCCGGCGACCATCGCCGGGAAGATGAGCTACGCCAACCAGAACGACCTGGGCGGGGCGTTCTTCTGGGAGCTGTCCGGTGACACGTCGAACGGTGAGCTGATCAGCGCGATCAGCTCAGGGCTGGGCAGCTAGCCCGTCCCTGGACGACCGAACGGGGTGGGGTGCGTGTCGTGCGCACCCCACCCCGTTCGCCGTCGCCGGCGCGCTCAGCCCTGCAGCGCGGCCCGGACCAGCGCCGAGAGCGCCTTGCCGTCCGCGGCACCCGCTGCACGGGCGGTCGCCTCCTTCATGACCGCACCCATGTCGCGGATGCTGCTCGCCCCCAGGTCGGTCACGACCTGCTGCACGAGCGCCGTCAGCTCGTCCTGCGAGAGCCGCGCCGGCAGGTACGTCTCGATCGCGTCGGCCTCCCGGGCCTCGAGCTCGGCGCGCTCCGGGGCACCGGCGTCAGTGTAGATCTGCGCGGAGTCGCGGCGCTTCTTCACCTCGCGCGTGAGCACCTTGAGGACGTCCTCCTCGGTGAGCTCCTTCTCGACGGTCCCGGCCTTCGCCTCGGCCCGCACCGCACCGATGACCTGCCGCAGCACGCTGACGCGGTCGGCGTCGCGGGCCTTCATGGCGGTCGTCAGGTCGGAGGTCAGCTGGGCGAGGGTGTCGGTGCTCATGGGTCCATGGTGCCGGGTCTGCGGGATCGGGGGCGTCTGGATATCCCCGGGACGCCGCCGCGAGCCCCTCCGGAGCGGGGCGGATCTCCGCGATCCACGCCGGGCCGGGGCCGCCGGGCGTCAGCCTCGGCCGGAAGCCGGCACGTGCTCGTCGAGCCAGCGGTCCAGCGTCGGGAGCGCCAGGTAGGCGATGGTCGCGTGCGTCGCGTGGTCGACCGTGACCTCCGAGACGTCGATGCCCAGTGCGCGCTCGTGCGCGGCGAAGGCCGCCGTGTCCGCCGGCAGGACGAGCTCGTCGTCGGCTCCCTGGGCGATGAGCAGCGGCGCGTCGAAGGCCGTGCGACCCGCCGAGTTCTCCGCCAGAAGGGTCGCCCAGGGTTCGGTGGTCGTCGGGTCCCCCTGCACGAAGTCGCCGACCAGCGGGGTGCCGATCCGGTGCAGCTCGTCGAGGCTGCTCAGCAGGCACAGGCTCGTCATCTGCGGGACCACCCGCAGCGCGCTCGGCGTGAGGACGTCCGCGAGCGCAGCACCCGGGGTCGTCGGGCCGTAGACCTCGCTGAACGCGGTGAACGCGTAGGCGCCGATGGTCACCCCGGAGATGTCGTCCAGGTGCGAGCGCACCAGGGCCGTCAGGTCCGCGGCGGGTGCCGCGGTCGCCACGGCCTCGATCCGCAGCTCGGGCGCGTACCGCGGTGCCTGCTCCGCCGCGAAGAGGACGGCCTGCCCGCCCTGCGAGTGACCCCACAGCACGACCCCGTCGCCCGCGTGCGCGTCGGGGAGGTGCTGGGCCGCTCGGACGGCGTCGAGCACCGAGCGTGCGGCGGTCTCCCCCACCAGGTACGAGTCGGGTCCGTCGGTGCCCATGCCGAGGTAGTCGGTCGCGACGACGGTGTAGCCGCGGTCGAGCATCAGGCGCAGCCCCTCGATCCCGAGGAACGGGTCGAACGCACGCGACGGCGCGCACCCCGGAGCCGAGCCGGTCGTCGGGTGACCCCAGGCGAGCACCGTGCGACCAGCCGCCGGCGCCGCCCCGAGCGGCGTGACCACCACCCCCGTGACGACGACCGGCGCCCCAGACAGGTCCGTCGACCGGTACATGACCCGCCAGGCCCGTGCGTCGAGCGGGGCGCCGACCAGCTCCTCGCTCTTCACGAGCGTCCCCGGCTCGCCATCGGCCGCGCCGGCCGGCTGGGCGTAGAACTCCTCGAGCCCGGACCGCTCCTTCGCGTCGCCGGCGATGCGAACGCCCTCGGCAGCGACGAGCGTGCCGAGCGCCGCGACCACCAGCGCCGCCGACAGGACCAGCAGCCGACGCCGCGAGGTCGCCGGTCCCGGCGCCCGGTCGGGCCGGTCGGTCACCGCGCGTGGACGCCGGTCGCGAGCCGCTCGTCCAGCCAGTCGAACATCCGCTGCTCCGTCAGCTCACGGGCCAGCGGCTGGCAGTGGAACGAGGCACCCTCGGCCTCGGTGAGCTCCAGCAGCTGCGCCCCGGGGATCAGCGCCGCGAGCTCCTTCGACTGCCCCGGGAAGAACTGCTCGCGCTCCGGCGACGTGATCAAGACCGGGGTGTCGACCTGCGCGGCCACCTGCTCGACCGTGTACCTCGACACCTCGTCGAGCGTGGCGGCGAACCCCGTGGTCCCGTACGGGCGGGCACGGAAGTTCCAGTTCGCCAGCGTCGCCCTGCCGCCCGGGAGCTTCATCCCGATGCTCATGTCACGCTCGAACTTCGCGACCTCGCCCTTGCGGTACAGCTCCATCAGCGAGTGCGGGATCTGCGACGTCCAGCTGCGGGCGACGTCCACGACCCCGCCGTCCAGGACCGCCGCTGCGACCCGGTGCTCGAACGCCAGCGCCCGGCTCACCCAGTACCCGGCCTGGCTGATCCCGTACACGGCGAGCCGACCCGGGTCGACGTCCGGCCGGGCGAGGACCGTGTCCACCACCGGCGTGAGCACCGCCTCCCAGTCGTACCGGAACGGCACGCCGCGCTCGAAGAACACCGACTGCTGACCCGGACCGTCGAACAGCAGCACGCCGTACCCGCGCTCGAGCGCACCCTCGGCCGCCTCCGACCACAACCCGCTCAGTGCGCCGTCGCTGCCGTTGTTGACGATCAGGGTCGGCCGAGGATCCCCGGCGTCGTCCGGGTGGAAGAACCACCCCGGCAACGTCGACCCCTCGTACGGGATCGCCACCCGCTCGACGGGCCAGCGGGTGCTGGCGACGAACCCCTCCCACGCGGCACGGTGCGCATCGAACGCCGCCCGGACCTTCGCGTCGTCGTCCAGGGCGCTCGCCACGTCGACCGCCACCGCCAGGTAGTTCGCCGCCCGCAGGTACGCACGCGCCGCACTCACCCGGTGCCCCGCCTGCGCGCACCCGGCCGCGATCCCCGCGACCCGTGCGCCCAGTGCCGACCAGGCCTCGAACCACACACCGTCGTCGTGCTCGCCGAGGCCCGCGATCGTCGCCAGCACCTCGCCCGGCTCGGAGCCGCCACGGCCGGCCTTCCCGAGCAACGAGCGCACGACGTAGTCGCGGTCGCCTGAGAAGAACCCGCTGAGATACACCTTGCGGTTCGACACCATTGCCCCCCGGCTGGCTCCTGCGGGAACTTCCCGCAACCTGAGACGAGTCTTGGGGGGACGGCACGATCCGCAAGTCGGCGTGCGAACCGCGCCTCACCGTTCGGTGAGAGGTCAGGCCCGGAGGGATGCGTGAAGGGTAGCGTCCAAGGTGCGTGGACAGTAGCGTCCAAGATGTGTGAACGGTAGCGTTCAAAGTGCACGAACGGTAGCGTTCAGTCCGTGCCAGACACCGCGACACCCGACCCGGGGCCCTTCCAGCACGGATACGTCAGGCGCGTCGTCGACGACACGCTGGACGCGCTTCTGCCTGCTCTGCCGGCCGTGTACCTCGACGGCCCGAAGGCGGTCGGCAAGACCGCGACCGCGCTCCAGCGCGCCCGCACGGTGCGGCGGCTCGACCGGGCCCGCGAGCGAGCCGTGGCCGAGGCAGACCCCGAGCTCGCCCTGGACGGGGAGTCGCCCGTTCTGCTGGACGAGTGGCACCGCGTCCCTGAGCTGTGGGATGCCGTCAAGGCTGCCGCCGACGACGGCATGACACCGGGTCGCTTCCTGCTCACGGGCTCCGCCCCGGCCGCCGCGACCCACTCCGGGGCAGGACGCATCACTGCGATCCGCATGCGCCCCCTGACGCTTCCCGAACGGGGCGCCAGCCGACCGACCGTGTCTCTCGCCTCGCTTCTTGCGGGAGAGAAGCCGCCGATCCGCGGCGCCACGGAACTGGACCTTGCCCAGTACACGGAGCAGATCCTGACCTCGGGGTTCCCCGGCTTCCAGCACCTGACGGGACGAGCGCTCCGGGCCCAGCTCGACGGGTATCTCGCGCGTGTCATCGATGCCGACATGGAGGAGGCGGGGCTCCGCGTCCGGCGTCCCGCGACCGTCCGCGCCTGGCTACGCGCGTATGCCGCGGCGACATCCACCACTGCGTCCTCGGATCGGATCCGGGATGCGGCATCCGCCGGGCAGGACGCCAAACCAGCCAAGACGACCACCATCCGTTACGTCGACGTGCTGACCCGGCTGCGCATCCTCGACGACCTCGAGGCGTGGGTGCCCAGCCGCAACCACCTGCACCGCCTCACCCAAGGTCCCAAGCACCACCTCGCCGACCCGGCGCTGGCCGCGCGCCTGGTCGGCGCGAGCCGGGCCGACCTGCTGGACGGCAGCGGCACGGACCTGCTCCCTCGCGACGGCACGTTCCTCGGTGCGCTCTTCGAGTCGCTCGCGACCCTGTCGGTCCGGGTGTTCGCCGAGTCCGCAGGGGCGAGCGTCGGCCACCTGCGCACACAGGACGGGCGGCACGAGGTCGACCTCATCGTCGAGCGCGACGACCGTCGCGTCATCGCGTTCGAGGTGAAGTTGGCGGGAACCGTCGACGACAAGGACGTCCGGCACCTGCACTGGCTGCGGGAGCAGATCGGCGATGACCTGCTCGACTCGGTCGTGCTGTCCACCGGGCCTACCGCCTACCGGCGCCCCGACGGCATCGCTGTCGTTCCGTTGGGGCTGCTGGGACCGTGAGGCGGGCTCAGGCGCGGCCAGGGTCCGTCACGGGCAGGCCCGCCGCCTGCGGCAGCGTCGCGAGCACCTCGTCCGTCGTGGACTGCGCCATCAGCGCCCGCTCCTGCTCGGTCACCCCCACGGCCTGCACGAACGTCACCGACCCGTGCGGTGTGGCGATCCGACCCAGCGGCCCGTCGACGACGAACGCGAACACCGTCAGACCCGTCGGGACGCTCGCGCGGTTCCACGGGTACCCGGTGATCGGCGACTGCATGTCCAGGCGGCTCCCGTGCTCGGGGACCCACCCTGTCTCCCGCACGTGCGCCGCGAGCGCGGCCAGCATCCCGAACGGCCACTCGGGCGGCGCGTCGTCGGCACCGCGGACGACACGCATCGTCAGCTCGAGGCCCCAGCCCGAGACGTCCGGGGCGGCGTCCGGGGCGGGGGCGAACAGCTCACTCAACCCGTACGTCACGTAGTGCCAGTGGTCACCGGCGTCGTAGACGGACGCACCCTGGAGCGGACTGCCGAACGCGACACCCGGCGGGAAGCCGACGTGCCGCCGCTCCGGCCCGCCGTGCACCCCCACCATCGCCGCCGTGATGGCGTCCCAGCCGGGCGCGTGCTCCTCGAGGTCATCGGGTGGGGCCGGCTCGGTGGTGGCGGGCCGGTGGCGGTTCCAGGGCAGGCGCATGGCGCCATCCTCCTGCCGTGGGGAGCGTGCTCGGCCGCTGACCTGCCGGGCGTCCCGTCAGTGGTTCATGCCTGCCATCTGCGAGCCGTCCTCCATGGCATGCGTGGGCTGCCAGCCGAGCACCGTCGGGTCGAGCATCCCGGTGATCATCGCGACGTGCGCGACGACGAGGAAGAGCCCGACCAACGTGGCGTGGACCTTCAGCCGGCGCTGATCGTCCCAGGCTTCACCGAGGACCCGGGCCTCCATGAGGGCCATCCCGAACAGCGGCACGACACCCAGCAGGTAGAACCCGACCGCGATGACATCGGCCGGCCCGCGCCAGCCACCATCAGTCATCAGCGGGACCACGGCGTGCTTCATCAGGTACACGAAGACGCCGAGGAAGTAGAAGCCGCCGATCAGTCCGGCGTAGCGGTTCAGCGCCCGCACGGCGCGACCCGCCCGCTGCGGGCTGAAGAGGATCACGAGCTCCGTCACGGCGATCGTCTCCGCCGCGATGACAGGAACCGCCATGAACAGCAGCAGGTTCCACGGCTGGTTCGCGGCGAGCAGACCCATGTAGTGGGTGGAACCCATGTCGTCCCCCGCGGGCCACACCGGCAGCAGGAGGGCGATCGCGACGATCACCAGGCTGACGACGGCGACCAGACCGACGCGCACCTCCCGTCGCACGCCGGGACGGACGACGCCCGCTGTCGGGCTGGGTGCTGTGGCGACCATCGTGGCTCCTTCGTCGGCGGCGGCCGGCCCACCCGGCGCCGACACCAGCGTGTGAGGCTCCGGACCAGGCGCGGCTCCGGTCCGATGAAGGTTCGATGAAGACCGGCATCCGCCGGTCCTGGAACGCCCCGCGGCGGGACAGAAGGCCCAGCCTGCCGGCGGGCGCCGCGACGACGTGGACTACCGGCCGCTCGTCGCGGCCCGATCCACCACCAGCGCCAGCTGCACCCTGTTCGTCACCCCGAGCTTGGCCGTCGCCCGGCTCAGATGGGTCTTCACGGTCGCCTCGGACAGGAACGTGCGCTGCGCGATCTCCCCGTTAGAGAGGCCCTCGGCGACGAACCCCGCGACCTCAGCCTCGCGATCGGTGAGCAAGAGGAGCTGCTGCCGGGCCTCCCGCCGCTGCTGCCCTCCGCTGTCCTCGCTGAGCTGGGCCATCACGGTCCGTGCAGCTCTCGGCGAGAGCGCACCGTCACCCGATGCCACCGATCGGACCGCGGTGACGATCTCGTCGGGACCCGAGTCCTTGGCCAAGAAGCCGGAGGCCCCGGCGTGCACGGCGTCGAGGATCGCGGACTCCGTGTCGAAGGAGGTCATGGCGATGACCCCCGGCGCCGAGGGCAGTGCCCGCACGGCAGCCGTGGCGCGGATGCCATCCATGCGGGGCATGCGCAGATCCATGAGCACCACGTCGGGGTGGTGCGCCTGGACCGCGGTGACGACCTCGTCCCCGTCGGCCGCCTCGGCGACGACCTCGATGTCGTCGGGGCGCAGGATCGAGCGCAGCAGCAGGCGCACCATGGGGTCGTCGTCGACGACCAGGACTCGGATCACAGCCAGGACGCTACCGAGCACTGCCGACAACGCAGCAGTTCAGACCGGTGAGCCGACCCACGGCAGGTGGGCACGCACGACGAACCTGCCGTCCTGCGCCTCGGCGCTGAAGGTGCCGTCCAGCGCCTCGACCCGTTCGCGCATCCCGATCAGCCCGGCCCCTCCGGTGCCGCCGCTGCTCGCCGCGCCGAGCCCCTGGCTCTGGGCCAGCGCGTTGTGGACCACCACGTCCACGCCGTTGCCCGGTCGCGCACGCACCTCGACGTCCACCCGCCCACCGGGGCCGTGCTTCATCGCATTCGTCAGCGACTCCTGGACGACCCGGTAGACGGCCCGTGTGAGGGCCGGTGGCGCACTGTCGCCCTGGTCGACGAACACCGTCGCGCCGATGTCGACACCGGCACGGCGCGCGTCGTCCACGAGCCCGGGCAGGTCCGCCAGCCGTGGCGCGGGGCCCGCGTACTGCTCCGCGAGGCCGTCGCCCGCGGTCCGCAGGGCGGCGATGAGGGTGCGCATCTCGTCGAGCGCCCGACTCGCCTCGCCTCGCATGGACCGCGCGGACGCGCCGACGTCGACCCCCGGGTCGTCGGCGGTCACCTCGAGGACGGAGGCGTGCAGCGAGACCAGCGAGAGGTGGTGCGCGACCGTGTCGTGCATCTCGCGCGCGATGAGCTCGCGCTCGTCCTGCCGCGACAGCTCGGTTCGCAGGTGGTCCGCCTGCGAGCGCAACGCCGCAGCCTGCTTCGCCTCGGCCGTCGCGGCGTCTCGCGCGGCGCGGGCGTCGGTGCGGTACCGCCGGACCAGGCCGACCGCCACTGCGCCGGCGACCATGAGGACGCCGATGATGGCGTAGCCGATCGGCATCAGCTCGAACCGCTCGCCGGTCTCCTGAATGGTCGTCGAGAAGATGACGGCCTCACCCTCGCGGGCCAGGTCGCGCCCCAGAGACACGGCTACAGCCACGACGGACGCACCCGTGCACAGCAGCACGGTGCGATGCCTTGCCTGCGCGTACACCCACGTCAGAGCGACCAGGCTCGCGAACGCGTCAAGCGGCAGGACCAGTGCCACCGCGGACGCTCCGAGGCAGATCGCGACCGGCCAGCGTCGCCGCCAGATCAACGATGCGGCGACAGCCGTCAGCGCCAACAGGCAGACCATGTCGAGCAGAGCGCTCGACCCGTCGCGGTAGCGCCCAGAGGACGCGAACGCGACCGCGACGATCGACGAGAAGGCCGAGACGCCGATGACGGCCGCGGTACCCGCGCTCGGCATCCCGGGCGGTCGCACAGCAGGGCGAACGGGCATCGGTACGACCATCGGTGGCGGTACCACCATCCATGCGGCAGGAGGCGGGCCGGGCGGACCGCTCAGGGCAGGCGCGACAGGGACCGCACCGAGCGGTCGGGGCGGCGGCGGAGGCGGGTACGCCGGGTAGTGCGGGTACGGCACGGACACGACTCGGAGCGTAGGTGCGACCACTGACGTGCGGCATCCGCCAGTCGGTCAGGCGCCGGCCCGACGAGTCATCCAGTCGGGCGGTCGCGTCGAGCCGATCGGACGACCCGCCGGGACATGGCCGCGGACCACGATCGGCATCACTCAGCCCGCACGATCTCGAGGAGCCCTCATGAGCCAGCCCGCACCGGTCGATCCGACCGGCATCCCGATTCCCGCCCGGCCGGTGCGCCGGTCGTGGTTCGCCCGGCACAAGGTCCTGACCACGTTCGGCGCCGTCGTCGTTGCCATCATCGCCATCGGCGCCCTGGGCGGTGGTGGCGGCAGCGAGGACGTCCCGACCGCTGCGGCCCCCGCGTCCTCGACAGACGGGCAGGACCCTGCGGAGGCTGCAGCACCGGCCGAGGCCGAGGCACCCGCCGAGGAGCCCGCTCCCGGCATCGGCACCCCGGTGCGCGACGGCAAGTTCGAGTTCACGGTGACCGGCATCGAGCCGGGCGTGAGCCGGGTCGGCGACGACATGCTCGGCAAGGACGCGCAGGGCCAGTTCCTGCTCGTCCACCTGACGGTGACGAACATCGGCGACGAGGCTCAGTACTTCGACGGCAGCAGCCAGAAGCTGCTGGACGCGCAGGGTCGCACCCACTCCGCCGACAGCGCAGCGGCGATCTACCTGGGCGACGCCGACAGCTTCCTCAACCAGATCAACCCCGGCAACACGGTCGACGGCACCGTCGTCTTCGACGTCCCCGCCGATGCGACGCCGACCGCGCTGGAGCTGCACGACTCCGCCTGGTCGGGCGGTGTGACCGTCACCGTCGGGTGACTCCGCATGTGACGCGCTGGCGGTCGTGCCGCTTCTGCGACCGTCCGCGCTCACATCGTCAGCCCACGCAAGCCGTCGCGTGCGGGGAGAGAGAACAGACATACAGGAGGGAGTCGGGCCGTGACTGGTCGCGATCCCACCCATTCGGCCGCAGCCTCCCCTCCGGGTGCACTGGGTGTGGCTACGATCCGACCGGGGGCTCAGGGCTCTCCATGCCTGAGTCAGTGAGGGGCGGACGTGCAGATCAGCGAAGTCCCCGACCTCGTCGTCGCACCGGGGTCGGTGGTGGTCGTGCGTGACGAGGAGTGGCTGGTCCGCTCGACGGAGGAGACGGCCGACGGCACCCTGATCCGCGTTCAGGGTCTGAGCGAGCTGGTGCGGGACCTGCACGCGGTGTTCTACGACGAGCTCGACGTCATCGTGCCCAAGGACCCGCGGGACGCGACGGTGGTCGCCGACGCGAGCCCCCGGTACCGGGCGTCTCGGTTGTGGCTGGAGTCGTCGATCCGCCGGACGCCGGTGCCGTTGACGGACCCGCGACTGACGGTCTCGACACAGGCGCTCGCTGATCCGCTCGTGTACCAGCAGACGGCGGTGCGCACGGCGCTGGACCCGATGAACTTGCGCCCGCGCATCCTGCTGGCGGATGCGGTGGGGCTGGGCAAGACGCTCGAGATCGGCATGATCCTGTCCGAGCTGGTGCGACGCGGCCGGGGCGAGCGGATCCTCGTGGTGACGCCACGACACGTGCTGGAGCAGATGCAGCAGGAGCTGTGGAACCGGTTCGCACTGCCGTTCGTGCGGCTGGACTCGGCGGGCATCGCTCGGGTGCGGCAGAAGCTTCCGGCAACGCGGAACCCGTTCTCCTACTTCCGTCGCGTGATCATCTCGATCGACACGCTTAAGTCGGACCGGTACGTGCACAACCTGCGCAAGCAGCGCTGGGATGCGGTCGTGATCGACGAGTCGCACAACCTCACCAATCCATCGACGCAGAACAACAAGCTGGCGCGGACGCTGGCCCGCACCACGGAGGCGCTCATCCTCGCGTCGGCAACCCCGCACAACGGGCGGGCGGAGTCGTTCGCGGAGCTGGTGCGGCTGCTGGAGCCCACGGCCGTCGCCCCGGACGGGTCGATTCGACCCGACGAGGTCGCGCGGCTCGTGGTCCGGCGGCACCGGCACAGCCCGGAGGTCGCGGGTGTGGTCGGTGCCGACTGGGCGGAGCGGCAGGAGCCGCACCACGTGCGGGTCGAGGCCGGTGCAGCCGAGGACGCGGTCGCGGACGAGCTGGTGCGCACGTGGCTGCATCCGGCGGGCGGCTCGTCGCCGTACTCGGGGCGCAACGAGTCACTGTTCCCGTGGACGCTTGCCAAGGCGTTCCTCTCCTCGCCCGCAGCACTGGGCGAGTCGGTGAAGCAGCGGATGTCGCGCCTGCAGGGTGTGGGTCCGACGGTGGAGGCGGAGCGCGTGGCGCTGGCGCGGCTCGCCGAACTGAACGCGCAGGTCGAGCGCTCAGCGAAGTACGGGGCGCTGGTGACGCACCTTCGCCAGATCGGCGTAGGTCAGGGCTCGACGACGCGCGCGGTGGTGTTCGCGGAACGGGTGGCGACGCTGACGTGGCTGCGCGC
Source organism: Cellulomonas soli (assembly GCF_013409305.1). GTDB lineage: Bacteria > Actinomycetota > Actinomycetes > Actinomycetales > Cellulomonadaceae > Cellulomonas > Cellulomonas soli. The sequence goes on along the minus strand of NZ_JACBZJ010000001.1, from coordinate 1,903,089 downwards.
ACACCTACCGCATGACCTGGGCCTGCCTGCCGATGCGGTGGAGGTCATGCACGGCGGCCTGAGCGACGAGGAGCAGCAGGCAGTCGTCGACCGGTTCAAGCAGGCCTCGACGCCGGTGCGGGTGCTGGTCACGGGCGACGTGGCGTCCGAGGGTGTCAACCTGCACGCGCAGTGCCACGAGCTGGTGCACTACGACATCCCTTGGAGCCTGATCCGCATCGAGCAGCGCAACGGGCGGATCGACCGGTACGGGCAGAAGCACCCGCCACGCATCACGACGTTGCTGCTCACCCCGTCGGACGAGCGGTTCTCGGGCGACGTGCGGGTGCTGGCGCGGCTGGTCGACAAGGAGCACGAGGCGCACCGGGCGCTGGGCGACGTCGCGAGCCTGATGGGCACGTACGACGTCAAGGGTGAGGAGGAGATCCTCGCGCGTGTGCTCGCCGGGCAGCGCGAGCTCGACGACGTGGTGCGCACGCCGCAGCAGGTGGCTGCCGGCGACGACCTGGCGGCCCTGTTCGCCCAGCTGACGGGCGCTGCCCCGGCCATGCTCGAGCCGACGCCGACGCCGACGGAGACCTCGGCGGAGCTCGGCACCGGGTCAGCCGCAGCCACGGGCTTGTTCGGCACGGAGCTGGAGTTCCTGGACGAGGCCCTGCACGCTGCCTTCGAGGAGGCAGACCCGGCCTCCCAGCCCGCACGCGGGGGTGTCGGCTGGTCCTCGGACAGCGCGTTCGGCACGGCGCGTCTGGTCCCGCCTGCCGATCTGCGTCAGCGGCTGGAGGTGCTGCCGCAGGCGTACCTGTCGGCGCGTCGCGTCGCCGAGGAACTCGTGCTGGCCACCACGGCGGTGCGCGGCAAGGAGCGGCTGGCCGAGGCGTTGACCGACGTGAGCAGCTCGTCGTGGCCCGACGCGCACTACCTGTCCCCGCTGCACCCGGTCCTGGAGTGGGCGTCGGATCGGGCGCTGGCCCGATTGGGGCGCAACGAGGTGTTCGCGGTGCGCGGGCCGGTCGAGGGTCCGACGGTGCTGCTGCAGGGCACACTCACCAACCGGCGCGGCCAGGTGGTGGCGGCGTCGTGGCTGACGGTGGAGTTCCCGACCGGGGACGCCGCAGGCCTGGCCCTGGTGTCGGCGCACGACGCGGCGCCTGACGCGCTCGCGGCGGTGGGGGTCGACGGGCGGCGCGCCAACCCGGGGCCGGTTCCGGATGCGGCGGCGCTGCAGCCGTTCGTTCGGCGGGCGATCGAGCGGGCGACTCCGCAGATGGACCAGCACTTCGAGGTCGCGGCGACGGACGTGCGGGCCCGGGTCGAGGAGTGGACGACCCGGTTGGACGAGTGGGACGCGGACGCACAGGGGGCGCTGCAGAGCCGCCTGTGGCAGGAGCGCCGGCTGCCGGTGCAGGAGGAGCGCGAGCTCGTGGACCAGATGCTGCCGGACCGTGGCCTGCTGCGGCCGTTGCTGGTGGTCGTGCCCGAGGAGGTGGCGCGGTGAGCGCGTCGGACGCGTTCGTGGTCGGCGAGGCGTGGATCTCGGAGCACTTCTTCACCTCGGACGCGACGTCGCAGTCGTTCCACGCGCTGGTGCTGGCGCGCCGCAAGGAGTGGGAGGCCGAGGCCGGCCCGACGCCGCGCAGCCGGTTCGTGGCGGCGCGCGGCGAGCTGCAGGTCGCGTGGGCGGACCTGTCGCAGCAGGTGGAGGCCCTGGCCGAGCAGGCGCGAGACGACGATGCGCCACTCGACACGACGGCCCTGGCCGACCTCGCGGACGCCGTCGCCGGGCGGATGGTCGGCGTGCTGGAGATCGACGGGCACGGGCTTCGGGCCGAGGGCGACGGGCCTCTGCGACGCATCCACGCCCCGGGCAGCACCGGGCACGCGCCGCTGGCGGTGCTGCAGGCGCTGCCGGTGACGACGGTCGAGGACCTGCTGTCCAAGGACGCGCGGACCCTGCGTGCACCGGTTGCGGCGGACGAGGACGCCGAGCCGACGCGCTCGGCGGCGCGCCTGCTGTCGCAGCTGTTCGTCGCTGACGACGGCCCGTCGTACGCGCTGGTGCTGGCGGGCCGGTGGGCGCTGCTGGCGGAGCGGGCCCGGTGGGCCGAGGGCCGCTACCTGGCGGTGGACCTGCAGCTGGTGGCGGAGCGCAATGACGGGCGTCGCGGCGGCGAGATCGACCGGGCGCTCGCGTGCCTGTGCTCGACGTCGGTCGCCCCGGACGCGGACGGCGGCATCTGGTGGGACCAGGTGCTGGAGGCGTCGGTCAAGCACACCGTGGGCGTCTCGCAGGACCTGCGCGACGGGGTGCGGCTGTCGATCGAGATCCTCGCGAACGACGTGGTCGGGCGCCGCGCGCGGGCGGGTCTGCCGCCGTTGCCGCAGGCGCAGGCGCAGCCGCTGGCCACGCAGTCGCTGCGGTTCCTGTACCGGATCCTGTTCCTGTTGTACGCGGAGGCGTCCCCGGAGCTGGGGGTGCTGCCGACGGGTGCGCCGGAGTACGACGCCGGGTACGGCTTGGACCGCCTGCGCGAGATGGTGCAGGTGCCGTTGACCTCGGAGCGGGCGCTGCACGGCTCGCACCTGCACGAGTCGTTGGCGGTGCTGTTCCGCCTGGTCGACGGAGGGCACGCGCCGGCGGCGCAGCGCGAGCAGGACCTGCGCGACGAGGGTCTGACGTTCAACGCCCTGCGCGCCGACCTGTTCGGACCGGCGGCGACCGCGCACATCGACGCGGTGGGCCTGGGCAACGGTGCGCTGCAGCGGGTGCTGGGGCACCTGCTGCTGAGCAAGGAGCGCCGCGGTGCGGACCGGGGCTTCATCTCGTACGCCGAGCTGGGCATCAACCAGCTCGGTGCCGTGTACGAGGGCCTCATGTCGTACACGGGTTTTTTCGCCGAGGAGGACCTGTACGAGGTCGCCAAGGACGGCGACGGGTCCAAGGGCTCGTGGGTGGTGCCGGCGGACCGCATCGAGGGCATCGCGCAGAAGGACTTCGTGCGGACGCCGGACGAGCTGACGGGCGAGATGCAGCCTGTGCTGCACCGGCGCGGCACGTTCGTGTACCGGCTGGCTGGGCGGGAGCGGCAGCAGTCCGCGTCGTACTACACCCCCGAGGTGCTGACCCGGTTCACGGTGGGCCAGGCCCTGGAGGAGCTGCTCGACCAGGACGGCACCACGACGTCGGCCGCGGATGTGCTGGCGCTGACGGTGTGCGAGCCGGCTCTGGGATCGGGGGCCTTCGCGATCGAGGCCGTGCGTCAGCTGGCCGAGCAGTACCTGGCCCGCCGGCAGGACGAGCGCGGCGAGCGCATCGACCCTGACGCGTACCCGCGCGAGCTCCAGCGGGTCAAGGCGTTCATCGCGTTGCACAACGTGTACGGCGTGGACCTCAACGCCACGGCGGTCGAGCTCGCGGAGATCTCGTTGTGGCTCGACACGATGGTCGCGGGCCTCGATGCCCCGTGGTTCGGCCTGCACCTGCGCCGCGGCAACTCCCTGGTCGGCGCCCGCCGCGCCACGTATCGCCGCGACCAGATCACGGACAAGTCGTGGCTCTCGGCCGTGCCCGCGGACGCGCCCCTGAGCACCCTGCTGGACGGCCACGCGGTGGGCGTGCACCACTTCCTGCTCCCCGCCGACGGCTGGGGCGCCGCCGCGGACGCGAAGGAGGCCGTGACCCTGGCCCCGGACGCGACGCTGGCCCTGAAGAAGTGGCGCAGCACCATGAGGTCGAAGCCGTCCAAGGCCCAGACCGACGCCTTGGTGGAGATCGCGTACCGCGTCGAGGTGCTGTGGCAGGTCGCGGCCCGTCGCATGCACATCGCCGAGCAGGGTGTGCGCCGCGCCGTCCCGGTGTGGGGCACGGACGACCAGCCGGCGGGTGCTCTCACCCGCGAGACGGTCGAGCGGTCGCTCGCCGACGCCGACGGCGCGTACCGCCGCCTGCGCCGCGTGATGGACGCGTGGTGCGCCCTGTGGTTCTGGCCGCTGACCGAGCGGGCCACGACGGTCGAACGCGACGGCGAAGCCGTGCACGTGACTCCCCCGCGCCTGGACCAGTGGATCGACGCCCTGCAGCGCCTGGTGGGCCGCGCCCCGGAGCTCAAGCGCCGCTCCCTGCCTGGCAACCAGACCCTGACCGACGCCGCCACGTGGGACGAGCTCGAGGACGTCGAGGACCAGGTCCTGAAGTTCGCCGACGCCCGCCCCGTCGCCGACGTGCTGCGGGACCACCCGTGGCTCGCGGTCTGCGAGCGGGTCGCCGCCGAGCAGGGCTTCTTCCACTGGGAGCTCGACTTCTCCTCGGTGTTCCTGCGCGGCGGGTTCGACCTGCAGGTCGGCAACCCGCCGTGGGTGCGTCCCCGTTCCGACGTGGATGCCCTGCTCGCCGAGGGCGACCCGTGGTGGCAGCTCGCGGTCAAGCCGACGCAGGCCCAGGTGGCGCTCAAGCGCGCCGAGACCCTGGCCCTGCCGGGTATGACGGACCTGGTGGTCGACGGCACGGCCGCGGTCGCCTGCACCGCCGCGTTCGTCGGCTCGCCGCGCCAGTACCCGCACCTGGCGGGCCTGCAGCCGGACCTGTACCGCTGCTTCATGGAGCAGATGTGGCGCCATACCAGCCCGACCGGCATGGCGGCCCTCATCCACCTGGAGTCCCACTTCACCGACGAGAAGGCCGGCCCGCTGCGGCGCGCCCTCTATCGCCGGCTGCGCCGACACTGGCACTTCGTCAACGAGTTGCAGCTCTTCGAGATCCAGCACCAGAAGCACTATGGCGTTACCGTCCATGGTCGCGATCGTGGCCGGGTGGACTTCGTCCAGGCCTGCTGGCTGTACCACCCGGACTCTGCGCTCCGGTCGCTCCAGCACGACGGCGACGGCCCGGAGCCAGGAATGAAGGATGAGAACGACAACTGGGACCTGCGTCCGCACCGGTCCCGCATCACGCGCGTCACCGAGGAGACACTCCGAACGTGGCACGCGGTCCTGGAGACCGCCGACGTGCCCGCGCCCGAGACACGCATGGTCTACGCCGTGAACGGCTCGGCAGCAGCCACCCTTGACAAGCTCGCCCGCGCTCCCCGCATCGCCGACCTAGGCCTGCAGTTCTCCGCTGGCTGGCACGAGAAGAACGATCGAGTGAAGGGCTACTTCGAAACCGGTTGGGGCACGCCCGACTCGTGGGACGACGTCATCCTCCAGGGCCCGCACCTGTTCGTCTCGACCCCGCTCTACAAGACGCCGAACAAGACGATGCTGCACCACCTCGACTGGTCCCCCACCGACTTCGAGGCCCTCGCCCCCGACGCCATCCCGGTCACGGCCTACAAGCCCGCCGGCGACCGCTACGACTACGACTGCGCCTACGACGACTGGGGCACCCCCGACGACCCCCTCCCCGCCCGCGACTCCTACCGTCTGGCTTGGCGGCGCATGGCTGCGAACACGGGGGAACGAACCCTCATCGCGGCCCTGATCCCACCCGGCGCCGCCCATGTCCACCCTGTGTCCTCGTTCGGCGTCAGTGAGGACGAGTCACTGGCCGAACTCGCACTCGCAGGCGCGTACACCGCCTCGATCGTCTCCGACTTCTCCGTCCGGGCGGCGCCGAAGTCCGAGATCCTGCCGTCAACGATCCGACGCCTGGCGACGGCGCGGGACTCCGTGCTCGCGCCTGAGATTGTTGTGCGCTATCTCCGCATGAACTGCGTGACCGATGCGTACTCCGACTTGTGGTGGGCGGTCGACTCGACCCAACGCGATCGATGGGCAATCGCGCGGCCATGGCGGAACGCTGACGGTCTCGCCCACCCCGGGCGTGACTGGTCTGCCGAAACTCCGCTCCGGCGCGCAGGCGACCGCCGCGACGCCCTGGTGGAGATCGACGCGCTCGTCGCCCTCTCGCTCGGGCTCACAGCGGACGAGCTGTGCACGGTCTATCGGACGCAGTTCGCGGTCCTCGCGGGGTACGACCGCACATCGTCCGTCTACGACCTCAACGGGCGCCTCGTGCCCACGAGCGTGCTGCAGGTGTGGCGGCGCAAGGGCGATGCGATCACTGCGGCGGAGCGGAGCGCGGTGCACCCGGGCAGCGGGGTCGAGTACACGTACGAGCTGCCGTTCGTGACGCTGGACCGGGAGGCGGACATGCGCGCCGCGTACGCGGAGTTCGAGCGCCGACTCGCGGAGCGCACGGCATGAAGACAGCGGCACGCACGCAGGGGGATCGATGAAGGCCAACGCCCGCACACCCGCCGAGATCTTCGGCAACTCGGTGCGCTACGTCGTCCCGCTGTTCCAGCGCCCCTACGTGTGGGAGCGCGACACCCAGTGGGAACCGCTCTGGGAGGACGTGCGCACGCTCGCCGAGCGGGTGCTCGCGGCGCCCGCCGTGGCGTTCGGCCCCGTGCAGGTCTCCCCGCACTTCCTCGGCGCGGTCGTCGTCGACCAGCAGACCGTGCCCACCGGGTTCATCGACGTACGGCATGTGATCGACGGGCAGCAGCGGCTCACCACGCTGCAGCTGCTGCTCGACGCGGTGCAGGGCGTGGTGGCCGAGCACGGCATCGAGCAGGACGCCGCCGGCCTGCACAGCCTCGTGCTCAACAACAGTGCGCTCGTGGGCCGACCGGACGAGGTCTTCAAGGTCTGGCCCACGGACCGCGACCAGACGGCATTTGTCGCGGCCATGCGCCGCACCGCCGACGGGGACGGTCTGGGCGGTGCGCTGATCGTGCACGCGCACCGGTACTTCGCGGCGTCCACGCTGGCGTGGGCGCAGGCCGAAGGCACCGAGCACACGGGCGCACGGCTGCACGCGCTCACGCAGGCGCTCGCTCAGCACCTGCGACTCGTCGTGATCGACCTCGAGCCCGGCGACAACGCCCAGGTGATCTTCGAGACCCTCAACCACCGAGGCAGCCCCCTGCTGGCCGCCGACCTCATCAAGAACCTCGTGTTCCAGGTCGCCGAGCAGCGCCGGCTCGACGTCCTGGACCTGTACCGGCGGCTGTGGCGGGAGTTCGACTCCGACCAATGGCGCCAGCAGCAGACGCAGGGCCGCCGGCTCCGCCCCCGCCTCGACGTCTTCTTCCACCACTGGCTCACCATGCGGCTGGTGCAGGAGGTGCCCACCGACCAGGTGTTCGCCACCTTCCGCGACCGGGTGCTCGCTACGCCCGACGTCGACCTCGTGCCGATCCTCGAGGAGATCGCGCACGACGCGCACGTCTACGCCGACCTCGACGACCTGCCGGACGGCAGCGTGCCCGCGCTCTTCCGGTACCGGGTGGTGCAGACGCTGGACCTGGCCGTCGTCTCCCCCGTGCTGCTCTGGCTCATGCGGCAGAGCCCCGCGGACCTGCCGGTCGCGCAGCGCGACACCGCCCTGCGTGCGTTGGAGAGCTGGCTGGTCCGGCGCGCCCTGGTGCGCGCCACCAGCAAGGACCTCAACAACGTCATCCTGGCCATCCTGCGGGTGCTGCGTGACGCGCCGACCGCCACCGCCGGCGACGTGCTCGTCGCCTACCTCGAGCAGCAGACCTCCGCCTCGCGGGTCTGGCCGGACGACGCCACGCTCACCGGGACGCTGCTCGACGCGCCCGTGTACCGGACGCTGACGCGGCCGCGGATGCGGATGATCCTCGAGGCGCTGGAGGACCACCATCGCGGGCCGCTCGGCGAGGGACTGCCGTGCCCGCGCAACCTCACCATCGAGCACGTCCTGCCACAGGCGTGGCGCGAGCACTGGTCCGCCGTCCTCGACGACGACCCGGACCTGGTCGCCGAGCGCGACGAGCGGCTGCACCAGCTGGGCAACCTCACGCTCGTCAGCGGCCGGCTCAACCCCACGCTCTCGAACCGCCCGTGGCGCGACGACGAAGCGCAGTTGCGCGGCCTCGGCACGACCGGCAAGCGCACCTACCTGCTCGAGCACGCCCAGCTCAAGCTCAGCGCCAGTCTTGTGGCACGGCACGAGCACGCGTGGACGGACGCCGACATCGACAGCCGCACCGCCCTCCTGGTGCACGACGTGCTGCGCATCTGGCCGGGCCCCGCCGAGGGCAGGCACGTCGACCCCGGCGAACGAGTGGAGCCGGAGGAGCAGGAGGCTTCAGCCCCTGACGACGCGCTCGACCTGGGCGCGGCCGCCGAGAACGAGGCTGCATCGGCGGGCGCGGGGCACGTCCGCAACGTGCCGGGCGCGTACGAGGCGTTCGGCGCCTGGCTGAACGAGCAGGGCTCCGACGTGGTGAGCCTGTCGTTCGACCAGGTCGAGGACGTCCTCGGTGCGCCCTTGCCACCGTCAGCGCGGACGTACTCCCAGCACTGGCGCGGGTACGCGGGCTCGGCGCTGTGCCGGGCGATCGTCGACGCCGGCTGGGAGGCCGCAGCCGTCGACACGGTGGCCGAACGCGTCGTCCTCCAGCGGCTGCCCGCGACGGAGCACGACCTGAATGACGAGAACGACCTGCCATCCCACCGCCGCACGCGAGTGACCAGCACGACGCGTGTCGTCGATCTCGTCGACGCAGGACTTCTCCCGGCCGGAACCCGTCTGGTCGGCTGGTTCCACGGCCAGAAGGTCACGGTCGAGTTGACGGTCGACGGACGCCTGCGCGCCGAGGACGGTCACGTGCACCCCTCACCGTCCAGCGCCGCAGTCGCCGTCTGCCACTACCCGGTGAACGGCTGGATCTTCTGGCGAACCGAGGCGGGCGACAGCCTGGCCGACCTGCGGGACGTGCTGGCATGAGCGAGCTGCTGCCCACCGTGCAGGCGGGGTCGATCCGCACGAGCCTCGTGGACTTCCTCACCACGACGTTCGCGCTGGCCGACGCGGACGCGCGCGCGGGCCTCGACCGATTCCTCGCCGACCCCGAGACGGGCATGTTCAAGGGTCCGTACGTGCGGCTGCGGCTGCCGTTCCGGCCGGCCGAACGAGACCCGCGCGAGGTGCTGGAGTGGTACGGCGGGCCGCACCCGTACGGGCACCAGGCCGAGGCGTTCGCGCGACTGGCATCGATCCGGGACGGGGTGGACCGGCGACCGTCGCCGACACTGGTGACCACGGGCACCGGGTCGGGCAAGACGGAAGCGTTCCTCTTCCCGATCCTCGACCACGTGCGGCGGGCACGGCGGCAAGGGGTCCAGGGCACCAAGGCGCTGCTGCTGTACCCGATGAACGCGCTGGCCAACGACCAGGCCCAGCGCCTCGCGCGGATCCTGACCACGCACGCCGAGCTGTCCGGCATCACCGCGGCGCTGTACGTCGGGGAGAAGGGGAAGCCGCGCACGCGCGTCACGGCCGAAGGGCTCATCACCGACCGCGCGGTGATCCGGGACGACCCGCCGGACATCCTGCTCACCAACTACAAGATGCTCGACCAGCTGCTGCTGCGGCAGGAGGACCAGAACCTATGGCGGCGCTCGGCGCTGAGCCTGCAGTACCTGGTACTTGACGAGTTCCACACCTACGACGGTGCGCAAGGCACCGACGTCGCCATGCTGCTGCGCCGCCTCGGGCTGGTGCTGCGCAGCCACTGGCCTGACGACGCACCCGTCAGCGAGGCAGACCGTGCGCGACCCCTGGGCCGCGTCACGCCCGTGGCCACCTCGGCGACGCTCGGGGCGCAGGGCGACCCGGCCGTGATGTGCGCGTTCGCCGAGACAGTGTTCGGCGAACCGTTCGCCGACGACGCCGTGATCACCGAGACCCGTCTGCCGCTCGACGCCTGGGTGGGCGACGCCCGCGAGCGCGCCGCAGCACTGGGCGTCACACCCGTGGACGTCGACGGACGGCGAGCGGCGGAGCTGCGAGCCGCCGTGGACGACCTCGGGCCCGACCCTGCAGGTGCCGACCTGGCGCGGGTCGTGCTGACGCACCTGTACGAAGGGGACGTCGCTGAAGCCGTCGCCCCCTCTGGACAGGCGCCGGCAGCGCTGCTGACACTCACCCGAGCGCACCCGCTGGTCGCGGCGCTCGTCCGCGCGAGCGGTGACGCGGTGGCGCTGGCCGACCTTGCGGCCGAGGTCTCCGCTGCGTCGACGCTCGAGCCGGCAGTGTGGGAGGCGGTCGTCGCGGACGTCGTGGCCATGCTCGGGCACGTGCGCTCGGTCGCGGGGCGCGACGCCGTCTCGACGGAGGTGCACCTGTGGGTGCGCGAGCTGACCCGCATCGACAGGGCGGCGGACGCCCGCACGGAGTTCCGCTGGGGCGACGACGGGCCCGTCGTGGCGGAGTCGGCCACGGACACGCTGCGCCCCGCTTTCCCGGCGGTCTACTGCCGGCACTGCGGGCGGTCGGGGTGGATGGTGCTGCTCAACCCCGTGGGCCGCGGCCTGGCCGGTGACGACGAGACGATCCGCCGGGAGCACAGCACGCGCACGGGCCGCACGCGGGCGCTGCTGCACGCCCCGGCGGAGGCCGACGACGCCGAGCTGCGGGGCAGGCCCGTCGAGGGGCTGCAATGGTTCCACGTGCGCAACCGCGAGCTGCTCGCCGCCCCGCCCGGGGATGACGACGGCGACCTGCGCGACGGATGGGTACTGCCGGTGCTGGCGGTCGGCACGGGCGACGTCGACGCGGACAAGCAGGCCAAGGACGAGGTCTGCCCGTCGTGCGGGCAGATCGACGGCATCCGGTTCCTGGGCTCGGCGATCGCCACGCTGCTCTCGGTGACCCTGTCCACCATGTTCGGCTCGGCGACCCTGGACGCGCGCGAGAAGCGGGCGCTGGTGTTCACCGACTCGGTGCAGGACGCCGCGCACCGTGCGGGCTTCGTGCAGGCGCGCTCGCACACGGTGACATTCCGGGCCGCGGTGCGCGCGGCGGTCGAGGACGGGGCGGTGACCCTCGACGAGCTGGTGAGTCGGCTGCTGGAGCAGGCCGGCGACGACGCGTTCGCCCGTCACCGACTGCTGCCCACCGACCTCGCGGACCGGGAGAGCTTCGCACCGTTCTGGCAGGAGCCCCGGCTGCGGGCAGCGCCCGCCGGTGTGCGCAGGCGGGTCCGGCGCCGGCTCGAGCTCGACACAGCGCTCGAGGTGGGTCTCAGCTCTCGCGTCGGCCGCACGCTGGAGCTCACGGGCTCTCTCGCAGTCGAGGTGCAGGCGGGTTCACCCGCGTACCTTGCTGCCGCCGGGCGCTCGGTGCTCGAGGGGTTCGCGTTCCAGGGCGCGCTCGACGGCAAGGGCGGTGTGCCAGACGACGCGACCCTCGTGGCGTGGGCGCGCGGGCTGCTGGAGCGCATGCGGACGCAAGGCGCGATCGACCACCCGTGGTTCCGCCGGTACCGGCAGGACGACGGCGCGCGCTGGTCGATCTGGGGCGGACGTCCCCGACACGAGGGGATGCCGGCGTTCCCCGCGGGCCGGGCCGCCCCCGGGTACCCGCGCATCGGTCCGACACTCGACAAGCCCACCGGCCTGGAGCCGGTCACGCACGCCCAGTCGTGGTTCGCCCGGTGGAGCGGGCGGGTGCTGGGTGTCACCCCGCGCGACGGCGGCGCGCTCGCCAAGCTGCTGGTCGAACGCCTCGCGCGCGACGGGGTGCTCAGCGAGGAGACGTCGACCACCGGTGCGCGGGTCTACGGCATCCCGCAAGACCGGGTGCTCGTGCTGCCCGCCGCAGCCGAGGACCTGGCTGCGAAGCGCCACCTCCTCGTCTGCGACGTCTGCCAGTCGACCCACCCGGGCAGCACCGGCACGGTCGACCAGCTGGAAGGCCGCCCCTGCTTCTCGGTCCGCTGCCCCGGCACGCTGGGGCGCGCAACGCTGGAGGCGGGCTTCTATCGCCGCTTGTACGCCTCGCCGGACATGCGGCGCATCGTCGCCCGCGAGCACACGAGCCTGCTCACGGACGACGACCGCGCGGCGTACGAGGACGCGTTCAAACAGGCCGAGCAGCAGCCGGGGGACCCGAACGTGCTGGTCGCCACCCCGACGCTCGAGATGGGCATCGACATCGGCGACCTGTCCGCGGTGATGCTCTCGTCGCTGCCGCGCACCGTCGCGTCCTACCTGCAGCGTGTCGGCCGTGCCGGCCGCCTGACCGGCAATGCGCTGGACCTCGCGTTCGTCACCGGCCGCGGCGACCAGCTGCCGCGCCTGGGCGACCCGCTGTCGGTCATCAACGGCGAGGTCCGCCCACCGGCCACCTACCTGCAGGCCGACGAGATCCTGCGCCGCCAGCTCACCGCGCACCTGGCGGACGGCCTCGCGCGCGACACTTCTGTGCCCCAGCCGCGGGCGGCGACCGCCGCCATCGGCTCGGTCGAGCCGGGCACGTACCTGGGCACACTCGTGACCGTCGCCGAACAGGACCCCGACGGGCACGTCGACCGGTTCGTCGCCACGTTCCCCGCCGATCTACCGAAGGACGTCGTCGCTGGGCTGCGCACGTGGCTGCGCCCGACGGACGGGCCGGCGACCAGTCCGTTCGCCGCGCACCTGGCACACGCCAGCGGTCGCTGGCAGCGCACCGTCGAGATGCTCCGGCACCGCCTCACGGCCGTCGACGCGCTGCTGCCCACCCTGGAGGCCGCCGTCGCCCTGCCCGCCGTCACCGAGGACGACAAGCAAGCCCTGCGCTCCGCACGCGCCGCGCGGTCGTTGACGCGCGGCCGGCTCGCCGAGCTCACCGGCGAGTACTGGATCGGTGTGCTCGAGCAGCACGGCGTCTTCCCGAACTACACGCTCATGGACGACGGCGTCACCCTGGACGTCGGGTTCTCCTGGATGGACCCTGACACCCAGCAGTACGAGACGTCGCACGCGGAGTTCCGGCGCGGCGCCGGCCAGGCGATCCGCGAGCTCGCCCCCGGCGCCACGTTCTACGCCAGCGGCTGGGAGATCCGCATCGACGCGGTCGACCTCGGCACCGAGGGCTCGGCCGTCCGACCCTGGCGCCTCTGCCCCACCTGCGGGTATGCCACCGACGTCGGCGAAGACGGTGGCGAGCGGGTCGTCGCCACGTGCCCCCGCTGCGGCGGCACCGGGATCGCCGACACCGGGCAGCGGTACGAGGTCGTCGAGCTCGAGCACGTCACCGCCGAGGTTCGGCGCGACGAGGCTGCGATCACCGACCGCACCGACGTCCGCGAGCGCGCCCGCTTCCAGATCCCCGTTGCTGCGGACATCGACCCCGCACACGTCGTGGACCGCTGGTTCGTCGAGGGCGTCGGCCTCGGCTGCACCTACCTGCGGCGGGTCGACCTCCGTTGGGTCAACATGGGCCTGCCCACGCTGGGCGGGGCCCGGTGGGTCGCCGGCAACGAGCTGCAGGCCGGGCTGTTCCGGGTCTGCGCGGGCTGCGGCAAGCTCGACTCGGACGCGGGGACGAACAAGCCGCACGAGCACCGGCCGTGGTGCCCGCACCGGAAGGCCGCCGAAGAGCACGTGCGGACCGTCGCGCTCACCCGGACCCTGCAGACGCAAGGCCTGCTGCTGCGGCTGCCGTACAGCGTGACCATCGGCGACACGTTCGCCGTCCCCAGCCTGGCCGCGGCGCTGCTGCTCGGCTTGCGCGAGCACATCGGCGGGCACCCTGACCACCTCGCAGTCCACGTGGTCAAGGACCCCGACGCCACGGACGGCAGCGACGTCCACGACGCCGTGCTCGTGCACGATGTCGTGCCCGGCGGCACCGGGTACCTTGCGGAGCTGGCCGACCCCGAGCACCTGCACCGCCTGCTGAGCGTCGCATGGCAGACCGTGCGCGACTGCGAGTGCCGGTTCGAGAACCGCCTCGCCTGCCACCGGTGCCTTCTGCCGTTCGCCTTGTCCGGCCACGTGCAGAAGGTCTCGCGAGCGTCTGCCGAACGGCATCTGCAGCGCCTGCTCGCGGTGCCGGACGGAGGGACCGCAGACCCGTCCGCCTGGCCGATCACCCGAGACGCACCGACCCAGACAGCGACCGGCGACTCCGTCCTTGAGCAGGAGCTGTACCGCCGCCTCCTCGAGCGGCTGGGCCCCAAGGGCCTCGGGCTCAAGATCACCGAGGTGCCCGGGCCCCGAGGTAACGCTGCCCGGCTGACCGGCGGTGGACGGGAGTGGGTGCTCGCGCCGCAGGTCGACATCCTCGGCAGCCGCCCGGACTTCGTGCTGTCGACCGCGGGCGTGCCGCAGACTGCGATCTTCGCCGACGGGCGGGCGTACCACGCGAGCGCCGCACACAACCGGCTGGCCGACGACAGCGCCAAGCGGGAACGCCTCCGTCTTGCCGGGCATCGGGTCGTCGCCGTCACGGCGGGCGACCTCGCCACCGCGGGTCCCCCGACGCCCGACTGGTACACCGCCGAGACCACCTCGCGACTGATCGCGGCCTCGTCCACGCAGGCCTCGATGTCCGCCTACCAGGACCTCGGCCGCAGCGTGATCGACCAGATCGTCGCCTGGGTCGCCGACCCCTCGGCAGCCGACCGCCGCCAGGTGGCCCGCGGCGTCCCGTACTACCTGCTCGGCGGAACCGGCCCGGGGACCGGTGTCGTGCCCACGCCACCCGACATCGACCTCACCCAGGTGGCTGTCGACGCACTGACCGACGCGCCGCCTCCCACCGAACCGAGCGCACGCTTCGTCTTCGTCACCCGGAAGGGTGCGCTGGCGTGCGCCGTCGAACACGCCGACGCGGTCACGCGAGTCGCCGTGGTGCTCGACGACCGCGCCGAAGCCATCGACGAAGCCCATGCCGACAGCTGGCGCCGGTGGCTCCAGCTGTCCAACGCCCTCGACCTGCGGGACTGGCCGACGACGATCACGACCGTCACCGCCTGGCAGGCGGCGCAGGCCACAACCGGCACCGTCGTCCCGGTCGAGGAGCCGGCCCCACCCGCGACCGACGACCTCCCGGAGGAGTGGCGTGCCGCAGGCGAGCTCGCGACGCCCGTCGAACGCAGCGTCCTCGCGCAGCTCGCCAGGCAGCACGTTCCGGTGCCGGTCGTGGGCGCCGAGGGACCTGACGGCATCGTGCTCGACGTGGCATGGCCGCACGCCCACGTCACCTTGGCCGTCAACCCCATGAGCGAGGAGGACCGCATCGATCTCCGCGCCGCAGGGTGGCAAGTCCTCGACCCACGCGACATCGCCGCCGTCGTCGCTGCCATCGGCAGTCCAACCCGAGAGGCAGGCGCGTAATGCCCACGCTCGTCATGGCAGGCAAGACACCGAACAAGATCACCGACGGCACGCTGAAGAAGAAGGCGTGGACGTTCCTGGAGAAGCTCCAGGAGGACGACACGACCGTCGGCCTCCACATCGAACCGATCAATGGCTCCGCCGACCCTCGCGTGCGGACGGGCCGCGTCGACGAGTTCTGGCGGGCCGTGCTGTTCAAGCTCTCCGGCCACGGCGAGACGCACTACGTCTTCCACGGCATCTGGCCGCACGACGACGCGATCACAGTCGCCAAGAGGGTCACTCTCAAGCAGAACCCGATCAACGGCATGCCGGTCATCGAAGAGCTCGACGTCCCGGTACCGGCGCCCTCACCTGCCGCCGCCTTCGTCGAGGCCCCACCTCGACCACCCGTGGCGGAGCCCCCCAGCCTGCCCCGGCTGCCCGCCCTCGGCTACTCGCGCGCCGATCTGGTCGATCGGCTCGGAGTGCCCACCGCGATCGCGGAGGCCGCACTCACCGTGCTCACCGAGGACGAGCTGCTCGCACTCGCGATGCAGCACGAGGGCTGGATCGGGCTGGTCCTCATCGACCTCGGCGCGGGCGACTCGGTCGACAGCATCATCGAACGCCTCGATCTGACACCAAGCCCGTCCACCGGCAATGCCGACGAAGACCTGGTGCGAGCTCTGCGCCGCCCGGCCGCGCGGACCGAGTTCGCGTTCATCGAGGGCCAGGACGCGCTGCGGCAGGTCATCGAAGCCGACGACTTCGAGGCGTGGCGCGTCTTCTTGCACCCCGAGCAGCGACGCTACGTCGACCAGCGGACCAGCGGACCGTTCCGCGTGTCCGGCGGCGCCGGCACGGGCAAGACCGTGGTGCTCGTCCACCGCGCGTGCGCACTGGCGGCTCGAGACCCTCGTGCCCGCATCGTCCTGACCACGTACACCACCAACCTCGCAGAAGCCCTCCGCGATCAGGTGCGGCGCCTCGACCCGAGAGTCCCTCTCGTCGCGCTCGGAGAAGCCGGGATTCACGTCACCGGGGTCGATGCCCTCGCCAGCGCCGTGGTGCGCCGGGCGCCCGGACCTGCGCTCGACGCAGCGCAGGTCGTCGTGCTGGGCGAGACACGGTCCCAGCCGAACCAGCGCATCCCGCACGCACGGTGGCGAGCGGTTCTCGATCACGTGAGCACCACGCTGCCCTCCACGGTCGCGCACGAGAGCTTCCTGCAGGACGAGTACGCACTCGTCGTCCTCCCGTCCTCGGTACGAACGCTGGAGGAGTACCTCCGGATCCGCCGCACGGGTCGCGGTGTGGCTCTCGACCGATCCGCGCGCACGGAGGTGTGGCGACTCGTGCAGGAGTACCGCACTCTGGCGCGCCTCGACGGGTCGCTCGACTTCGCCGAGGCAGGCGTGGTCGCATCCGCCTACCTGCAGGGCACCGACGAGCACCCGGGCGAGCACCTGGCCGACCACGTCCTCGTCGACGAGGGTCAGGATCTGAGCCCCGCTCACTGGAAGCTCCTGCGCGCGCTGGCAGCGCCCGGCCCGGACGACCTGTTCATCGCCGAGGACTCCCACCAGCGCATCTACGGCCACCGCACACCGCTCAAGAGACTGGGCGTAAGCATCGTCGGACGCTCGCGTCGACTCACCCTCAACTACCGCACCACGGCACAGAACCTGCGATGGGCCCTCGCGCAGCTCGACGGTTCGGAATGGGTGGACCTCGAGGGCGAGGTCGAGCAGACCGGGTACCGCTCGGCACGCACCGGGCCGGCACCCGAGGTCCTCCGCGCCACCACCTTGACCCAGGAGCTTGAGCTCGTCGCCGAGCACGTGGCCGGGTGGCTCCGGAACTCCGTGAGCGCCGAGACAATCGCAGTCCTCGTCCCTGACCGTCAGCAGCGAGATCGCACTGCCCAGGCACTGGCCGACCGGGGGATCGGAGCCTTTGCCGTCGATCGGGAACGCCCTCCCGCCGGCAAGGTCGCCGTGATGACACGTCACCGCGCCAAGGGGACCGAGTTCTCCAGGGTGGTCCTCACCGATGTCGGCTGGACCGCGCCGTGGGACGCCCAGCGCCTCGCAACGCTGGCCGACAGTGAACGTGTGGACGCGGAGCAGCGGGATCGCTCGGTGCTGTACGTGGCCGCCACCAGGGCGCGTGACGAGCTGGTGATCGTCACCAGGTCGTGAGCAGCACCACCGCTGACCGACCGGCCGCTCGCCAGCCGGCAGGGTGAAAACCACCGGTTCGCCATCGCAGAGCGGGTCACGATGACAGGCTCGCTCGGGCAGCAGCCATGCCGGAGACGACGAGGAATGGGGCCACCTTGCGGTCGCTTGACTACACCCCGAACGGACACTCGAGCTTCACCTGTCGACTCGAGTCGGGGATCGGCTTCGTGCTGACCGTCCACGCCGGGTTGGCCAGCGAGGAACCCGAGGTCACGGGCGACCAACGGCTGACTGACAACCCGGCACTTGTGGAGAACGTCCTGGCTTTCGGGAAGCACGAGGCCGAGCACAGGCGTCTGCGCAACGAGGAACGTCGGGCGAGCCATCGCAAGCAGGCTGCCGTCCACCGCAAGACGGCGATCGAGATCGCGGGGTTGCTCGACGGCCTCACGTCAGACACGACGGCGGGCCGGTGGTGCTCGGGCTGTCTCGGACAGACCGATCACCAGCGGGTACGCGTGCGCGGACGCACCGTGCCCACGTACATCTGCACGGGCTGCGGTTCACCCACCTCACCGTGCCTCGTGCCCCGCTGTCCCCACTTCGCCAACCGTGAGCTGCGCGACATCGCCCTGCCTCGCTACTGCGCCGAGCACCGCCAGGAGATCCCCTCCTTCGCGAAGCTGGACGCGCGCCTGGCCGACATCAGCGAGTACGCCCAGTGGCTCACCTTCGACAAGCACAACGCGGCGCGCACGACCCGGTTGGCCACGGTCGCCATGACGGCGGCCGTTGTGGTCGCGCCGATGGCCTTCGTCGCCGCACCCGCGATCGGCGGCGTCGTAGGGTCGCTGACGGGGCTGTCCGGAGCTGCGGCGACCAGTCACGGCCTCGCGCTCCTGGGTGGCGGCTCCCTGGCTGCGGGCGGGCTCGGGATGGCCGGCGGCACCACGGTCGTGACCGCGATGGGCGCGTCACTCGGCGGAGCCCTCGGGGCGGCAGTCACGTCCGCGTACACGAGCACCGACAAGTCGTTCCGCATCGAGCTGCTGCGCCCGGGGACCGGCACACCCGTGCTCGTCGCGAACGGCTTCCTCACCGAGACCACGGACGGTTGGGGCGGGTGGCGCCGCATCGTCGACGACCGCTACCCCGACGCACCGGTCTATCGCGTGCACTGGGGAGCGAAGGAGCTCGGTGACATCACCGCCCTGCTCGCCGTGGGCGCCACCAAGCAGGCGACGACCAATGCGGCCAAGGTCGTGGCCAAGAAGGCATCCAAGTCGGCGAAGATCCCGGGTCTGGCCCCGCTCCTGTTTGCCGCCGACATCGCAACGAATCCGTGGACGGTCGCGAAAGCGCGCGCAGGAATGACAGGTGCCGCACTCGCCGGCATCATCGCTCGCACCGACACGCCGCAGTTCGTCCTGATCGGCCACAGCCTCGGAGCACGCGTCATGGCGACGGCGGCGCAGACGCTCGGCACGGTCCACGGTGCTCCCCGGATCGAGTCCGTACACCTGCTCGGGGCTGCGATCAGCGTCAGCAAGGACTGGCGGGTGCTGAGCGATGCCGTCAGCGGGCGGGTCTGGAACTACCACTCGAGCAACGACCCGGTGCTGGCGTACCTGTACCGCACCGCCGAGCTGGGCAAGACAGCCGTCGGCCTCGGCGGATTCCACTCGTCCCAACCTCAGCTTCGCGACCGCGACGTGTCGAAGTCGGTCACGGCGCACAGCGCCTACCTGGAGCGGATCAGCCTCGCTCGATAGCGCAGCGCGGGTGCCCGGTCATGACGCCCCCGGCTCCCTCGGCACGACTGGCAACGTGTAGTACGCCCCTCGCCGCGACCCGTGCATCGCCAGCCGCCCCTCGCTCGCGAGCCGTCTCAGGACGTTTGACGCCTGAGCGGGCGTCAGGGAGCACAGGTCGGCGGCCTCCGCCCTCGTGATGCGCTCGTGCGCGTCGGCGTATGCCAGAACCATGTTCTCGACCTGAAGCTCAGTGAAGCCGTGCGCCCGCACGTACGCCGCCCTGTCGCCCAGAGCCCGATAGACCGGCGCGGACAGGTGGTACCGGCTCCCTCTTCCTGAGCCTCGCTGGTCGACGAGCCCGCGCGAGGCCATCCTTCCCAGCGCCGCACGTGTCTCAGCCTCCGACTTCTGCAGGAACGGCGCGGCGTCGGCGATGCTCAGGCTTCCCCCTTGGCGCAGCCGAGCGAGCACCTGGAGGTCGGCGAGCAGGAAGGGCACGCCCTCGGCGCGCTCGCGCTCGAAGACGAACCGCGCCAGTTCGACGTCAGCACGACCGAGCGCAAAGACGGCAACCACGGACGCGCTGCTGCTGCGGGAGAAGTCAGGCGCAGCACGGCCGAGCCGGATCGTCTCGGCAACCATGCGGTTGATGCCGCGCCCGGATCGCTCAACGAGGCCCGCGCGCTTGAACGCATCTGCGAGCAGCGGGCTGCGGGGCCGGTTCTCGCGCAGGAAGTTGTCCAGGGTGATCCCCTCAGGAAAGCCGCCAGGGCTGCTGACAGTTAGAGCGTCGTCGTCGAGCTGGATGTGGACCGCTCCGAGCCGGGTGTAGTCGCGGTGCACCAGCGCGTTCGCGACGACCTCGCGAATCGCGATCGGCGAGATGAGCGGGACGGCGAGCCGGATCAGGCCCGCATCGATCTCTTCCTCCCGGTTGACGATGCTGACTCGCTCGTAGAGGTCCTCGGCCGCCGCGAGCAGAGGTGCGCGCGACTGGAGGTTCGTCCGCACGGCCGTGCCCTCCAGGACTTGGAAGAGCACCTCGTGACTCGGAGCGAACTCCGCGATGGAGTCTTGTCGACCGAAGAGCAGCATGGCGCCCAGCAGCACCGCGCCGCCGGGTCCGAGCACGCCCAGGGCACGAGCGATCTCGTGGTCCTCGAGAGTCGCGAGGGTGGCATCGCCTCCGGACCTGCTCATCGCCCGCATGCGCTCGAACTCGAGGGGGTCGAGGTCGTCCAGCGTCGCACCCTTCAGCACCACGCGTGCGTGGTCGGCCTGGCCGACCTCGACGGCGCGGGAGTACATCTCGTGGAACGCGTAGGGCACGCATTCGGGACGACCATCGGTCCGCATAGCGCGGCGCGTGTACACGCCGCCGTTCGTGCCGACCGGCGTCGCGGACGACTCCACCTCGATGGCCAGCACCGTCAGGCCGTCGACATCGACGGCGGTGACCGCAGTACTGAGCGGCGGGACCGTCAGGTTGCTGATCAGTGCTTGCATGAGTGGTGCTCGCGTCACCGCTCCGTGTCTCGGCGCCACCCCGGTGACCGTGCCGTCGTCCTCGACGCCCACGAGCACGGCCCCGCCGTCGCCGTTCGCCATGCAGGCGACCGCCTCGACCAACTGGGCGTCCGAGAGTCGCTTGCGGTCGGACTTGAACTCGACGCCCAGCGCCTCACCCGCAAGCGCCAGGCGGCGCACGTCATTTGCATCCACGGACCCACGATATGCGAGCGATCGCATATCCGACACGGATATCGCATAAGTTATGCGCGCTACGTCGTCGGCGGCGTCGTCACAGCCCCAACCGCTCCAGGCACCAGTCCCACCGCAGCCGCTCCTGCTCCAGCCGCACACCCCCGTGGTCGGCCAGCAGCGCAACCACCGCGAGCTCCTCCCCCGTGAGCCGACCCAGCACCGCCTGCCCGTCGGTCGGGTCGGGCGTCCACAGGTGCCGGTGGTCGAGCAGGGTCTCGGCATCCATCAGCACCGACCGGACGTCAGGGCAGTGCGCACGCAACCGGTCGAGGATCGCGAACCCGTCCCGGTCCAGGTCACCCCAGTAGTCGACCGGCCGCTCACGAATCCACCCGATCTCGCCGAGGCGGTCGACGGCGTAGCCGGAGCCGTGCACCGCGATCACCCCCGAGGCATCCGGCAGGGCGAGCAGGCTCTGCAGGTTTTCGACGACGAGCACCCGTGCGCCCGCCACGGCGAGCCCGGCCAACTCACGTGCGGGCGCCGCGAGGTCGCGCAACCCACCGGGGGCGAGCGCGGCGTCGAGGAACCGGACCCGCACCAGCGACGGCGGGTCGAGCAACCCGAGCCCGGGCCGCCCTGTCATGGCGGTGACCAGGCCGATCAGCAGCGACCGGTGCGCCTCCGCCCACTTGGTACTGACACCCTCCACCGGGATCTGTCGCAGGTACAGGCCCGAGTCGGGGTGCTCCACGAGCCAGGTCACCACCGCGTGCAGCCGGTGCAGGTCGATCTCGTCGACCTGGTGGATCGTGCGGGCGTGCCGACGCAGCACGGGCCGCACCGCGTCACCCCACCGGTCGAGCATGTCCGCGCAGCGCGTCGAGAGCCTCGTCCAGTGGGATGAGGTGCCGGCGAACCGTGCGAGGTCCGCGGGCGTGCGCAGCGTGAGCCGCTCGGGCACCTTCTGTTGGCCGAGGCTGGCCCACTGGCGCGTGCCCCACACGACACCGGGCACCCCGCGCCACCAGCCGACCCAGTCGACGGCTGCGGCCTGGTCAGCAAGCGCGGCCCGTTCACTGGGCGGGTGCAACGGCAGGTCCAGCAACGGACCGTCCTCCGCCGCCGAGCCCGTGGCCCACGTCGCCGCTCGCCGCTCGTAGAGGGCGGCGGCCCGGTGCCGCGCCTCAGCGACCGCGACGGGTGCGGGAGCCATCAGACCTCCCCGGCCCGCGCGACGTCACGCGCGTCCTCGACTGTGACGAGCCCGACGCGGGAGGCCCGGAAGTCGGTGCAGGTCGCCAGGCCCACCGCACCGACGTAGTCCTCCAAGGTCTGCAGGAGCTTGAGCGGGGTCGCCAACACCATGTGGAACCCGAACTCGACGAACACGTCCATCGCCATCCGCGTGAACGTGGCGTCGGCCTTGTCGAACGCCTCGTCGAGGATCACCGTGCCGAACCGTGGCCGGTCCTCACCCTCGTCGGTGAGCTGGTAGCGCAAGGCCGCCGCCAGGCAGAACACCACGAGCTTCTGCCGCTGCCCGCCTGACAGTCCCGCGCTGGAGTCGTGCACATTGACCGTGACGCCCTCGGTGTCCACCTCGATACCGGTGAAGCGCACGTGCCGACGCGTGTCCAGGCACGCGGTGCGCCAGGTGCGGTCGGCCGTCTCGGACGAGCCGAGCCGGCGCATCACCCGCGCCATGACGTCGAACTTCCGTTCTGCCGCTGCCCGGTCCTGCTCGGCCCAGGAGCCGCTGGTGATCTCCTTGAGGTCGGTCAGGAAGTCCTGCACCGCCTGGCTGCGGTTCTCGTCGACCTTGATCTGCAGGAACCGACCCCGGTCGAACGGCGACCGGAGCAGGGAGTCGTTGATCGGCACGATCTTGTCCCGGATCTCCCCCGGGGCACGCCGGATCACCGCAGCGAGCTGGGCGATGTTGCGCTGCGACTGCGTCTCGAGCAGACCGAAGAACCGCTCCTCGAAGTCGGGCAGCCGGTCGGTCTCCAACCGGGCGAGCACCTGCAGGTACCCGGCACGGTCCTCGACGCCGTCCGTGAGGTCGCCGGTGAGCGCCGGCCACTCGTGCCGGACGGCCGCCTGCAGGCTGGTGATGTGCTGCGCCGACTCGGAGGCGCGGCGTGTCGCCGATTCCCGTTCGCTCTGCAGCCGCGACTGCACGGTGCGCGAGAGCCGATCGACGATGTCGTGACGCACCGACCGCTGCACGGCGTAGAAGCGCTGCTCGAGTTCGGCATGGTGCGCCAGCGGAACGGGTTCGACGCTGCGTTGCTCCCGTTCGCGGATGGTGCGGTCTACGGCGGCCAGTTCCTGCCGCGCCTCGGTGTGCGCCGTCTGCTCACCGCGGGCCAACTCTCGGGCCTCAGCGGCGGCGACCTCGGCCGTGTCCGCGTGCGCCTGTGCGGCCCGCAGGTCGGCACTTCCGGCGAGCAGCGCGGCGTACGCGGTCCTGGCACGCGCCTCGTCGGCCGCGGCCTGTTCGACATCGAGCTCAGACCACTCGACGTCGTCGAGGACACGGAGCGCGGAGAGCCGGTCGCGACCCCTGTCGGCGACGTCGCTGGCGGCCTCGATCCGCGTCTCGGCCTGCTCCAGCGCGCTCGCCGCGGCCCGGCGACGCTCGAGGAGCAGATCCACCTTGTCCGCGTTGTCGAACCCGAGCACCCAACGGCCGCGGTCGTCGACGGCGAACCGGTCGTCCTTCTCGTGCCGACGAGCCCCCCGCTTGACCAGACCCGCCCGCGTGACACCGCGGTCCAGGCCGGCCAGGTCGGACTCGTCGGCCACGCACGGGTAGTCGTACTGCCGGCTGAGCGTCTCCTCGACCCACGCACGAGACGGTCCGTCCTTGACCTGCACCCGGTGGACGAGCGACCCCGGGTCGCCCACGAGCCGCGGCGGCTCCACCCGCGCCGGCACGATCTCCAGCACGAGCCGCGACCGCAGGTGGTGCGAGTTCACGGCGCGCAGCACCGTCTCCCGGTGCACGGCCGGCACCAGCATCACGGTCGCGAGCGGCCGCAGGACGCGCTCGATCGGCCCCTGCCACTCGGCGGCGTGCTCGGGCCGCACCTGCACCAGCTCACCGACGAACGGCAACAGGTCGGGCGCCAGGCCCGTGGCGCGGCTGACGACGGTGCGCGCCTCGAGGAGGGATGCGTCGAGGTTCGACTGCGCGCGCCGGAGGGCGACGAGCTCCCGGTCGATGCCATCGAGCGCCTGGCGGGCATCCGTCGCCGCGGAGTACAGCGCGTGCAGCTGCACGCGGTGCTCGGCGCGAGCCCGGTCGTGGTCCTCGCGCTCCCGCTGAGCGGTGCCCCGCAGCTCGGTGAACTCCGCGAAGGTCGTCGGCGCCGCGACCCCCACCTCGGCGAGGCGCCCCCCGATCTGCACACGGCGCCGGCGTGCCGCCTCGAGCGCGGCCTGCGCCCGCTCGAGCGACGCCCGGTGCAGCGCGAGCGCCTGGCCACCGCTCTGGAGGACGACCAGCTGGGCGCTGCGCGCCTCCTGCTCGGCGACCTCCACGGCGCGCTGGGCGCTCTCCCACCGATGCCGTGCCTGCTCCTCGGTATCCGCCAGCGCGGTGCGCTCGGTGCGGGCCAGCTCCAGCAGCCAGGCGTCGGTGAAGGCAGGTAGCGACTCCAGGAGGGCACCGCGCGCCCGGGCCTCGTCCTGCGCCTCGTCGTACCCGCCGGCCAGGGCGCGCAGTGGTGCGAGCCGGTCGATCTGCCGCCGGGCGGTCACGACGTGCGCGTGTGCGGAGGCGAGCTCGGTGAACTGCTCAACCGCGGTCTCGGCGTGCGCGAACGTCGCCGGCTCGTCGAGCATGAACCCCCGGAACAAGTCGTCCAGCGACCCGAGGTTCTTCGCCGACTGCGTCCGGTGCAGCAGCTGCAGCGCGTTGTCGCCGCCGATGCCGAGCGTGCGGCAGAACCGCGCCGCGAACACCGAGTGCCGGTCCGTGACGATCGCGTCCGGCCAGGCAGCCTTGATCGCCCGGGTCTGCAGGCCGTCACGTGCATAGGGCTGCAGGTCGAGCAGGTCCAGCGAACCGGTCAGCATCACGTGCAGCTCGGTCGGGTTCGTGTTCTCACCGGCCCGAAGGTGGAAGAGCTTGACCAGGGTCACCGGCGCCCCGTCAGGCGTACCGTCACCGAACCGCAGCGCGATCCCGCTCCAGGTCGCGCCCGTGCGGAGGTGGTCGCTGACGACCTCCCCGGTGGTCTCGTCGGTCTGCCGGCGCCACGCGCCCCGCACGTAGGCGGCGACGGTCCGGTCAGAACGGCGAGCCCCCACATCGGCGGCGGCGGCATTGAACCGGACCTTCGCCGGCGGGGTCAGCACCGCGGTGACGGCATCGACGAGCGAGGACTTGCCCGACCCGGAGTGGCCCGTTAGCAGGAAGCCCCGCCGCGCGACGTCCACGACGTGGTGATCGCCGAACGTGCCCCAGTTGACCAGCTCGACGCGGCCGAGCCGCCACTGCCCGGGGTGCACCGGGTCCGTCGGCGTGCTCGACGGTTCACTGCGCTGCTGCACATCGGTCTCCGCGCTCACTCGGCACCTCCGTCGTCCTCGGTCGCTGACGAACCCGCGGCCCCGGCCACGTCGAGCGGTGAGTTCACGATTCCGTGACCACCGAGCCGCGCGTACTCCGCGCGTACGGCCGCGATCTGGTCCGGTCCGAACACCAACCGCAGCACCGGGGACACCTCGAACCGCCCCTCGGTGCTGGTCGGGGCCAGGATGCCGTACCGCTTGAGCTTCTCCCAGGACGCGTTGACCCGCTTTGCGAAGCCGGCCGGGTCCGCGTCGCCCGGCGGGCGGTAGACGGCGAGGTGATC
Organism: Cellulomonas soli; assembly: GCF_013409305.1. GTDB lineage: Bacteria > Actinomycetota > Actinomycetes > Actinomycetales > Cellulomonadaceae > Cellulomonas > Cellulomonas soli. Next base: position 1,877,460 of record NZ_JACBZJ010000001.1, on the reverse strand, counting down.
CTGCACCTCGTCCTGCCCGACGATCGCACGCTCACCGGCGCTGGCAGTCAGCAGCTGCTGGCGCAGGTGGAGCAGCATCGCGGTGTCCATGAACGTCAACGGAGCCGTGCGGACCACCCGGGGTGCGTCGACCTCGTCCACGTCGACGTTGCGGACGAACGCGATCTGCTCGTCGAGGTCGACGATGAGCTCGAGGTACAGGTCTGCCAGGCGTGCGCGCACGGCCGGCTCGTCCCGCTGCAGCGCACCCCACAGCTGCGCGTGACGGGCGGCGGACAGGTACGGTCCGCGCAGCAGCTGCACCAGCGCCCGCCGCGACCCGGCCAGCAGGGTCCCCGCGTCGCCGGGCCACAGCCGGGTCACGTCGTCCGTTCGGCCGTCCGTCCCGTCGGGCATTGTCGGCGGCCACGCCGCCCCCGGCTCGTCGGCCTGCTCGAGCTCGTCGATGGTCACGGCACCCCCACGGTGAACAGCATGCGCGGAACCCGCCCCGCCCGGGCGACGCCCGTCGGCGAGAACCAGGTGAGCGGCTCGGTCCCCTCGAGCCCGGTGGCATGCTCCTGCGCGAGGAGCAGCAGCCCGACCACCCCGGCGAGCCCTTGGGTCGGTGGGACGTCCGCCACGATCTCGGCGATGGTCGCCGCACCCCGCCGGGCGATCGTCTCGTTGACCGCCGCACGCAGCTCCGCGAGGTCGATCTCGGACGCGCGGGCCTCCTCGACGAGTGCCGCCCAGTCGACGTCCGCCCCCTCCTGCGAGTGCACGTCCGAGGCGGTGCGGTGGTCGGCCGGGTTGTGCAGCGCGAGGGCGGTGACCGGGTCGATCGTCACCGACGACAACGCCAGCTCCACCTGGAGCCGAGCGAATGGTGGCACCATGCCGGCCAGCGCAACGGCCTCGCGCTGGGCCTCGCGCAGCAGTCGTTGCACCTCGCGGTGCTCGATCAGCTCGTCGGTCTGCACGAATCGGCGCAGGCTCCGCGAGAACGCGGTCATCACGTCGTGGATCTCGCCTCCGGCGTCCTGAAGGGTCGGCAGCAGCCGGCGCAACGTGCGGATCTGCCGGTCCGTGAGCGCGCGGGCCACGTCGCGGCCGAGCACCGAGTCGACGTCGTCCTCGACGGAGGCGACCTGCTCCGTGTCGAGGATCAGCGCGTAGAACCCGTGGAAGCTGCGCCCGGCGTCCGACTCGGCCAGGTGGTCAACCCCGCGGAACACGTCGTCGAGGACGGTGCCGCGCGAGCCGACGTCCTCGACGAGGCGTGCGCGCAGCGACCGGTTGATGTGCTCCATCTCGGCCCGGACCCGCGCGAAGTCGGCCGGCAGCTCTTCTGCGAGCGACAGCAGGTCACGGGCCTGCTCGGCCGCCTGGTCGACGGGCAGCACGTCGTACCGCCCGGAGGCGACGCGTTCGATCTCGGCATCGATCCGCGCGCGCTGCGCCTGGAGTGCCGCGAGGCGTGAGGCCGCTCGCGGATCGGTCGCGACCGCGAGCTCGTGCAGACGCTCCAGGATGGTCGTCAGCCGGGACTCGGTCACCGAGGAGCGAGGTTCGAGTAACTGCGTGACGAACCGGATGGCGACGAGTGCGCCGTCCGAGAGCTCGTAGGTCTCCTCGCGCGTGCCCTCGACCGCACGACGTACCAGGACGCCGTCGGCCCGCCACGCGTCGCAGTACACGCGGGCGGCGCTCGGCAGCTCGAACCCGTTCTCGCGGAGCGAGATCAGGTCGTCATCAATCCGCTCGAACAGGTCGGGAGCGGCGCGCCGACGCACGTCCCCGGCCAGGTGCTCCCCGAGCAGCGCGATTGCCGCCGCCGCGTGCCTCGAGCGCAGCAGCCCCCAGGCGGGGCTCTCGACCGTCATGCGGTCGGCCGCGAGCGCGGTGCGCAGCGTGCTCATGGAACCGACCGTAGCGAGACGCTCCGACGCCCACCCCTACTTCGCGGACATCACACCCAACTTCACACTTCACTTGGCAGGTGCGACGCTGGCCTGCCTCGGCCGCAGGTCCGCGCCTCGCCCGCCCGGCGGAACCCGACCTGTTGAGCGACCTACTCACGAGGGCCGCCGAGGCACTCCAGCGTCAGGGCGAGGCGACCACCGGGGACCTCATGGGCCAGACCGGACCCGCACCCGGCTCGTAGCATCGCCACGTGCCTCCCCGCTCCCCGCTGCCCGCGCGCCACGGCCTGGCCGCCGCGTGGCTGCGCACCCCGGACCGAGACCCGTCCGGGGTGCACCCGTGGCCGACGATGGGCACCTGGCTGCGCGACCGCCTCCCCGACGGCGTCGACGTCCCCGGGATGCTGGCGCAGCAACGGTTCGTCGACGAGTCCGGCCACCCGGTACGCGAGGACGACCCCTACACGCCCCACACGTTCGTCTGGTTCCACCGCGACCTTCGCGACGAGCCGCACGTGCCCGGCACGATCCACGTGGTGCACCGCGACGAGCGGCTCGTGGTGGTCGACAAGCCGGCGTTCCTCTCCTCGATCCCCCGCGGTCGGCACGTCACGCAGAGCGTCGTCGTCCGGCTGCGCGACGAGCTCGGCCTGCCGGAGCTGTCCCCGCTGCACCGGCTGGACCGGATCACCTCCGGCCTGCTGATGCTCGCCACCGAGCGGCGGTGGCGCGCGCCCTACCAGTCGGTCTTCGAGCACCGGGCGATGCACAAGACGTACTGGGCGCTCGCACCCCTGAGCCCCGACCTGACACTGCCGACCGTCGTCCGCAACCACATCCACAAAGAACGCGGGCAGCTGCGGGCGCAGGTCGTGCCGGGTGCGCCGGTCAACGCCGAGACGCGCATCGAGCTGGAGTCGCAGGTCGGCGAGCACGGCATCTACCGCCTGACGCCCCGCACGGGCCGCACCCACCAGCTACGCCTGCACCTGCTCGGCCTGGGCATCCCGATCGTCGACGACCCGCTCTACCCGGACGTGCACGACGTCCCCGTGGACGACTTCAGCCACCCGCTGCAGCTCCTCGCCGGCGAGCTCGCGTTCACCGACCCCCTCGACGACGAGCCGCGCCGCTTCCGCAGCGTCCGCCGCCTGCCGCTCGCGGCCGGCTCCTGACCCTCCACCTGGTCAGGTCGTCGCGTTCCGCCGACTCATCGGCGGTGCTCACAGCGGTATTGCCTCGACCACGGCCCGCTCGATGACCCGGGACCGGGACCTGGCATCGACGATGTCCACCCGGTCCCCGAGGATGTCCTCAAGCGCCTGCTCCCGACCGACAAGCTCGAAGAGCCCCATGTCCTGCGGCAGAGTCGCGAGAAGGTCAAGGTCCGAGCCCTGGTGGTCCTCGCCGCGGGCGACGGACCCGAACACCCGGATGTCCGAGAGCCCGGCCCGGAGCGCGAGGTCGAGGACCGCGCCGCGATGACGCTCAAGCTCCTCCGAGGGCCTTGACATCGGGATCCACCTCCTCCGGTCGCTCGGGACGACCCTATTGCCTGCACCCGCCGCCCAACCCCCGGGCGGGCAGTTCGCCTGCCGTCGCGGAGTGCGGCCTCGATGAAGGCGCAGGTCTGCTCGGGCGTGAGGACCCGGGGAACACCGACTGCGCCCTCGCACCTGCACCCCCATGACGCGCTGCGGCCCGCATGGCGGCCGCGATGCTTGCCACGACGGCCTTCGCCTGTTGAGCTCCTGGTCGTGGACTCAGCCGTCGAAGCCGCCCTCCGTGCGCAGATCATCGAGTGGATCCAGCAGCGCGCCGAGGCCAATGGCGGTTTCCTGCACCGCCACGAGCTGCTCTCCTACCGCACCGGCGGCCGCGACCTCCCCCTCATCGACTACTCGCGCGGCATCCGTAACCCGTCCGGCTTCTCCTCGACCCTCGCGATCGTGCAGTCCGCGCACGGCCCGTACGACGACGCCGAGGACCCCGAGGACGGCCTGCTGCACTACGCGTACCGCAAGGGCGACCCGGACGGCGGCGACAACCGCAAGCTCCGCAACGCCATCAACACTGGCATGCCGCTGGTCCTGTTCCGCAAGGAGACGCCGAACTACTACACGCCGATCGCGCCGGTCTACGTGGTCGACGACGTGCCGGAGGAGCGCGCGTTCCTCATCGCCCTCGACGAGTCGTTCCGCTACATGCCCGATGTCCGCCACCTGAGCGAACCCCAGCGTCGCTACGCCCTCCGCCTCGCCAAGCAGCGCCTCCACCAGCCCGCGTTCCGGACCCGCGTCCTGCTCGCCTACCGAACCCGGTGCGCGGTCTGCGAGCTGAAGCACGGCTCCCTGCTCGACGCCGCGCACATCGCCCCGGACTCCTCCGAGAAGGGGATCCCGACGACCCCGAACGGTCTCGCGCTGTGCAAGATCCACCATGCGGCCTTCGACCAGCAGATGCTCGGCGTCTCCCCGGACTACGTGGTGCACATCGACCGCGAGCTGCTGGAGGAGGTCGACGGACCGATGCTGCGGCACGGCCTGCAGGAGATGCACGGCCGGACCCTGACGCTGCCGACCAGTCCGAGGGACCACCCGGACAGGGAACTGCTGGCTGCCCGTTGGGACCTGTTCGCGACACAGTGACGCCGGAGTCATCAACTCACGGCGCCGGTCTCGGGCCTCGAGGACGTCAACACCCAGCTCAACGGCGCGAGGCCACGGAAGCCCATCACGTCACGACCCGGTCGTCACCACGACGTCGAGCACTCCTCCGACTTCCCCCACCGACCCGACGTACTCAACCTCCCGCACGGTGAGCGTCCCCCACCAGGCCACGCGCAGCTGCTCCCCGGGCCCGAGCACGTCTGTCACCGTCTCGCCGCCGCGCGTCACGGTGACCTCGGCGCGCGCGTCGTCCCCTGCGACGGCGCCGACCACCACCACGGCGCCGTTGAGGTGATGTTCGACGCCGCTGCTCAGGCGGACGCGCTCACCCCAGAACACCCAGTCGTCGGAGACCGCGACGACCCCGACCGCGACCAGCGCGACCCCGACCGCCACAGCGACGATCGTCCGCCAGCTTCGCCGGCGTGATCCTCGGGGCTCGTTCGTCGGCTCCGGCTCGTTCACGATGCCTCCCACTCGCACGCGATGCGGCCGCGTTCTTCAGCTCGACCGAGCAACACATCCCGCACATGCAGCGTCCCGGCACCCGGCACGGCGATGGCGCCGCCCGCCGATACCGCCTCGACCGCGCGCCCCGACGGGCTCGCGATGCCGACCTCGGCACCGGGTGCGCCGCTATCGAGCACCCCCACCCACCCGACGGAGACGAGCGCGCCAGTGAGCCGCTGCTGCCCGCCGTGCCGCAAGACGAACCGCTCCGTGCTCATCGGGCCCCCGAGGCGCTCACGTCGTAGAAGATGTCGGCGAAGTCGTCTGCTGCGACCTTGAACTCGACCCCGTCGTCGTAGGAGTTGCCCTCTCCCCACGGGTTGCGCAGCCAGACCCCGCCGTCGGCGTCGACCCGGTCGACCATGTACGTGTGCATCGTGGCGATCCGCAGGTCGACGACCTCGGTCCCCCCGTCCGCGGCGACCGTCTCCGCCTCGATCAGATGCGACTGGCCGCTGAGCGACGTCGAGTAGCGGTCGGACGACGCCACCACCGAAGCACCCGAGTCCAGTGCGGCACGGATCTCCGGCAGGCTGCCCGCGTACCCGTCGCCATACACCCGCTCGTAGCTCGTCGCGTGCTTCCCGGTGAGGAGGGCGAGCGCCTCGGCGGACGTGCCGCCGCTCGCCAACTCGCGGTAGCCGAGTTCCTGCGCGGCGGCAGCTTCGTAGAGGGCGGCGATACTCGGCTTGCTGCTCGACCAGAACAGAAGCCCGTCCCCGGGCTCGGTCGCGCCCTGGTCGTAAACCCTGTCGACGAAGTACTCGACCGGCTTCTCGAACGGGTACAGGGTCACCCAGTAGCCCTCGCGGGCCGCGTCCCAGCGGATGTTGTCCTTTACCCACTGGTCACCGTCGTCGCTGTTGAGCAGGCCCATGATGGAGGCCATCAGGTAGCAGTCACCGAGCTTGCCCTGATGCACGGAGCCGGGGTCCCACGAGCCGTCGTTCAGGATCGAGCCGTCGACGCCACGGTCGGGCACCGTCACGTCGTCGCTGTCGCCCCAACCGAACGGGTCCCACCAGTGCTCGCCCCACCCAACAGGGCCGAGTATCCCGTCGAGCTGCGCGGCCGCGTCGATCGCGGCGCGCTGGGCTGTGCTGACAGCAGCGTGACGAGCATCGACGGCCCGCCGGACGTCCAGCAGCGCCACGAGGTCCAGCGGCGTCAGGAGCGCCCGCTCCCGAGCGTTCGACCAGACCTCCTCGGCGGCGTCAGCGGCCTGCATCTGCGATTGCAGAACATCCGCGTATGCCTGGAGCACCCGTGAACCTCGCTCGAAGGCCCCCGCGACGGCGTCCGCTTCGTCGGAGGCCGTCCGCACCTTCGCACGGAAGGCGTCAGCCGCCGCGCCCTCCCACGCGCACTCGCGCAGCCGCAGGAGATCGCCGCCCGCGCCCCGCGACGCCGACGCCGATCGGACAAGCAGCCCTGCTGCTGCCCGCACCCCAGACGGATCGCCGGGCAGCACACCGCGACTCATTGCCCGACCCCTGGTAGACGCCGACGGAGCCGCGATAGGGCGTCGGCGACGCCCTCGTCGGTGATCTCGTACGCGCCGGCGCTCGCGTCGAGCGACTCCCCCACGTGCCGGACATCGTCAGCCAGCGCCACGAGCCGCGTGTCGAGCGTCTGGGCGTACCGGCGCACGGCCGACGAGAGCACCGCGAAGCCGAAGACCCCGTCACCCGACGGCATGCCGTCCGGGCGCGCTTCGGTCATGGCGCCTTCGACGCCCTCGGCTCGCCGCGCGGCCCGCCGCAGGTCCGCCGTGTCGAGCACGAAGCCGTCCAAGGCCCATCCCCTCGCCGTGGCTGATCACAGGATCGTCGCAGACGTCAACGGCCCTCCCCGCCGCGTGTCCACAGCGCCGGTCACCCACCCGGGCCGGTGCACGACGGTGCGGGACAGACGTGCTCTGGCGTCGCGAGCGGCCAGGTGAGGACGAACGCCGCTCCCCGGTGCAGGCTCCGCGGGACGCACGGCCGGGGAGCCCGTGAAGCACGACAGCCCGAACCCTGATCCGGGTTCGGGCTGTCGTCGACGTCTGGGACATCGTTGGCGGTAGCGGTGGGATTTGAACCCACGGTGGACTTTCACCCACACACGCTTTCGAGGCGTGCTCCTTAGGCCGCTCGGACACGCTACCTCGCGCAGAAGAGTACCGGGTCGGAGCCCCTGCCTCCGAATCGGGCCCGGACCGCGCACCCTGTCGGCCGCGGAGGAGCCCCGACGGTGCACCCCGCGACCCCCGGCGCACCCGGACGTACCGTGGTCGTATGACCCCCTCCGACGCCCGCCCGATGACCGCGTCGTCCCTCGCGGACGTCGTCGACGTGCTCGCCGGGCACCGCCTGGCGGCGCTCACGGGCGCCGGGGTGTCGACGGACTCGGGGATCCCGGACTACCGCGGCCCCGACTCCCCGCAGCGGACACCGATGACGTTCCAGCAGTTCGTGGGCGACGCGGCGTTCCGGAGGCACTACTGGGCGCGGAACCACGTCGGCTGGCGGCACGTGAACCGGACGCTGCCGAACGCAGGGCACCGGGCGTTGGCGGCGCTGGAGGACCGCGGCGTGGTGACGGGGGTGATCACGCAGAACGTGGACCTGCTGCACGAGGCGGCCGGCTCGCGGAACGTCGTGGACCTGCACGGCCGGTACGACCGGGTGCTGTGCCTGGGGTGCGGTCGGGTCATCCCCCGCGCGGAGCTGGCGGACCGGCTGGACGCCCTGAACCCGGGGTTCGTGGAGCAGGTGCAGCAGGTCGGCGACGTGGAGATCGCGCCGGACGCGGATGCGGTGATCGAGCAGACGGCGCACTTCGTGGTCGCGGACTGCGCGGCGTGCGGAGGCATGCTCAAGCCGGACATCGTGTACTTCGGTGAGACGGTGCCGCGTGCCCGCGTCGAGCAGGCGTTCGCGCTGGTGGACGCCGCGGACGCCCTGCTGGTGGCGGGGTCGTCGCTGTCGGTGCAGTCGGGCCTGCGGTTCGTGCGGCACGCCGCGCAGCGCGGGATGCCGGTCGTGGTGGTGAACCGGGGGGCCACGCGCGGCGACCGGTACGCGGCGGTGACGCTCGACGCGGGGACGTCCGAGACGCTCAGCGACCTGGCCGAGACCTTGCCCGCTCCCCCGCACCGCACCGCGGCGCACTGATCGGCGGTCGTCCGCTCAGGCCCGGCGACGACCGCTCAGACCTCGCGGTGCTCGGTGAAGAACGCGCGCAGCAGGTCCCCGCACTCCTGCTCACGGATGCCGCCGACGACCTCGACCCGGTGGTTGAGCCGCCGGTCCCGCACGACGTCCCACTGGGAGCCGCACGCACCGGCTTTCGGGTCCCATGCCCCGAGCACGAGCCTGTCGACGCGCGCGAGCACGACCGCCCCGGCGCACATGAGGCACGGCTCGAGCGTGACGACGAGCGTGCAGCCGTCCAGGCGCCACCGCCCCAGGCGTGCGGCGGCGTCGCGCAGGGCCATGACCTCGGCGTGACCGGTCGGGTCGGCGTGCGCCTCACGGGTGTTGCGCCCGCGCCCGACCACCTGCCCGTCGGCGTCGAGCACCACGGCCCCGACGGGTACGTCGAGGGTCGCCAGAGCCGCCCGGGCCTCGTCGAGCGCGAGACCCATGGCCTGCTCGTCGTCGACCCGTAGGCCGCGGCGTTCCGGTCGCACGCGCCCATCCTGCCCGGTGGACGTCCGCCGCACGCCCGACGTGACCGATCGCACCGCGTCCGCCGCCTCCACAGGGCCTCGACGGGCGTCCAGCACGTGGGACGCACGGTAGGTTGGGTCCATGCGCCTGCACGTCGCGAACCACCCGCTCGTCACCCACAAGCTCACGGTCCTCCGCGACAAGAACACCCAGTCGCCGACTTTCCGTCTGCTGGTCGACGAGCTCGTCACGCTCCTGGCGTACGAGGCGACGCGTGAGGTGCACACCGAGCCGGTCGAGATCGAGACCCCGGTCACGACGACGACGGGCGCCAAGCTCGCCGACCCGCGCCCGCTCGTCGTGCCGATCCTGCGTGCCGGTCTCGGCATGCTCGAGGGCATGACCCGCCTGCTGCCGACCGCCGAGGTCGGGTTCCTGGGCATGCAGCGCGACGAGGAGACCCTCGAGGCGATCACGTACGCGAACCGCCTGCCGGAGGACCTCTCCGGCCGGCAGTGCTTCCTGCTCGACCCGATGCTCGCCACCGGCGGCACCCTGGTCGCAGCGATCGACTACCTGCTGGCGCGCGGCGCCCGGGACGTCACGGCGGTGTGCCTGCTGGCCGCGCCGGAGGGCCTGAAGGTCGTCGAGGACCACGTGGGCGACCGGGCCGACGTGTCCGTCGTCGTCGCGGCGGTCGACGAGCGACTCAACGAGAAGGCGTACATCGTCCCCGGCCTCGGGGACGCGGGCGACCGCCTGTACGGCATCGTCTGACCCTTCGCCACCTGTGCGTCCGGGTCACCCGACCCGCTGACGCGCACTGTTCCACCCCCTGAGACGGGCGCGAAATCGCTTGGGCGCCCCTGCGCGCCCGTGTGACGATCAGTCAGTGACAGATCCCACGCATCGCTACCGCACCGCCACGGTGCGCGTCTGCGCGCGCGGGACGTCCGTGTGCTGTCGGCACTGAGCCCTCGCGCCCGACCGACCCGCCACCGCGCCGACCGCGGTCGGCCACCCCCACGCACGGAGAACCCCATGAGCCTGTCAGCACCCCGCCGCGCACCCGCGGCCGCCCGCCCCGCACCGCCCCCGCGCAGCGCCGCCCAGCGCCGTGCAGCGCGCACGGACACCGACCCCGTCGCCCCCGCCCTCGCGCCCGGCCGTGCGGGCTTCGTCCTGTACGTCAGCCTGCCCGAGGACGGGTCGTCGCCCGAGGGGCACGCCACCCGCGGAACCATCACCCCGGCCGACCTTGCCGGTGTCGCCGAGCTGCTGCGCGAGGCCGCCCTCGACCTGCTGCCGGCCGCCGAGACCTACACGGCACTGTCGCTCGCGCCGCAGCGCCCGGGCCCGTCCGTCGAGTTCGGCCGGTTCGGCGAGCGGTTGTCGCACCTGCGCCTGATCACCCCGCTGCCCGACGGCACCGAGCAGCAGCCCCTCCCCGACGACGTCCTCGACGCGTCGGCCACAGACGTCCTCGGCGAGTCGGGGGACACCCGCTGAGGACCCGCGCCACCGGACCCGACGCGGATCGGGGGACCTGCCCGGGTCCGGTGGCGCGAACCCGCGAGCCGGGCAGAGCCCCGAGGGCCCGGGACGCAGGAAGACCCCGTCGCATCCGATGCGGCGGGGTCTTCCTCTGTCCTGCGACCTCCGACGGCCGTCTCGCGACCGTCAGGAGGGGTCCGTCAGAAGGCGGGGAGCACCTCGCCGTCGGGCCACCGCTGCTCGATGAACGCCTTCACCTCGGCGGAGTGCAGCAGCTCGTCGAGCTTGACCAGCGCCGGGTCGTCCTTGTCCTCCGAGCGCACCGCCAGGAAGTTGGCGTACGGGTTGTCGACGCCCGACTCGATGAGCAGGGAGTCCGTGGCCGGGTTCAGGCCGGCCTCGAGCGCGTAGTTGCCGTTGATGATCGCCAGGTCGACGTCGTCGAGGGCGCGCACGAGGGACTCGGGAGCGGTCTCGATGAACTCGAAGTTCTTCGGGTTCTGGTCGATGTCGAGCAGCGTCGGGTCGGCGTCGCCGGTGTCCTTCAGCGTGATGAGGTCGTTCGCGACGAGCAGGTCGAGCGCACGCGCCTGGTTGCCCGGGTCGTTCGTGATGCCGAACTTCGCGCCGTCCGGCACCTCGTCGAGCGACTCCCACTTGTTCGAGTAGAGCGCGTAGGGCTCGATGTGGACGCCCTCGAAGTGGTCGAAGTCGTAACCCTGCTCGGCGACCTGCGACTCGAAGTACGGCAGGTGCTGGAAGTAGTTCGCGTCGATGTCGCCCTCGGCGAGAGCGGTGTTCGGCAGCACGTAGTCGTCGTAGGTGACGATCTTGAGGTTCAGGCCGGCGTCCGCCGCGAGGTTGTCCTGCACGAATTGCAGGATCTCCGCGTGCGGCGTCGGGCTCGCGCCGATCGTGAGCGTGGTGACCTCGCCGGCGGCGGCGGTCGTCTCGGTGTCGTCGGCCGCCGGGGCGCTGGACGAGCAGCCGACCAGGGTCAGGGCGGCGGCGGCGGTGAGTGCGATGGCACCCAAGGTCTTCCTCATCGTGTCCTCCTGGACGGTCGGTCGTGCGGGGTCGTGCGGCTCCCGGTGCTCGGGAGGGTCTGAGGGGGTCGGCTCATCGGTGGTCCAGCGCACGGGCGATGACGTCGCCGACGGCCTGGACGACCACGACGAACACCGCGAGCACGACGACGCACGCGGCCATCACGGCGTTGTCGAACCGCTGGTAGCCGTAGGAGATGGCGAGCGCGCCGATGCCACCGGCGCCGATGACGCCTGCCATGGCCGAGTAGCCGAGCAGCGCGATCACGGTCACGGTGAAGCTCGAGACGAGGGCGGGCAGCGCCTCACGGATGTGCACCTGCACCGTGATGCCAACGCGGGTCGCACCGATGACCCGGGCGGCCTCGACCTTGCCGGGGTTCACGTCGCGGACCGCGGTCTCGACGAGCCGGGCGAAGAACGGCACCGCGCAGATGGTCAGCGGCACCACGGCCGCCTTCCACTGCAGCGTCGTGCCGACCAGCGCCCGGGTCAGCGGGATGACCGCGATCATGAGGATGAGGAACGGCAACGAGCGCACGATGTTGGCCACGAACCCGACCACGGAGTTGACCACGCGGTTCGGCGTGAGCCCACCGATGGAGGTCGCGTGCAGCAGCAGACCCAACGGCAGGCCCAGCAGGGCCGTCAGCAGCGCGGACACCCCCACCATCTGCAGGGTCTCGAGCGTCGCCTCCGGCAGCTTCTGCTGGATGACCGGGTTGGTCACCAGCTCCTCCCACCAGCCCATCACAGCCCCCGGTCGAACGTCGTGCGGAGCGCGTCGGCGACATCGGGCGCGGGCGGTCGCCGTCCTGGCGCCCCACCCGCGGGCGGCTGCGGCTCCTGGTCGGCGTCGGCAGGCGCCTCCGGTTCGGTCACCACGGCGTGCAGGCCCGCGGCGTGCAGAGCAGCGAGCGTCGCCTCGACCTGCTCGGCGCTCACGTCGAGCTGCAGCCGCCCGACGCGACGGCCGGCGATCGTCTCGATGACGCCCGCGGCGACCTCGGCACCTCCTCCGAGCCCGGCGACCACGCGCAGCACCTGCGGGGTGGCCACGTCGTCGGTGGTGTAGGCGACCTCGACGAGGGTCCGCTCGACCCCCACGGGCAGGTCCGGCACCGGGATGAGCTCGCGGGCCAGCCGCGTGCCGTACCGGGCCACGACCTCGCCGACCGGCCCGTGCTCGGCGACCTTGCCGTGCTCGAGCAGCGTCACGGTGTCGCACACCTCGCGGACGACCGTCATCTCGTGCGTGATGATGACGACGCTGATGCCGAGCCGGTCGCGCAGCTCGCGGACGAGCGTGAGGATCTGCCGGGTGGTCGCGGGGTCGAGCGCGGAGGTTGGCTCGTCGAGCAGCAGCACGGCCGGCTCGGCCGCCAGGGCCCGGGCGATGCCCACGCGCTGCCGCTGACCGCCGGACAGCTGGGCGGGGTAGGCGTGGGCGCGGTCGCCCAGCCCGACGATCTCGAGGAGCTCCTGGGCGCGGGCCGCACGCTGCGCGCGACCGGCGCCGGCGACCTCGAGCGGGTACGCCACGTTGGCCAGGATCGTGCGCGAGTCGAGCAGGTTGACGTTCTGGAACACCAGACCGATGCGCCGACGGGCGGCCCGCAGCTCCTTCTCCGGCAGCGCCGCGATGTCGACGCCGTCGACGACGACGTGGCCGCCGGTCGGCCGCTCGAGGGCCGTGAGGCAACGGATGAGCGTCGACTTGCCCGCACCCGAGCGACCGACGACGCCGTGGATCTCCCCCGGGCCGACCGTGAGGTCGACGCCGTCGAGCGCGACGACGGCACGCTCGCCGTCGCCGTAGACCTTGCGCAGGTCGGTGACGTGGATGCGCGGGGGAACGCTGGTGGGAGCTGTCACGGGTCGCCTTCGGGGCAGTGACGTGCGTCAGCACGTCGGGGCAGGGCTGGGGTGCTCGGCACGAGGAGCAGGTGCCGGCCGTTCGCGCAGGGGCGACGGCGGACGGGGCTCGCGGGGGACGCGCCGGGGCGTCAGTCGCTCAGCTCAACAACAGCGGCGACGACCGACGACGCACGACGGCATTCGACCCGGAAGGGTCGTGCGGGCGCGGTGGTCGGGCATGGCTCCATGGGACCACGAGATGAGACGGCCGGTGTCCACATGTCCAACCGATGGACATGTGCTGCGCTCAGCGGTCCGCCCGCACCACCGGGATGAACACCAGCGAGGAGTCACCGGCATCGTCGCCCGAGGCCAGGACCCACAGCCCCGTGCCCTCGCCCACCTGCCCGTACGGCACCCGGACCCCCACGGGCACGTCGCGCTGCTCACCCGGCTGCAGCGCGTCGAGCGTGCACAGCACCAGACGCCCGCCGAGCAACGACCAGGGCAGCAGGCCCGTGGTCCGGCCACCGAGGCACGTCCACCCGGCGCCGTCGGCCGCCTCGAGCGAGGCCGACGACGGGGAGACGACCAGCACCTGCACGTCGCTCGCCGACGTCCCGCCGTCGTTGCGCACGCTGATCCCGAGCGGGAGCGACCCGGACCCCGGTCCGACCGTGATCGACCCGGGCACGTCGAGCGCCAGCTGCGCCGGGGACGCGACCGGCTTCTCGCTCGGGGTGGGGGTCGGGGACGGGGTGATCGTCGGAGTCGGAGTCGGAGTCGGCGTCGGAGTCGGAGTCGGAGTCGGAGTCGGCGTCGGCGTCGGGGTGGCCGTCGGTGTCGGGGTGGGCGTCGGGTCGGGAAGCGCCCCCGCCGTCTCGTCAGGCGTCGGCGTCGGCACGGGCGTCGGCGTCGGGGTCGGCACCGGCGCCGGGGTCACCACGAGATCGACCGTCCGTCGCTCCGTGGCACCACGCCCGGACGGGTCGGACTCCACCGTGATCGCGGCCGCGGCGGACGACGCCTGCCCCGTGGCCGTCAGCGACAGCCGGACCGCGCTCGACGTGCGGCCGGCGAGCACGTCACGGACGCACCGGACGGTCGGCGACGCACTGGCGTCCACCGCCGTGCAGGTCCACCCGTCGACCGTGGACGGCACGCTCGGCACGACACCGGCCGGCAGCGAGATCCGCACGACCGCCGGAGCACCCGCGGTCGTCGAGGTACCCCCGACGTTGCGCACGGGCACGACCAGCTCGCCCGACCCGCCGGCGGCCAGCTCGAGCGCACCCGGCATCTCCTCGAAGGTGACGCGTGCGGGCGACGGCGCGATGCGCATCGGCAGCGGGGTGGACCGCACCTCGAGCCCGGCGCCGCGGACCTCGACGGCCATCTGGACCTGCTCGGCGTCGATCGAGTCCGCGACCGACACGCGCAGCGCGAGCCGTGAGGTCTGCCGTGCGGCGAGGCTGCTCAGCACGCAGGTCGCACCCGAGGTCCCGTCACCCGGGTCCTCGCGCGGCACGCACGACCACCCGGAGACCTCGGAGGCAGCGAACGCACCCGTGACCGTCGTCGAGGCGACCACCGTGGCGGAGTCGACCGAGATCCCGGCGGGCAGCGCGACGGTCGCCGTCAACGTCCCGGTGGCCGTGCCCCCGGTGTTCGTCACCTCGAACGCGAGCTCCTGCGCGGCCAGCCCTGCCTCGAGCACCGGCCCGTCGGCAGGGAGCGCGACCTGCACGGCCGCCGGTGCGGCAGGCACGGGCACAGGGTCGGTGGTGGGGTCGGCCGGCGGATCGACGGGCACCGGGTCCGTACCGGGCGCCGCCGCCGGGTCGTCGACGAGCGTGCCGTCGGACGTGTCGGCCGGTGCGGTCAGGTCATCGGGGAGCGCGGTCGGGCTCGCCGACGGCGCGGGCGCGGCCTCCTCGGTGGCCTGCGGCGATGCGCTCGGGTCCGTCTGGGTGGGCGAGGGCGTCACGACCGGGCTCTCGGCCTCGGGCGAACCGCCCCCGAAACCGCCCAGCACACCCGTGACGACGAGCGCCCCGGCCACCACGACACCGGCCGCGGCGGCCACCACGGGGACGGAGGTGAGCAGCGCCACGAGCCCGCCCGTCACGGCCGCGCCCTGCACGGCGCCCGCACCCGCGAGCGCGGCACCTCCGGCCGCGGCACCTGCACCTGCACCGGCACCTGCCGAGCCCACGGACACCGCACCCGTCGCGGCACCGGCGGCGCCCACGGCGCCCGTCCCCGCGACGCCCGTCCCGGCCGCGCCGGCGGCACCCGCACCGGCGGCTCCACCTGTCGCGGCCGCCCCGGCCGCGAGCCCGCCGCCCACCGGCAGCTCGTGCGCGAGCGCGCCCAGGCCCGCGACACCGAGCACCAGGGGCGCGATCACGCCGCGCAGACCGTGGTTGACGTCGCCGAGCTCGAGCACGACGGTGCGGCAGCGGCCGCAACCCTCCAGGTGCTCCTCGACACGACGCGTGTCCCGGGCCGCGAGCCCGCCGCGCACGTAGGCGCCGAGCATGTCCGAGACCGAACGGCAGCCGTCGTCGGTCGCCCGTCCGAGGTGCTCCTGCAGGTAGGCCTGGCGCAGGCCCTCGCGGGCGCGGTAGGCGAGCGCCGCGGCACCGTTCGCCGTCAGGCCGAGCAGCGGGGCGACCTTGGCCGGGGCGAGCCCCTCGACCTCGGTGTACCAGAGCACGGCCTGCCACCGTTCGGGCAGCGAGCGGAACGCGCCGGCCACCAGACCGCCCTCGAGCCCGGCGAGCACCGGTTCTTCGGCGGCGGCCACGGGCACGCCCGCGGCCTCGAGCGTGCGGACGTCGTCGGTCGGCGCGACGCGCGCGAGCTGCTCCCTGCGCGTGGACGCCGTCCGGCGCACCACGGTGAACAGGTAGGCGCGGAAGGCGACCTCGGGACCGGACCCGCCGACGAGCGCGGAGTACACGGCGGTGAACGCATCGGCCACGACGTCGTCGGCGTCGGCACGGGAGTCGGTGTACTGGCGCGCGACCACCCAGGCCGCCCCGGAGTGGCGCTCGTACAACTCACCGAACGCGCCGGCGTCGCCGCCGCGCGTCGCGGCGATCAGCTCGGCATCCTCCCTGACGGGACCGAGCTCTGCGTCCCTGCCCACCGTCACTCTCCTGGTTCAAGCCCCCCGAAACCCGCATTTTCGCGGCAAAGTCGTCCCACAAGAGTCCCATAGTGCGCCGAACGGGTGAAAGCACGCCACTGGTCGAGATTCCGGCGTCATGAACAGGGACGGGACCTCTCTCATCCCACGTGATGACGGACAAGGGCACGGACGGGCCGCTCGTCCCCGACGCCCTGCGCGAGCTGTGGCGCCAGGAGAGCACGACGAGCACGTGGCTGCGCCCGTCCGACTGGTACCACCCCGCGGTCGACGCCTTGGCGTCGGCGGTGCTGGAGCAGCGCGACCCGACCTCGGCCGCGCACGGCCTGGGTCACGCGCGCGGGCACGACGGCGTGGGCGTGACCGAGGCGCTGGACGATCTCGCGTGCCTGTACCGCTCCACCGGCACGGCCGAGCCGCCGCTCGCCGTCGTCACCGCCTTCTGCGAGGGCTGGGCCGACGCGCAGGCCGCCGGCACCGTCGCCGCCACGTGCGTGGATGCCGAGACGGGGCTTCCCACCAGCGACTACCTGTCCGTGCGGCTCGCCGAGACCTACCTGCGAGCGGCGCGCGTCGGCCGGCCCGCCGCGGCCGAGCACTGCCTGATCCTGCTCGACGTCGCGGCCGGCGAGCTGCACCCGTTCCTGCGCCTGGCACGGTCGGCGGCCGTCGGCGCGGCGCTGCTCGGCACGTACGGGCACGGCCACCCGATGGCCACGCTCGGCGGCGGTGCGTTCGCGGTGCTCGTGCGGCACGACGACGTCGACACCGGTCTGAGCACCCTGCGCGCCGAGGTCGACCGGCACTGCGACGAGCTCGGTCTGGGCCCCGACGTGTGCCGGGCGCCGGCGCGGATCTGGCACCGCGCCCTGCCGTCCACGCACGACGAGGCGGTGCGCGCACTGACCCGGGCGGGCCGCAACTGAGGGCCGCTCCGTGGTCGTCCGCGGTCGACGGGTGAGACGAACGGCGGGACAAACGTCCCGCGGACGCCTACCGTCGATGGCATGCTCCCCGCACTGACGCACGGAGAACCGACCGTCCCGACGCCGCTCGGCCCGATCGTCGCGTCCGGTGCCTTCGCCGACGTGTACGCGATCGACGAGGCGCGCGTGCTGCGCCGCTACCGCTCCGGGCGGGACGCGTCGGGCGAGGTCGAGCTCCTCGCGCACGTCGTCGCGCACGGCTACCCGGCCCCGCGGGTCCTCGAGGCGCACGGTCCGGACCTGGTCATGGAGCGCCTGCACGGCCCCACCCTGCTGCAGGCCGTCGTCTCCGGGATGATGCCGCTGCGGGAGGGCGCCGAGATCCTCGCCGACCTGCACACCCGGCTGCACGCCATCCCCGCACCGGTCGGCTGGACGTCGACCGGCGTCGCCGACGACTGGGGGCACGCGACCGGCGGTCCCGTGATCGCGCACCTCGACCTGCACCCCGGCAACGTGATCCTGTCCGACACGCACGGGCCCTCGCTGGTCGACTGGGCGAACGCCCGCACCGCGACCGCCGAGCTCGACGTGGCCCTCACCGCGCTGATCCTGGCCGAGGTCGCGGTCGACGACGACGGGGAGTTCGCCCGCGGAGCACGGGCGCTCGACGCCGCGTTCCTCGCCTCGGCGCACATCGACCCGCGGGTCGCCCTCGAGGACGCCGTGGCCGTGCGCCAGCAGGACCCGGGCCTGGTCGCCGGTGAACGTGAGCTCATGCCGGTCGCCGCCCGGCTGGTCCGCAACTTGCTGGACGAGCTCGCCGAGGCACACGCGGCGAGCCAGGCGAGCTGACCCTTCCGCCCGACCCTGCTCGCCCGCCCTCCTCTGCGCGTCTGCGCGCGCCCTGACCTCGGTCCGCGTGACCTCGGTCCGCGCGGGCCGTCAGCGGTGGGCGAAGGTCAGGCAGTCGGCCAGGTCGTGGCCGGCGCCCACGCGCACCGCCGAGGCGGTGCACTCCAGCGCCGAGTTGTGCGTGCAGTCCTGCCGCTGACAGGCGCCGACGTGCGTGACCACCTTGTCCAGGCCGCCCTTCACGCCGAGCGGGATGAACGTGGCGCACTGCGCGTCCCCGTTCCCGCCGCCGATCGTCACCGCTGCGGCGTGGCAGTGCGAGTGGTCGTTGTACGAGCATCCGGCGACCGAGCACTCGGAGACCTCGGGCAGATCCATCAGCGTGCTCATGGGGTCCTCCGTCGGGGGATTCGAAGGGATGGCAGATCGAGCCGTCCCGACGACGGTAGCCCCGTGCGCCCAGCTCCGCCCGGCGACGGGTGGGACCGGGCCGGCAGAGGTAGGGACAACCCCACCTGCGACGTGCCAGGTGCCGTCACTGCGCGCTGACCTGCGGCGACGCCAGACTGAGAGTCATGACCTCACCGACCGTGCTGCCGCAGCCACCCGCTCCTGAACCTGCCGCCGGGCACGACTCCCTCGGGTTCCTGCGAGACCTCGCCGACAGGTCGCGGTACCTGCTGACCTCCCTGCCGCTGGCCCTGTGCTCGTTCACCGTGCTCGTCACCGGTCTGTCGCTGGCGGCGCCGCTCCTGGTGCTGGTCGTCGGCCTGCCGATCGCGGCGGCGACGCTCGACGGCGCCGGGTGGTTCGCCGCCCAGGAACGACGCCGCCTCGCGGCGATCGGTCATCCGGTGGGCGAGCCCGTGTACCGGCACGGTCGCGGCGACGGTCTGGGGCGGTACACGGACCGCCTGCGGGACCCGGCTCGGTGGGCGGAGGCCGTGCACGGTCTCGTGCAGCTCCCCCTGGCGGTCGCGACCTGGTCGCTCGCCGCCATCTGGTGGTCGGGCGCGATCGTCGGGCTGACGTCCTGGATCTGGTCGCCGCTGCTGCCGGACGGCACGCAGGCGCACGTCGGGATCACGGGCCTCGACGCGTTCCTGCCCGGGGTGCCGCGCACGGTGCTCGACCTGGTGGTCGGCGTGGTCTTCGCCGCGACCCTCGTGCCGGTGCCCCGGGCCTGCACCGCGATGCACGCCGCGCTCGGGTCGGCGCTGCTGTCCTCCGACTCCGCGCTGCTGCGCCAGCAGGTCGAGCACCTGTCGCACAGCCGCGCCCAGGTCGTGCACGCCGAGGCGCAGTCGCTGCGCAGGCTCGAGCGCGACCTGCACGACGGACCCCAGCAGCGGCTGATCCGGCTCGGCATGGACCTGTCGACCGCGGAGCGACGGCTGTCGACCGACGACGTCGACGAGGCCCGGGTCGTCATCGCCGAGGCACGCCGGCAGACCGACGAGGCACTGGCCGAGCTGCGCGCCCTGAGCCGGGGCATCGCCCCGCCCGTGCTCGCCGACCGCGGTCTCGTCGCCGCCCTGGTCGCGGCTGCGGTCACCTGCACCGTGCCGACCGTCCTGCAGACCGACGTCCCGGAGGGCACCCGCCTGCCGGCGGCGGTGGAGAACGCCGCCTACTTCGTCGCCTGCGAGGCGCTGGCGAACGTCGCCAAGCACGCCGGGGCCACACACGTCGACATCACGCTGCTGACCGCCGACGGCGTGGTCGACCTGACGGTCACCGACGACGGTCGCGGCGGCGCCCAGGTGCTTCCCGGGCACGGGCTCGCCGGGCTGCGCGACCGTGCGGCCGGCGTCGACGGCACGATCGAGGTCACCAGCGCCGCCGGGCACGGCACGATGGTCCACGTGAGGATCCCGTGCGCGTAGTGCTGGCCGAGGACTCCGTCCTGCTCCGCGAGGGTCTGGTCCGTCTCCTGCAGGAGGCGGGCCATGCCGTCGTCGCGGCCGTCGGCTCGGCGCCAGACCTGATGAGCGCCGTCCGTGAGCATCGGCCGGACCTCGCCGTCGTCGACGTGCGGATGCCGCCCGACCACACCGACGACGGTCTGCGCGCCGCGGTCGCGCTGCGCAGGGAGCAGCCAGGGCTCGGCGTGCTGGTCCTGTCGCAGTACGTCGAGGAGACGTACGCCCGCGACCTGCTGGCCGACGGCCGTGGCGGTGTGGGCTACCTGCTCAAGGACCGTGTCCAGGACCTCGACGTCCTCGCCTCGACGCTCGACCGGGTCGCCGCGGGCGACACCGCACTCGACCCGCAGGTCGTCGCCCAGCTGCTCGTGCGCCGACCGGTCGGTTCGCCCCTGGACGCCCTGAGCCCCCGCGAGCGCGAGGTGCTCGAGCACGTCGCCCAGGGCCGCACCAACGCCGCGATCGCCGAGCGCCTGGTCGTCACGCACGGCGCGGTGGAGAAGCACGTGTCGAACATCTTCACCAAGCTCGGCCTGACCGCCTCCGACAGCGACCACCGCCGGGTGCTGGCCGTGCTCGCCTGGCTGCGCGGGTAGCGATCAGCGGGAGTCGCGCTCGGCCTGCCTTCGGGCGCCCTGGGAGGCGCTCGACGCATCGCGCTTGACCCCGCCCGTGGTCTTCTGGTGCGTGGCCGGCAGGCCGGGCCCGTCGACCGGCCCCGAGCCCGACGGCGACGACCCGGGGCCGGTCGACCGGCCGGCCTGAGCGCGCGCGAGCCGTTCGACCTTGAGCGCCTCCGCCTGCTCGTGGGCGACGGCCGCCAGACGCGCGCTCACCAGCGACAACGCCTCCTCGAACGCCTCCGCACGCAGCCGTGCCTTGCCGCCCTTCGGCCCGGCGGCACCTCGCGCACCGGACTCCTCGACCTGCTTCGCCGCGCCGCGGCGGTAGTTCTTCGTGTGCTTGTTCCGTGCCCGGCGGACGCGGCGGTGCAGGTCGATCAGGCCGTCCTCGTCGAGCGCGGCCATCCGGTCGGGTTCGATCTCGCGGACGAGGTCCGCCTCGGACTGCTTCAGCACCCACAGATACTCGTCCACGAGACCTCCCGGTCGGCTCCGCACCGTCGCACCCCCTGTGCAGCACCCACGCTCCCACCGCGCGCGCCCGTCGTCCTGTCGAGTACAGCCCTCCGACATGGGCAGACGCGATCGGAACCCGACTTAGTCCAGTCCGTTCTAGGTTACGGTGGACGGATGTCGATCGAGATCTACACGCTGAGCGTGCTGCGGAACGGTCCGGTGCACGGCTACGAGCTCAAGCGGCGCGTCCGTCGACCCTCGATCGCCCCGGTCAACAACAACTCCCTCTACCCGGCCCTCCGGCGTCTCGAGCAGGCCGGGGCCGTCACCAAGACCGTGGAGCCGCAGGAGGGCCGGCCCGCCCGCAACGTCTACGCCATCACCCCGAGCGGACGGGACCTCCTGCTCGACCTGGTCTCGACCCTGCCGCCGGAGCTGGCGGGCGACGACGAGGAGTTCCTGCTCCGGGTGAGCTTCTTCGACGAGGTCCCGCCCGGCGGGCGCCACGCCGTCCTCCAGGCACGGCGCGACGTCGTCGAGGCCGCGCTCGTCCAGGTGCGAGGCCTGCTCGCCGAACCCTCACCGGGACCCGCTCGACCGTGGCGACGCCGGGCGCAGGAACAGCTCGTGGAACGCCTCGAGCAGGAGCTCCGATGGCTCGACGAGCTGCGGGCCGAGGCCGACCGCGCATGAGCGTCACGCAGGAGCCGACGCGCACGGCCGCGTCCCTGGGCAGGGTCGCGCGCTACGGGCTGCTCATCGGTCCGGTGCTCAGCATGCTCGACTCGAGCATCGTCAACGTCGCCGTGCCGGACATCGCGCACGAGCTCGCGGCGGGTCTCGACACGGTGCAGTGGGTCGTCAGCGGCTACCTGCTCGCACTGGCCGTCGGGCTCGCCCTCACGGCGTACGCCTCCCGCCGGTTCGGCACGATGCGCGTCTACACCGTCAGCATGATCCTGTTCGTCGCGGTCTCCGCCGTGTGCGCGATCGCCCCGGGCATCGGCCTGCTCATCGCCGCGCGCGTCGTCCAGGGCTTCGTCGGGGCACCGCTCGTGCCGCTCGCCCTGAGCGTCCTGCTCGGCAAGGACGGGGTCGGTGGCGGCAAGGTCCCCATGTCGGCGGCGCTGGTGCTCTTCCTGGCTCCCGCGCTCGGACCCACGCTCGGCGGCCTGCTCATCGGCGCCGGCGGCTGGCGATGGGTCTTCCTGGTCAACGTGCCCGTCGGCGTGCTCGGGCTGCTGCTCCTGCTCCGACTCCCCCCGGTGGGCGCACCCGCCCGTCCCGGCACCCGGTTCGACCCGGCCGGGTTCGCCCTGCTCGCAGGCGGCCTGGTCTCGACGCTGCTGGGCGCCACCCGAGGGACGTCGCAGGGCTGGGACCACGCCGCGCCGTACGTCCTGCTGCTCGTCGGCGCCGTGCTGCTCGCGACCTACTGGCGCTGGGCCGGCCGTCGCGCCCAGCCCGCCCTGCGGCTCGACGTCGTCCGCGGACGACCCGCCGTGCTGGTCCTCGTGCTGCAGGTGCTGTGCTCGGTGATCACCTTCGGCACGGTCTTCCTCGTTCCCGTCTTCACGCAGCAGGTGCAGGGGCACACCGCGCTCGCGACCGGCGTGGCCCTGCTGCCGCAGGGCGTCGTCATGGGACTGGGCACCGCCCTCGGGCAACGCCTCTCGGCCCGGATCCCCCTGCGCACCCTGGTCGCCCTCGGGTTCGCCGTGCTCGCCCTGTCCAGCACGGTGCTGCTCCTGCTCACCGAGACCACCCCGCTGTGGGTCACCGCGCTCATGCTGTGCGGGCGCGCGGCCGCTGCGGGTCTGGTGACCACACCGCTGCTCGTCGCGTTCCTCGCACCGCTCGACGAGGGCGAGCTCGCCGACGGCAACACGCTCTACAGCATCACGCAGCGGCTCGGCGGGTCCGTCGGCGTCAGCATCCTCGGCTCGGTCGCCGCGAGCGGTGCGACGACCGGCGAGACGCTGGACGCGTTCCACCTCGTCGGCGCGATCCTCGTCGGGCTGGCCGTC
Source organism: Cellulomonas soli (assembly GCF_013409305.1). Classification (GTDB taxonomy): domain Bacteria; phylum Actinomycetota; class Actinomycetes; order Actinomycetales; family Cellulomonadaceae; genus Cellulomonas; species Cellulomonas soli. Next base: position 1,854,358 of record NZ_JACBZJ010000001.1, on the reverse strand, counting down.
GCGTCGGCCGGCCTGGCGTGGCGACTCCCCCGCCCGGTACGGGTCGGGCGCCTCAGCGGCAGCTCACCTGCCGCCTGAGGCGCCCGTGTCCGGCAGTCGTCAGAAGTCCCAGTCCTCGTCCTCGGTGTTGACGGCCTTGCCGATCACGTACGACGAGCCCGACCCCGAGAAGAAGTCGTGGTTCTCGTCCGCGTTCGGGCTCAGGGCCGACAGGATCGAGGGGTTGACGTCGGTCTCGTCACGCGGGAAGAGCGCCTCGTAGCCGAGGTTCATCAGCGCCTTGTTGGCGTTGTAGCGCAGGAACTTCTTGACGTCCTCGGTCAGCCCGAGCTCGTCGTAGAGGTCCTGCGTGTACTCCACCTCGTTGTCGTACAGCTCGAAGAGCAGCTCGAACGTGTAGTCCTTGAGCTCGGCACGCTCGGCCTCGCTGACCAGCTCGAGACCCTTCTGGTACTTGTAGCCGATGTAGTACCCGTGCACGGCCTCGTCACGGATGATCAGTCGGATCAGGTCGGCCGTGTTCGTCAGCTTGGCGCGCGAGGCCCAGTACATCGGGGCGTAGAAGCCCGAGTAGAACAGGAACGACTCGAGCATCGTCGAGGCGACCTTGCGCTTGAGCGGCTCGTCCCCTCGGTAGTAGTTGAGGACGATCTCGGCCTTGCGCTGCAGGTTCGGGTTCTCCTCCGACCAGCGGAACGCCTCGTCGATCTCCTTGGTGGAGATCAGCGTGGAGAAGATCGACGAGTACGACTTGGCGTGCACCGACTCCATGAACGCGATGTTCGTGTAGACGGCCTCCTCGTGCGGGGTCAGCGCATCAGGGATGAGGCTCACGGCGCCGACGGTGCCCTGGATGGTGTCCAGGAGCGTCAGACCGGTGAAGACGCGGGTCGTCATCGTCTTCTCGGCCTCGGTGAGCGTGGCCCAGCTCTGGATGTCGTTGGACACCGGGACCTTCTCGGGCAGCCAGAAGTTGCCGGTCAGGCGGTCCCAGACCTCGGCATCCTTGTCGTCCTCGAGCCGGTTCCAGTTGATCGCCTGCACCCGGTCGACCAGCTTCAGCTTCCCCGTGGGGGTCATGTCGTTCCTTCGTCGTTCGATGCGTGAGGGGGGACGTGCGCAACCAAGTGTGACCTACGTCACAACATGCAGGAAACGCAACCCTCCACTTCCGTGCCCTCCAGCGCCATCTGCCGCAGGCGGATGTAGTAGATCGTCTTGATGCCCTTGCGCCAGGCGTAGATCTGCGCCTTGTTCAGGTCGCGCGTCGTGGCCGTGTCCTTGAAGAACAGGGTCAGCGACAGGCCCTGGTCGACGTGCTGGGTGGCCTCGGCGTACGTGTCGATGATCTTCTCGAAGCCGATCTCGTACGCGTCCTGGTAGTACTCGAGGTTGTCGTTCGTCATGAAGGGCGCCGGGTAGTAGACGCGCCCGATTTTGCCCTCCTTGCGGATCTCGATCTTCGAGGCGATCGGGTGGATCGAGCTCGTCGAGTGGTTGATGTACGAGATCGACCCCGTCGGCGGGACGGCCTGCAGGTTCTGGTTGTAGAGCCCGTGCTCCTTGACGAGCGCGGCCAGCTCACGCCAGTCGTCCTGCGTCGGGATGTGGATGCCCGCCTCGGCGAACAGGTCGCGCACGCGCTGCGTCTTCGGCTCCCACGTGCCGGTGACGTACTTGTCGAAGTACTCACCGGTCGCGTACTTCGAGTCCTCGAACCCGTAGAACGCCTGCTTGCGCTCCTGCGCGAGCAGGTTCGAGGCACGGATCGCGTGGTACGCCACCGTGTAGAAGTAGATGTTCGTGAAGTCCAGGCCCTCGTCGGAGCCGTAGAAGATCCGCTCGCGCGCCAGGTACCCGTGCAGGTTCATCTGGCCCAGGCCGATCGCGTGCCCGCCGGCGTTCGCGCGCTTGACCGACGGCACCGACTCGATGCTCGTCTGGTCCGACACGGCCGTCAGTGCCCGGATCGCCGTCTCGACCGACTGCCCGAAGTCCGGGGAGTCCATCGACAGCGCGATGTTCATCGAGCCGAGGTTGCACGAGATGTCGCGGCCGACGTGGTCGTAGGACAGGTCCTCGTTGAACGTCGACGGCGTCGAGACCTGCAGGATCTCCGAGCACAGGTTCGAGTGCGTGATCTTGCCCTTGATGGGGTTGGCACGGTTGACCGTGTCCTCGAACATCACGTACGGGTAGCCCGACTCGAACTGCAGCTCGGCGAGCGTCTGGAAGAACTCGCGGGCGCTGATCTTCGTCTTGCGGATCCGGCCGTCGTCGACCATCTCGTGGTACTTCTCCGACACGTTGACGTCCGCGAACGGCACACCGTAGACGCGCTCGACGTCGTACGGGCTGAACAGGTACATCGGCTCGTTCTTCTTGGCCAGCTCGAACGTGATGTCCGGGATCACGACGCCCAGCGAGAGGGTCTTGATGCGGATCTTCTCGTCGGCGTTCTCACGCTTGGTGTCCAGGAACCGCATGATGTCCGGGTGGTGCGCGTGCAGGTACACCGCACCCGCACCCTGGCGGGCACCGAGCTGGTTGGCGTAGCTGAACGAGTCCTCGAGCAGCTTCATCACGGGGATGACGCCGGACGACTGGTTCTCGATGTGCTTGATCGGCGCACCGTGCTCGCGGATGTTGCTGAGCAGCAGGGCGACGCCGCCACCGCGCTTGGACAGCTGCAGCGCGGAGTTGATGCCGCGCGCGATGGACTCCATGTTGTCCTCGATGCGCAGCAGGAAGCAGGAGACGGGCTCGCCGCGCTGCGCCTTGCCGAGGTTGAGGAACGTCGGGGTCGCCGGCTGGAAGCGCCCGGAGACGATCTCGTCGACCAGGTGGAGCGCGAACTCCTCCTTGCCCTCGGCCAGGGAGAGGGCGACCATGCACACGCGGTCCTCGAACCGCTCCAGGTAGCGCTTCCCGTCGAACGTCTTCAGCGTGTACGACGTGTAGTACTTGAACGCGCCGAGGAAGGTCTGGAACCGGAACTTCTTCGCGTAGGCGTGCTTGAAGAGCGTCTTGATGAACGCGCGGTCGTACTGCGCGAGCACGGCCGGGTCGTAGTACTTGTTCTCGACGAGGTAGTCGAGCTTCTCGTCCAGGTCGTGGAAGAACACCGTGTTCTGGTTGACGTGCTGCAGGAAGTACTGCCGCGCCGCCTCACGGTCCTTCTCGAACTGGATCTTGCCGTCCGCGTCGTACAGGTTGAGCATCGCGTTGAGGGCGTGGTAGTCCAGCCCCGTCGCGGGAGTCACGCGGGTATCTGTCGCTGTCGCTGCCAAAACTGCCCCAATCCTTCTCGGACGCGATGCACGTCCTCGGTCGTTCCCATGAGCTCGAAGGAGTACAGGTGGGGGACGCGGCACTTGGCCGCGATGATGTCCCCCGCGATGCAGTACGCCTCACCGAAGTTGGTGTTGCCGGCCGCGATGACACCACGGACCAGCGCACGGTTGTCCTCGTCGTTGAGGAACTTGATGACCTGCCGGGGGACGGCGCCCCCCTCGTTGCCTCCGCCGTAGGTCGGCACCACGAGCACGTACGGCTCGTGGACGCGCAGGAACGGCTCGGCCGGGCGCAGCGGGATGCGCTGCGCGCCGATACCGAGCTTCTCGACGAAGCGGTGGGTGTTCCCCGAGGCGGAGGAGAAGTAGACCAACGAGCTCATCGACCTGCTCCCCTCGCCGGGTGGACCTGTGGATCGTGGGGCGGCGGCGGGTCGTTCGTGCAGGACGGGTGCCCGCCGGGCCGGCGCGGTGCTCCGACGCCGGCCCGGGGCGTCCTGTCAGGCGACGACGGTCGCCAGGCGCTGCTCGAGCTCCTTGATGCGGTCGGGGCGGTAGCCCGACCAGTGGTCGCCGTCGGCGATCACGACGGGCGCCTGCAGGTGCCCGAGCGACATGACGTAGTCGCGCGCGTCGGCGTCCTCGCTGATGTCGACGACGGTGTAGTCCGCGCCGAGCTTGTCGAGCGCGCGGTACGTCGCGTTGCACTGCACGCACGCCGGCTTGCTGTAGACCGTGATCGCCATGCCCACTCCCCCGAATGTCCTGTCCGTGTTCCCCCCGGCGGGCCTCCCGTGAGGCCCTGGCGGCCAGGTCCCGGAAGGCCGCGAGGCCTCGTAGGACCTTCGTCGGCGCCTCGGTCGGCCGCGTGAAGAAGACACTACACCTGGTGTCTGACACCGCAACGCACCACTAGGTGTTGTGTTGCACACGTGTCGTTTTCACCCTGTGCACGCCGTCGTGCACCGCCTGTGGGTATCTCGGCACGGCCCTGGCCTGCATCTTTGCGGGCCTGCACGGCCAGCCTGAGGCCGTGCCCACAGGGACGTCCACACCGACACGCCGGACGTCCCCAGCCTCGTCCACAGGGCGCGCGTCGGGTTCGTCCGGATCCGGTCCGACGCCCCGCACGGCCGCGGGTCGGGCACTCGGGCGTGGGAGTGGTGAAGAAGCCGTGCACGCCTCCCTGAACCGCCCACGCGCAGGTCGGGGTCGGGCCACCCTCGATCCGTGCCGTCCTCCAGCGCCCCTCCGACCACCCGCCCGTGCCGTGCACCTCGCACCAGGTGGGTCGCCTGATGGGGGCGCTGCTCGTGGTGCTGACCCTCCTCGCGCTCGCGCTCCTCGGCCTCGTGCTCACCGGCGCGCACCTGGTCAACACCCTGCGTCCGGCGAGGGCCCGCGCCCCGCGCGGCGTCGAGCTCACCGTCTACCTCGTCGGCATCCCGCTGACGGCGCTCCTGGTCGCACTGCTCGGCTGGAGCGAGGACTGGCCCCAGCCGCTCGTCTCGGGCGATGACGTCGACCCGATGCACACGCCTGTCGCCGGCTGGTCCTTGCCGACCGTCCTGACCCTCGCCGTCGTGGGCCTCGTCGGCCTGGCGTTCCTGCGCGCCGGCACGCGCCCCGCCGTCGGTTCGCGCCAGGCGGACGACACGCGCCCCGCCGACGACACGCGCCCCGAGGAGGACACCGGCCGGGGCGACCGACCGCCGCTGCTCACCGTGCTCGGCCTCGCGGCGACCTACCTCGGCGCCGCCGTGTGCGTCGCGTGGCTCGTGCAGGTCGTCCCGCACGCGGTGCGGAACCCGGTCGCCTGGCCGGTCTGCCTGGTGCCGTTCGCGTTCGTGCTCTCCACGATCGGCGTCACCCGGGAGGCGATGGCGCACGCGCTGACCTCACGGACGGCCGACGACGCGGGAGACGGGGACGCGGCGGGCCCCGGCACGTCGTCGTCGCGCGCACGACTCGCCGCCTGGACCGAGCGCACGCTGCACCGGGTCGCGCTGTGGCCGCTCGTCGCGTTCGCGCTGGCCTGGCCGCTGTGGGGCCTGCTGACCGCCGTGCTGGTGCTGGCCGGCCAGCGGCCGGACGCCGCCGTCCAGGCCTTCCTCGACACCAGCGACTGGACGCTCTCGACCCAGCAGTCCCCACCGATGGTCTCGAGCGGCGGGCACTACCTGTGCACGGTCGCGGCCGGCGGCCACCGTCGCCTCGTTCGCCCGCAGCGCCGGGGCGTCCGGCACGGGGGCCCGGTGGTCGTGAACCGGCAGCTGTCCGTCGCGAACGCCTTCGAGGAGGTGCTGGGCGAACGGCTGCCGCGCACGCACCGGGCCGTCCGCGGCTTCTACGACCGGTGCGGGCTGCCGGTCGCCGAGCACGTCACGACCGCCTGGCGGGCGGACGTCGTGTACCTGGTGATGAAGCCCCTGGAGTGGCTGTTCCTCGCGGTGCTCTACGCGAGCGACCGACACCCCGAGCAGCGGATCGTCCGCCAGTACCTGCCGGGCGCGCCGGCCCGCACGGACTGAGCCGCACCGGAAGGTGCCCGCCGATCCGCTCGGACCGTGCCCGGTGCCCGGAGGTCAGCGGCCGGTCGGGCGCCAGAGGACGACCGACCCGGACTCGATCTGCGCGACGGGGCGTCGCGGCCGGGCACCCCGAGGGCTGGCGACCACGTCCCCGCGGGCGTCCGCCGTGAACACGCGCCGACCCGGCTCGATGAACGCGCGCAGGTACTCCACCTGCGTCCCCAGCCGCTCGACCTGCGCCTCGAGCTCGAGGATGCGCTTGATGCCCGCGAGGTTGACGCCCTCGTCCTGCGAGAGACGCTGCACCTCGCGCAGGACGGCGATGTCGCGCACCGAGTAGCGCCGCCCGCGCCCGCGGGTCCGCCCCGGCGAGACCAGCCCGAGCCGGTCGTACTGCCGGAGCGTCTGCGGGTGCATGCCCGCCATCTCGGCCGCGACCGAGATGACGAAGCGCGGGGTGTCGTCGAGGGCCATCAGGTCACTTCTTCGCGGCGTCCATCAGGTCGGCCCGCACGTTCTCGCCCGACGTGGCGATGCCGAAGGCCTGCACGGCCTCACGTGCGGCGCCGGTGAGCCGCTGCGGCACGACGATCTGCACGGTGACCAGCAGGTCGCCCGTGCTCTTCGCCGTCGTGACGCCCTTGCCCTTGACGCGCAGCGTGCGACCGGACGGGGTGCCCTCGGGCACCTTGACCCGCACGGTGCCGCCGTCCAGCGTCGGCACCTCGACCGTCGCGCCCAGCGCGGCCTCGTCGAACGCGACCGGCACCGTGATGCGCAGGTCTGCGCCGTCGAGCGTGAAGACGGGGTGCGGCGTGACGTGCACCGTCACCACCAGGTCACCGGCCGGCGCACCGCCCTGACCCGGGCGACCCTTGCCGCGCAGCCGGATCTTCTGCCCGTCGCGCACCCCCGGGGGGATGCGGGCGGTGACCGTCCGTCCCTCGACGCCCAGCTGCACGGTCGAGCCCGTCGCCGCCTGACGGAACGGCAGCGTCGTCGTCGCGGCGAGGTCGACACCCTGCTGGGCGCCGCGCCCGCCGTAGCTGCCGCCACCGCCACCGAAGAGCCCGCCGAGCAGGTCCTCGAAGCCGGCGGCACCGCCTGCCCCGCCGGCACCGGGCGTCGAGTAGCGCACGCGGGGGCCGCCACCGGCAGCCCCGCCCCCGCCGCCGAACATCGAGCCGAACAGGTCGTCGAACCCGGCCGTGCCGCCGCGCCCGCCGGAGGTGAAGCGTGCGCCGCCCGCCATCGCCCGCAGCTGGTCGTACTGACCGCGCTGCTCGACGTCCGACAGGACGGCGTACGCCTCCCCGATCTCCTTGAACTTCGCCTCGGCGACCGCGTCACCCGGGTTGTGGTCCGGGTGCATCGAGCGGGCGAGCTTGCGGTAGGCCTTCTTGATCGTGGCCGGGTCGGCGTCCTTGGGCACGCCGAGGACGCCGTAGAAGTCCTTCTCCAACCAGTCCTGGCCGGTCACCGGGCCTCCCTCTCGTCCGTCTCGCAGCCCTGCCGCGAGCCCCCTGCCCTACCTGTCGCGCTCGTCCCGCCCGCCGTCACGGCGCCGAGGATGTCATGCCTCCGGGTCGACGACGGCCACCCGCGCCGCCCGCAGCACACGGTCCTTGGTCCGGTAGCCCGGCTGCAGGACCGCCTGCACGGTCGGCTCCGTCACATCGGCGGAGTGCGCGTGCATGAGCGCCTCGTGCACGTTCGGGTCGAACGCCTCGCCCGCCTCGCCGTACCGCTCGACGCCGAACCGCTCGAGCGTGGACTCGAGCTTCTCGGCGATCGACGCGAACGGACCCGTCAGGTCCCCGTGCTGCCGGGCGAGCGCGACGTCGTCGAGCACCGGGATCAGCGCCTCTGCGAGCGCGGCGACACCCCGCTCGTGCGCGGTGATCGCCTCCGCCTTGGACCGCTTCACGTAGGCCGAGTACTGCTGCTCGAGGTTGTAGTGGGCCGCCTGGGCCCGCTGCAGCTCCTCGAGCCGCTCGGCCGCGAGCTTCTGCGTCTCGACCAGACCCTCGAGCACCACGGCCTCCTCGGCACCGGCCAGCGTCTCCGCCGCGTCCGCCAGCACCTGCTCCTCGGGCGTGCGCACCTGACCCGTCTCCGGGTCGATGCGGCGCTTGTCGGTCACGCGCGGGGCCTCGTGCTCCTCGCCGCCGGTGCCCTCGTCGTGCGAGGTCACTTCTTCTCGTCCTCGTCGTCGACGATCTCGGCGTCGACGACGTCGTCGTCAGCGGCCGAGCCGGCGTCGGCGGGCGCGTCGGCCTGGGCCTGCTCGGCCTGGTTCGACGCGTACAGCGCCTCGCCGATCTTCTGGCCGACGGCCAGCAGCGCGGCGTGCTTCGCCTTGACGGCCTCGATGTCCGTGCCCTCGAGCGCGGTCTTCAGCTCGGTGATGGCGGTCTGCACGTCGGTCTTGACGTCCTCGGGCAGCTTGTCGCCGTTGTCCGTGAGCTGCTTCTCCATCGAGTAGACGAGCTGCTCGGCCGTGTTGCGGGCCTCGGCCTCCTCGCGGCGCGCCTTGTCCTCGGCGGCGTGCTCCTCGGCCTCCTTGACCATGCGGTCGATGTCCTCCTTCGGCAGGGCCGAGCCGCCGGTGATCGTCATCGACTGCTCCTTGCCCGTGCCGCGGTCCTTGGCGGACACGTGCACGATGCCGTTCGCGTCGATGTCGAAGGTGACCTCGACCTGCGGGATGCCGCGCGGGGCCGGCGCGATGCCGGTCAGCTCGAACGTGCCCAGCGGCTTGTTGTCGCGGGCGAACTCGCGCTCGCCCTGGAACACCTGGATGAGCACGGACGGCTGGTTGTCCTCGGCCGTGGAGAAGATCTCCGAACGCTTGGTCGGGATGGCCGTGTTGCGCTCGATGAGCTTGGTCATCACCCCGCCCTTGGTCTCGATGCCGAGGGACAGCGGGGTGACGTCGATGAGCAGGACGTCCTTGCGGTCGCCCTTCATGACACCGGCCTGCAGCGCGGCACCGACGGCCACGACCTCGTCCGGGTTGACGCCCTTGTTGGGCTCGCGGCCGCCCGTGAGCTCCTTGACGACCTCGGTGACCGCGGGCATGCGGGTCGAGCCGCCGACGAGCACGACGTGGTCGATGTCGGCCAGCTTGATGCCGGCGTCGCGGATGACCGAGTGGAACGGCGTCTTGGTCCGGTCGATGAGGTCCTGCGTCATCTGCTGGAACTGCGCGCGCGTGAGCTTGGTGTCCAGGTGGACGGGACCGTTCTCGCTCATCGACAGGTACTGCATGGAGATGTTGGTGCTCGTCGCGGACGAGAGCTCCTTCTTGGCCTGCTCGGCCGCCTCACGCAGACGCTGCAGGGCGATCTTGTCCTTGGACAGGTCGACGCCCGTGGTGTTCTTCACCTCGGCGACCAGCCACTCGACGATCCGGTTGTCCCAGTCGTCGCCGCCGAGGCGGTTGTCGCCGGAGGTCGCGCGGACCTCGATCGTGGAGAAGCCGTCGTCGTCCTTGCCGACCTCGAGCAGGGACACGTCGAACGTGCCGCCACCCAGGTCGAAGACCAGGATGAGCTCGTCCTCCTTGCCCTTCTCCAGGCCGTAGGCCAGCGCGGCGGCGGTGGGCTCGTTGATGATCCGCAGGACGTTGAGGCCGGCGATGGTGCCGGCGTCCTTCGTGGCCTGACGCTCGGCGTCGTTGAAGTACGCCGGGACGGTGATGACGGCCTCGGTGACGGGCTCGCCCAGGTACGCCTCGGCGTCACGCTTGAGCTTGGAGAGCACGCGCGCGGAGATCTCCTGCGCGGTGTACTTCTTCTCGTCGATGGCCGTCGACCACTCGGTGCCCATGTGGCGCTTGACGGAGGAGATGGTGCGGTCGACGTTCGTGACGGCCTGGCGCTTGGCGATCTCGCCGACCAGCACCTCGCCCGTCTTGGAGAACGCGACGACGGACGGCGTGGTGCGCGACCCCTCCGCGTTGGCGATGACCGTGGGCTCGCCACCCTCGAGGACGGCGACCACCGAGTTCGTGGTGCCCAGGTCGATACCGACTGCTCGTGCCATGTGCTGTGCCTTCCTTCGTGCCGGCGGCGGGTCCCGGTGGGTCCGTGGGGGTCCGGGTGTGCCGCTCGTGCGTGTGTCTTGAGCCTGCTGCGCTCAAGTCTGCGACGGCCAACCGGTCTGTGCAAGCCCGACGCCCGAAACTTGAGTCGTAGAGGCTCAACTACGACGCCACGTGACTTCTTCCCGGGCCCTACGTGGCCTGCGTGCTCCCGCGGGAGATCGCACGCGCCGGGCGCCGCAGCCGGCGGTGCGGTGCAGGGCCGATCCGGTCGCCTGCAGGCGACGTCCTTGCGGTGCGCTGGTCGATCCTGTACCGAGGGGCCGTGAGCCTTCTTGATCGCCTACGCCGACGCACGAAAGCCCTCGTTCCGCCTCCCCGTGAGGAGGCGCCGGTGGACGCCGAGACCACCGAGAGCGAGCTCGTCGACATCGCTCAGAAGACCGTCATCCCAGGATTCGTCACGCGATCGGACGCGGTCGAGCGTGTACGAGAGGCGCTCGAGCTCGACGAGACGGATCCGCGGTCGGAGCGGGTCGTCGAGCTCGTCTGGTCGCGCCGCACAGCGCAGCAGTCGACGTGGGAGGGCCGCTCGGACTACGACCGGCTCGCAGCGGCGTTCCGTCGGCTCGAAGCCCGAGGGTTCGTGACCCGCATGAACTTCACCTGCTGCAACAGGTGCGGCACCGATGAGATCGACGACGAGCGCACCGCCCTCGACGCCGCCGCGGAGTACCCGTACAGGGAGACGATGTACACGTTCTTCCACCAGCAGGACGCCGAGCGTCTGGTCGACGAACCGGCGATCCTCTTCCTCACCTACAGCTCATGGCGGCCGGCGCCGGACACCGACCAGGAGCTCCTGGCCGCGGCACGCGCAGGAGACGAGGGCGCTCGCGCCGCGGTCGTGGCGAACACCGATGCGGAGGTCGGTCGTCGAGTCGTGGAAGCGCTGCGAAGCGAAGGACTCGACGTGAGCTGGAACGGCAGGCACACGTCGAGGATCGCGATCACGATCTCCCGCTGGCGCAAACCGCTCCCGGTCTGACTGCACGACCTGCTCATCGACCGACCGCCACCCGACCGCCTACGGCATCCGTCGACGTCCGCCGCTGAGCGGCGGAGCCTCGCTCAGACCCGTTCGACTCCGTCGGCCTGCGGGCCCCGATCGCTCTGACGCACCTTGTAGCGGACCCGGTCGCCCTCCTGCAGCGCCTCGGCGCCCCGGACGACCGAGACGTGCACGAACAGGTCGTCGCCCCCGGAGTCCGGGGAGATGAAGCCGAACCCGCGGTCCGCGTCGTAGCGGGCGACCACGCCCTCGCCGCCACGCACCGGTCCGCCGGACTCCCTGGAGGAACCCGACCGACCGCGCGCCGGCGCCGCCGGGGCGCCCCGGTGCGCCGGACCGCCCACGAGCCGGACGTTGCGGGCCTGCGGCCCCCGCTCGCCCTCGGCCACGTCGAAGGTCACGCGATCGCCCTCGAACAGCTCATCCAGCCCCCCGACCAGCGACCGGACGTGCACGAAGAGGTCGTCGCCGCCCGAGTCGGGGGCGAGGAACCCGAAGCCCTTCGCGCCGTCGTACCAGGACACGGTGCCGTCCGCACCGTCGGACGCCGCCTGGCGGGCGGCCTCGGCCCCGAGCGGCAGCAGGTGGTCCGCCTGCGGCCCCTTCTCGCCGTCGACGACCAGGAACGCGACCCGCTGCCCCTCCGCGATCACGCTGCCGCCCACGATGGCCGAGCTGTGCACGAAGATCTCGGCGCCACCGCCGTCGGGCGTGATGAAGCCGTAACCCTTGCCGGGCTCGTACCAGGAGACGGTGCCGAGCACGCCCAGCTGCGCGTCAGGAGCGTGGTCGCCCGTGACGCGGACCCGGCGGGCCTGCGGGCCGCGGTCGCCCTCACCGATCTCGAACTCGACGACCTGGCCCTCGCGGAGCAGCTTGGTCCCGTCATCGTTGACGACCTCGGTGGCGTGCACGAACAGGTCGTCGGACCCGTCCTCGAGGGCGAGGAAGCCGAACCCCCGCTCGGCGTCGAACCAGCGGACTGTTCCCTGGGGCACGGCGGACTCCTTCTCGAGCAACGGCTGCTGCGACCTAGTGTCCCTGACTCCTCCGGCCGCCGTTGCGTACGATTGCCCGGGCGCGCGAGACCGCGACGGCCCTCCCCCACGCAGGACGGACGGCGCATGAGCGCGCAGACGACCATGTCGACGCCCGGTTTCGATGACAGCCCCGACGCCACCGCTCCCGATGAGCCCGGGGTTCTCCCCGCCGACTTCGCGACGTTCCTGCGGGTCGCGGACCAGGTCGCGGCGCTGCCGCAGACGCACCCGCAGCACGCGGAGGCCCGTCGCGCGGCCTCGGCGCTGTTCAAGGCAGCCAAGAAGCACCGGCGGGACGAGCGGCGCCGGACGGTGTCCGCGGCCGACGCCGCCGTCGTCGCCGCGACCGCGACCGGGAGCCCGGGGCGGATCGACGACGAGACCAACGGCCTGGCGCTGACCTCCGCGGCGACGAGCGCCGTCGCCGGGACCCTGCTCCGCCCGCGGCCCTGCTACGTCTGCAAGCAGGACTACACGGTCGTCGACGCGTTCTACCACCAGCTCTGCCCGGACTGCGCGGCGCTGCACCACGCCAAGCGCGACGCCCGCACGGACCTCACCGGACGCCGGGCGCTGCTCACCGGCGGCCGCGCCAAGATCGGCATGTACATCGCGTTGCGGCTGCTGCGCGACGGCGCCGACCTGACGATCACGACCCGGTTCCCGCGCGACGCCGTCCGGCGGTTCAGCGCGATGGCCGACGCCAGTGACTGGCTGCACCGGCTGCACGTCGTCGGGATCGACCTGCGCGACCCGTCGCAGGTGGTCTCCCTCGCCGACCACGTCGCGGCGCAGGGCCCGCTCGACATCCTCATCAACAACGCCGCGCAGACCGTGCGCCGGTCGCCCGGCGCGTACACGCACCTCGCCGATGCCGAGTCGGCGCCGCTGCCGGCCGACGCCGCACGCATGATCACGACGTTCGGGCACACGAGCGACGCACACCCGCGCGCCCTGGCCGGGTCCGTCAGCGAGCTGTCGAGCCCCGCGCTGGCGATCGAACGCGCGGCGGGCGCCGCCGCCGACGAGCTGGTGGCGCAGTCCCTGACCGCGCACGCCGCGAGCCTCGAGCGTCTCGTCGCGGGCACGTCGATCGACGCCGGCGGGCTGATCCCCGACGTGGCCGAGACGAACAGCTGGGTCGCGACCGTCGAGCAGGTCGACCCGATGGAGCTGCTCGAGGTCCAGCTCTGCAACCAGACCGCACCGTTCATCCTGGTCAGCAGGCTGCGGCCGGCCCTCGCGGCGTCGCCCGCCCGGCGGACGTACATCGTCAACGTCTCCGCGATGGAAGGCGTGTTCTCGCGCGGCTACAAGGGTCCGGGGCACCCCCACACGAACATGAGCAAGGCCGCGCTCAACATGCTGACGCGCACCAGCGCGGCGGAGATGCTCGGCGACGGCATCCTCATGACCGCGGTCGACACCGGCTGGATCACCGACGAGCGACCGCACCACACCAAGGTGCGGCTCGCGCAGGAGGGCTTCCACGCCCCCCTGGACCTCGTGGACGGTGCCGCGCGGGTCTACGACCCGATCGTCCGGGGCGAGGCCGGCGAGGACCTGTTCGGCTGCTTCCTCAAGGACTACGCCCGCTCCCCGTGGTGACCCGCCGGCGTCTGGCTACGCCGCGGTTGCGAGCGCGGCCACCAGTGCGCGGGCGAAGCCCGCGGGGTCGTCGAGCATCATCACGTGGCCGGTTCCGGGCACCACGTGTACCGGGATCCCGGCGGCGCGCAGCCGGGGATCGTCGGCGAGCCAGCCGCTGAGGCCGCCCTCGATGACCGCGCGGGGCATCGGCAGGTCGAGCAGCACGTCGTCGAGCACGGGCATGCTCGCGCCCAGCCCGAGCTCCGAGCGGTGCATCGCGAGCGGGTCGGCCAGGCGCATGGTCGCCGCCCACTGCGGACCGGCGTCGTCGAGCCGGACGGCGAACCCGGTGCGGACATACTCCTGCTCGGTGAACGACTCGGGGATCGGCCGCGGGGTGGGGTGCAGAGACGGCTCGACGAGCACCAGGCGGCCGACGAGGTCCGGGCGGCGGTCGGCGAGCGCGACACCGATGCCCCCGCCCATGCTGTGGGCGACCACGTCCGCGCCGGTGACGCCCAGCGCGTCGAGCGCCCGCGCGACGGCGTCGGCGTGGTCGGTCACCGTGTACCCGAACGAGGCGGGGCGGTCGCTGAGCCCGAAGCCCAGGAGGTCGAGCATGAGCACGTGGCGTCCGGCGACGCCGGGTTCCGTGGCCGGGCGGGCGAAGTACGCCACCGAGCACGAGCCGAGGCCGTGCAGGTAGACGAGCGCCGGGCCGTCGCCCTGCAGCTCGACGTAGCCCATGCGTGCGCCGTCCGGGCCGACCTCGACGTGCTTCATCACCGCTCCTGTCCTCGGCGACCGACCAGGGCGACCCGTCGCACCGAGGGCAGACGGTAGAGGCGGGGTCTGACACCCGATCTCGCCCGCGGCTGGGTGACGCCGCAGGTCAGCTCGTCGACCGGCGCCCGGGCCCGAGCGGCTCGACGACCTGCTTGCGCGTGTGGTCGAACACGATGGACGTGCGGATGTCGGCGATCTCGGGCCGCTTGGCGAGGGCGAGGACGAACTCGCGCAGCCGGTCGGTGTCGGGCACGGCCACGTGCACGAGGAAGTCGGACGCGCCGGAGACCATGAACACCGACAGCGTCTCGGGCAGGTCCGCGATCCATCGTTCGAAGGTCCCTGCGGAGCCGAACGCCTGCGGCTTGATCTTGAGCGCGACCATGGCCTGCGCGCTGCGACCGATCGCGGTGAGGTCGACGTCGACGTGCGCGCCGCGGATGACGCCGGCCTCCCGCAGGGCGCGCACGCGGGCCAGGCACGACGAGGGCGCCAGGCCGACGGCGGCCGCCAGCTCGCGGTTGGTCTGCCGCACGTCGTGCTGCAGACGGTCGAGGATCGCCAGGTCGAGTTCGTCCATGGGGACGATCATCGCAGCCAAGGCCGTACGTCGTTCGGTACGTGGTGGCCCGGCCCGCCGCACGTTCTACCGTGGTCCGCGATCCCCGAACGGAAGGAACCGCGCCCGTGCCTTCAGACACCTCCGAGGCCAGGCTCGTGCTCGCCCTCGTCGACGACCTGCCGACCGGTCTGACCGTCAACGCGGGAGCCCTGCTGGGCATCAGCCTCGGCCGGCTGTTCCCCGACGTCGTCGGCCACGACGTCACGGACGCCTCCGGCGTCGTGCACCCCGGCATCAGCACCCGCACGGTCCCCGTGCTCAAGGCCTCGGCCGAGCGGCTCGCCCACCTGACCGGCAAGGCGCGCGCCACCCCGGGCGTCACCGCCGTCGACGTCACCGACACCGCCCAGCGGGCCCGCACCTACGACGACTACGCCCGGCAGCTCGCCGACGGCCCGACCGAGACGCACCGCGTGCTCGGCCTCGCGCTGCACGGCCCGGGCTCCGCGATCCGCTCGCTGACGGGCGACCTGCCGCTCTACCGCTGAGCCGCTCCCACTACGGCTGCGCCGGGCGAAGCGCCCGGATCAACGGGGTCGCCGCGCACGCGGTCGCCACCGCAGGCTCGGACGGGTCGAACCAGACGACCATCGGGTCACCCACTCGCGGCGCGAAGAACGATCCCTGGAACTCCGTGATGCACCAGCTGAGGTCAGGCCGCCCCACGGCCGTGAGCGTGACCAGGAGCGCCTCGGTGGAGGAGATGAACGGGTGCCTCACGACGGCGGACACCTGGACGTCCGTCTGCTCCCGGCGGACGAGCAGCACGCGCGTGCGTGCCCACCGGCGACGTCGGAGATCACCCGACCGCCACGCTCCCCACAGGGCAGCGGCGAGGAGCAGGAGCGTGAGCAGCACGGCGGACGCCCCCGCCGACACCCCGACGAGCACCGGAACCGCGACCACCAGGGAGGTCGCGTACATCGGCCACGATCCGCGGCGCCAGTTGACGGCCGCCAGCACGGCGGCGAGGGCGATCGCGATCACCGGCGCCGGCGCCCCCCACCAGGCGAACCGCTCCTGCATCCACGGCATGGCGAACGCGGCGGACCAGAGCAACCCGAAGGGCACCCCCAGGACCACCCCCAGGACCGCGCGACCCACCCTCGGCTCGTCCTGACGCACCGTGCTCTCCGGGAACACCCGGCTCTCCTCGACCGTCGCGACCTGCGTGAACGTCACGAACCGACTGTCGGCCTTGCTCTTGATCTCCTGCGGCACCCGGTCACCCTAGGGACAGCGCGGCACCGCGGGCCATCGGCGACCGGACTGCCGTCATCACGGCGGCTCTGTCCACAGGCCCCTCCGCGGCGGTCCGGCGCTGCGCGATACGGTCTGCCCGATTTCCGCACCCGGCACCTCCGCGCGGGCCCCGCACGTCAGAGGAGACAGGCTTGTCCGAGGCAGAACGGCTGCACCGAAGGGCCGCGACGACGTTCGCGGAAGGCCTTGCTGCAGCAGCCCAGGCCGCGCAGGTCCAGGCGCAGGTCGCCACCCTGAGCGGTCACGGGACGGACGAGCGCCGTACGGCACGGGTCCGGGTCGACCACCGCGGCCTCCTGGTCGCCGTCCAGCTGAGCCCGGACGCGACGGCCGACGGCACCGACGCGCTGCGCTCCGCCGTCCTGTCCGCGTACGCAGAGGCGATCGCCGACGTCCGTGCCCAGGCGCAGCCCCTGCAGGCCACGCTGACGGCACCGGCCGTCGACCTCTCGGAGACCTCGCTCCTCGACGACTTCGACGCGCTGCTGCGTGGGACCGGCGGTGCGCGATGAACCAGCTCGTGGTCGACACCGGAGCCGTCCGTGCGCACGCCCGGACGGTCGACGGCATCGCGGGAAGCCTGCAGGAGGCCGTCGACGCCTCCGCCACCGTCGCCATCCCGGACGACTCGTTCGGGCTGCTGTGCTCGTTCCTCGTCCCCGGCGCCCTCCTCGTCCAGTCGCTCGGCGCGGAGCTGGTGCAGGCCGGGTCGACGGCGATGGACGGCATCGTCCTGGCGCTCGACGCCTCGGCCACGACCTACGACGCGATCGACAGCGCCGTCCACACCGGGCTGCGCATGATCGAGAAGGTCCTCCCGTGAGCCTGGTCGCGGCGGCCGAGGACCGCCCCGGCCTTGCCGAGTGCTACAAGAGCCTGAAGATCATCGGACCGATCTCGACCTCGGTCGCCTCGGCCGCGGACGGCCAGTGGGCCGATCTGGCCGGCATCGGCGGCGCGTTCGGCGGGGCGATGGACATCGCCGAGCTCGTCGTCGACCCGATCGCCTCGATGGCGGCCAGCGTCGCCGGGTTCCTGCTCGACTACATGCCCCCGCTGCCCGACATGCTGGATGCGATCGCGGGCAACCCCCGCGCCGTCGAGGCGAAGTCGCAGACGTGGGGGAACGTCGCCGGTCGGGTCCGCGAGGTGACCGCCGACTACGAGGCGGCGGTCCGCTCGGCCCTCACAGGCTGGGACGGCCCGGCGGCAACCGCGTACGACACGTTCGCCTCGGTGTACCGCTCGGGGCTCGACCTGCTCGCCGGCATCACCGACGGGATCGGGGCTGCGATGCTCGGTGCGAGCATCGTCGTCGGGGTGGTGCGCAGCATCGTCCGCGACACCATCGCCGACCTGGTCGGGAAGCTGATCTCGTGGGCGTCGCAGGTCGCCGCCACCGTCGGGGTCGGTGCGACCTGGGTCGTGCCCCAGGCGGTCACCGCCATCGCCCTGCGGGTGGAGCGGGTACGGGAGTGGCTCACCAAGCTCACCTCCGCCATCCAGGGGCTGATGAAGATCATCGACGACGTCAACGGTGGTCTGAGCACGGCGATCCCGGCTCTGCGGCGCGTGCGCGACACCCTCGGGGCGATGCCCGCCGTTCCCCAGAGCGTCCTCGACGGCGCCGGGAGCCTGGCTGCCAGCGCCCCGAAGCTCGACATCGCGCTGCTGACCGCCTCCTCGCTGTCCAACACGACGCTGCGCACGAACGACGCGCTCTCGACCGCGAACGGTGGCTGATGACCTCCCCGCCCGAGGCCCCGCGGGGCCCGCTCCACGACGCCTCGGAGGCGTTCGCCCTGCTCGACGCCTGGGACCGGCAGGGGCGTGACCAGGTCGCGCGCGCGAACGCCATCCAGTCCCGGCTCCAGGCATTGCGTGTGAGCGTGTGGTCACCCGGGCACGAGGTCGCGGTGACCGTCGACCACACCGGCCTCGTCGTGGACCTCGAGTTCACCGATCGAGCCCTTGACCGTGGCCCGGCCGCGCTCGGCGAGACGATCACGCGGACGGCGCGCTCGGCGCTCGAGCAGCTGGCGGTGCAGGCCGAGGAGCAGGTCGTCGACGCCGTGGGCGAGGGTGACGCGCTGGGTCGTTCGGCGATCGCGCACTACCGCAGCTCCTTGCTCGGGGCGGCCGAAGACCAGGGGCGCTGACCGCGGGCGGTTCAGTCGCTCGCGCGCCAGCGGCCGACGAGGGCGGCACGTCGGCGCGACACCCGTGACCAGATCGTCTGCTGGGCGGCGAGCATCAACCAGCCGGCGACCGCCATGCCGGTGAGGTTCACGGCCAGCTGCAGCAGGCTGCCCCACACCTCGGTCGAGTCGCCGAGCGCGAGGGACAACGCCACGTTGCCCGCGGCGGGGACCGTCGTGACCGAGATGAACACGCCGGCGAGGCCCCCGACGCGCGCGGACGTCAGCGACAGCACTCCGGCGGCACCGGCGATGACCGCGACGACGAACGACCACTTGTCTGGCGAGTAGATGAACGACGTCCCCGGCCGGCTCGCCGTGACGTGCTCGAGGCTGATCCAGCCCAGCCAGTTCGCGAGCAGCGCCAGGACGGTGGTCGAGGCCATCGCGACCAGGAAGCCGACGGTCAGGGTCCGCCCGGCGTGCCACAGCAGCCGCGGGCGACGCCGCACGAGCGCGACCCCGAGCGCGGCGACGGCACCAAACTCCGGCCCGAGCACCATCGCCCCGATGACGAGCACCTGGGAGTCCAGGACGATCGCGATCGCCGCGATGATCGTCGCCAGGGACAGGAACGTGAGGAACGTCCAGTTCAGCTCGCTGTCCTCGTAGGCGCGCTGCGTGACCTCGGGCCACACCACCGAGTCGGCGCTCGACCCGGGCGCGAGCTGCTCGGCCTCGTAGCCGGCCTGCGAGACCCACGTCGAGACGGGTTCGAGGTGCATGCTCCCCTCGCGGTGCACGTCGAGCGCGAGCAGCTGGTCCACCACGTCGTTGCACGCCTCCCGCGCGACGTCGGCGAGGATCACGTCGCCCTCGGGCCGGACCGATGCACCACGCAGGACGGCCAGGCTGCTCACGGCGGGGTCGTCGGACAGCACGGCGACGACCCGATCGCTCAGGTGCGAGGGAACGGTCAGGCTCAGTCGTTGCACGGCGCGATTCTGCCGCCCGTGCGCTCAGCCCGTCACCAGCAGGCCGAGCAGCGTCAGGTTGAGCGCCACGACGAGCACGACGACGAGCACGAGCAGCGCGTGCGTCCACGGCCCGTTGCGGTGCGCACCCATGAGCGTGCGGTCGCGGGTCAGCCGCACCAGCGGGACGACGGCGAACGGGATGCCGAAGCTGAGCACGACCTGGCTGACGACGAGCGTCCACGTCGGGTCGGCACCGGCCCACAGCAGGGCGATCGCGGGGATCAGCGTGACGGCACGACGGGCGAGCAGCGGGACGCTGCGGTGCAGCAGACCCTCCATGATCGTGGCACCCGCGTAGGCGCCGACCGACGTCGAGGCGAGGCCGGACGCGAGCAGGCCGACGGCGAACACGATCGCGACGCCCGGCCCGAGAGCCACCTGGATCGCGGCGTGCGCCCCCTCGATCGAGTCGGTCCCCGGCACGCCGCGCAGGCCGGACGCGGCGAGCAGCAGCAGGCCGATGTTGACCAGGCCGGCGACCAGCAGCGCACCGCCGACGTCCCAGCGGGTCGCCCGCAGCAGCGTGCGGTGCGCGAGACCGGCGCGGTCGGTGGCGTGGTGGTCGCCGAGCGCGTGCTCGGGGGCCCGGCCGAACCGGTCGCGCACCAGGGCGGAGTGCACGTAGATCGCGTGCGGCATCACGGTCGCCCCGAGCATGCTCGCGGCGAGCAGCACCGAGTCGGGGCCGTCGAACCGCGGCACCAGGCCGGACAGCACCCCGCGGGCGTCCGGCGGGCTGACCACGAGCCCCGCGAGGAACCCGATGGTGATGACGACCAGCAGGCTCACGACGACGGCCTCGAACCGGCGCTGGCCGTACCGGTTCTGCGTCGCCAGGAGGACCATCGAGACCGCGCCGACGATGAGCCCGCCGAGCGGGAGCGGAACCCCGAACAGCAGGTGCAGGGCGATCGCCCCGCCGACGACCTCGGCCAGGTCGGTCGCGGCGGCCACGACCTCGGCCTGCACCCAGTACGCCAGGCGAGGGCCCCGACGCAGCCGGGCACCGAGCACACCGGGCAGCGACTCCCCGGTGACGATGCCGAGCTTGGCGGACTGGTACTGCACGAGCACCGCGACCGCGTTGGCGGCGACCAGCACCCACAGCAGCAGGTAGCCGTACCGGGCACCGGCGGTGAGGTTGGCGGCCACGTTGCCGGGGTCGACGTAGGCGATCGCGGCGACGAACGCCGGCCCGAGCAGCGTCGGCGTGAGGTGCCGGGGTCGCCGCGCGGTCGGGGTGGGCGACGTCGGACGCACCACGGGCCGGGCCTCGGTCATCGCTCCCCCTCCGCCCGTTTCCGACTATCCGCAGTCCTGATTTCGGATAACCGAACTTTACGCGGCGGGGCAGGGAGCGACCACCCGCCGGCACCCGCGAGCCGCGTCAGGCTGCGGCGTCCACCGCCCGCTCCCAGCCCTCGGCGGCCTGACGGAACCCGACGCGCGTCAGGTACTCGCGCTGCTCGGGCACCGCACCCTTGACCACCAGGCGACGGAACCCGTGCGCCGCGAACACCCCGCTGCGCCGGTACACGAACTCGCCCGGCGTGAAGTCGCGGAAGCGCGGCGTCACGTAGTCGAGCTCGACCAGCCCGGTCCCGTCGCCCGTGCCACGGACCACGACGACACCGACCGTCTCGTCACCACGGACCACCAGGAACGCCGCCCGTCCGCCGTCGCCGCCCGCGGGCACGGCCGCGAACCGGTCGGTGAAGCCCGGGGCGAACCCGGCGATGTCGTCGGCGTGCACCGCGATCACGTGCCGCAGGTAGGCGTCGTCCGGGGTCACCTCGACGACCTCGTACGCCTTGTCGTCGTGCCGCTCACGCTGCAGGCGGGCCAGCCAGTACACGTCGATGACCGCGATCACACCGTTCATCACGGCGAACGGCCAGATGCCGACGATCGCGTTGTACGCCGTCGCGATCACCGCACCGACGAGATTCAGGACGCGGAACCTCAGCACGCGGGCCTGCATCAGAGAGACGATGACGAGGAGGGAGCCGATCCAGCCGACGATCTCGAGCCACATGCCGACGAGCCTAACGACGCACAGGGGGTGCGCCCGCCAGGCCGAATCCGCTCGACCGCGCCCCCCGACCTGGAGCAGCATGCCGCCCGTGCCCCACCCGCCGCTCGCCGCCGACCCGTCCCCGCGCACCGAGCGGTCCACGCGCCGACCCCCCGACGGCGTGACCCTGCGCACGATGCCCGTGCCCGCCGATCTCGGCGCGCCCGACGCCTGGCTGCTGCACGGGCAGGTCGACACCGTGAACGCCGTGCACCTCGACGCGTGGGGAACCCTCGACCGCAGCCGCACCGTCAACGAGACGCTCGCCATGCTGCGTCAGCAGTCCTACGCCGACAAGATCCGCATCGTCGCGGTCGACGACCGGCTGCCCGGGCCGGCGGAGGACCCGGCACGCGTCGTCGGGCACGCCACCCTCAACCTGCCCCGGCAGGGCAGCACCGACCTCGGTCGGCTCGGCCTCGGCGTGCGCCCCTCGCACCGACGGCGCGGCATCGGCTCGGCCCTGCACGACACCGTGCTCGACGTCCTGCGCACCCACGGCCGCTCGCGTGTGGCGACCACCTCCCACCAGCGGTCCGAGCCGACCGGCTCGGAGCCCGCCGTCGCGGCCGGCACCGGCAGCGGGCGGGTGCACGCCGACGACCCGTCCGTCCGGTTCGCGCAGCACCGCGGCTGGTCGCTCGAGCAGGTCGCCCGGCTCTCCGTGGTCCGCTGGGGCGCCCGCTGCCCGGACCGGTGGGTCGAGCAGCTCGCCGCGCTGCGCTCCCGGATGGCCACCGACGCCCCGACCGGCGGCGTCACCCTGCAGGCCGACGTGTGGGACGCCGCGCGCGTACGGGCCGACGAGCACGTGCAGGCCGCGCGCGGCGTCGAGCAGCTGGTCACCGCCGTCGAGCACGTGCCGACCGGCACGCTCGTGGCGTTCACGATCCTGACGGCACCGACGCACACGCCGCAGTACGCACACCAGTCCGAGACCCTCGTGCTGCGCGAGCACCGCGGGCACCGGCTCGGGCTGCTGGTCAAGACGGTCAACCTGCAGCGGCTGGCCGAGGTCCACCCGGCCGTCCGGCGGGTCGGCACGTGGAACGCCGAGGAGAACGCGCCGATGCTGGCGATCAACACGACGCTCGGGTTCAGGCCCGCAGGAGGGGGAGCGACATGGCAGGTGCACGTGTGACGACAGGGAGCCGGCTCGGGGTGAGGATCCGCGAGGTGCCCGTGCCGGCCGATCTCGACGCGCCCGACGCGTGGCTGCTGCGCGGCCAGGTCGACACCGTCAACGAGGTCGAGATCGCCCTGCGCGGCAACCGCGACATGTGTCGCAACCCGCACGAGACGCTCGGCTCGATGCGCGAGCAGCGGTACACGACCAAGATCCGGCTCGTCGCCGTCGACGAGGACCGGCCCGGCGACGCCGCCGACCCGGCACGCGTGCTCGGCCACGCCGCGCTGCACCTGCCACGGCAGGACAACACGCACACCGGCGAGGTCGACCTGGGGGTGCGTCCGGCCGCACGCCGGCGCGGCATCGGCAGCGCACTGCACGACGCGGCGCTCGAGGTGGCGCGGGTGCACGGGCGCACGATGCTCACCACCACGACCCAGCAGACCAGCGAGCCGACGGACGGCCCGCTCGCGCTCGCGCCGTCCACCGGCAGCGGCCGGCTGCACCGAGACGACCCGGGCGTGCGGTTCGCGCTGACCCGCGGGTGGTCGCTCGAGCAGGTCTCGCGGTACTCGGTGCTCGACGTGCCGCTCCCGGCCGACGTGCTGGCCGCGCACCGGGCCGCCGCGCAGGCCGTCGCCGGGCCCGACGTGCGGGTGGTGCTCTGGGAGTCCCGCTGCCCGGACGAGTGGGTGGACCAGTTCGCGCTGCTCCAGACCCGGATGAGCACCGACGTGCCGCACGGCGGGATCGCCCGGCACGCGGACGTCTGGGACGCCGCACGGGTGCGCACGATCGAGCAGCAGTTCCTCGACCAGGGGCTCGGGTACCTCGTCGCCGCCGCCGAGCACGTGCCCACGCGCACGCTCGTGGCCTTCACCGCGCTGGCGGCCACGCCGGTCACCGACGAGTTCGTCTTCCAGAACGACACCCTCGTGATGCGCGAGCACCGGGGGCGGAGGCTGGGGATGCTCGTGAAGACCGCGAACCTGCAGCGCCTCGCCGCCGAACGACCCGCGGTGCAGCGGGTCGGCACGTGGAACGCCGAGGAGAACGCGCACATGCTCGCCATCAACGTCGCGCTCGGGTTCCGGCCCGCGGGCGGCACCGGGGAGTGGCAGCGGGACCTGTGACCCCGCCGGGGCGTCGGCCCGCCGTCAGCCCTTCGCCGAGACGCTCGGCACGCGGCCGTGCGACGCCGTCTGCCACCAGCCGCCCCACCGACGCTCCACCTGGTCGAACATCGCGTCGTCGAGGCCGTAGGTCGAGAGCACCGCGTCGAGGTGCCCGTGCGGCGGGTGGTGGGCGGCCGGGGTGAGCATCACGACGAGCATCGACTCGGTGAACCCGTGCAGCGCCACCCCGAACTGCAGCTCGGACTTGTAGAGCAACGTCCCGCCCAGCTCGGTGCCGTCCGGCCGGCGCGCGTGCACGTGCCCACCCAGGGGCACGCCGCGCACCCCGTGCAGCCCGGCACGGTCGAGCAGCGGGTCGTGCCGTGAGCCGGCGTCCAGGCCGAAGACCGACAGCGTGCGCCGGTCCTGACCGGGGTGGGTGGCGAGCGCGAAGCGCAGCTGGTGCGTCCAGGCGATCCACCGCTCGTCGATCTCGTCACGCACCCCGTCGAACGGGGTCAGGCCGTCGTGGCTGCGGCGGGAGAACAGCAGCTTGGTGTGCTCCGGCGTGTGCACCGACCCGCTGACCTCGAGCACGTCGTGGTGCGGCCAGGTGAGGGTGTGCGTCGTCGTGTCGCCGTGCACGTGCCGTGCCTCGACGGGCTGCTCGTGGAAGACGTGCTTGATCTCCTCGTCGAGCCCCGGCCAGTCCCACGCGTACCAGCGGCGGACGAGGTGGGGGTCGCGCAGGTGCTCCCAGACGGTCCCGAGCGGGGCCGGGACGTCGATCGACACCACGAGACGTCGTTCCAGGGTCATCCGGCTCACCTCACGTCAGCGTGTGTCACCGTGCCACTCGACCGTAGCCCGCGGCGCACGACCGTGCAGGTGGACGCGCTCAGTGCGGCCGGTCGTCCGCGGGGACGAAGGCCAGCGCCGTCGGGTCGACCGCCAACGGGACGACCGACCCCACCTCGGGGACCGCGCCGAGGGGTGCGACCGCCGTGACCGCGCCGAGCTCGTCGACCTCGACCCGGATCTCCGCCCGACCGCGGCGCGAGGCCACCCGGAGCACGGTGCCCTTGAGCAACGGCACGGACGCGGACGACGGCACCCCGGCCGGGTCGGTGAGCACGAGAGCACCCGGTGCGAGCGCGAGCAGCCGGTCGGACGCCACGCCGGGCCCGTCGGTGTCCGGCCCTGCCGTGCCCGCGCCCTGCAGCACCGTGCGGGCCACCGGGGAGTCGCCCGGGACGCACACCTCGTAGCCGAGGAACTGCGCGACCTGCCGGCTCGCCGGTCGCCGCCACAGCGTGGCGGGCGTGTCGACCTGGCGCAGGTGCCCGGCGTCCATCACGGCCACCCGGTCGGCCACCGCGAACGCCTCGTCCTGGTCGTGCGTGACGAACAGGGCGGTCGTCCCGGTGGCGAGCAGGGCGGCACGCAGGTCGTCGGCCAGGCGTTCGCGCAGCGCGCGGTCGAGCGCCGACAGCGGCTCGTCGAGCAGCAGCAGCCGCGGGTGCGGTGCGAGCGCCCGGGCGAGCGCGACCCGCTGCCGCTCCCCGCCGGACAGGGTCGCGACCGGTCGGTCGCCGTAGCCGGTCAGGCCGACCACGTCGAGCAGCCCCGCGACCCGGGCGTCGCGCGCCGACCGGTCCGAGCGTGCGGCCCGGGAGCCCACCGACCGACCGGCCCGCAGACCGAAGGCCACGTTGCCGGCCACGTCGCGGTGCTCGAAGAGCTGCCCGTCCTGGAACATCAGCCCGAACCCGCGGCGGTGCACCGGCACGTCGGCCACGCTGACGCCGTCCCAGGTCACGCGCCCGCCGGCCAGCGGTTCGAGGCCCGCGACCGCACGCAGCAGCGAGGACTTGCCGCAGCCGGACGGTCCGAGCAGCGCGACGACCTCGCCCGCGGCGACGCCCAGCGACACGCCGTCGACGGCAGTCGTGCCCGTGGTCGCCCGCCGGTTGCCGGCCGCCGCGTAGCGCACGACCACCTCGTGCAGGCCCAGGCCCTCGTCGGTCGTCACCACTCGCTCCCCGTCGTCCGCAGGCGTTCGCACAGCGCGACGATCCCGGCGGTCAGCACCGCCAGGACCACGGACGCGGCGAGCGCCATCCCGTAGTTGTCAGCCCCCGGACGCCCGATGAGCCGGAAGATCACGACCGGCAGCGTCGGGTTCGCCGGCCGGGCCAGGAAGGACGTCGCCCCGAACTCCCCGAGCGAGGCCGCGAACGCGAAGCCGACCGCCAGACCGACCGAGCGCGCGGCGATCGGCAGGTCCACCGCGGCCAGCACCCTGCCGGGCGACGCCCCGAGGGTCGCGGCCGCCTCGCGCAGGCGCGGGTCGATCGCCCGCAGCACGGGCAGCACCGTGCGCACCACGAGGGGCACGGCGACGACGGCCTGCGCGATCGGCACGAGCAGCGGGCTGGTGCGCAGGTCGACCGGCAGCCCGAACGGCTCGTGCATCGACAGGAGGAAGCCGAACCCGACCGTCACCGCGGACACGCCGAGCGGCAGCATGAAGAGGGCGTCCAGCCCGGCGACGGCACGCCGGGCCGGACGCGACCGGGGGCGCCGCGACACGACGAGGGCGACGAGCCCCCCGACGACGAGGGCGATCGTCGTCGCGTCGACCGCGGTGCGCAGCGAGGTCACGGCCGCCTGCCAGACCGAGACCTGCAGGGTGTCGCCCGGTGTGCCGAGCGCCAGGTAGTGGTCGATCCCCCAGCCGTGGTCGGTCTGCAGCGACCGCACCACGAGGTTGACCAGCGGCAGCGCGAGCAGCACGACGACGACCGCGGTGACGGCCGCGGCACCGACGTCCAGCCCGTGCCCGTCGCCGCGCGGCACCCCGGCCGGGCGGCGCAGCCGCAGCGGTGCGACCGCCGTGCCCGGTGCGGCAAGCGTCAGCGCCCGCTCGCGTCGGGAGCGTGCGCGCCCGGCCACCCCGAGCGCTCCGGCCACGACCACGAGCTGCACGACCGACAGCACGGCGGCCGCGCGCAGGTCGAGGAACTGGGTCGTCTGCACCCAGATCTCCGTCTCGATCGTGCCGAACTGCAGGCCGCCGAGCACCAGGACCGTGCCGAACGCCGTCGCGCAGAACAGGAAGGCCAACGACGCGGCGGAGGCGATCGCCGGGGTCAGAGCGGGCAGCGTGACCTGCACGAACGCCCGCCACGGCGAGGCGCCCAACGCCCGGGCTGCTTGCTCGGCGCGCGGGTCGAGCCGCTCCCAGAGCCCGCCGACGCCGCGCACCACGACCGCGTAGTTGAAGAAGACGAGGGCCGCGACGATCGCGGCGAACGTGCCGTCCAGGTGCAGGAACCCCAACGGTCCGCCGCTGACCAGCAGCGAACGGAACGCGACACCGACGACCACGGTCGGCAGCACGAACGGCACGGTGACGAATGCGCGCACGGCCGACCGACCGCGGAACCGTCGCCGGTACAGCACGTACGCGCCCGGCACCCCGAGCAGCACGCTGAGGGTCGTCGCCAGCCCTGCCTGCGCGAGCGTGAGCCCGATGATCCGCCAGGTGCGGGGTCGGGAGAACACGTCGGCGAACCCGCCCAGGTCGAGCGTGCCGTCGACGACGAACCCGCGGCCGATCATCACGAGCACCGGGTAGGCGAAGAACACGCCGAGGAACAGCAGCGGCACGGTGACCGCGAGGGTCCAGAACAGCACGCGGCCGACCGGCCGCCGCCCCTCGGCAGGGGCGACGACGGTCGGCCGCGTGAGCGTGGTCATCCCGCTGGGACCGGTCAGCCGATGACCGTGTCGGACCAGGTGGTCAGCCAGGCCTCACGGTTCTCCGCGACGGCGGCCGGGTCGACCTCGAACGGGGCGTCGGCCAGCGGCGCCCACTGCGTCCACTCCTCGGGGAGCACCACGGAGGAGCTCACCGGGTACATGTACATCGACCCGGGGATGTCGGCCTGGACGTCGTCGGAGAGCAGGAAGTCGAGCAGCTGCGCGGCACCCTCGGGGTTCTTCGCCCCGGCGAGCACACCCGCGTACTCGACCTGCCGGAAGCACGTGTCGAGCAGGGCCCCCGTGGTCGGGGCGTCGCCGCCCTCGGGCACGGTGTACGGCGGCGAGGACGCGTACGAGAGCACGAGCGGGCGCGGCCCGTCGCCGCCACCGGCGGTGAAGTCCACGAAGTACGCGTCCGACCAGCCGTCGGCGACCTTGAGCCCGTTGTCCTTCAGCTGCTGCCAGTACGCCGGCCAGGCGTCCTCGCCGAACGCCCCGACGGTCGCCAGCAGGAAGGCCAGACCAGGCGAGGACGTCACCGGGTCCGGCACGACCAGCAGGTCCTTGTACTCGGGCTTCGTCAGGTCCTCGAGGGTCGTCGGCTCGGCCAGGCCCTGAGCGGCGAACCACTCGTGGTCGACGTTGACGCACACGTCGCCGAAGTCGATCGCCGTCAGCGCACCGTCGTCGCCGGGCACCGCGTACGCGGCCGCGTCCTGCGCCGCCGGGGCGCTGACCTCGGCGGGGACGACGACTCCCTCGTCGATGACGCGTGAGGCGAACGTGTTGTCGATGCCGTAGACGAGGTCGCCCAGCGGGGCGTCCTTGGTCAGCACGAGCTGGTTGGCCAGCACGCCCGCGTCGCCCGGCTGCACGACCTCGACGGTCAGCCCGGACTCCTGCTCGAACTGCTCGAGCAGGCCGTCCGACAGCGTGAACGAGTCGTGCGTGACGAGCGTGACGGTGCCGGTGGCGGCCGACCCGGACGCGTCGGGTGCGGCCTCGTCGGCCGATCCGATCGCCGAGCAGCCGGTCAGGGTCAGGGCCGTGACGGCCACGGCAGCGGCGGCAGCGTGCACGCGCCGGCGGGTACGGCGACCGTCGCCGGTCGTACGGACGAGTGTCCTCGTCATGGGTGATGCTCCTCCTCGGTCAGCAGGAGGGGGTCACGCACCCGTCGCAGGCACGCACGGCTCACCCGCACGCGGACCGCGACGGGGTGATGACTGAGATTCCCGACTCCCTACGCCGGTGCAAACCGGATCAGGTTCGAGGGTCTGCGGTGGTCCGCACTCTCAGCGCCCCGGCCTGCCGGCACCGTGCCGGTCGACCCTGACGCTCCCCTGTCGTTCGCCGACGATCCTAGCGCGCCGCGGGTGGACGGCTTCTGCCCGGCCCGTGGTCGTCGGAGTCCGCGATGTCCGATTCGTCGTATTTTCAGGGCATGCTCCCCCTCTCCCGCCGCAGGACCGTCGCTGTCGCCGTCCTGTCCGCGGTCCTCCCGCTCGCCGCCTGCTCGCAGGCGTCCACCGCTGCCCCCACGGCCGACGCCGCCACCGTGTCCCCCTCCCCCGACCGGACCTCACCGGAGGCGGCCGAGGCGGCAGGCGGCCTCGAGGCCGGTGAGATCCCGCCGATCCCGCTCATCGTGATCCCCGACCTGTCCATGCTCGACAGCTCGCTCGCAGGGTTCGCGATCGACCTCGACCGCACGATCGGCGACGTCCCCGGTGTCACCGTCGTCCCGACGCACTGCGACGCGTCCGGCACCCCGGAGGTCGGCGTCGGCGCCCTGCTCAGCTACGGCGACGGCTCGGGCACGTTCACCGCGGCGGACGGGTCGGTCGTCAACTACGGCGACGGGTCGGGCACCTACACGATCAACGGCACCACGGTCACCGTGTACGGCGACGGCTCCGGCACCTACGAGGCCGACGGCACGAGCGTGGTCAGCTACGGCGACGGCTCCGGCAGCTACGACGACGGCACCACCTCGGTGATCCTGTACGGCGACGGCTCGGGCACCTGGACGCGCGGGTCCCGGACGATCACGAACTACGGCGACGGGTCCGGCTCGT